>NZ_CP042906.1:3760000-4360000 GCF_008728855.1 Hypericibacter terrae | reverse complement strand
TTGGTGAGGGCGACGCCGAAGTCGCCGCGCAGCGCGTTGAAGAGCCATTCGAGGTAGCGGACATAGGCCGGCCGGTCGAGGCCGAGCTCATGCCGGAAGACCGCCAGCGTCTCGGGCGTGGCGCCCTGGCCCAGGACCGCGCTGGCGACGTCGCCCGGCAGCACTTCGGTTGCGATGAAAATCAGAAGGCTGACGGCAAGCAGCGTAACAAGCCCGAGGGCGACCCGACTTAAGATCAATCGAAGCATGAGGTCGCCCCCGGGATTGGCAGTGATTTCAGTTGAGCTGGATTACGCGAACCAGCCCTTTTCGGCGATACGGTTGTCGTTCAGGTCGTAGCGAGCGTGCGGCTCGTTGCCCATGACCTTCTTCGAGTAGCCGTCGAGATAGTCCGTGATGGCGAAGCAGATGAAGCCGTCGTCGTCGGCGATCATCTCCTGGGCCTTCCAGTACATCTCCTTGCGCTTCGCCTGGTCGGTTTCGATGCGGGCGTCCTTGATCAGCTTCTGGAACTCCGGAACCTTCCAGTTCGTGTCGTTCCAGTCGGACGCCTCGCCGAAGACCTGGGTGAAGGCCTGGTCGGCGGACATGCGGCGGCCCCAATACACGGCGCAGAAGGGCACCTTCAGCCACACATTGTCCCAGTAGCCGTCGGCGGACACCTTCTTCACGTCGAGATTGATGCCGGCCTTCTTGAGCGCCTGCTGATAGAGCGAGGCACAGTCGACGGCCGAGCCCCAGGCGCCTTCCGAGGTCTGCAGCTCGATCGCGGTGTTGGCGGGGAGCCCCGCCTTCTTGAAGAAGAACGCCGCCTTTTCCGGATCGTATTTCCGCTGCGGCATCTCGGTGTTGTAGAAGGGATTGAGCGCGTCGAGATTGTGATCGTTGCCCGGGACGGCATAGCCGTTATAGACGGATTCGATGATCTTCTCGCGATCGATGCCCCACTTCAGGGCGGTGCGCAGATCCTTGTTGTCAAACGGCTTGTCGGTCACGCGGGTCACGAAGCAGAAGCGGTTGCCGGTGCCCTTGGTGCGGACGACGTTGAGGTTCGGGTCCTGCATCAGCAGCTTCACGGTGCGGGCATCGAGGCGGTTGACCGCATCGACTTCACCCGACTGCAGGGCCGCCGTGCGGGCCGCAACGTCCTGGATGTTGCGCAGCTCGACCGTGTCGAAATTGCCGCGGCCGGGCTTCCAGTAATCGCCGCGGTTCTTGAAGACCAGGCGCACACCCGGCTCGAAGCTCTCGAGCGTGTAGGCGCCGGTGCCGATCGGCTTCTGCCAGTCGGTGAAATCCTTCGGCACCACCACGAGATGGTAGTCGCCGAGGATGACCGGGAAGTCGGCATTGCCGGAAGAGAGGGTGATGCCGACCTGGGTCGGCGACAGGGCCTTGATCTCCTTGATCTGCTCGAGGATGCCCTTGGCCGGCGACTTGGTCTCGCCGCGATGGATCTGGATCGAGTAGATGCAGTCTTCGGCGTCGAGCGTCTTGCCGTTCGAGAACTTGATGCCCTGGCGGACATTGAAGACCCATTCGGCGGCGCCGGGCTTCACGTCCCAGCTTTCGAACAGCTCGCCCGTCGGATTGCCGGCGGTGTCGAACTCGATCAGACAGTTCATGACGGCGAGCGACGCCGCGATCATGACCGAGTCCGCGTAGGTGCGCGGATCGAGCGAATCGCTGGGCGAGCCGCCTTCCATGCCCATGCGAAGGGTGCCGCCCTTCTTCGGTTCGGCGGCCCAACCCGCCTTCACCATGATTCCGCTGCTGAGCGCGGTCGTGATGCCCAGCGCAGCCGCGCCGCGCAGGAACTCACGTCGGCTGGCCCTGCCCGTCAGGGCTGCCTGTTGGAGCCGTTCCCATTCATTCATTGCTCGATATCTCCCATCGATTTTCGGCCAAACCGGAAGGGCACCATGTCCAACCGGCGGTCAGTTCTTCCTCGACCGGCAATCTCCGGCGGCGACAGCGTCGCGTGCGGAGATGCCGGCCTTCGGTTCCTGCGGCCCTGCGGTTCCGTTCCGGCCCATCGGCCCGATCGAGAGCGCAGCAGGGTGAAAGCCGCGGCGAACCAAGACGTCGTGCATCGTTAGATCGTGCATGAGACGAATCGGCATTCGACGGATCGTCAGACCGGGCTAGAGGGCCGGAAAGGCGATCTTGCTCGCGAGGGCGCGAGTCAAGCCGAAGCTCGCCGCGCGGCCGAACCCAGGATGCGGGCCTGCCGGCGGTTCGCGGTTGTCGCGCACCGATGTCCGAAGTCGATCATTGAAGCCTCCCATGCTTCGGTGGGGTTCATCCGAGTGCCGCACTCCCACGAGCGGCTTATTATTTGAGGCGAACTATGGCACGGGCTTTCCCGTTGCCACAGCATGATTGACGTCTTACCGGCCGATCATGACGGCCCCAAGCGGCATCTCCGGCAAAATTCGGGGCTTTTCCGCGCCAGCGATGGCAGGTCGGGAAGGCCAGCGCGCCGACACCGGCTCCCGTTTCCGACCCTCATGAAGCCGATCCCACGGGCCTGATCCAAGGCCTCGAGCCCGCCCGCCGGCCCTGTTCGCGCCCGAATATTTATTTACGATATGCCAAACTTGCATGGCCGCTATTCGGCAGTAAACTCCCAAAAATATCAATGTTTGATTGACCTGAGTTTATGGCCCAGTCTGACCCTCAGCTGCCGCCTGCCAACAGCCTCGTGGCGTTCGAGGCCGCAGCCCGCCATCAGTCCATCACCCTGGCGGCGGCCGAACTCAACGTCACCGTGGCCGCCATCAGCCGGCAGGTGCGCAAGCTGGAAGAACATCTGGGCTGCGCGTTGTTCGAACGGTTCCATCGCCGGGTGCGGCTGACGCCCCAGGGGGTCACGCTGCATCGCGCGCTGTTCGACGGGTTGAGCCAGATCGGCCAGGCCTGCCGCGAGCTGGCGGTGGGTTCCGATCCACGCCAGGTCACTGTCGGCTCCACGATCGCCTTCGCCTCGCTCTGGCTGATGCCGCGGATTCCCAGCTTCAGCGTCGCCAATCCCGATATCGCGCTGCGCTATATCGTGGCGGACCGGCTGGTCGACCGGCTCGAGGACGATCTCGACCTGGTGGTGCTCTACGGGCCCGGCGACTGGCCGGGCTATGCTTCGACCCTGCTGTTCGGCGACGACATCATCCCGGTCTGCAGCCCCAGCTACCGGGCCGAGCGGCCCGAGATGAAGCGGCCGGCGGATCTGCTGGCGGAACGCCTGATCCATACCGAGAGCGACAATCGCAGCTGGGAGACCTGGCCGATCTGGTTCGCCAAGATGGGCATCACCGAGCCGGCGCGCGGCCGTTCCGAACGCTTCAACAACTACATGATGGCGATGCAGGCCGCGGTCGAAAGCCACGGCGTCATGCTCGGCTGGCGGGGCCTCATCACCGATCACCTGACCCGCGGGACGCTGGTGCAGGCGGTCCCCGGCAGCGTGCCCGCCGCCGGGGGGTATTATCAGCTGCTGCCGATGAACCGACCGGCTTCGCCCGCGACCCAGCTGCTGCAGGCCTGGATCGAGGCCCAGGCCCGCGCCATCAAGCCGCTCAGAGCCTGAGGCTCACATCATCTCGCGCGGATGCTCGCTCTTCCATTCGCGCTCGAGCACCAGCTTGTCGCCTTCATAGGCCTCGAGCCGCCCTTCCAGGAAGAACCGGGTGCGATCGGCCCGCAGCCGGCAGTAGGTCTCGGTCCGGGTCGACCATCCGGGTCGCGACACGGTCATGGTCCAATGGGTCTCGCCCACGGCCTGCAGCGGATCGTCGGGATGGACCCGCCAAGTCTCGCGGCCGGCGCCGCCGCTGACGAGGCCATGGGTGGTGTCGCGCGTCTCGCCGAAATCGTCCTCGATCACCAGCTTCCATTCGCCCGAGCCCAGATCCTGCTCGAGGCGGCGGACATTCGATCCTGGCCGCACGGTTTCGAGCTTGAGCGGCGGGGCGCTGTCGGGCGGCTCGAAATGGGGGGCGGTCTCGGCCCGGTGCGGGCGCTCGGGCAGGATCGCCCGGCATTTTCCGGCCTGGAGCGTGAGATGCACCCGCTCGGGCGAGGGCCAGATCATCGGCCAGTAGCTGGTCGAGACAGCAATGCGCAGCCGGTTGCCCTGGCGGAAGGCATGGGCGCAGTCGTCGAGCTTGACCTTCACCTTGAGCCGCTGACCCACGGGCACCGGGCTCGGATGCTCGTGGCTGTTGCGATGGGCGAGGTTGAGGAAACCGTAGCTCACCCGGACCGACTGGCCGTCGGGCCAGACATCGCAGAGCCGGACGCAGACGAAGCCCTGCGGCTTGTCGATCGCGAGCTCGAGCTCGATCTCGGGCGTGCCGAAGATTTCGAGCGGCGCCGCCAGCGGCGCGCCGTCGAAACAGAGCGAGCCCGCATCGTCGACGCGCTGGTCGCCCGGCGATTCCGGCCCCAGCCAGATGGCGCAATATTCGCCGCCGACCGAGCCCGTGGTCTGCGGCGAGGCGAGCTCGAGCGGCGTTTCGGGTCCCGCCTGCGGCGCCAGACCGTTGGCATTCATCGCCAGGGTCAGCGGCCTGATGTGGGGCGACGGCCAGGAGGGTTCGGCGATCCAGCGGCCGGGCCGTTCCTTGTAGAAGGTGCTGGCGGGCACGCTGTCCTGCATATAGGCCCGCACGTCCGGCTCCTTCATCACGCCGGTATCGATCCCCTTGAGCCAGTAGTCCCACCAGCGCAGGCATTCCTGCAGGAAGCCGATGCGCGGCGCCGGCACGGCGAAATGCGGATATTTATGCAGCCAGGGCCCGATCAGCGCCTTGCAGGGCGCCTTGAGACGGGCGACCAGTTGGAGCGGCGCGTTGCGATAGGCGTCGGCCCAGCCGCCCACGGCCAGCACGGCCGCCTCGATCGAATTCCAGTCCTCGCAGATCGAGCCATGTTTCCAGTATTCGTCGCGGCGCTGATGCTCCAGCCAGTTCTTGATCAGCAACGGCTCGTTCTCGAGCCGCTCCATCCAGATCTCGCGCCAGCGGTCGCCGACCAGCGCCGGATCGGGGGGCCGCGAGGAATAGGCGAACATGGTCGAGGACCAGCCGAGATTCTCGTTGAGCTGGCAGCCGCCCTTGTAATGGATGTCGTCGGCATAGCGATCCACGGTCGAGCAGATCGAGACCACGGCCTTCAGCGGTTCGGGACGCCGTGCGGCGACCTGAAGCCCGTTGAAGCCGCCCCAGGAGATGCCGATCATGCCGACCTTGCCGGTCGACCAGGGCTGGCGCGCGATCCAGTCGAGCACCTCGATCGCGTCGTCCTGCTCCTGCTTCAGATATTCGTCCAGCATCACCCCGTCGGATTCGCCGTTGCCGCGCATGTCGACGCGTAAGGACGCATAGCCATGGGCCGCGAAATAGGGATGGGTGAGCTGGTCGCGCACGGCGGTGCCGTCGCGCTTGCGATAGGGGAGATATTCGAGAATGGCCGGCACCTTCTTCGCTTCGGCGCCTTCCGGCAGCCAGATGCGTGCCGCCAGGCGGCAGCCATCCTTGAGCTCGATCCAGGCGTTCTCGATCTCGCGCACGGTGTTATGGAAACGGTCCGTCATCATGTCCTCGGGTCGGCCGGTAATGAAATAGCGGTCAGACGCCGCCGCGGGCGGCCCGCCGGCGCAGGCCGTCCGCCAGCATCACCAGCAGGATACCCGGAATGAAGACGACCGTCGCCATCGCCGGATAGAGCGGCGATGAACCGGTGGCGATGCCGCTGAAGACAAAGGTGGGCAGCGTGCGGGTCGAGCCGGCGAGGCTGTAGGTCAGGTAGAAATTTCCCCAGGACAGGAGGAAGGCAAAGATGGCGGCCGAGAAGATACCGGGCCAAAGCAGCGGGATCGTGACGTAGCGATAAACCTCCCAGTCGCCCGCACCGCAGTCGCGCGCCGCATCCTCGAGCGTCGCGTCGAAATTGAACACCTGGACTGCGACGATCACCATGGCAAAGGGGGTGATATAGACCACATGTCCGATGATGGCCGTCGTGACGCCGTTGTTGAAATCGAGCCAGCGCCCCAGCACCGAGAACCACAGCAGCAGCACGATACCGAGCAGCAGTTGCGGGAATACCAGGGGAGCAGCCGACAGGGCGAGGAAGGGCTTCTTGCCCGGAAAGCGATAACGCACCGCCACGATGCCGGCCAGGGTGCCGAAGATCGTGCTCGCCACCATGGAGATGAGCGCGATCACGGTCGAATTGACGAGCGCTCCCTTGGCGTTGGGGTTGTCGAGCAGGGCCGCATACCAGTCGAGCGAAAAGCCGTCGAAGGGCAGCGTCAGATAGCGCCCCTCATGGAAGGAGAATGCGATCAGCGTGAAGATCGGGAGATAGAAGAATACCAGGACGGCCGCGACCGAGCCGTAGAGAACGATTTCGACGAGCCGGGCTTCGAGGCGGTGGTTCATCAGGCCACCATCGAGCGCTTGAGCGAATAGACCCGGTTGAACAGCAGGATGAAGAACACCGCCGCAGCCATCAGCACGAAGGTGAGGGCGGCGCCCAAGGGCCAGTTCACGCGGGTTTCGAAGGTCTGGCGGATCAGCTCGGCCGACATCGGCGATTTGCCGCCGCCCAGCACCTTGGGCTCGAGGAAGACGCCGACCGCCAGCAGGAACACCAGCACCACGCCGGCCCAGATGCCCGGGCGGCAGAGCGGCAGGGTCACCTCCCAGAAGGCGCGGAACTTGCCGGCCCCGGCGTCGTAGGCGGCGAGGATCAGCGAGCGGTCGATCTGGTCGATCGAGAGATAGATCGTGAAAATGGTGAAGGCCAGCAGGCTATAGACCATGCCCAGCATGGTCGCCCAGTCGGTGAAGAGGATGGCGATCGTGCCGGGTGCGAACCCGATCTGCTCCAGCAGATAATTCGCGGCCCCATGGGCATCGAGGAACAGCACCCAGCCGAAGGTCTTGAGCGTCGCGTCCGTCAGGAAGGCGAAGGTGATGAGAATCTTGATGTGATTCTCGAAGCGCTTCATGCGGGTCGCCAGCGCATAGGCGATCGGCAGCGACAGCACCACGCACAGGGCGGTGCAGGTTACCGCCATGACGAGCGTATGGATCAGGATGGTCCAGTAATGCGGCTTGGTGAAGACGTCGGTCCAGACATCGAGGTTCCACGCCCAGGTGAGCTGAAAGTTCTTGGTCTTCTGGAAGGTCAGCAGGAAGGTCATCAGCAGCGGCGCCAGGAAGCAGCTCGTCTGCAGCAGCACGGTCGGCAGGGCCTTGCCGATCAAGGCGGGATCGCGCCAGCTGCGTTCGACCTCCGTCGCCATCTCAGGCCTCGGTGCAGAAGAGGAAGATGTCGGCCTTGTTCCAGCCGAGCTCGACCTTGTCGCCGATGTCGGCGGGCCGTTCCGAGGTGCCGGGCATCTCGAACACGATGTCCTGGCCCAGGCTCGATCGGGCCCGGTACTGGATCGTGCCGCCCTTGACGAAGAGCTCGGTGATGCTCGCCGGAAGGCGGCAATCGAAGCCGCCGGAGACGCCGCTGCGCGCGATGTGGATCAGCTCCGGGCGCACCATCATATGCGCGGCGCCCTCGGCGAGGACCTTGGCGGCGAGCGCGCGAGGAACGCGGTTGGTGGCGTCCTGGATCTCGCCGGAGCGATAACCGACGCCCGATTCCTCGATCGAGGTGATGTCGACCGGAAAGAGATTGGTCTCGCCGATGAAGCCGGCGACGAAGGCGTTGGCGGGCCGGTAATAGATGTCGTCGGGCCTGCCGATCTGCAGGATCTCGCCGGCGCGCATGACGCAGATGCGGTCGGCCAGCATCATCGCTTCCTCGAGGTCGTGCGTGACATGGAGGAAGGTCACGCCGAGGCTGCGATGGAGCCGCTTGAGCTCGGCCTGCAGCACCTTCTTGAGCTTGACGTCGAGCGCCGAGAGCGGCTCGTCCAGCAGGAGAAGCTTGGGCTCGGACACCATCGAGCGGGCGAGCGCCACGCGCTGCTGCTCGCCGCCCGAAAGCTGGCGCGGATAGCGGCCGAGATATTCGGGACGCAGCTCCATCAGCGTGATCATGGCGCGCACCCGCGCCTCGATCTCGGGATGCGCCATCTTCCGCAGTTTCAGCGGGAAGCCGATATTCTGCGCCACCGTCATATGGGGGAAGAGCGCCAGGCGCTGGAACACCATGCTGGTCGGACGCTGCGCCGGCGGTACGCCCACCATCTCCTTGCCGTCGATGCGCAAGGTTCCCGCGGTCGGTTCCTCGAAGCCCGCGACATGCTTCAGGAGCGTGGTCTTGCCGCAGCCCGAGGGGCCGACCAGGGCCATGAACTCGCCCTGACGGACCGTGAGCGAGACGCCCTTCAGCGCCTCGTAGCTACCGAAGCTCTTCTTGAGGTCGACGATCTCGAGGAGATCGGCGTCATGGGTATCGGTTCGGGCCATGGGCTCCCGTCAAGGCTGGCGCGCCGTGGGTTCGCGGGAAAGGAAAGGGCGAGGCCGCTCCGCCTGAGGAGCGGCCTCGCCGCGACGCTAACGGGATTACTGGGCCGCCGCCAGTTCTTCCTGCCAGATCGCCAGCATCTCGTCGATGTTCGGCGCGATGCGGTGCATCTGGCTGTTGTCCCAGGCGTGCCACATGTAATCGACCTGGAGGATCGACTTCTCCTCGTCGGTGTACTCCTTCTCGACCTCTGCGTTGGTCACAACGTTGGAGGTGGTGTCGAGGAGCGAGAGGATCTTGCCGCTCTCCTTCGAGACGACATGCTTGAGGAGCTTGCGCGAAAGATCCGGCTGGTCCGTTTCCTTCAGGATCGCCGTCGCCTCGACCCAGATGATGCCCGTCTTCAGCCCGTTCTTGGGCTCAGGAACGACCGCGAGGATGTTCTTGTGGCCCTGCTTGCGCATGGCCGACGTCATGTAGGAGCCGGAGCCGACGCAGCATTTGAGCGAGCCGTCGAGCAGGCCCTTCTGCGCCAGGGTCAGGTCGCCCACGAGCGTGCGGGTGTTCTTGAACATGGCGCGCAGCACCTTGCGCACCTCCTCGAGGCCGTTCTTGTCGAGCTCCTCATAGGGATTGACGCCGGCATGGAGAGCCATCGGCAGGATCGGCCAATCGCCCCAATCCATCACGCAGATCTTGTCCTTGTTCTTCGGATCGAAGACGCCGTCATAGGTCTTCCAATCCTCGGGCTTGTCGTGATCGAGATTGAGGCAGGGTCCGACCCAACCCCAGCGGGTGGCGACGCCGATGGTCTTGCCGTCGGTGATCAGCGGCTCGAAGGGCGGGCGGAACTGCGGATAGAAGGTCGCATAGATGTCGGCATACTGGGTGGGGTCGAGCTCGAGGGCGAGGCCGGCGGGTCCCATGCGGGTGACCCAGGGCATGTCCGTCGAGACGATATCGACCTCGCGCGACGCGCCCGCCTGCAGCTTGGCGAAACCGCCGGGAGAATCGACGATCAGGTCGAACGAGACGTCGCAATCATTGGCCTTCTTGAAGGGCTCGATGATGCGCGGGTCGTTGTAGCCTTCCCAGCACATATAGCTGAGATTGGCCGCGGCCGCGGCCGGCTTGACCAGGCCCGCGGCGGCGGCGGCACCCGCTGCGGCGGCCATGGCCTTCATCGCGCGGCGCCGGCTCATGCCGGCATCGTCGAGGCCCATCGCCTTGATCTGGCGTTGGTAATATTGCGGCAGGTCGCTGTACCAGCTCTTGCTCATGTCGATCTTTCCCTGTGAGTGGTCGTCGTTCTTGTTGCTTGAATGAGTTCGCGGCTCGCCAAATGGGCGTTCCGTCAACCCGCTCCCCGATGCCGGAGCTGCGTGCCGCTCCCTCGCATCCCGATCGCCATTCTAGGGGGTGGGCTCCCGCCCGCGGCATACCCCTCCGGATATAGGCGGGGCGCGCCTGGGGGATGACACCGGAATCAGGCGATGGCGCCGAGAAAGGCCGCGAACAGCTCCGCCTGGGTCGAAATGGCGAGCTTCCGGTAGATGTTCTTGCGGTGGATCTTCACCGTGCCTGGGCTGATATCGAGATGGCGCGCGATCGATTCCGTGGAATGGCCCTGGAGCACGAGGGTCACGATCTGTCGCTCGCGGGCCGACAGCGGCTTGCCGAAGCGCTCGAAAGCGCGGGCAAAGGGCGCGCTTCGCGGGACCGCGGCGCTGCGCGGGGACGGCCCGTTCTTGGGCGCGAAGCTCGGTCCCACTTGCGACCAATGGCATTGGCAGATGGCCTGGAGCGCCGGCTCGATCAGGCGCAGCAATTGCAGGTCGGCGCGCGAAAGCGGCGGGCTGTCGGCCCAGCGCGCGAAGGAGGTGACGCCGACCACGTCCTCGGCCAGCGCGAAGAAGAATCCGACTTCTTCACCGATCCGGGTGCGAGCGTAATGGGCGCGGCAATATTCGCTCTGCCGGAAGCGGTCGGGCGCCAGCGCCGCCAGCCGGTGAGCGCCGCTGCGCACCTGATCGAGCGTCGCCTGGAAGAAGGGGTCCAGCAGATAGGGGCCGTTGAGATAATCCGACACGATCACCCGCCGACGTGGCGCATCGAGCGTGTCGCCCAGCGCCAGCGGCCGGTCATGGCCGCGATAGGCAAAGGTCATGACGAAGTCGAAGTCGACCAGCCGGCGCACCGCCTGCCACAGCACCTGGTCGAAACCGCTGCGCCCGCGCGCGTCGATGAGTTCGCCCATGCCGCGGCTCCATTGTCCGAGCAGCAGGTTGGATCGCGAGGTCTTGGGCGTTTTGGCAGAGCGCATGGCGGCAGGGACGTTACCGCTTTAGGGATATGTCGTCATCGGCGCGCGACGATATGCTGCGGGTCGGAGCCGGCGGTTTCAGCCGGTGGGAATCCGCTTTCGAAGACACTGAAGGGCGGCCCGCGAAGGGCCCGAACCGGGAGGGACAGCATATGGCCAGGGCAGCAAACGGCATGAAGGCGGCGGTTCTGCGCAAGCTCCGCCAGAAACTCAAGGTCGAAGCCATGCCGATTCCCGAGCCCGGCCATGGCGAGATCCTGATCAAGGTGGTGGCCTGCGGCGTCTGCCATAGCGACCTGCATGCCGTCGATGGCGACTGGAATCCGGGACCGGTCTTGCCGCTGATCCCGGGCCATGAAGTGGCGGGCACCGTGGCGGGGCTGGGCACCGGCGTCGCCGGTTTCAAGGTCGGGCAGCGGGTGGGCGTCCCCTGGATGTTCAGCGCCTGCGGCGTTTGCGAATTCTGCCTCGCCGGCATGGAGACCATCTGCCAGAAGGGCGAGGCGACCGGCTACAGCAAGCCCGGCGGCTATGCCGAATATATGGTGGCGCCGGCGGCCTTCGTGGCGAAGCTCTCGCCGCGGATCGACATGCATGAGATGGCGCCGATCCTCTGCGCCGGCGTCACCACCTATCGCGGCCTCAAGCGGACCAGCACGCGCCCCGGCCAGTGGGTCACGATCGTCGGCATCGGCGGCCTCGGCCATATTGCCGTGCAATATGCGAGGGCCATGGGCATGCGGGTCGCGGCGGTCGACGTGTCCGAAGAGAAGCTCAAACTCGCCAGGCGGCTGGGCGCGGAGTTCGTGGCCGATGCCAGCAAGGACGACCCGGCCAAGCTGATCCAGGAGAAGCTCGGCGGGACCCATGGCGCGATCGTGACGGCGGTCGCGACCCGCGCGTTCGAGCAGGCGATCCGCATGCTGCGGCCGGGCGGCACGGTCTCCTATATCGGGCTGCCGGGCGGCAAGGCCGACGAGATCCGCACCTCGATCTCGGCCATCACCAATTGGGAATTGTCGGTGCGCGGCTCCAATGTCGGCACGCGCCTGGATCTGCACGAGGCGGTGGCCTTCGCCACCAACGGCCTGATCCGCGCCAAGATCGAGAAGCAGCCGCTCAAGGCCGTGAACGCGATCTTCGACCGGATGCGCCGCGGCAAGATCGTCGGCCGCGTGGTCCTCGATATCGGGTAAGAAAATCGCATCCCCTCTCCCGCTTGCGGGAGAGGGCCAGGGAGAGGACCGCGCGATGTCTGATACCGAGCAGCCCCCTCCTTAGTCCTCCCCCGCAAGCGGGGGAGGAGATAAGAAAATTACCCGTCGCGCGCCGGGATCGGCGGCGAGGCGGCCATTGCCATCTTGAGCCAGTCGATCAGCCGCTCGACCTCGGGCCCGGGCATGCCGCGGCCCGGCAGGAGCAGGTGGTAGCCGCGCGCCGAGCTGCAGGATTTGTCGGCGCATTGCACGAGCTGGCCAGCGGAGATGACCTGCTCCACCAGCGGGCGCCAGCCCAGCGCAATCCCCTGGCCCGCGATCGCGGCCTGGATCGCCAGGGTGTAGTTGTTGAAGGAGAGGCCGGGCTGCTCCGGGCGGTAGGGCAGGCCCGCGGCCGCAAACCAGCTCTCCCATTTGAACCAGGGCTCGCTCGTCCCCTTGATCGGGCCCGGCATCTCGAGATGCAGGAGCGGCAGGCGCTGCAGCTCCTCCAATGTGAAACGCTTGCCGTTCTTCAGCAGCGAGGGGGCGCAAACCGGGAAGGCGTACTCCGCCACCAGCAGCTGGGCGCGGGTGCCGAACCAGGCGCCGTCGCCGAAGAGCACGCCGAGATCGGCGCCGATCTCGTTGATGTTCTGGGTCCATTGCGAGGTGATGATCCGCAGCTCGACCGTCGGCAGCAGCGCCTTGATCTCGGCGAGGCGCGGCACCAGCCAGAGGCCTGCCAGCGCCACGTCGGCGGCGATGGTGACGACCCGCTGGGCGGTGGTGCCGCGGATCTCGCGCACCGCCTCGGCGATGCCGGTGAGGCCGCGCTGGACCGCGACGAAGAGGGCCGCCCCCGCTTCGGTCAGCGCGATGCCCCGGTGATCGCGCCGGAAAAGCGGGCGGCCCAGATGCTGCTCCAGCCGCCGGATCTGGTGGCTGACGGCCGGCTGGGTCAAGCCCAGCGTGTCGGCAGCCTTGGTGAAACTGCCCAGCCGGGCCGCCATCTCGAAAGTGACCAGGCCGCGCAGGGGCGGCAGGCGGCCGCTGCTTTCGCCATTAGTTTCATTCATGACCCTATCATCGCCGCGGAGGCTCCCGCGTCAAGCACTTGGCGCGCTAGACTGCCGGATCGGGCGCTTTCCTGCGGCTTCGAGCCATAAATCAGTTTGATGGCCGAGGGCGGTCGGGAAGGGCCCCTGTCCGGAGCGAGGCCCATGGCGAAGCGCAAGCCCAACATCCTGTTCCTGCAGGCCGACCAGATGGCGGCGAGCTTCCTGCCGGCCTATGGCCACAAGGTCGTCAAGGCACCGAACATTTCCGGGCTGGCCGAGCGCGGGGTGCTGTTCGAGAATTTCTATACCAACAGCCCGCTCTGCGCGCCCTCGCGCTTCAGCATGATGGCGGGCGCGCTGCCGTCGCGCATCGGCGCCTATGACAACGCGGCCGACTTCGCCGCCGACATCCCCACCTTCGCGCATTATCTGCGCCGCGCCGGCTATCGCACCGCGCTGTCGGGCAAGATGCATTTCTGCGGGCCCGACCAGCTCCATGGCTTCGAGGAGCGGCTCACCACCGATATCTATCCGGCCGACTATGGCTGGTTCCCGGATTGGGAGGATTTCGAGACCCGGCCCTCCTGGTATCACAACATGCTCTCGGTGATTCAGGCCGGCCCTTGCACGCGCTCGAACCAGCTCGATTTCGACGAAGAGACCGTCTATGCGGCGCGGCGTTATATCCACGACGCCGCCCGCGGCACCGACGAGCGGCCCTTCTGCCTCGTGGTCTCGATGACCCATCCGCACGACCCCTATGCGATCCTGCCGGAGCATTGGAACCGCTATCGCGACGAAGACATCGATATGCCGGCGGTACGCGCCGGCGACGTGCCGCTCGATCCGCATGCCAGGCGGCTGCGCCATGTCTCGGACATGGATCGCTACGAGATGACCGAGGCGCATGTCCGGGCCGCGCGGCGCGCCTATTACGGCTCGATCGCCTTCGTCGACGACCAGGTGGGGAGATTGCTGCAGGCCCTGGACGAGGTTGGGTTGGGCGAGGAGACGATCGTCCTGCTGACCGCCGACCATGGCGACATGCTGGGCGAGCGCGGGCTCTGGTACAAGATGAACTGGTACGAGAATGCCTGCCGCATTCCCCTCATTGTCGCGGGCGCCGGCGGCTTCCGGCCGCATCGCGTGCGCGAGGCGACGTCGCTGGCCGACCTGCTGCCGACCTTGGCCGAGATCGCCCATGACGGGCAGCGTCCCGATTACGCCGCCCCCATCGACGGCCGCTCGCTGCTGCCGCATCTCTCCGGCACCGGCGGCCATGACGAGGTCATCGGCGAATATCTGGGCGAAGGCGCCATCGCGCCCCTGACGATGATCCGCCGCGGCAGCGAGAAGTTCGTGACGACCCCCTCCGATCCCGATCAGCTGTTCGATCTGGCCAGCGACCGCCAGGAGCGCCGCAATCTGGCGGCGGATCCCGCCTGGGCGGGAAAACTCGCGGCCTATCGCGCCGAGGCGGCGAAGCGCTGGGACATGGCGCGCCTGCGCGAGGACGTCGTGGCGAGTCAGCGGCGGCGGCGCATGGTGGCGGCGGCGCTCATGACCGGCAAGCACACCTCGTGGGACTTCCAGCCGATGCGCGACGCTTCGGTCAGCTATATGCGCAATCACTTGAAGCTGGACGATCTCGAATATCGCTCGCGCCTGCCCCATGTCGAGACGCCGCCGGAGCGGCGCTAGGCGCGTCAGCGTTCGCCGACGGGCTCGAGAGCGGGCGTGCCGGGCAAGGTTCTGCGCACGGCGATCACGCTGATGAGGACCCCGGCCAGGATCAGCAGGCCGCCGAAGACCGCGTTCAGGCTCGGATGCTCGTCCACCACGAGCCAGGTCCAGAACGGGTTCAGGATCACGTCGAGCAGCGCGAACAGCGTGAGCTGCACGGCGGGCACCCAGCGCGCGGCGCGGGTGTAGAGAACCAGCGGGAAGGCCAGCTGCACGAAGCCCATCAGCGCGATCCAGGCCATGGTCTCGAGCGACATGGCGAGGCCGCCATGGAAGATCGCGACCGCCAGGAACACCACGATGCCGCCGAGGCAGACGGCCGGGACCAGGTCGATGTCGCGATAGCGCCGCAGCCAGACGGTCTGGGCCGCGAAGCAGAAGGCGACCACGAGCGAGAGCGCATTGCCGAGCGCGCTGCCTTGCGTGAAGTCGGTGCCGAACACGACGAAGACTCCGGCGATCGCGAGCGCCGCCGCGAACCAGGTCGCGGGTCCGGTGCGCTCGCCGATGACGACGCGCGCCAGGAGTGGGGCGAAGATCGGCGTCAGATTGGAGAGGCAGGCGACGTTGGCGGTGCCGGCCAGGGTCAGCGACACGATATAGAGCGTGGAACCGACGGCGAAGAATCCGGCGGCACCCAAGAGCGCCCAGCGGTCAATCTTGTGGAAGCGCGCAAACGTCCCGCGGCCATAGATCGCCAGCAGGAACAGCAGCAGCCCCAGCGACATGGTGATCGCGCGCCCGGCCGTGATCTGCCAGACGTCGGCGTTCGGGATGACCCGGATGAAGAGACCGGAGAGCGACCAGAACAAAGTCGCAGTCAGCACGGCCGCGACGCCCTTGGCGTAGTCGCGGCGATTGAACCCACTTGCACTCATCGATCCGCCTGGTCCCCCGACCCACGGCGGTACGCGATGCGCGTTCGATACGCAAGACCTCGGGCCGCCGGACCCGAGCGGCAAGTTTAGCAGAGTTTTGCGGACAAGCGTCGAGCGGCGTCACTCCTGCGGCGTGGCAGGGGAGATGGGAGGATAATATTGCGGGGCCTCGGCGCGTGAGAACATGCCGTAGTCGCGAATGACCCGCACCGTCCGCTGCCGCAGCGCCGGCCGTGCCAGCCAGCCGCCGGCGGCCTCCGCATTGCGCCAGAAACTCAAGATCAGGGCTCGGCCCGGCCGGGTAATGCTCTCGAAAAGATCCCATTCGACCGCAGCCAGATCCGCCCCTTCTGCGGCACCAGCCTGGTCGAGCGGTATCTCGGTCAGAACGGCGATCTTCGCGCTGCCGACCGCGGTTTCGTCGTACCGTTGCTGCTCCAATCCGGCGCCGGCCGGCAGGCGCGTATCGGCGGTGATCTCGCCGACACGCAAGTGATAGTCGCGGAACACCTCCGTTCGGCCCTTCATCTGCACGTCATGATGCAGCGCATGGGTGCGCCAGCGGACCAGGGCTTTCTCGTCGCGCCAGGTGGAGAGCGAAACCAGCCACCCTTCACGGCGCTTGCTCGCGAAGCGCTCATTCTCGATGAAGCCGTCGATTCCCTCCAGCTCCGGCTTCAGCAGTCGGGCATATCCCAGATAGTCGTCCCAGTGACCGGCTTTCGGGCAGACTTCGAAGATAACGGCTAACATTTGAGACTCCTTCTCGCATTCCCGATCATTGGCGCGGCATCTTGCCCTAGAAGATGCGGCTCCGTTTCACGGTAAAGCGCATAGTGGCTGCTCTCGAGATGCATGGGTGTCTGGAAGCCACAGCATGACTCGAAAGATCGAAGGCGGTCCGCCTCTATTGCTTCGGTCTAGGCCGAAGAATGAGAGCGGAACCGGCATGGCCGGGGCACATGGACGATGCCCAACCGTCCCTGCTAGAAGAGCGGGACGGCAGGAGGGACGGGCATGGCAGGCGACGACATCTTTGCGGCCGGATTCAAGGAGACGCCTTACTGGTGGGAGGCTGCGCCGCGGCCGGAGCGGCCGCTTCAGGCGCTGCCGGCGCAGGTCGATGTCGCCATCGTCGGCGCCGGCTTCACCGGGCTGGTCGCCGCCCTGACCCTGGCGCGGGCCGGGCGCAAGGTCGCGGTCCTGGAGGCGCAGCGGCTGGGCGAGGGGGCGAGCTCGCGCAATGCCGGCTATGTCGGCCGCACCCTCAAGCACAGCTTCAGCTCGCTGATCGATTCCCGCGGGCTCGAAGGCGCGCTTGCGATCTATCGCGATGCGCGCACGGCCTATGATTTCGTCTATGAGCTGGTCGAACGCGAGGGCATCTCCTGCCATCTGCGGCACAGCGGCCGCTTCATGGCGGCCTTGAGCCCGCGGCACTATGACGGGATGGCGCGCGAGCTCGCCATCAAGCAGCGCCATCTGGGCGACGATTTCGCCATGGTGCCGAAGGCCGAACAGCATCGCGAGACGGGCTCCGACTTGTTCCAGGGCGGCGTGATGATTCCCGAGATGGGCTCGATCCATCCGGGGCTCTATGTCAACGGGCTGATCGCGGCGGCCGAGCGCGCCGGCGCCGGGCTTTACGATCGCGCCGCCGTGACGGCCATCGCGCGCGACGCCGGCGGCTTCACGGTGACGACCGCGCGAGGGAGTCTGAAGGCGCGCGAAGTCGCGATCGCGACCAACGGCTATACCGGACGCGCCACGCCCTGGCTGCAGCGCCGGCTGGTTCCCTTCAACGGCTTCATGGTGGCGACCGAGATCCTGCCGCGCGAGCTTCTGGATCGCGTGGCGCCCACCAACCGCACCTATCACGATTGGAACAACAACCTCACTTACTGGCGCCGCGCGCCGGACCAGGACCGGCTGCTGCTGGGCTGGCGCACCGGCAGCCCGACCCGCGATCTCAAGGCCAAGGCGCGGCGCCTCAAGGGGCGGATGGACGAGATCCTGCCCGACCTCAAAGCGGCCAGGCTCGCCCATGTCTGGACCGGGCAATGCGCCGCCACCTTCGACATGTGGCCCCATATCGGCAGCCATGACGGGATGCATTACGGCGCGGGCTATTGCTTCGCCGGCGTGCCGATGGGGAGCTGGTTCGGCTACAAACTGGCCCAGCGTCTCCTGCGGGCCAACGACGCCCGCACCGCCTTCGACGCAGAAGGCTTCCCGACGAAATTCTATTACCGGGGCTGGCCCTGGTTCCGGCCGCTGGCCGTCGCGAAATTCGACTGGGAAGACCGGCGCGGGCTCTGACGGCGTCTCCCTGTCTCAGTCGCCCTACGCCAATTCACGAGAGAGAGCCTGATGAATCCGCTGATCGAAGCCATGGCCGGGATCTTCACCGCTGCCGCCGCATCCGGTGGACCCTTGGCCCGGACGGCGAGGTTCGCCCTGGAGACTGTGGATTGGGCGGGCAGGCTGAACGAGCCTGCGCCCCAGAGCTGCCCCGTCGTCGATCAGCATCTCGAAACGGCCTGCGCCAATGCGGGGCTCCAGGGCTCGGCCTCTCATCGCGCCTGTCGCGCGCTGAGCGCGGCGACCGGCCAGGTCACCTGGTTCATGAACCCGAAGGAACGTTGGACCGCGCCCGATCTGGCGGCCTTCATGCCGAACTTCGCCGCCACCGTCATCATCGGCGAGGGCGGGCTGCTGCCTTCGGACAAGATCAGCGCGGGCTTCAGCCTGCAGGGGCCCGACACCTACTACCCGCCGCATGCTCATCTCGCGGAGGAAAGCTATTGGATCGTCGGCGGCGACGGCGACTGGAAGGTGGATATGAAACCCTGGTTCGCGGTGCGGCCGGGCGACAGCGTCTATCACAAATCTTGCGCCCGACACGCGATGCAGACCAACGAGCGGCCCCTGCTGTCGGTCTGGCTCTGGACCAGCCACCTGCACTCCGAGGTGGTGTTCGTCAGGTCGGGTCCCTTTGTTCCTCCGGCGGAGCTTTAGGCCAGATAATCCTCGCGGGACCCGCTCCCCGTCGGCACGGTGGCGCGCTGGCCATCGCAAGATTTGACGCGAAGGACCCGCGAGCGCTTTGATGGGGACCCCGTGCCGGTGCGCTGTTTCAGCGGGTGGCCCCCAAGGGCAGAAGGCGATCGCATGAGTTCCGACCAGATTCCCCTCGAGGTCGATATCGAGGGCGCCGTTCTGTTGACCAACCCGCTTCTGAACAAGGGAACGGCCTTCACCGACGAGGAACGGACGGCGTTTTCGCTCCATGGGCTGCTGCCGCCGCGGGTGGGCACGCTCGATGCGCAGGTCGCGCGGCGCCTGCAGGCGGTGCGGGCCTTCACGCGCGATCTCGATCGCTATGTCTTCCTGCGGGGCCTGCAGGATGCGAACGAGACTCTGTTCTATGCGCTGCTGACGCGCCATCTCACGGAGATGCTGCCGCTGATCTATACGCCGACCGTCGGCCAGGCTTGCGAGCAGTTCAGCCACTACTGGCATTTCCCGCGCGGGCTGTTCCTGAGCTGGCCGCATCGCGACATCATCAACCAGATCCTGGCGCATCCCCGCTACGACAGGATCGAGACCATCGTGGTGAGCGACGGCGAGCGCATCCTCGGCCTCGGCGACCAGGGAGCGGGCGGCATGGGGATCCCGATCGGCAAGCTCTCGATCTATACCGCCTGCGCCGGCCTCGACCCCGCGACGACGCTGCCGATCCTGCTCGACACCGGCACCGACAATGCCGAGCGCATCGCCGACCCGCTCTATATGGGCTGGAAGCATGAGCGGGTGCGGGGGGCGGACTATGACGCCTTCATCGAGACCTTCATCTCGGCGGTGACGAAGCGCTGGCCGCGGGTGCTGCTGCAATGGGAGGATTTCGCCCGCGTCAATGCAGGGCCCCTGCTCGAGCGCTATCGCGACCGGCTCTGCAGCTTCAATGACGACATCCAGGGAACCGCGGCGGTCGCGGCGGCAACCCTGCTGGCCGGCACCAAGGTCAGCGGGATATCGCTCTGCGACCAGCGCTTCGTCCTGTTCGGCGCCGGCACGGCCGGAAGCGGAATCGGCCGGATGCTGCTGGATCTGATGGTCCATGAAGGGCTGACGCGCCGGGAGGCGCAGGACCGATTCTTCGCGGTCGATCGCCATGGCCTCCTGGTCGAAGGAATGGCCGATCTGCAGAGCTTCCAGGCGCCTTTCGTGAAGTCGCGCGCGGCCGTCGCCGGCTGGCAGCTGGCGCGGCCCGATCGCATCGACCTGCTCGACACCGTTCGCAATGTGCGGCCCACCGTCCTGATCGGGGTTTCGGGGCAGCCCGGGGCCTTCACCGAGGACATCATCCGCAGCATGGCGGACTCGGTCGAACGGCCGCTGATCTTTCCGCTGTCCAATCCCCTGTCGCGCTGCGAGGCGACGCCGGCCGATCTGGCGCGATGGACCGGGGGCCGCGCGCTCATCGGGACCGGGAGTCCCTTTCCGCCTGTGGTGATCGATGGCCAGCCGGTCACCGTCAATCAGACCAACAACGCCTATATTTTCCCGGGCGTGGGGCTCGCCGTGCATGCGGTGGGCGCGCGGCGCATCAGCGACGCCATGTTCGTCGCGGCGGCGAGGGCGCTGGCGGCGCTGGCACCGAAAGCCACGCAAGCGCATCCCAAGCTGCTGCCGCCGGTCGAAGGCCTGCGCGATGTTGCGGTTGCCGTCGCGCGGGCCGTGGCGCTTCAGGCGCGGGCCGACGGGCTTTGCGCCGGATTCGAGGATGAAGAACTCGATCGGCTGATCGCGGCGAAACGCTGGGAGCCGGTCTATCGTCCCTATCGCCGGTCGAGATAGGCGGGGGCCCTCAGGCTCGCATGACCGGTCGAGGCGCTGCCGCTGCAGATCGGCTGCGCCCAGATCTCGGCGAGCAGGCTGCGGTCGTTGGCTGTCGCGCGGGCTTCGTAATGGCCTAGATGATGCGCCGCCAGGGCCGAGCCCTCCCCCGTGGCGATGGCGAGAGCCAGGGCCGCCGCCACCCATCGCACCCGCGGCCGCCAATCGAAGGCGGCCCTGGAGATCCGCCGCCAGGCGGCCAGGGCAGCGAGGAGCAGGGCGGCAAGCGCGCAGCACATCGGACCGGCTCTCTCAAGGGACGCTGGGGCTCATTCTAGCCAGGGACGGTGCCGCCGCAACCGGGGGCGTGGAACCGGCCCTTGGCTGATCGCTCGCCTCCGCCGTCGCGATGGCCGTTCAGCGCCGCGCGACATGGTCCGCCAGGCGGTCGAATGCGCCGTTCCAGCCTCTCCGATGCCCGTCGCAGTTTTCCTTGGTGTTGAAGACGGCCTGGCGGAAGGTCACCAGTGTCTTGCGGCCCTGATCGGCGAAAGTGACGGTGACGAGGGTTTCGGGACCCGGGCTGCCATCTTCCTGGTCCCAGGCGAAGCTGTAGACCAGCCGCTCGTTCGGCACGATTTCGCGATAGACGCCGCCCTGCCAGAGCTCGCGGCTGCCATCGAGGGCGCGCAGGCAGGTACGCCATTTCCCGCCGGGCCGCAGATCGCCCTCGACATGAACCGCGGGGTAATCGGGCGGGCCCCCCCATTTCAGCGCATGCTTCGGATCGGCGAAGGCCTGATAGACGAGGCTGCGCGGCGCATCGAAGACGCGCGTGATGACGAGGACGCGATCGGCCGGTTCGCCGATCGCTTCAGCGCTTTTTCCTGCGGCCATTCTTGCTCTCCTTCATCTGCAGTTCGCTCAGGTAACTCTCGAGCCGGTCGAAGCTGGCTTCCCAGAACTGCCGGTAGCCTTCGAGCCAGTCGGCGGCGTCTTTCAGCGGACGGGCCTCAAGCTCGCTCGGACGCCATTGCGCCTCACGGCCGCGCACGATGAGGCCGGCCCGCTCCAGTACCTTCAGATGCTTGGCGACCGCAGGGCCGCTCATGGGGAAGGGCTTGGCCAGCTCCGTCACGCTGGCCTTGCCTCGGGCAAGACGGGCGAGGATGGCGCGCCGGGTCGGGTCGGCGAGGGCCGCAAAGGTGAGGCTGAGGCGGTCGGTGGTCATGTATATGGAACCAATTAGTTATATAACCGAATGGTTTGATATAGAGGAAAACCGCCCCCGTCAAGCACCGCTTGACCCCCGGGGCCGGGTCGCGCAACCGTTGCGGGCATGGCGGCGGGGGATGGATCGACCGGGGAGGGGGCAGCGGGTGCGCTCGAGCGCATCGGCATTTCGGTCGAGCCCATGCCGGGCGGCGCAACGGAGCGCTTCGCGGTCAAGGGCGACACTTATCCTCATCGCCAGGCCCTGCAGGACCTCGGCGGCCAGTGGGACAAGTTGGCGCGCGTCTGGGTGTTCGAAGCGGAGAATCCGACCGCGCGCCTGGCCGCGCTGTTGCCGATTCCGGAAGGGCCGCCGCCGGAAAAACCGAACCGGCCGCATTACTGGGGCCATCGCGAGCGCTTGCGCAAACGCGCCAAGGAGGGTGGTTTCGGCGCCTTGCCCGATTACGAGCTGCTGGAGCTGCTGCTCTTTGCGACGATCGAGCGCAAGGACGTCAAGCCGCTGGCCAAGGCGCTGCTGGAGCGGTTCGGCAGTCTCGGCGGCGTGCTGGCGGCGCGCGACGAGGAGCTTGCCGGCTTCGAGCTGGTGAAACTCTCGACCATCGTCAATCTGCGCGCCATCGCCGAGATGGCCGTGCGGCTCGGGCGCGAGGAGCTCAAGGAGCGCCCGATCCTCAACTCGATCGACAAGGTCGCCAAACATTGCCGCACGGTGATCGGCAACAGCCCGATCGAGCAGTTCCGCGTGCTGTTCCTCGACCAGCGCCATGGGCTCATCGCCGACGAACTGCAGCAGACCGGCACCGTCAACGAGGTCGCGGCCTATCCGCGCCAGATCCTGCAGCGGGCGCTCAATCTGGGCGCGGTCGGCCTGGTGCTGGTCCACAACCACCCCAGCGGCAACTTGAAGCCCTCGACCGGCGACATCGAGATCACGCGCGAGATCATGCGGGCGGCCGAGCCGCTCGGCATCGCGCTGCATGATCATCTGATCGTGGGGCCTGGCGGGCATATCAGCCTGCGGCAGGCGGGCAAGCTGCCGCGGTGATTGGATGACGGCGGGCTGAGAAAATGAAGAATCCCCTCCCCCAACTTTTGGGGGAGGGTTGGGGAGGGGGCTGCTCGGTATTGGCCCCTTCGCATCCTGACGAGATCGTGGACCGGGCCACCCCCTCCCTGCCCTCCCCCTCAAAGGGGGAGGGGATAGAGGTATCGAAACGCTACGCCGCCTTATGCTGCGTCTTGGGCAGCGCGTCCTCCAGCCCTAGCAGATGGGCTTTCGCCTCGAGGCCGCCGGCGTAGCCGGTGAGGGCGCCGGAGGATCCGATCACGCGGTGGCAGGGGGCGACGATGGAGATGGGATTTCTGCCATTGGCCGCGCCGACCGCGCGCACGGCCTTGGGCTTGCCGACCTGCTTCGCGATCTGCGCGTAGGAGCGGGTCTCGCCGAACGGAATGGTGAGCAGCGCCTGCCAGACCTTCTTCTGGAAAGGGGTGCCCGCAAAATCGAGCTTCAGGTCGAATGTCTTTCGCCGGCCGGCGAAATATTCCTTGAGCTGGCGCTCGGTCTCGCGAAGAACCGGATGCTTCCGGTCCTCGGCGACGACGTTCAGGCGCACGCGCCAGTCGTCCTCCCACATGATCGCCGCCAGGCCGTCCTTCGAGGCGATCAGCTTCAGCTCTCCCACCGGAGACTTCATCATCTTGTAGACATAGGCCTTCTGCGCGGGGTTCTTCGCCATCGCTCTGCTCCTTCGAATTCTCTCGCGAGTAGAGGCCAAGCCGAGAGCCGAAGCGTCCCGATTCTTGCGCCTGAATCCGGCCACCCCTTCTCTCGGATGCCGAGAGAAGGGGTGACGAAGATAGCAGGCGGGAACGAGGGAGAGCAGTGGGTCCGGGCCGGTCCTACATGTTGAAATAGGGATCCAGCACGCGAACCTCGGTGATGCGGTCGACCGGCAGTCCGTTGCGCTCGGCGACCTTCCGGATGGCCTCCGGCGTGGGACCGTCATAGATGCAGAAGGTCTTCTTCTTGTCGGTCGTCACGTAGGAGTGGATCCAGGTGACACCCTGCTGGGCATTGTTGGCCACGACGGTCGTGACCGCGTCGCATCCCTGCTGGTTGGGCGCGAGGCCCAGGCCGTTGGGGAAATTGCGTTCGATGAGGTAACGGGGCATGGGATGTCTCTCCTGGTTGCGGCGGTGAGCCGATGATGGCGCGGCCAAGCTAGGCGACGCGGGCGCCCGTTCGCATCGGGAGGACTTCCCTATTTTGCGGCCGTCACCTCCCTATTTTGCGGCAGCAGGTTCTGCTCGCGGGCGATGCGGGCGGCTTCGCCGCGCGTGCAGGCGCCGATCTTGGCCAGCACCGCTGACACATGGTGATCGACGGTCTTGGGGGAGATATGGAGCTGCGTCCCGATGCGACCGTTGGAAAGCCCATCGGAAAGGCAGCCCAGGATCTGCATCTCGCGCGCGGTCAGCCCGAACGGATTGCGTCGCGTGCTGGACCGGGGACCGCGCGGAATGCAGCGTACCCCCTCGCCGCGCATCAGCTGGCGAAGGGCGGCCGCCGCAGGGCCGGCGCCCAGCCGATCGAAGATCTCAAGGGCGGCCAGCCGGGCCGCTTCATCGCCATCGGCGAGCGCACGGGCCTGCTCATAGGGGCAGCCCAGTTGCTCCCATGTCTCGGCCGCCCCCTGCCAATCGCCCTTGATCTGCAGCAGGAACGGCGCGGCACTCCATTCCGGCACGGCAACGGACTCGCCCGCGCGCCAGCGCCAGAAGGAGAATTCGCCCGCATGCCAGCGGTGGCGATGGCCGATGGCGAGGTCATAGACCGCGGTCGCTTCGACCATGACGCGTTCGCGCTCTCCGGAAAGCCAGGCGGCTTCGGCGCGGGCGGCCCGCACCGGCGCCAAGCGCTGCAGCGTGTTCGTCTGCAGCGCCAGATCGAGCGCTTCGTCGAGGGCCGCTGCGGCGCCGGGATCGCCGCGCCGGACGCGCACGCGGCCCAGCGCCGCCAGCGCCATGATCCGGCTGACGGCGGCGACGCGCGGGAGCTCGACCACGGCGGTCGCGAGGTCGCTGGCCTCGCTCCAGCGTCCCTGATAGAGCCGGGTCAGGGCGAGCCAGGCGCGCATGTAATGGCCGGCATGGTCCAGATCGCAATCGCCGGTGTAGTCGAGCCCCTCGGTGAGATGCCGTTCCGCCTCGGCGAACCGGTATTGCTCGCCATAGGACGAGCCGAGATTGAGGTAGGCGAGCCCGACAAGCGAATCCAGATTGGCCTGTCGGGCGAGGACCAGGCTCCGATCCAGATGAGGCCGGCCCTCCTCGTCTCCCGTCACCAGCATCGCCGATCCCACGACCAGCTCGGCGGCGGCGAGGGTGGCATCGTCCTGGAAGCGGGTGGCCAGCTCGATCGCCTTCCGGCCGAAGCGGACCGCCAGCTGGTGGTCCCGGTCGAGCATTCGCAGATGGGCCTGGATCCGATAGGCCGCGGCCAGCTGGCGCGTCGGCGGCAGGGATTCGAGCAGTTCGATCGCGCGACGGCTCGACTCTTCGGCCGCCGCGTTTCGGCCACCGCGGACCAGGGGCCAGGCGAGAGCGGCGAGGGCCTCGCCTTCCTTGAGGCGATTGCCCGCCTGTCGCCACAGCTCGGCCGCCTCGCCCAGCGCATGGCTGGCTTCGGCCAGGTCGTCGACGATGGCGCATTCCTCGGCATAGGCCTCGAACAGCGGCGCCCGATCGCCGGGTGCCAGAGCGCCGGCGAAGCCGAGGACGCGTCGATATTGCGCGGCGGCCACCCGATGAGCGCCGACAGCGGCGGCCGCGCGCGCGGCGGCCCCTCCGAACTCGATGACGGCGTCGCCGTCGCCGGCCCCTTCCGCGCAATGCGCCAGGAGAACCGGATCGCCGCGCCCGGCGCCGGCCCCTCGCAGTCTGTCGAGTGCCATCCGGTTCAACTCCCGGAGCCGCCGGGAGTCGAGGTCCGACAGGATCGCGTCGCGCACCAGCGCATGGCGGAAGGCCACGCCGATCTCCGTCGCCTCGAGCATGCCGAGCTTCATGCATTCGGCCAGGCCCTCGGCCTCGCCGCCGAGGATCTTGTCCATGACGGCATGGTCGATCCGGCCGCCGATCACCGAAGCGGCCTCGAGGACATGCCGGCCGGCAGCGCTCAGTCTTGCCGCGCGCGCCAGCACGGCATCGCGCACCGTCTTGGGGATCCCGCGTCCCGCATGGGCGAGAACCTCGGTGACGAAGAAGGGATTGCCCGAGGTTTGCCCATGCAGCGACGCGGGGTCGATCGGCCGATCCGCGATCAGGGTGCGGACGGCCTCGATCGTCAGGCGCGCCAGCTCGATGCGGACTACGGTCCGCAGCATCGCCAGGTCGCCCAGCAGCACGCGCAAGGGATGCTTGGGCCCGACCTCGTCGTCGCGGTAGGTCAGGATGAACAGGACCTTGGCCTGCGCGATGCGCCGGCTCAGAAACACGATCAGATCGTAGGTCGCCTCGTCGGCCCAATGGACATCCTCGATGACGAGGAGGACGGGCCTGGTCGAGCCGCGGAGCCGATCCAGCAGGGTCGAGAAGACGGTTCCATGCGAAGTGTCGCTCTCGAGCTGCGACAGCAGCGGTCCGTCCGACTGGCGCGCGATGTCGTAGAGCGGGCCCAGCGGGGCCGGCGTGAACAGCGCATCGCAGTTGCCCTTGAGGACCTGCATCCCCCGACCACGGGTGTTGAGGAAGCGCTCGACGAAGGAGGTCTTGCCGATGCCGGCCTCGCCGCTGACGAGCGCGATGCGCCCGCAACCGGCGACCGCGTCATCCAGGGCGCGGCCGAGCAATTGCAGATCGTCTTGGCGTTCAAGCAGATCCATGGGCATTCCAAGCGGATCTCGAGGAGAGCCGCCAGTTTATAGGCGCCCGTCCGGATGAGCCCGCAAATTCGCGTGAGGTCATGCAGGCCCCTGCAAGATCATGGACATGCCGCACCGGCCGGGCGTTCAATGAGGCCTGAAAGTGAAGCGAGCGACGGCATCGAGGTCTCCGAGCACGTCCAGCGATCCGCGAGACCAGAAACCGCATTGGGCGAGCGCTCCGCGCCGACAGGATCGGCGCTTGCCGATAGCCGCACAGGAGAAAGGGACGATCGATGGATCATGCCAAGGCGCCGGAGTCCGCCCCCGCCGGCAGCCTGCCGCTGAAAGTTTTCGGCGGACTGGTTCCCGACGCCATCCAGTGGCGGTCGTTCCCGGCATTTCCGGCGACCGCCCGCCTGGCTGTCCTGGTCGGCGACATCGGCAAGCCCGGCCCCTATGTCGTTCGCGTCAAGGTGCCCGCGGGCGTGAAGCTCCTGCCGCATTCGCATCCCGAGGATCGGATCTATACCGTCATGTCAGGAATGTTCTATATCGGGCTCGGCGAGAATTTCGACAGTGAGAAGCTGAAACCCTATCCGCCGGGGAGCGTTGTCGTGCTGCCGGGGAATACCGCCCATTTCCATTATGCGAAATCCGGCGAGTACGTCACCCAGGTCACGGGCGAAGGCCCCCTCGGGCTCGACTATGTGGATGAGGCGGACGATCCGCGAAAGCGGAATGCCGCCGGAGAGAATGACAAGACCTGAGGGTCGGTGCGGCGCCGGAACGTCCCGGCCGACTTGCGCTCGAGCTTCGGCCCGCCAATGATGGACCCCTTCCTCGCCAGGAGAGACGTATGACCAAAGTCACCTACAAGATCGTTCAGCATGACGGCGGCTGGGCCTATCAGGTCGACGGGGTGTTCTCGGAGACCTTCGAATCGCACGATGTCGCCCGCCGGGCGGCCGAGCGCGCGGCCAAGGAACAGGTGGTCGCCGGCAACACCACGGGCATCTCCTACGAAGACAAGGATGGCCACTGGCATGAGGAATTGTCGAAGGGCGACGATCGCCCCGAGACTGACGTCAAGGGCTGAGCCCTTCCGCTTCTCTCCCGCCGCCTGACTCTTTCCCTCGCCGGGCGTCACCCGTTTCCGAACCCTTCGGCATCGCCGGCGCGCAAGCTATAGTGCCACCGCGGCCGCGGAAGGCTGCGATTCGGCAGGGGCACCCGGAAAGAAAACGTCATGCGGATCCTGATCGCGATCCCCCACTACTACAAGCCGAGCCACGGCTTCTACGGTTCGCATCGGCCCGATCCACAGCCCCGCATCGACGCGCTGGTGCAGGCCATGGCGGCGCTGCATCAGAATTTCGGCCCGCGCCAGGGCCTGCTCGATCCGCCGCGGCGCTGCCTCTACGAGACCAATGGCGCCAACAGCGCCCGGCTCGACATCGTGCTCTGCACCACCGGCAGCGATCACCTGATCCCGGCCCTGCCGGCCAATCTGTTCCGCCAGCACGAGACCTCGGCGCAGCCGATGCTGCTGGGCTACGAGGCCCACGCCGTCCTGCGCGACGGGCTGGGGCAGTATGACTGGTATGGCTTCATGGAAGACGACCTGCTGGTCCCCGACCCGATGTTCTTCGACAAGCTGGCCTGGTTCCAGTCGCTCGGCGGCGAGCGCGCCGTGCTGCAGCCCAATCGTTACGAGGTCTCGATCGACGATCGCATCCACAAGCTCTATATCGACGCCAACCTGGCGAAGCCGGAGCTGAGCCAGCCCTATCAGGACATCACCCGGCGGCCGCGCATCGAGGGCAAGGCCTTCAACCGGCGCATCGGCTTCCAGCGCGTCAACAATCCGCATGCCGGCTGCTTCTTCCTGAACGACGCGCAGATGCGCAAATTCGCGGCCCAGGATTACTTCCTCGACCGCTCCGACGCCTTTGCCGGCGCGCTCGAAAGCGCCGCCACCCTCGGCGTCATGCGCTGCTTCGAGACCTACAAGCCCTCGCGCGAGAATGCCGACTTCCTCGAGGTCGGTCATATCCATCGCCGCTATATCGGGCGCTATGTGATCTTCGAGGAGGGAGCGCCCTGGCGCTTCAAGGTGGTGAAGCCGACCGGCTGAGCGATGGCCGCCTCCCGGGGCATCCGATCAGTCGCAGCAGAAGGGGCGGCCCTCGCCATCCTCCAGCGCATCCTTGAGCGAGGCGCGCGGCTGGGCGGCGGCATTGCCGGCCGCCGGCGGCACCAGATCGAGCGGACCCGGAGCGCCGAAGGGCGCCTCCTTGTAGCGGCCGTCGGCACGCCAGCAGCAGGCGCCATGCATCGGCACCTCGCCGAAGATGAGGCCTTCGCCGGCCGCGACCCTGTCGATCCGCACGGCGCGACGATCGCGGGTCTGGAGGGCGGTGCCGTCCGAGGCGGCGTCCAGGAAGTCGAAATTGTCGGCCATGACCCGGATCCGAAGGCCGTTGCTGCAGGGTCCAAGTTTAATCCCTGCCCGTCCGATCGGCAATTGACCGCCATGGCAATAGCTTCTTAGGCTTTGCGCGCCAAAACTGGCGCTGACGGCGGTCTGGGGTGGACCGAAACCGAAGGGGAAGATGCGACCATGGCCAAAGTGATCCTGCACGGTCCCGACTACAGCACACAGGTGCGCACGATCCGGCTCTGCCTGGTCGAGAAGGGCGTCGGTTACGAACTGGAGCCCGTGGATATCCTGCGCGGCGTCAATCGCAAGCCGGATTTCCTGAAGTTGCAGCCTTTCGGGCAAGTTCCTGTCCTGGTGCATGATGGCTTCACTCTCTACGAGACCAGCGCCATCGCGCGCTACGTGGACGACGCCTTCAAGGGGCCGAAGCTCCAGCCGACCGACAAGAAGGACGCCGCACGGATGAACCAGCTCGTCTCGATCATCGAGATGCATGGCTATGGGCCGATCATCAGCGAGATCGTGACGCTGCGCGTCAAGGAAGCCTTCCTGGGTCAGAAGCTCGATATTGCCGATCTGCGCAAGGCGGCCGGGCCAGCGCAGCACTGCCTGACCGTGGTCGAAGGCCTGATGGCCGATGGCGGCTTCCTGGTCGGCAGCGCCGTCAGCCTTGCCGACCTCTATCTAGCACCGATGATCAGCTTTTTCGGGAAGACGCCCGAAGGCAAGGTGATCATGGGGCGGCTGCCCAAGCTGACGGCCTGGTGGGAAAGCATCCTGAAGCGCCCGGCCATGCTGGAGACGGTACCGCAAACGACCCAAACCTGACGCAACCGCCTACATTCCTGCCTATTCAGCGAGCGCCGCGACGCGCCGCTGCACCAGGAGGCGCAGCGCCAGCAGGAACACCAGGGCCGCCGCGACGGCGGCGGCGCCGATCACGATCGTGCCCGCCGCCTGGACGTTGGCGAGCGTGATGCCGCTGGCCAGGCCCGCGAGATTGGCGAGCAGACCGGCGCTGGCGGAACCGAAGGCGATGCCCAGCATGCGCACCGTGGGAATGGTCGAGGCGGTGCGGGCTTCCTCGCCCGTCAGCGCTCCCGCCATCGTGGCCGCGGTCAGATGCAGGCTCGAGGCGCCGATGCCCAGGCCCGTGACAGCCATGCAGGCGCCGATCGCAATCGGATGCAGCCAGGGCAGGCCGATCGCCACCACGGCGAGGGCCATGGCGGCAAAGGCGGGTCCCCAGACCAGCGCCAGGACTTCGGCGCGGCCCTTCCAGCTGGCGGTCCCCACCGAGGCGATGGTCCAGCTGACGGCAAGAATCGCCGTGAAGTAGCCGGCGGCAAGGGGCCCCACCCCATGCACCACCTGGAGCACCAGCGGCAGGAACAGGCCGGCCGCGCTGTGTGTGATCGACATCAGGAAGAACATCGCGAAGGCGATGCCGACACTGTGATTGAGCGAAATCGCGCGTGAGGGAAACAGCGGGATCTCCGCTTCCGCATCGAGCTTGAAAGTCAGATAGACCATGAAGAAGGCGACGAGCAGCAGCGCCAGCTCCAGCGGCAGGGATCCCGTGGTGCCGCCGACGCCGACGGCGAGCACGCCGCCGCCGAGCAGCAGCAGGCGGCGGAAGGGCAAATGCGGCACGGTGTGCGCCCGTTCGGAAGGCGGCAGCATCCGCCAGGCGAGAATGACGAAGACGGCGATCAGCGGGAGGGTCGCGACGAAGGCGCCGCGCCACCAGCCGAATTCGCCGAACAGGCCGCCGAGCAAGGGGCCCAGCAACGCGGCCACGCCCCAGACGCCGGAGACGGTGGCGAGCGCTCGCGTGCGCACGCTCTCGTCGAAGAGCTCGCGGATCAAACCCATCGATTGGGCGACGATCAGTCCGCCGCCAAGGCCCTGCACGAAGCGCGCCCCGAGCAGTGTCGCCATCGACGGCGCCGCCGCGGCGCCGATGGTGCCGACCAGGAAGATCAGGCCCGCCAGCGTGTAGCCGTTGCGCGCGCCGACCGCGGCCCGCAGCGTGTTGCCGCTGGCCGCGCCCATGATCGACGCGATCATGTAGAGCATGGTGGCCCAGGCATAGAAGGCGACGCCGCCCAGATCGCGCACGACCGCGGGCATCACCGTCGAGATGACGAAGACGTCGATCGCGTGCAGGCCGATTCCGAGATTGAGCGCGACGACATAGATGCCGCGACCGTCGCGGAACAGCACCGTCCAAGGAGAGGATTTTGCCGACATGACTTCCGGTCAGATGGGGGCCCGGTCAGGGGCCTGACCAGTCGGTCAAAGATTAACGCGGGCCGCGTTGCAGGTCGATGATCGCGGTACGCGGGACCCGACCCGGCAGCCCGACTGCCGCTTCCAACATTAACTGCGGGGGCCGATATCGTCGATGTTCATGAAATAATGGCGGAAATCAGCCGTTTTTAGGGCTCGAATCATGAACCAGAATTAACCCCTGGGAAATCGGCCCGTCAGGCGCACCCGATTATCTGTTGAGGAACGCCATCCGCCCCCCATGGCCAAACGGCCCCGGATGGCAATCCCCTACAGGAGGTCCCCAGGATGTCTACCAACCTTATCCGCTTCGTCCGAGCGCGCGTGACGGCGCCGGCGCTGCGGAACGCAGTGCTGGCGGCCGGCATTGCGGCGCTTGCGCTGCAATCCGGCGTTGCCCGCGCCGATTCGCCGGCAAGCTTCGCCGATCTCGCCGCGAAGGTGACTCCCGCCGTCGTCAATATCGCGGCCGTCGAGGACGTCACGGACAACAGCGGCGGCATGCCGGAAGAGATGCCCTTCCATTTCCCCCCGGGCTCGCCTTTCGAGGAGTTCTTCAAGCATTTCCGCAATGGTCAGCAGGAGCAGGACCATAACGGCAGCAAGCACAAGGCGACGGCGCTGGGCTCCGGCTTCATCGTCGATCCCTCCGGCTACATCGTCACCAACAATCATGTGATCGACGGCGCCACGGACATCAAAGTGACGACCGCCGACGGCCTGCAGCTCCAGGCGAAGCTGATCGGCACCGACGAGAAGACCGATCTGGCGCTTCTCAAGGTGGAGAGCAAAACCCCGCTGCCCTATGTCTCGTTCGGCGATTCCGATCAGACCCGCGTCGGCGACTGGGTCCTCGCGGTCGGCAATCCGTTCGGCCTCGGCGGCACGGTGACGACCGGCATCATCTCGGCGCGCGGTCGTGACATCCGCTCGGGTCCGTTCGACGACTTCCTGCAGATCGACGCGTCGATCAACCAGGGCAACTCGGGCGGCCCGACCTTCAACATGGCCGGCCAGGTGGTGGGCATCAACGCCGCCATCGCCACCCCGAACGGCGGCAGCGTCGGCATCGGCTTCGCGATCCCGTCGAACCTCGCCAAGCCGGTTATTGCCGAGCTCAAGGAGCATGGCAAGGTCGAGCGCGGCTGGCTCGGCGTGCGCATCCAGGAAGTGACGCCGGAGCTTGCCCAGGCGATGGGTCTCAATGAGCCCAAGGGCGCGCTGGTGGCTGCCGTCGACAGCAAAGGGCCTGCCAATGGCAAGCTCCAGGCCGGCGACGTGGTGCTGAGCTTCAACGGCCAGGCAATCGACAAGATGCGGGATCTGCCGCGTCTGGTCGCTTCTGCCGCTGCCGACAGCACCGCCAAGGTCGAAGTCCTGCGCAACCACGAGCATCAGACGGTCGATGTCACGATCGGGCATCTGCCGACCGAGGCGAAGGTGGCTGCGGCCGATGCCCCGACGGACAGCAAGACGGCGCCGGGCGCCGCGGAGAAGTTGCTCGGGCTTCGTCTGGTCGCTCTCGACCACGATGTCCGCGCGCAGTTCGAAATTCCCGACTCGGTTGATGGTGCCCTGATCGCCGATGTCGATCAGGACGGCAAGGCGGCGGAGCAGGGGCTGCGGCCCGGCGATGTCATCGAACGGGTTGCCGACAGCAGCATCAAGAATCCAGCCGATGTGGACCGGCTCGTCGAGCAGGCCCGCAAAGACCAGAAGAAGTCGGTTCTGATGCTGATCAGCCGCCAGGGGGACGATCTGTTCCTGGCACTCGACTTGTCCGACGCATAAACGAGGTCAAAATGACGGTTCCTGGCTCAAAGCCGGATCCGATGGAGACTGCGGACCGGGGCGATATCGCCCCGGTCCGTGGCGTTTCCACCGTCTCCGAGACGAAAGCGCCCCTGGCATCCGATCCGGCGGCGCCTGCTCCCACCCCTCCTTATCCCACCCCTTCCGGAGCCTTGGCCCGGTTGATAGACTCACAGCTGACCATGCGAATTCTCCTCGTCGAGGACGATCAGGCGGCTGCCGCCTATGTCTCGAAAGCGTTGTCGGAAAGCGGGCATGTGGTGGACCACGCCGCCACCGGACGCGACGGTCTCTATCTGGCCACCAGCGGGGACTATGACGCGGTCGTGCTCGACCGCATGCTGCCCGGCCTCGATGGGCTTTCGGTCCTACAGGCGATGCGGGCGGCTGATGTCGAAACCCCGGTTCTCATCCTGAGCGCGCTCGACAAGGTCGATGACCGGGTCAAGGGCCTCAAGGCCGGCGGCGACGACTACCTCACCAAGCCCTTCGCCTTCTCCGAGCTTCTGGCCCGGCTCGAGGCGCTGGGTCGGCGGCGCAAGGCCTCGACGGCCGAAACGCTGCTCAAGGTGGCGGATCTGGAGATGGATCTTCTCAAGCGGTCGGTCAAACGGGCCGGCCGGGAGATCGACCTGCAGCCCCGCGAGTTCAAGCTGCTGGAATGCCTGATGCGCCATGCCGACCAGGTGGTCACGCGCACTATGTTGCTCGAGAGCGTCTGGGACTATCATTTCGACCCACAGACCAACGTCATCGATGTGCATGTGAGTCGCTTGAGACAGAAAATCGACAAGGGGTTCGACCGGCCGCTGCTGCACACGGTGCGAGGCGCGGGATATTCGCTGCGTGCCGCTTCCTAGGTTCCTCGCCACCAGTACCTTCCGGCTGGCGCTGACCTACGCGGCGCTGTTCAGCGTTTCGGCGATCTCGCTGGCCGGGGTGACGTTCTGGACCATGGAGTTCATGCTCGCGCGCGAACGGCGCGAGACGGTTCTGGCCGAAGCCAACCTGCTGGCTGAGCAGTTCCGCCGGTTCGGGCCGGGGGGCCTGAGCCTTGTCATCGCCGAGCGGGTGCGGCCGGACCGCGTCGGCGACGGCATCTATCTGTTGGCGGGCCCGACCTTCACGCCGCTCGCCGGCAATCTCACCGACTGGCCGCCGGCCGGGGAGCATGAGGGACCCTGGCTGGACTTCACGATCGAACGCAACGTGGCGGGCCAGCGTAAGGTGCTGGGCGCGCGCGCCATCCATGTGCTCCTGCCGGACAATTATCACCTGCTGGTCGGGCAGGATATGAGCACCGAGGCGCGGCTGCGGTCGGCGCTGATCAATGCCAGCCTCTGGGGCATCGTTGTCACCGTCGGCCTCGGGCTCGCGGTCGGCTTCATCGCCAGCCGCAACTTCCTCGGCCGTATCGAGGCGATCAACCGCTCGACCGATCGCATCCGGGCGGGCGAGGTCGGGCATCGCATGGCGGTGTCGGGGAGCGGCGACGAGTTCGACCGGCTGTCTCAGAACCTCAATGCCATGCTGGACGATATCCAGCGGCTTCTGGCCGGCATCCGCACCGTCACCGACAATATCGCGCACGATCTGCGCACGCCTTTGTCGCGGCTCAAGAACGGGCTCGAGCTGGCGCTGGCCGATGCCTCCGAGGACGAACGCCGGCAGGCGATCGAGCGGGCGATCGGCGAATCGGACCAGTTGCTGCGCACCTTTTCGGCACTGCTGGCGATCGCCGATGCCGAAGCCGGCGCCTCGCGCATCGAACGCCAGCCGGTGGAACTGGGAGGGCTCGCGCGCGACGTGGTCGAGCTCTATGAGCCCGTGGCCGAGGAGCGGGGCGTGAGCCTCTCTCTGACGGTCGAGGAACCGGCGACGGTCGAGGGCGACCGGCAGCTGCTGTTCCAGGTGCTGGCCAATCTGCTCGACAACGCGATTAAATATGGCGCCGATGGCGGCCGGATCGATATCGGCGTCAGCCGCGTGGATGGCAAGCCCGAGATCGTGGTCGCCGACCGCGGCGCCGGCATTCCCGAGAAGGACCGGGAGCGGGTGCTCGAGCGTTTCGTGCGGCTCGACGAGAGCCGGACCACGCCGGGCATCGGGCTGGGGCTGCCGCTGGTCAAGGCGATCGCGCATCTCCACAACGCCGAGCTCGAGCTCGGCGACAATGCGCCGGGTTTGCTGGTTCGGGTCCGGTTCCCGATGGTGATCGACGAGGGCAAGAGCGAGCCCCGCCGCCTGACGGCACGCTGAGGAGCGGCCGGGGCGGCGCCGGAAGGGCGCCGACCCTGCGATTTGCGATCAGTCCGTCCTTACGGGCCCGCGTCCCCGCGGGCCCCGGTCCGGAAGTTAGTTCCCGGCCGGCTTTCCGGCGGCCAGCTCCATGGAGTCGCCGACCGCGTCGGCAAGCTCGGCGCTGAACGCGGTCTGGCGCTGGCTCATCGTGGTCGCGGCGCTGTCATAGGCCGCCCGGTTGAAGGGCTTCGTCTCGATCGCCGCCTTGACCGCCTCGCGCGCGTCGCGCAATTCCTTGCCCATGGTGACCAGCTGATCCTTGCGTGCGTTCATCGCGTCGCGAAACACGTCCTGCTGCGCCTGAGGCAGATCCTCCGCGATGCGCTTCACGATCCAGTTCACCTGGCCCGCGCCGCCCATCATTTCCATGCGGGGGCCGCCAAAGCCGCGATGCAGGATCCGGCCGGCTATCATGCCGCCGAGAAAGAGGTTGGCGCCGAGCGAGACAAGCAACGCGACCGCGATCCAATTGGCGTTGCGCTTCAGGAAATTTACCATGGCAAACTCTCCTCGCCGTTCATGTCGGCGACATAGGGCACGAGCTCCGCAACCTGCGTGTTATCGGTGCCGGGGTTGGTCCAACCGATCCAGAATCCGGCGACCGCCGCCGCGGCGAGACCGATGAGGTTCGGCATGATGAAGGGAATGTGCCAGCGCGGGCGCGACGCGGCCGGCGATCGAACCCCGGCCGTTTCCTGCGGGCGTTCGCTCAAGCGCGCTGCCAGGCTCGAGGCGTCGAGCGTGGGTTCCGACACCGGCAGGCTGTCGAGCAGGCCGTCGAGCCGGCGGGCATCGCGCAGCAATTGCTGCGCCTGTGCGTCGCGCGCCAGCAGCGCCAACGCGTCCGGCCTTTCCGCCTCCGGCCAGCGCTCCGACTTGGCGCCATAGGCCGCAAGGATCTGTTCGAGGCGTTTTGTATTCATGTCACGACTCCTTCCGTCCGGGCCAGATCGGCAAGCAACCCGGCTAGGCTGCGGCGCGCCCGCACCAGCAGCGATTCCACGGCGCCGACGCTGATTTCCAGCGCGCCGGCCACTTCGGCATTGCTCAGTCCTTCGTAGTAACTCAACACCACCGCCGCGCGCTGCCGGTCGGGCAACTCAGCCAGCGCCGCCGCGACGCGCTGGCGACGCTCTTCCAAGGCCAGGACGTCATCGGCGCCGGGAGCGGTATCGGCCATTTCGGGCACTTCCTCCAACGGTACGGACCGTGCCCGCCGGCGCCGGTCGATACAGAGATTCACGATCACGCGCGCCAGCCAGGTCGATACGCGCGCACCGCCGTCCTTCCGCCAGGTCGGCGCCTTCTGCCAGACCCGCAGAAAGGCCTCCTGCACCACCTCTTCAGCCTCGGCCGCACTGCCAAGCATGCGCACGGCAATCGCGTTCGAGCGTCCCAGATGGTTGCGGACCAGCTTCGCGAAGGCGGCACGATCGCCGCGTCCGCTCGCCAGCATCAGTTCTTCGTCCTCGGCCGGGTCCATCGATTCTCCGGTTGTGGCAGGGCCGTCATCATCGGCGTCTGGAACAGACTCGACGCGCCAGGGGATGACGGCGGCTCGCGATTGGGCGGACAAAGGCGCTCACCCGCAAGGCCGATAATCGATCGCCGGAACAAAATAGGAAACCGGGACCACCGAGGAGGTTCTCCTTACCAACAACCGGCATCTGAACCTATTCACGGGGCAGGGCCGCAACCCCTGCGCCGTTCCGGACAAGATTTCGCCTTATTTAGGTGAAGCGCCTGAAAAGCAATAAAAACGGGACTGCCGGTGGGGTGCCGGGCAGTCCCGTTCTTAACCATAAGGATCGGAGGTCGTCGGGCGTCGCCCGCCGAGGAAGCTCTCTCAGCAGGTCACGTTTTCACGCGGAGTGCCTGATGAACTCCCGCTTCCCCTGGCGATTGGGCGGATAGCAATCCTGAGGGTCGGGCTGGCTATTGCCGACGCAGTCGTTGGCGGCGAGGGCGATCGTCGCGTGAAGCGGCGTTGCGACATCGTCGTTCGACGGCTGGGCCATCGCATAGCCGGACATCGCCAGCCCGGCACTGAGCAGGAAGGCGGGTATCAGCGTTGATGCACGAATCATCATAAACCTCGATTGTTGCCACCGGCGCTTCGGCGAGACTTGCCCGCCTCCATGAAGATTGGCAGGGGAGGGAAAGGCTCAAGGCGAACTCTCCTGCCTGTCTTCCATTTCACCGTGTGGCCATGTTGAGCGGGATCGGTTCCGTACCGTCACGCTCAGCCGCCGCGGGGGTGGCAGTAATCCGGCCGCTCGAACATGGGCGCGGTATCGCAGGAGTTGGACTGAGAGGTGGACTTGTCCGTGGTCTTGTTCACGGACTGCGAAGCCGTCGTCTTCGTGGAGCTTGCATCGTCCGCCATGGCGAGGCTTGCGCCTGCGAGGCCGAAGAGAACGACGAGAGCGGGAAGCAGCGTCGAAGATTTGGTCATGATGGACCTCAATTCTGGTCGCCGGAATGCCGGCGGGGTTGATGGCCCTTTCCGAGAGATGGCGACCCGGACCGAAGGCTCAAGGCGATTCGGCCTTTCTGTCTCCCATTTCACGGCGAGGTCATGTGGCAGGCGAAATGCGGTCCGCGCACGGGACCGGCAGGATTGATTCCTGTCGGTCCCGTTACTGCGTTCTTCGGTAGGCGATCAATTGCCGACGCAATTTCCCGTGGTCTCGGTGCAGGCCGTCGGGTCGGACGTCACGGCCTTGGTCGTGGTCTTGGCCTCATGCTGGTCGGACGCCGGGGCCTGCTCCTTGTCGGGCTTGTCGGTGCTGGCATTGGCCGCCATGGCGACGTTCGCGCCGGCGAGACCGAACAGGAGGGCGAAGGCAAACGCGCGGAGAAGAGTCGATGAGCGGATCATGATGAACCTCGGTTGTTGCTGACGAAGCCTCGATAGGAAATTGGCTCCCGTGGCGTGAGGTGGAGAGGCTCATCGAGGTCGCAAGAGAGCGGGCGAGTCCGAAGTCCTGATTGCCGCAAGGCCATGTCGGGCAGGGCGATTTCATCCCAATTCCCGGTGCGGCGCGACGGCGCACGCTCTGCTCAACCGGCGGATGAGAGAGGGCGGCGGGACCGCGGGGGGAATGACCGGCGGTCCCGCCTGGGCAGGGCCAAGTCGCGATCGAGCGGGGCAGCCAATCAGTCGCCGGACTGATGCTCGACCGCGGGGGCCTTGCCGTTCCATGCCTTGCCAGGCGTGTTCCGGAACAAAGCGGGAAAATCCCGTCGGAAGTCGGTTCTCCGGACGGTTCGGCGCGCTGCGTCAAAGCGTCCACGGCGTTGCCGCCCAAACCCTGCGCCGGTCCCCGGACCTCGGGGGTTCGGCGCTGGCCTTGAGGGGGCGGTTCCTGTAGGTTCGGCCCCGGTCCAAGCCAGGGAAGCCGGTCGATTCCGGCGCTGCCCCCGCAACTGTAAGCGGCGAGGCCCGACGGCATGTAAAGCCACTGGTTCCCGATGCCGGGAGCTGGGAAGGCGCCGTCGGCCGACAACCCGCGAGCCAGGAAACCTGCTTGGCCGATCCAGAACACCGATCCTCGGAGGGAGGGGAGGCCTGATGCGCGTTTCTGCAGGGCTTCAATCGTCATCGTCGGGCCTGAGTCTGACCGGCAGCGTCCTGCTGCTGGGCGGCGCGCGTTCGGGCAAGAGCCGCTATGCCGAGGCGCTGCTCGCCGATGCGAGCCCGCGGACCTATATCGCGACCGCCGAAGCGCGCGACGCCGAGATGGCCGAGCGCATCCGGCGCCATCGCGAGCAGCGCGGGCCCGCCTGGACGACGCGCGAGGCGCCGCTCGATCTGCCCGCGGCCATCCGCAGCGAAACCGGCGCCTTGCTGGTCGATTGCCTGACGCTCTGGCTCAGCAATCTGATGGCGCAGGAACGCGACATCGATGGCGCGACCGAAGAGCTTTGCGCCGCGATCCGGCGGCCAGGCGGGCCGGTCGTGCTGGTATCGAACGAGGTGGGGCTCGGCATCGTGCCGGAGAACGCGCTCGCCCGCGCCTTTCGCGACCATGCCGGTCGCCTTCATCAGCATGTCGCCGCCGTCGCCGACCGCGTGATCTTCATCGCCGCCGGGCTGCCGCTGGCCTTCAAAGGAGAATTGCCGAAATGATCCTCAAGCCGGCCCCCCTTTCGACAAGCCGGGCGCGCATTCCCGCCACCATCGTCACCGGATTTCTCGGCGCCGGGAAGACCACCCTGATCCAGAACCTGATCAAGTCGGCGAACGGGCGCCGGCTGGCGCTGGTCATCAATGAGTTCGGCGAGCTCGGTGTCGATGGCGGCATCCTCAAGGCCTGCGCGATCGAGGGTTGTCCCGAGGAGAACATCGTCGAACTGGCCAATGGCTGCATCTGCTGCACCGTGGCGGACGATTTCCTGCCCACCATCGAAGCGCTGCTGGACCGCCCGAATCCGCCCGAGCATATCGTGATCGAAACCTCGGGCCTGGCGCTGCCCAAACCGCTGGTGAAGGCCTTCGCCTGGCCGGAGGTGCGCGCGCGCGTCACGGTCGACGGTGTGATCGCGGTGGTGGACGGGCCGGCCGTGGCGGCCGGACGCTTCGCCGAGAATCCGGCCGCGGTCGACCGGCAGCGCGCCGCCGACGCGGCGCTCGATCATGAAAGCCCCCTGGCCGAGGTGTTCGAGGACCAGATCGCCTGCGCCGATCTGGTGGTGCTGAACAAGATCGATCTGATGGACGAATCGATGCGGGCCAGGGCCGAAGCGGTGATCAATGCCGAGCTGGGCCGCGCTGTGAAGATCCTGCCGGCGAGCTTCGGACGGATCGATGCCAGGACGCTGCTCGGCATCGAAGCCGCGGCCGAGGACGATCTGTCCTCGCGCCCCTCGCATCACGAGCTCGAGGGCGAGGATCACGATCATGACGATTTCGAGAGCTTCGCGCTGACCCTGCCGATGCTGCGCACGCCCGAGGAGCTGGTGGCGCGCCTGAAGCCGGTGATCGAGCGGCACGACATCCTGCGGGTCAAAGGGTTCCTGGCCGTGGGCGGCAAGGAGATGCGTCTGCTGCTGCAGGGCGTGGGCGCGCGGCTGCAGCATTATTACGACCGGCCTTGGGCCGCGGACGAGGCGCGCGACAGCCGGCTGGTGGTGATCGGGCTCAAGGGGCTCGATCGCGCCGCCATCGCCGCCGCGCTCGGCGCCGCCTGATCCGAGAGCGGGTCGAGGTTCGCAAGGCATCATGCATCTTCTCGCCGCACGTCCCGGAACGATCGCCGACGGAATGTCGGCGGTCGATCTGTTGCAGACGCCGGGCGAGATCGTTCTGCTGTCGGCGGCCGATACCGAGCTCGCCTGCCTTGCCGAGGCGCATCGCTTGCAGGGGCCGGGTGCACCCAGCCTGCGCCTCGCCAATCTGCTGTTCCTCGGCCACAACATGTCGGTCGATCTCTATCTCGAACAGACGCTCGCGCAAGCGCGCCTCGTGATCGCCCGCTTGCTGGGCGGCGAGCGCTACTGGCCCTATGGCGTCGAGCAATTGTCGGCGCTGGCGCGCAAGCGCGGCATCGCCGTCGCGTTCCTGCCGGGAGACGACAAGCCCGACCCCGAGCTGGCGCGCCGCTCGACCCTGCCGGCCGAAACCCAGGACCGGCTCTGGCGCTATCTGGTCGAAGGCGGCGTCGAGAATGCCGTCCAGATGCTGGATTATGCGGCGGGCCTGATCGGTTATGGCCGCCCCTGGCGCGAGCCCAAGCCGCTGCTGAAGGCCGGGCTCTATTGGCCGAGCCTGACCGAGCCCGGCCTGGACGATCTCCGGGCGCGCTGGCAAGGCGCGCGGCCGGTGGCGCTCATCGTGTTCTATCGCGCGTTGCTGCAGGCAGGGCAGCTCGAGGCCATCAACGGGCTGATCGAGGCGCTGGATCGCGCCGGGCTCGATGCGCTGCCGGTGCATGTGGCGAGCCTCAAGGATCCGCTGGCAGCGGGGCTGATCGAGAAGCTGTCGGCCGAGGCCAAACCCGATGTGATCCTCAACGCGACCGCCTTCGCGCTGTCGCAGCCGGGCGCCGTCCGCACGGCGACGCCGTTCGACAGCGCCGATTGTCCGGTGTTCCAAGTCGTGCTGTCCTCGGGCGGCGAAGCCGAGTGGCGCGAGGGCACGAACGGGCTCGCGGCGCGCGACATCGCCATGCATGTGGCGCTGCCGGAAGTCGACGGACGAATCCTGACGCGCGCCGTCGCCTTCAAGGCCGAGGCGCGGCGCGATGAGGCGACTCAATGCGGCATCGTCGCCCAGCGTCCGGTGAAAGACCGCTTGGATTTCGTGGCCGATCTCGCTGCCGGCTGGGCGCGGCTGCGGCGGGCGTCGCCGGCGTCGCGCCGGGTCGCGCTCATTCTCGCCAACTATCCCAACCGCGATGGACGCATCGGCAATGGCGTCGGGCTCGACACGCCGGCCAGCGCCGCGGGCTTGATCCAGTCGCTGGCCGCGGCTGGCTATGCCATCGGCGATGGTCCACGAGACGGCGCCGGACTCATGGCGCGCCTCCTGCAAGGCCCGACCAACAGCGGCCGTCGCGGCGACGCGCAGATCCGCTGGCCGCTGGCCGATTATCGGCAATTCCTCGACCGCCTGCCGCACGCGGTGCAGGAGGCGGTGGCAGCGCGCTGGGGTGACCCGGAACGCGATCCCTTCTTTGCGAATGGCGAGTTCCATCTGCCGGGGTTTGTAGCGGGCAATCTCGTTGTCGCCGTGCAGCCGGCGCGCGGCTACAACATCGATCCGGTCGCGAGCTATCACGATCCGGCGCTGGTGCCGCCGCATGGCTATCTCGCCTTCTATGGCTGGCTGCGGCGCGGCTTCGGTGCCCATGCCGTCGTCCATGTCGGCAAGCATGGCAATCTCGAATGGCTGCCGGGCAAGGCGCTGGCGCTGTCGGAGGAATGCTGGCCGGAAGCGACGCTCGGGCCGCTGCCGCAGCTCTACCCCTTCATCGTCAACGATCCGGGCGAGGGCAGCCAGGCCAAGCGGCGCAGCGCCGCCGTCATCCTCGATCATCTGACGCCACCTCTGGCGCGGGCCGAGAGCTATGGCGAGCTCGAGGAGCTCGAGCGGCTGGTCGACGAATATTACGAGGCCTCGGGCCTCGATCCGCGCCGCTGCAAGCTGCTGCGCGACCAGATCCTCGATCTCACGCGCCGGCTCGGCCTCGACAAGGATTGCAACATCGCCGCCGACGAAGCGGCCGACAGCGCGCTGGTCAAGCTCGACAGCCATCTCTGCGAGATCAAGGAGCTGCAGATCCGCGACGGCCTGCATGTGTTCGGCCGCAGCCCGACCGGCAGCTTGCGCGATGCGCTGCTGGTAGCCCTGGCGCGGGTGCCGCGCGCCAAGGGCGAGGACGCCGATCAGTCGATCCTGCGCGCGCTGGCGAAGGATCTGGAGCTGGGCGAAGGCTTCGATCCCCTCGATGCGGATTGGGCGCAGGCCTGGACGGGCGCGCGGCCCACCATCCTGGAAGGGCCGGGGACCTGGCGTCATCAGGGCGACACCGTGGAACGGCTCGAGCTGCTGGCGCTGAAGCTGGCGGCGGGCGAGATCGAGCCGGCGCTGCAATGGACGCGCACGAGGGCGGTTCTGGGTTTCATGCGCGAGAGCCTGGCGCCGCGGGTCGAGGCCTGTGGGCGTGCCGAGACCGAGGCTTTGCTGGCGGGGCTCGATGGCCGCTTCGTGGCGCCCGGTCCCTCGGGTGCGCCGACGCGAGGCCGGCTCGAGGTGCTGCCGACAGGGCGCAATTTCTACTCGGTCGATACGCGCTGCGTGCCGACGCCGGCGGCCTGGCAGCTCGGCTGGAAATCGGCCTCGATGCTGATCGAGCGCTATCGCCAGGAGCATGGCGCCTGGCCGACGAGCCTGGCGCTCTCGGCCTGGGGCACGGCGAATATGCGCACCGGCGGCGACGACATTGCCCAGGCATTGGCCCTGATGGGCGTGCGGCCGCGCTGGGATACGGGCTCGGCGCGCATCGCCGGGTTCGAGATTCTGCCGATCACGCTCCTGGGCCGGCCGCGCGTCGACGTGACCTTCCGCATCTCGGGATTTTTCCGCGACGCTTTCCCGGCGCAGGTCGATCTGATCGACAGCGCGGCGCGCGCGGTGGCGGCGCTCGAGGAGACGCCGGCAGAAAATCCGCTGGCCGCGCGCGTGGCGGCCGAGCGCAGCCGGCTCCTGGCCGAAGGCGCCACGCCGGAAGCGGCCGACCGGCGCGCGGGCTTCCGCATCTTCGGCTCCATGCCGGGGGCCTATGGCGCAGGCTTGCAGGCGCTCATCGACGAGCGCGGCTGGCGCGACAGCGGCGATCTCGCCCGCGCCTATGTCGCCTGGGGCGGCTACGCCTATGGCAGCGGCAGCGAAGGCGAGGCCGCGCACGGGCTGTTCGAGACGCGGCTCGCGCAGATCGAAGGCGTGCTGCACAACCAGGACAATCGCGAGCATGACCTGCTCGACAGCGACGACTATTACCAGTTCGAGGGCGGGCTCGCGGCGGCGGTGAAGGAGTTCTCCGGCCGCAAGCCGGTGGTCTATCACAACGACCATTCGCGCCCCGAGACGCCGAAGGTGCGAAGGCTCGAGGAAGAGATCGCGCGCGTGGTGCGGGGCCGCGCCGCCAATCCCAAATGGATCGCCGGCGTCATGCGCCATGGCTATAAGGGCGCCTTCGAGATGGCAGCGACGGTCGACTATCTCTTCGCCTTCGCCGCGACGACGGGCGCCGTCGGCGATCATCATTTCGAGGCGCTTTACGAGGCCTATCTCGTCGACGAGCAGGTGGTGGGCTTCATCCGCGACGCCAATCCCGCCGCGGGCCGCGAGATGGCGGAACGTTTCAACGAAGCGATCGAACGAGGCTTATGGAAGCCGCGGGCCAACAGCGTGCATGCGCGGCTGGATGCGATCAGGGAGGGCAGGACATGAGCGGCGTCGAAGATACCGATGCGATCCGTCAGGCGAACGAGAAATCGGCCAAGCGCAAGGAAGCGCGCGACCGGATGATGGCGACCAAGACCATCCAGAAGGGCCTGCTGATCGTCCATACCGGCAAAGGCAAGGGCAAGTCGAGCGCCGCCTTCGGCATGGTCATGCGCTGCGTCGGTCATGGCATGAAGAGCGCCGTGGTCCAGTTCGTGAAGGGCAAATGGGAGACGGGCGAGCGCACGGTGCTGGAGCGCTTCCCCGATCTCGTCACCATCAAGGCGATGGGCGAGGGTTTCACCTGGGACACGCAAGACCGCGCGCGCGATATCCGCGCGGCCGAGGCGGCCTGGGCCGAAGCCAAGCGGCAGATGGCGGATCCCGATATCAAGATGCTGCTGCTGGACGAGCTCAATATCTGCCTGCGCTACGACCATCTGCCGGTGGCGGAGGTGGTGGAGACGCTCAAGCGCAAGCGGCCCGACCTGCATGTCGTGGTGACGGGCCGCAACGCGCCCGACGCGCTGATCGAGGCGGCGGACCTGGTGACCGAGATGACCATGCTCAAGCATCCCTTCCGCGACGGCGTGAAGGCGCAGGCGGGGATCGAGTTCTGATGATGCTGGCGCCATCGCAGCGGCACCCCTCCCCCTACCCCCTCCCGCAAGGGGAGGGGGCGTGGACTCTTTCTTGCCCACCCTCACCCAACTTTCCATCCCCTCCCCCCTTGAGGGGGAGGGTTAGGGAGGGGGGTAGCCCCCGTCTCGTTCTTGGCAAACGAAGCAGGGGTACCGCGTGAAGACTCCCGCCATCATGCTGCAGGGCACCGGCTCCGACGTCGGCAAGTCGTTGCTGACGGCGGGGCTGGCGCGCGCCTTCACCAAGCGGGGGCTCAAGGTGCGGCCGTTCAAGCCGCAGAACATGTCGAACAATGCGGCGGTGACCGAAGAGGGCGGCGAGATCGGGCGGGCCCAGGCGCTGCAGGCGCGGGCCTGCGGGGTGAAGCCGTCCGTGCATATGAACCCGGTTCTGCTGAAGCCGCAGAGCGAGGTGGGCGCTCAGGTCGTGCTGCAGGGCCGCATCTATGGCAAGGCCAATGCGCGCGTTTATCACGCCTTGAAGCCGACCCTGATGCCGGCGGTGCTGGAGAGCTTCGGCAAGCTGTCGGCGGAAGCCGATCTGGTGCTGATCGAAGGCGCGGGGAGCCCGGCCGAGGTCAATCTGCGCGAAGGTGACATCGCCAATATGGGTTTCGCCGAGGCGGCGGACGTTCCGGTTCTGCTGATCGGCGATATCGATCGCGGCGGCGTGATTGCGAGCCTGGTGGGCACGGCCGCCCTGCTGGCGCCTTCCGAGCGCGCGCGCATCAAGGGCTTCATCATCAACAAATTCCGCGGCGATCCGACGCTCTTCGCCGAGGGCATGAAGATCATCACCGAGCGGACCGGGCTGCCGGCGCTGGGATTGCTGCCCTTCTGGCCGCGCGCGATGAAGCTGCCGGCCGAGGACGCGGTCGTCCTGCCGCGCTATGGCGCCAGCGAGGCCGGTGCCTTCGTCACGGTCGCGGTGCCGATGCTCAACCGGATCGCCAATTTCGACGATCTCGACCCCTTACGCGCCGAGCCCTCGGTGCGCCTCGTTATCGTGCCGCCGGGCGAGGCCTTGCCGGGCAATGCAGATCTCGTCGTTCTGCCGGGCTCCAAATCCACCATCGCCGATCTGCGCATGCTCAAGGCGGAGGGCTGGGATACCGATCTTAAATCGCATATCCGCCGCGGCGGGCGCGTGATCGGGGTCTGCGGCGGCTATCAGATGCTGGGGCGGCGCGTCGCCGATCCCTACGGGATCGAGGGACCGCCGGGCGAGGAAGAAGGCCTGGGCCTGCTCGATCTCGACACGGAGCTCGGCCGCGGCAAGACCCTGACCGAGGCCAGCGGCCGCGAGCGCTCCACCGGCGAGCCGGTAAGGGGCTATGAGATGCATGTCGGCAATACCGAGGGGAGCGACCTCAAGCGCCCGATGCTCGATCTCGACGGGCGGCCCGATGGTGCGGTCTCCGCGGACGGTCGCGTCATGGGTTGTTATCTGCATGGCATCTTCGCCGCCGACGGCTATCGCCGCGCGCTCTTGCGCCGCCTCGTCGGCGGCAATGTGGCGCTCGGTCCCGATTTCGAGGCCGAGGTCGAAGCCACGCTCGATGCGCTGGCCGCCCATATCGACGCCCATGTCGATCTCGATCGCATCTGGGAGATCGCCCGTGGCGCTTGAGCGGAAGCGGGTTCTATCGGACCAGGATCCAGAGCAGCGCCACCAGCGCCGCCTCGATCAGGCACGCCCTCAGGTAAAGCGCAAGCGCGTTGCGGATGTCGGTTGCGCCGAGCTCGCGCCGCCCGTCCTCATTGACCCAATGGCTGTCGCCGACGCGGCCCCCGTAATAGGTGCGCGGGCCCGCCAGCGCGATCTCGAGCGCACCGGCCATGGCCGCTTCCGGCCAGCCCGCATTGGGCGAGCGATGACGCGGCGCGTCCTTGAGCATGACCCGGACCGAATCGCCGAAGCTCTGGAAGGAGGCCAGCGCGATCAGCAGCCCGGAGAGCCGCGCGGGCGCCAGGTTGAGCAGATCGTCGAAGCGTGCCGAGGCCCAGCCGAAGGCCTCATGCCGCTGGGTGCGGTGACCGATCATGCTGTCGGCGGTATTGGCGGCTTTGTAAGCCATCATGCCGGGCAGGCCGAACAGCAGGCCCCAGAACAGCGGCGCCAGCACGCCATCGGCGAAATTCTCGGCCAGCGATTCGATCGCCGCCCGCGCCACGGCGGGACGGTCGAGACTCTCGGGATCGCGGCCGACGATATGGCGCACGACGTCGCGGGCTTCCGCCAGAGTGCCGTCGGCGAGCGCCCGGGCGACCGCCTCGACGTGGCGATAGAGGCTGTTCTGCGCGAGCAGGGTCGCCATCAGGGCGGCCTCGATCAGCCAGCCCCAGGAGATTTGATTCAGCAGCGCATGGATCAGCAACCCGATGCCGAAGCTGGCGGCCATGAGGATCGAGAGCGCCGCGACGCCGGCGATGCGCCGGTGCAGATCCGGCGCCTCGTCGCGGTTGAGCGCGCGGTCGAGCTGGTCGATCGCCCATCCGGCCAGCGCCACGGGATGCGGGATGCGCTGCCACAGCCAGGCGGGATCGCCCAGCCCGGCATCGAGGGCGAGGGCCAGCAGCAGCGCCGGCAGCAAGGTGGGAGACCCCAGAAACATGGACAGCAAGGTGGAGGCGAGCCCTGCGACCTGTCAACGCGGGTCTCCGCTCAAAAGTTTCGAAGCATGAAGTTTCTGATAAGAGCAGCGGCGGCGGCCCTCCCGGGCCGCGCGCCGGCGGAAGAACGGGTGGGAGAGACGCGATGAACAAGATCGGCGTGATGGTATGCGGTCATGGCAGCCGCGACGACGAGGCGATCGCCGAATTCGCCTCGGTCGCGGCCGGCATCGCGCAACGCCTGCCGCAGTATCCGGTCAGCAGCGGATTCCTCGAATTTGCGCGGCCGGTCATCCGCGACGGACTCGACGAACTGCGGGCGAAGGGTTGCGACCGGATCCTGGCCATCCCGGGCATGCTCTTTGCCGCGGGCCATGTGAAGAACGATGTGCCCTCGGTCCTGAACGAGTATGCCGCGCGCCATGACGGGCTCACGATCAGTTACGGCCGCGAGCTCGCGGTCGAGAGCAAGCTGCTGCAGGCCGCGGGCCAGCGCATCGAGGAAGCCGAGCGGCGCTCGCCGAACAAGGTCGCCCGCGAGGACACGCTGCTGATGGTGGTCGGGCGCGGCACCTCCGATTCCGACGCCAATTCCAACATCACCAAGGTCGCGCGCATGCTGTGGGAGGGCATGGGCTTCGGCTGGAGCGAGGTCTGCTACAGCGGCGTCACCTTCCCGCTGGTCGGCCCCGGCCTCGAGCATGCGGTCAAGCTCGGTTACAAGCGGATCATCGTATTCCCTTACTTCCTTTTCACCGGCGTGCTGGTGAAGCGGATCTATCACGTCACCGACCAGATGGCCGAGCGCCATCCGGAGATCGAGTTCCTCAAGGCCAGCTATCTCAACGACCATCCCTTCGTGCTGGATTGTTTCGCCGAGCGGGTCGAGGAGATCCTGGTCGGGCAGAACAACATGAATTGCGGGCTCTGCAAATATCGCGAGCAGGTGCTTGGCTTCGAGGCCGAGGTCGGGCTGCCGCAGCAGAGCCATCACCATCACGTCGAAGGCATCGGCACCAACAAGGACGCGCCCGCGAACGGGAGTCTGCTGCCTCTGAAGCCGGTTGCCGACCATCCTCACGATCATGGGCATGGCCACGATCACGATCATGGGCACGACGACGCTCACGGGCATGACCATGATCACGGCCATACCCATGTGCCGCATCCCCATGCCAATCACCGGCATGGGCCGCAGCGGCGCAATCCCGAAACGCTGGACTGAGCGGGCAGGCGAGGCGAGGAACCAAGGGCGATGGCGATCTATCGCTATGAGCGCGACCCCCAGGCGATCTATCGGGAGTCCTTCGCGCGCATCGAGGCGGAGGCGGGCCCAGCTCTGGCCGCCTTGCCGCGCGACCTCGCACGCGTCGCGGTGCGGCTCATCCATGCCTGCGGCATGACCGATCTGGTCGAGGATCTGGCGGCGACGCCGGATCTGGTCGAGGCGAGCTGCAGGGCCTTGGGCAAGGGCGCGCCGATCCTTTGCGATGCGGCAATGGTGGCCTCGGGCATCATGCGCCGTCATCTGCCGAACGGCGTCGAGATCGTGGCGGCGATCGATCTGCCGGGCGTCAGGGAACGCGCGGCCGAGATCGGCAATACCCGGTCGGCCGCGGCGATGGATCTGCTCGGCGAGCGGCTCGATGGCGCGCTGGTGGCCATCGGCAACGCACCCACGGCTCTGTTCCGCCTGCTCGAGATGATCGAGCTCGACGGCATCAGGCCGGCGGCAATCCTGGGCTTCCCCGTGGGCTTCGTCGGCGCCGCCGAATCCAAGGACGCGCTGATCGCGGCCGATCTCGGCATTCCCTATCTCACCCTGCGTGGCCGGCGCGGCGGCTCGGCATTGGCGGCCGCCGCGGTCAATGCGCTGATCCTGCCCGAAGGAGAGGCATCATGAGCCGCTGGCTCTCGGTCATCGGATTGACGGAGCGCGGGCTCGACGGGCTCACGGCCGAGGCGCGGGCGCTGATTGACCAGGCCGAGCTGATCGTTGGCGGCGAGCGTCATCTGGCGCTGGTGCCGGCGGGCAAGGCCGAGCGCCAGACATGGCAGAGCCCGCTGAGGCTCACCATCGAGGAGATCCTGCGCTGGCGCGGGCGCCCGGTCGTGGTGCTCGCCAGCGGCGATCCGATGTGGTTCGGCGTGGGCGTCACCCTCGCGCGTCGCGTGGCGCCCGACGAGATGCGGGTGCTGCCGCAGGTCTCGGCCTTCACCCTGGCCGCGTCCCGGCTCGGCTGGTCGCTCTCCGACACGGATTGCCTGACCCTGCATGGAAGGCCGCTCGATCTGCTGAACGGCTCGGTGTTTCCGGGCGCCAGGCTGCTGATGCTGACCGACGATGGCGCCGCGCCCGCATTGATCGCACGTCGATTGACGGAGCTCGGCTACGGCGCCAGCCGCGTGGTGGCGCTCGAACATATGGACGGGCCCGCCGAGGCGGCAATCGAAAGCCGGGCCGCCGACTGGGGCGACCGGCAGACGGCGGACCTCAACACCGTCGCGGTCGAATGCCGGGCCGAGCCCGGCACCGCGATGACGGCGCGAACTCCGGGCCTGCCCGACGATGCCTTCGCCCATGACGGCCAGCTCACCAAGCGCGAGATCCGGGCCGCGGCGCTGGCGAAGCTGATGCCGCTGCCGGGCGCCTTGCTGTGGGATGTCGGCGCCGGCTGCGGCTCGATCGCGATCGAATGGATGCGCGCGGCGCGCGGCGCCAGGGCCATCGCCATCGAGAGCGACGCCGAGCGCGTCGCCCTGATCGAGGCCAATATGCGCAAACTCGGGACGCCGAAGCTTCAGATCGTGACGGGCAAGGCGCCCGCCGCGCTCGAGGGACTGGCACAGCCGACCGCGATCTTCCTCGGCGGTGGTGTCTCGACCGTCGGCCTGATCGAACGCTGCTGGGCCGCACTGCCCTCCGGCGGCAGGCTCGTGGCCCATGCCGTGACGGTCGAGAGCGAGGCGCGGCTTGCGGGTTTCCGTGCGGTCTGCGCGGGCGAGCTGACACGCATCGCGATCCAGCGCGCCGAGCCGATCGGCCCGCATCTGGCCTGGCGGCCGCTGATGCCGGTCACGCAATTGTCGGCAGTGAAGCCATGAGCGCGAACAGCGCCTTCGGCACGGTCTGGGGTTTGGGCTTGGGGCCCGGCGATCCCGAGCTGGTGACGATCAAGGCGGCCGCGATCCTGAAGCGGGCGGCCGTGATCGCCTATCCGGCGCCCGAGGACGGCGACAGCTTCGCGCGCACGATCGCGGCGCCGCATCTGCCGGGCGGCCAGAAGGAGATCGCCATCCGCATGAATCTGGGCGACGGGGCCTTCCCGAAGGACGATATCTACGACCACGCCGCTACGGCGATCCTGGCGGAATCGAAGGCCGGCCGCGAGGTCGCGGTGTTGTGCGAAGGCGATCCCTTCTTCTATGGCTCGTTCCAATATCTCTATGGCCGCCTCTCCGGCCGCTGCCCGGTCCGGATCGTGCCGGGCGTGTCCTCGCTGATGGCCTGCGCCGACGCGGCGGGCATGCCGCTCACGGCGCGCAACGACGTGCTGAGCGTGATCCCGGCCCCGCTGCCCGAAGCCGAAATCGCGCGCCGGCTCGAGGATTGCGAGGCCGCCGCCATCATGAAGCTGGGGCGGCATCTGGGCAAAGTCCGGCGAGTGTTGCAGAAAATGGACCTGGTCGATCGCACGCGCTATGTCGAGCGCGCGACGCTCGGCAGTGAGAAAGTGATGGCACTCGCGGAAATGCATGGCGAAAGCGCTCCCTATTTCTCCATGCTGTTGGTGCATAAGCGGGCGGAGGCCTGGGGCAACCGTTCGATGGCGGCGACGAGTCGGGGAGAGGTTTCGTGAGCGTGCCGGGGATCGTTCTGCTGACGGCCAATGCGCTGGGCGTCGCCCATCGCATCCGCGACGCGCTGGGTGGAGCCGAGCTCTTCGGCTATGCGCCGCGCGTCGAGGCGGTCGATGTCACCTTCTCCGATGTCGAGATGCAGCTGGCCGAGTTGTTCGAGGGCGGTCGTCCCATCATCGGGATCTGCGCCGCGGGAATCCTGATCCGCAAGCTGGCGCCGCTGCTCGACGACAAGCGCAGCGAGCCGCCGGTGATCGCGGTCGCCGAGGATGGCAGCAGCATAGTGCCGCTCCTGGGCGGGCATCACGGCGCCAACGAGATGGCGCGGCGGATCGCGGCGGCGCTGGGCGGCCATGCCGCCGTGACGACGGCGGGCGATCTGCGCTTCGGCATCGGCATCGACGAGCCGCCTTCGGGCTGGCGCCTCGGCAATCCCGAGATGGCGAAGCGCATCATGGCGGGATTGCTGGCGGGCGAGCCGGTCCGGCTCGAGATCGATGCGGCGCGCGACGATGCCGACTGGCTGAAGCGCCTGCCGTTCGACGCGCGCGGTCAGCTGGCGATCCGCGCGACGATCAAGACCGAAGCGCCGCGTGGCGACACACTGCTGGTCCATCCGGCGACGCTGGTGCTGGGCATCGGCTGCGATCGCGGCGCGCCGCCCGAGGAGGCGATCGCGCTGGCGCGCCAGACGCTGTCGGCTGCCGGGCTGTCGCCGAATTCGGTCGCCTGCGTCGCCTCGATCGCGCTCAAGGCGGGCGAGCCTGCGGTTCATGCGGTGGCAGCCTCGCTGGGTGTGCCGGCGCGCTTCTTCCCGGCCGAGCGGCTCGAGGCCGAGACGCCGCGCCTCGCCAATCCGTCGGATGTCGTGTTCAAGGAGACCGGCTGCCATGGCGTGGCAGAAGGCGCGGCCCTGGCCGGGGTGGGCGAAGCCGGCCGCCTTCTGGCGCCCAAGCGCAAGACGGGCCGCGTGACATGCGCCATCGCCGAAGCGCCGCGCCTCGTCGATCCGATGCAGCTCGGGCGCGGGCGCGGGCGACTCGCGATCGTCGGTATCGGACCGGGCTCGACCGAAAGCCGCACCGCAGGCGCCGAAGCGGCGCTGCGCGAGGCCGACGAGGTTGTCGGTTATGGACTTTATCTCGACCTGGTGGCGCCGCTGATCGCCGGCAAGACGCGCCATGATTTTCCGCTGGGCGAGGAAACCGAACGCGTGCGCAAGGCGCTCGATCTGGCGGCCGAGGGCAAGCATGTGGCGCTGGTGAGCTCGGGCGATGCCGGCATCTATGCGATGGGTGCCCTCGTGTTCGAGCTGATCGAAACCGGCGCCAATCCCGATTGGGAACGGATCGAAGTCAGGGGATTGCCCGGCGTGTCGGCGATGCAGGCCGCGGCCTCGCTCGCGGGCGCGCCCCTGGGTCATGATTTCTGCGCGATCTCGCTGAGCGATCTGCTGACGCCCTGGGATGTCATCGAACGGCGGCTCAAGGCCGCCGCCGCCGGCGACTTCGTCGTGGCGCTCTATAACCCGGTGTCGCAGCGCCGGCGCGACCAGCTGGTGAAGGCGAAGGCGTTCCTGCTCGAAGGCCGGCCCGGCAGCGTGCCGGTGGTGCTGGCGCGCAATCTGGGACGGGAGGGCGAGACGGTCACGGTCACGACGCTCGAGGCCCTGACACCGGATCAGGTCGACATGCTGACCGTGGTGCTGATCGGCTCGAGTCAGAGCCGGGCGATCGCGCGCCCCGATGGCGGGCAATGGGTCTATACGCCGCGCGGCTATGCCGCCAAGCGCGGCGCCGACATCCCCGACGCGCCGCCGCTGATCCGCAAGGAAGGGGCTGCGCAATGACGGTTCACTTCATCGGCGCCGGCCCGGGCGACCCCGATCTCATCACCGTCAAGGGCCGCAAGCTGATCGAGCACTGCCCGGTGCAGCTCTATGCGGGCTCGCTGGTGCCCGAGGCCGTGGTCGCCTATGCGCCCAAGGGCGCGCTGGTGGTGGATACGGCACCGCTGACGCTCGACGAGATCGTCGCCTATATGAAGACGGCCCATGAGAAGGGCCAGGATGTCGCCCGGGTCCATTCCGGCGATCCCTCGATCTATGGGGCGATCGCCGAGCAGATGCGCCGGCTCGACGCGCTCGGCATCGATTACGACGTGACGCCGGGCGTGCCGGCCTTCGCGGCCGCCGCGGCTCTGCTCAAGACCGAGCTCACTTTGCCCGAGGTGAGCCAGACCATCATCATCACCCGCACCGAAGGCAAGGCCTCGCCGATGCCCAAGGGCGAGGAGCTCGCGGCGCTGGGGGCCTCGCGCGCCACGTTGGCGATCCATCTTTCGGTGCGCAACATCCATCTCGTGGTGTCGGAGCTGACGCCGCATTACGGCGCCGACTGTCCGGTGGTGGTGGTGTTCCGCGTCGGCTGGCCCGATGCCGCCGTCCTTCGCGGCACGCTCGGCACCATTCGCGATCGGGTCAAGGCCAGCAAGATCACGCGCACCGCGCTGATCTTCGTCGGCCGCGTCTTCGAGAACGACTCCTTCTCGGAGAGCCGGCTCTATCATCCCGGGCATCAGCATATCCTGCGCCCGGGCCAGAAGGCCGCGGCCAAGAAGGCCAGAACCCGCGCCGCCGCGGCAGGAAAAGAATCGCCAGTTCCCGAGTGACGAATCCGGCGCTCTCCCCTTAATCTCTGCCCCCGGACGCGGCTCCCGCGTCCAACCAGGGGTGGTGGGTCGAGTTTTCAGGGGACTCTCGGGTGCTGAAGATTCTTGTCTTTTTTCTGTGGTTCCTCGGTTTCGCCATCGGCCTGCCGGGGCTGGTGCTGGCGCTGATCAAGCATGGGGCGCAATCGGATTTCGCCATCGACCGCGATGCCGGCGATGTGGCCGGCGGTCAGTTCAAGGACCCGGCCCGGCTGTTCGGCCGGGACACGGCCGCGCCGCCGGTCGATGCGCGCTCGATGTTCCCGCTCGCGGTTGCGGCTGCCGCCGCGGTCTATCCGGATGCGACGCGGGTGCTGATCGCACGCGGGCCCGACAAGGAGCGCTCCAAGCTCCTGATGGCCGATTTCTATAGCGGTCTTGCGAGCGGCAACACGACCCAGGACCATGGCGGCTCGCGTTTCACGGCGAACACGGGCGAGGTCGGCTGGATTGCCCTGCAGGGCGAGTTCGGGATCGCGGTCCTGGGCCCGACGCGCGAGGCGATGTCGGCGCGGCGTGCCGCGATCCCGGGCTTCCACGACAATCCGAAGCGCACGCTGGGCAACAAGATCGACCGCGAATATATGCCCTATGCGCTGGCCGTTCTGCTGATCTGGTGTCTGCTGGTGGCGGCGCAGTTCGGCCGCATGGCAGCTTGGGTCGGCGGCGAGAACGCACCCGACAATGCGACGCCCGTGGCGGCCGAGGTCCTGGCCGACAAGATCCTGGCGCTCAACCAGCAGGACGTGCCCTTCACCGTCAGCCGCGGCGATGCGCCCAACATGCTGGTGGTGGATTGGCGTTACGCCGACGCGAAATGGGCCGAGCTCATGCGCGTCCGTGACATGGAGAAGAGCCACCGGCTGGTGCTGCGGCTGGACGAAGGCGGTCATACCGCGCGCTCGCGCGATTATGAATCGGCGATGAGCTGGTCGGCCGGAGCCGACGGCGCGAACCTGGATTGGAAGGGCAATCTCGGCATCACCTTCTTCAAATACGAGTATGAGAAGGCCTACGGCCTGTTCTTCGAGAACGGAACGCTCAAGCTGACGCCGTCTTACGAATACCGCTTCGATCTCGACGAAATGAAGGCGCCGATCATCGCGCTTGTCATCGGCAATGGCTGGAACTGGCGGCCGGTGGTGAGCTTCTGGCGCCCGCTGGGCGGTTGAGGGGAGACGGGACCCTGGGCAGGAGAAGCCGCATGCTCCTGATCATCCTGGTTGCGATCGTCGTCCTGGTCGCGCTCTTTGTCGTCGGGCGCTCGGTGGCGAACGCGAGGTTCGCGACGCGCGAGCTCCTGGAGCTGGGCAGCATCGAGCTGCCGGCGCGGCTCGATCCGCGATCGCCCGACGAGCGACCGGAACGTGTCCTGTTCGAGTATAAGCGCGTCGTGAACAGCTTCCTCTGGATGGGCAGCAACACGCCCTATCGGGAGGTGCTGGCGGTGGCCGTCTGGTCCGAGGGCGGTCAGCCGGGCCCCGATGCGGACTGGAACCGGAGCTTCGTCAGCAGTGCTGTCGATCGCACCCAGGATATAGCCTGGCGGCAGGACGGGGATTTCCAGGTCGGCGAGGGGATCCATCGCGTCAATACGCATGAGACGCCGACTTGGGTTCTCATCAAACGCTGGCCGGACCGCCATCTGGCGCTGGGCTACATGATCTGGAAGAAGGATGCATCGCTCGAGCAGGCCAAGGCGATGGTCGAGCGCATCGCCGCCTCCTTCAAGCCGAAGATCGAGCTCACCGCCTTCTTCGAGATTGTGCGCGAACGCCCCGGCAAGCTTCTGGCCGCCCGTCACGAAGCGTTGGCGAAGCAACTGGCGAGCCGGAACCTCACGATCGCCCCCGACCAGCCGCCGGTCGAGCAGGACGGTATCGCCTATGTGATCCAGAGCGACTGGCAGTCGATCGGTGGGCGCTGGCTCTTCGCGATGTCGCCGATCGGGACCCTCCCGGCGACGGCGCGGCCTTATCGCCATCACTGGCCGAAGCCGCCCGAGGGCGTCGGGCACTGGCCGGACCTGGTCTATTACAGCTGGCGCGACGGCGAAGGCTGGGTCATGCAAGGCCTGCCGACGGACTATCTGATCCCCGAGGCGATGACGCCCTGGCTCGCGGCGCGCCATACCGACAAGAGCAAGGCTTATTTCTATGCGGTGACGGGCGAGGCGGTCGACGAGATCGACGCGCGGCCGATCGATCTCGATCAATATTGGAAGGCGCTGCCTTTCATGGCGCCGAAGCTTGCCGATGGCACGCTCGTGTTCGAGCTGGTGCTGAAATGAGCGCGACCATCGACCATCTCTGGGCCTGGCGGCAGGTGACGGTGCGGCGCGCCTTCGCCGATTTCGAGGGCCGCCGGCATGAGGTCGGCGAGACCTGGCTGATCACGCGGATCGATTACGAATATCCGAAGCATCACGCGATCTTCCATATCGAGCAGGCGGGACAGCCGGACCGCTTCACGCTCGACCTCAAGGACAAGAACGGCCCGCGCGACAACGAGATGCGGGAATGGTTCGACGCCGAGGACGAGGATCCGGAATTGCGCGAGATCAGGCTCACGCGCCTGCGCGAGGCGAAGGCCGCGGTGGCCGCCCAGGCCGCACCCAAGCCGGTGCCGCCACCGGTCGCCGAAAAACCGGCCGAGAAGATCGATCCGGCACCGATCTTGGAACGGTTGTCGGCGCTGGCCGAGCATGAGCGCTATGCGGAGGCGGAAGCGGAGCTGCAGAGGCTCTTCAAGATCCCGCATTATGACAGCGAAGGATTGCCGGGCCTCGCCGAAGCGCTCGAAGGGCTGGCCGCCGAGGTCTGTCCGCGCAACCGGCGGGCCGCGGTCTGGCTCTATGACCGGGCCTTCGACTGCTGGCATGGCTGGGGCTCGATGGCGACCAGCGGCGGCGACGGCACGGCCCGCATGTATCACATCAAGCAGGCGCAGGCCCGCCGGGAAAAGCTGCTGGGGGCGCCGCGCTAAGGCGGTCGCGCATCGTCGATGACGCGTCGAAGCGCATCGGTGAATTCGGCGATCAGACGGTCAGCCGGCCTGGATGGACCCAGCTCAGCCGCAAGCGTGGTCATGGTCTCAGGGCGGAAGTCGACGGGCCGGCCCAGCGCGGTGAGGAAATCGGCGACGGCCGCGCAGGCAAGGTCGAGGTCCGGCGCGATCCAGAGGGTTGCATGGGCGAGGATGACCGTCAGCCCGGGGCGGCCGCCAGAACGCCGCCGCTGGGCGGTGCCGACGAATTTTCGTCCGCCGATGGCGAGATCGAAGCGGCCGGCACAGAGGCTGCCGGTGACCTCGCCCACCTCGGCTTCGACACCGAAGTCCCGCGTGGCGTGACGCAGGGGTTCAACCAGATGACGGTAAGCCGCCTCCAGCGACCAGAGGTTCGACGCGACGGGATAGACGAAGGACAGATTGAGGACCCCTGGCATCTGCGGGACCGGTGTGCCGCCCGAAAGCCGGGGGAGCACCGGCCAGCCGCGCGCCTCCATGCCGGCCGCGGCCTCGGCAAAGGCGGGAAGATCGGTCCAAGGACGGGGCACGACGATGGCGCGGGCAGCCTGCCAGATCCCGCAGGTCGGCGGCTCGCCGTCGCGGACGCGCTCCAGCAGCGCCTCCTCGGCGCGCAGCCTCTCGGCCGCCGGCGCGGCGTCGCGCTCGATCTCGAACCGCCAGCGGCCGACGCCGGGCGGCGTCGGATCCGCGGGCGGGAAAGGGGACGTCATTCGATCCGGGCGACCTCGGCTCCACGGCGGAAAGGCACATCCTGTCCGACCAGGATGCGCAATATACCCGAGGCTGGCGCCGTCAGATCATAAGAAGTCTTCTCAACCATGACCTCGGCGATCAGGTCGCCTTCGCGCACCCGGTCGCCCTCCTCGAACAGCCAGGCCGAGACCACGCCCTCCATGTCTTCCGCCCACATGTCGGGCGGAATCGCCACCGACACCATGCTCAGCGTTCCTTGCATGCCAGGCGGCCCGCCGCTGCGACCTTGGCCGCGTCCGGCATCAGCGGGCGCTCGAGGGCCGGGCTGAAGGGAATCGGGATGTCGGGGAAGGCGACGCGCCGCGGCGCGGCCTTGAGCGCGCTGAAGGCGCCTTCGGTGGCGGTCGCGATGATCTCGGCCGAAACGCCGAAGCTCTGATAGTCGTCATCCACCACCACCAGCCGTCCGGTGCGTCGCACCGAGGCCAGGATGGTCTCGCGGTCGAGCGGCACGATGCTGCGCAGATCGATCACCTCGGCCTCGATGCCCTCGCCCGCGAGATCGCCCGCGGCGTCGAGCGCGTGATGGAGCGTGTTGCCGAACCCCACCAGGGTCACGTCGCGGCCAGGACGGACCACGGCGGCGCGTCCGATCGGCAGGACATAGTCGTCCTCGGGCACGTCGGTGATGGCGCCCTTGACGGTGCCGAGCCAGCCCATTCCCTGGAGCGCCTTGTGGAACATGTAGATAACGGGATTGGGATCGCGGATCGCCGCCAGCAGCAGGCCCTTGGCGTCAAAGGCATTGGACGGCACGACCACCTTGAGGCCCGGCAGATGGGCGAAGGTGCCGTAGAGGCATTGCGAATGCTGACCCGCGTCGCTGTAACCGCCGCCGCAGGAGGTCATGATCACCATCGGCAGCGGCATCTGGCCGCCCGAGAAATAGCAGTTCTTGGCGGCGAGATTGTAGATCGCATCCATGCAGACGCCGAAGAAGTCGACGAACATCAGCTCGACGATCGGCTTCATGCCGACGGCGGCCATGCCCACTGCACCGCCGATGAAGGCGGTCTCCGAGATCGGCGTGTCGCGAATGCGTTCCGGGCCGAACTCCTCGATCAGCCCGCGGGTGTTGCCGAACACGCCGCCGAGCCGGCCGATATCCTCACCCATCACCAGCACGGCAGGATCCTGGCGCATCTCCTGCGCGATCGCCTCGGCCATGGCCTTGGCGATGGTGAGGTTGCGCTTGGCGCGGTTGGCGGCACCGGCATCGCCGGCTTGCGGCCTGGTCTGGGTCGCGGCGGTCATGCGAACACCTTTTCGAAGGCTTCCTGCGGTTGCGGATAGACGGCGGCGCGCGCGGCAGCGATGGCGGCATCCACTCTGGTGCGGGCACGGTCGCGCTGGGTCGCCTCGGTCGCGGCGTCCATGATCCCTTCGCGCAGGAGCCGGTCGCGCAGCGCCGGGATCGGATCGCGCGCTTTGAGCGCGGGCAGCTCGCCTTCGGGGCGATAACTCTGCGGATCGCCGATGAAATGGCCCTCGAGGCGCGAGGTCTCTATTTCGATCAGGCTGGGCCCGCCGCCGGAACGCGCGCGGGCAATGGCTTCGCCGGCGACCTCGAAGATCGCGAGCGGATCGTTGTCGGCGACGCGATGGCCGGGAATGCCGTAGGCCGCCGCCCGCAGGTCGTTGTTGGCGATCGCGGTGGCCTGTGCCTTGGCGACCGAGATGCCTCAGCCATTGTCCTCGATCACGAAGACCGCCGGCACCTGCCAGAGTGCCGCCAGATTGAGCGCCTCATGGAAGGCGCCCTGGTTGGCGGCGCCCTCGCCGATGAAGGAGACGGCGACATGGCGCTGCTGGCGGAGCTTGAAGGCGAGGGCGGCGCCGGTCACCGGCCCCATGCCCTCGGCGATGATGCCCGAGCAGCCGAAATTCACCCGCGCATCGAAGACATGCATATGGCCGCCGCGCCCGCCGCTGAGGCCGGTTTTCTTGCCGAAGATCTCGGCCGCCATGGCATCGAGATCGACGCCCTTGGCGATAGCGATATGGTGCGGGCGATGGGTCGCGGTCACGAAATCGTCGGCCCTCAGATGCGCGCAGACGCCGACGGCGCAGGGCTCCTGGCCGTTGGAGAGATGCATCTCGCCGGGAATGGGGCCGTTCGCCATGTTGAAGGCGGGGGTCTTGCCCTCGAAATAAGCGGCGGCGATCGCCTCCTCGAACAGGCGGCTCGTCACCATGGTCCGGTACATCCACAGCCACTGGTCGCGGGTGGGCTTCATCGGATTTCACCTCGTCGGAAAGGGCGCTGACGAGGCGTGGCGCGCCGGGTGGCGCCCGGCGGCCGCGCTCGCCATGGAAAGAGACGGGGATGCCCCGCGTCAGGCGGCCGCCCGGGTCTGCTCCCTGGCCTTGTCGGCGAAATATTTCCAATCGAGGATCATGGCGATCGACTGGTCGGGGTTGATGAAAGCGATCGGCCCGTGATTGGTGAAGAGCAGCTCCGAATCCTCGTGGAACTCGGTGCGCTCGTGATAGACGCCGAGCGGCTCATAGCCATAGTCGCCGGCATGGGCGACCCCGGCGCGGTAATCCATCACGCCCTTGGTCAGCAGATATTCCCCGGCGCCATGATGGAAATGGGGCGGGAAGCTCGATCCCTTGGCGCAGCTGAAGATGACGGTCCAGACGCCGGTCTCGGCACTGGTGCGCAGCACCTTGTAGTCGATGCCGGGGCCGAAATTGATCCAGGCCATGTCGGCCGTGCGGCAGAGCAGATCCGGGGGATTCACGTCGCTCATGGGGCATTCCTCCTGGTGGGACGGGCGCCATTGACCTCCGGGCCCGCTTGCCCAAGAATCGACCCCATATCGCCCGCACCGGTCTTGCCTGACCGTGCCGGGAAGCTTGATCCAGCGCGCAAAGGACGAAATCCGCAGGACAAAGGTCTTCGACCGGTGCCGGGGCGGGTCACGAAGCAGGACTGGGAGAGGGGCCATGCTGTCGACCGGAGCAGTTCAGGTGATGTCGTCCGAAACGGTCGCTGCCGCGCGCCAATATAACTGGTGGCGCGACGCGGTCAGCGACACCCATTGCTCGTGGGACATGCCGCGCCAGGACCGGACCGGCTTCAAGGCGAAGCTGCGCCGGCAGACGCTGGGGGCGGCCGACATCATTCACTGCGTCTGCGATCCTTGCCGCGGCCGTCGCGGCCGGCCGGAGCTCGGGAGATCGAGCGAAGCCGCGTTCGGACTTCTCTATGTGATCGGCGGGCGCGAGCGCATTACCCATGCCGGCCGCGAGGCCGAGCTGGGGCCGGGCGACCTCACGCTCTGGGACAGCACGCAGCCGATGGAGTTCCTGGTTCCCGACAGCCTGCAGAAGATCACGTTGCTGCTGCCGCAGGCGCTGCTCGAAGGGGTGATGCCCAATGTGCGCGATCTGACGGGCACGGTGCTGAACGGACGCTCGGGCTGCGGCGCCATCTTCGCGACCCATCTGCGCGCACTCGCGCGCCAGGCAGCGGAGCTGCCGCCGGGCGGCCAGGAGCCGGTGCTGCGCGCAACCCTGGAGCTGCTGGCGAGCGCGCTCGATCCGATGCCGTCATCCGCGGCGTCGGACTATCACAAGAGCATGCTGGCGCGGATCACCGGCCATATCCTGCAGCGCCTGGGCGATCCGGAGCTCAATCCTGACGGGATCGCGGCGGCGGTCGGCGTCTCGCCGCGCCAGCTCCACCGCGTCTTCGGCGAGAGCGGCTGGACGCTCGAACGCTGGATCTGGCATCGACGGCTCGAGGCCTGCCGGCACGATCTGGCGCTGCGCCCGGCCGCGCGCATCTCGCAGATCGCCTATCAGTGGGGGTTCAGCGACGCGGCCCATTTCAGCCGCGCCTTCCGCGAGGCCTATGGCACCTCGCCGCGGCTCTATCGCGCGACGGCTCTCGGCCGGAAAGCCGGCCCCTCCGACCTTCTGGATTGACCTTGCCCGGCGTCAGATATTCCCAGCCCCGAGGTTGCAACCCGGGCCCGCTCCGGCGCATGATCCGCCGCCTCGGGGGATAAGACAGCGATGTTCGAAGGTTTCCAGGCGCGACGCATCAAGACGTCGAACGCCGAGATTGCGGTCAAGACGGGCGGCCATGGGCCGGCCCTGCTGCTGCTGCACGGCTACCCGCAGACGCATGCGATCTGGCACAAGGTGGCGCCGGCGCTGGCCGACCGCTTCTCGCTGGTGATCCCCGATCTGCGCGGCTATGGCGACAGCATCGGCCCCCAACCGGACCCCGAGCATCTGAACTACTCGAAGCGGGCGATGGCGCGCGACATGATCGAGATCATGGATGCGCTGGGGCAGCCGCGTTTTCGCCTCGGCGGGCATGACCGGGGTGCCCGCGTCGCCTATCGCCTGGCGCTCGATTTCCCCGAGCGGGTGAAGAAGCTCGCGATCCTCGATATCGTGCCGACGGTCGAGACCTGGGAGCAGATGGGGTGGGAATCGGCACTCGCCACCTATCACTGGCCGTTCCTCGCGGTGCCGGCCCCCGTGCCGGAGAAGATGATCGGCAGCGACCCGCTCTTCTATATGCACCATCTGCTGCAGCGCTGGGCCGGCAAGAAGGACTGCTTCGACCCCGAGGCGATCGCCGCCTACGAGGCGAGCTTCGCGAAGCCCTCGGTGGTCGAGGCGACCTGCGAGGATTACCGTGCCGGCGCCACTTGCGACCGCGAGCATGATCTGGCCGACCGTAAGGCGGGCCGCAAGATTCAATGCCCGCTGCTGGTGATCTGGGGCGCCGACTATCTCAAGGACAAGATCGCCTCGCCAGCCGAGATCTGGAAGAAATGGGCCAGCGACGTGCGCGAGGTGCCGCTCAAATGCGGCCATTTCATCGCCGAGGAAGAGCCCGAGGCCTGCGCCAAGGCGATGCGCGAGTTCTTCACGAACGGGTGAATGGCGCCGGCGTGGGCGCCTGAGCGAGTATCGCGACGTCACGCGCTCCGGGGAACGATCGCCGATCTTGTCTTCGCAACAGAAATTTCGCTCGGTCTCCTTGCTGCTGATTGCCGAGGTGGCGGCGATGAGCCTTTGGTTCGTATCCGCCGCGGTCCTGCCGGACATGCTGCGCGAGGCGGCCCTGTCGCCCTTCCGCCAGGCGGCGCTGTCGAGCGGCGTCCAGGCGGGCTTCGTCCTCGGCGCGCTCGCTTCCGCCATCCTGGGGCTGGCCGACCGCTACGATCCGCGCCGCGTCTTCGCGGTGTCGGCCATCTGTGCCGGAATCGCCAATGCGAGCCTCTTGGTCCTGGTGCCGGGCAGCGTCCCGGCCATCGCCGCGCGTGTCGCGACGGGCGCGCTCCTGGCCGGTGTCTATCCGGTCGGCATGAAGATCGCCGTCGGCTGGGGACAGAAGGATCGCGGGTTCCTGGTCGGCGGACTCGTGGGTGCGCTCACGCTGGGCTCGGCCTCGCCGCATCTGATCGCACTTGCCGGCGGCGAGGATTGGCATGTGACGGTGATGATCGCTTCGATGGCTGCCGTCGCGGCCGGCCTGCTCTGTCTCACGGTGTCGCTCGGACCCTATCACGGCAGGGCCACACGCTTCGATCCCAGCGCCATCGCGACGGCCTGGACCAACCGGCGCGTCCGCTTCGCCTATGCCGGCTATCTCGGCCATATGTGGGAGCTCTACGCCATGTGGGCCTGGATCGCGGCGGCCACGGCGGCTTCCTATGGCGCCACACTGCCGGCGGCGGACGCGTTGCGGCTTTCCAAGCTCACAGCCTTCGTCGCCATCGGCGCTGGCGGTCTCGCCTGCGCCTTCGCCGGTTCGGTGGCGGACCGGATCGGCAAGGCCGAAGTCACCATCGTCGCGATGGCGCTGAGCGGCGCCGCCGCGCTGGCGACCGCCGCGACCTTCGGCGGGCCCGTCTGGATCACCTTCGCGATCGTCGTGGTCTGGGGCCTCACCATCGTTCCGGATTCGGCGCAGTTCTCGGCGCTGGTCGCCGACGCCTCGCCGCCGCAGCAGGCCGGCAGCCTGATGACTTTCCAGACGGCGTTGGGTTTCGCGCTGACCTTCGCGACGGTGCAGATCACGCCGGTGCTGGCGGCGAAGTTCGGCTGGCCACCGGTGCTCGCCGGGCTCGCAATCGGACCGGCGCTCGGTATCGTGGCGATGGTTCGGTTGAGAAGGTTGAGGTGAATTACCGTCTCTCCAATCCTCTCCCCACTTTGTGGAGATAGGGAGGGCCCCATCGCGCTTGCGATGGGAGGGTGAGGGGTGCGGTGCGAGCAAGGAAGGTCACCTCACCCAGCTTCGAGTAAGTCTCCGCTTCGCGTGCCGGCTCCGCCGGCCATTAAACAAACAGCGGGCCCTCGCCCGCGGCCTAACTCTTCGCAACCCTCTCCCTCGCTTCGTGAGGGAGAGGAAAGGAATCCGGTTCAATCCCGCGCGAACCGATCCAGCCACTCCATCGCCGCTTCCGCCGTCTCGACCATCGCCGCGGGCGCGTAGCCCGGCGGCAGCGCGGGGCGGCGTTGCAGGATCACGGGGACCTTGAGCTCGCGGGCGGCGGCGATCTTGCCGTAGGTGGCGTCGCCGCCGCTGTTCTTGGCGATGACGAGATCGATATGGCGCACGCGCATCAGCTGCAGCTCCTCGGTCTCGTCGAAGGGCCCGCGCTCGAGCATGATCTCGAAATCGGCCAGCGGCAGCGGCGCCGAGGGCGGATCGACCAGCCGCACCAGGAAATGAACCCCGGCGACACCGCTGAAGGAGGCGAGCTCCGTCCGGCCGACGGTGAGAAAGGCGCGATGGCCGAGCTTGGGCGCGAGCTTCGCGGCTTCCGCGAGATCTTCCACCTCATGCCAGCGGTCGCCGCGCATCTTGGCCCAGGCGGCGCGCTCGAGGCGAAGCAGCGGGACATTGGCCTTGGTCGCGGCCGCCATGGCGTGGCGGCGGATCTGCGCCGCGAACGGATGGGAGGCATCGACCAGCACGTCGACCTTGCTTTCGCGCAGATAGTCGATCAGGCCGGCGATGCCGCCGAAGCCGCCGACACGGACCTTGCCGGCGAGCTTCTTCGGATTGTCGGTGCGGCCGGCGAGCGAGGTCGTCACCGAGAATTTCGGATCGGCATTGATGCCCGCGGCCAGCCTCGCGGCATCCCCCGTGCCGCCGAGGATGAGGATCTGGAGGCTCATGCGAAGCCTGCGCGGCCGACGATGGCGCCGGCGCGATCGAAGGCGACGACTTCGATCGCGACCTTGCCCTCGACCACGGCCGACGCCTGGTCGCGCGCCCGTTTCGCCACCAGCTCGCCGAGGGCGAGCCCCCGCGCCTGTGCTTCTTCCAGGATCTCGGCGCCGGTGTTGGCGATCCTGGTCTTCTCGATCAGGGCCGGATCGGCGCCGAGCTCGGCAAGCCAGCCCGCGACCGCGGCGCGGTCGAGCTGGCTGCGGCCGGAATGGAGATCCATCGCCCCGGTGGCGAGCTTGGCCAGCTTGGCAAAGCCGCCGCCGATGGTGAGGCGCGGGATCGGATGGTCGCGCAGATATTTGAGCATGCCGCCGACGAAATCCCCCATATCGATGAAAGCGAAGTCGGGCAGGTCGTAGAGCTTCTTCACCCCATCCTCCGAAGTCGAGCCGGTGCAGCCGGCAACATGATCGAGATGGCTGGCACGGGCCACGTCGATGCCGCGATGAATGGACGCGATCCAGGCCGAGCAGGAGAAGGGATGCACGATCCCCGTGGTGCCGAGGATCGAGAGCCCGCCGAGAATGCCGAGGCGCGGATTCCAGGTGTGGCGCGCCATCTCCTCGCCCTGCGGGATCGAGATGGTGATCTCCAGATCGGGCCGGCCGCCGAACCTGGCGGCGATCGCCTGGACGACCTCGGTCATCATGCGCCGCGGCACCGGATTGATCGCCGGCTCGCCGGGCGGGATCGGCAGCCCCGGCTTGGTGACGGTGCCGACCCCGCGCCCGGCCTTGAAGCGCAGGCCGGTGTTGGGACCGAGCGCCCGCACGCTCGAGAGGATCAGCGCGCCATGGGTCACGTCGGGATCGTCGCCCGCGTCCTTGACGATGCCGGCGGTGACCACCTCGCCCGCGCGCTTCTGATGGGCCAGCGCGAACGAGGGGCGCTCGCCCTTGGGCAGCGCGATCTCGATGGGATCGGGGAAATGGCCGGTCAGGAGCGCTTCGAAGGCGGCCGCCGTCGCCGCCGTGGCGCAGGCGCCCGTGGTCCAGCCGCGCCGCAAGGGGCCGTCGGGCTTACGGGCCATGGGGATCCTGTGGGCAACCAAAAGGGTTCCGGCGCATGGGCTTATCCTAGAGCCTCCGCGCATCGAGCCGTACCGGCTTGATGGGCCAATCAGCTCCTATTTCAACGAATCGGGACCGGAACCGGGGGGCGGCCAGCCTTACGCCTGGCCGGCCTCGCCCGGCGGCGCTATTCCGGAAATGGACGTCTTGATTTGACTAGTCGCGACCGGACCCGGAACGGCATGATGCGGGCCATGTCGTCCCCCGAAATCACCATGCGCCGGCCGGATTTTCCCAGTCTCGAGCCGGGCTGGGTCTGGCTCGTCGGCGCCGGCCCGGGCGATCCCGGGCTGATCACGCTCCTGGCCGCCAAGGCGCTGGGCGAGGCCGATGTCGTGGTCTATGACGCGCTGGTGGGCGAGGCGATTCTGGCCATGGCCCGTCCCGGCGCCGAGCTCGAATATGCCGGCAAGCGCGGCGGCAAGCCCTCGGTCAAGCAGCCCGACATCTCGTTGCGGCTGATCCAGCTGGCGCGCGAGGGCAAGCGCGTGCTGCGGCTCAAGGGCGGCGATCCGATGGTGTTCGGGCGTGGCGGCGAGGAAGCGCTGGCGCTGGTGGCGGCGAAGATTCCCTTCCGGATCGTGCCCGGCATTTCGGCCGGAATCGGCGGGCTCGCCTATGCCGGCATCCCGGTCACCCATCGCGAGACCAATTCGGCCGTGACCTTCGTCACCGGCCATGACGCCACCGGCGACGTGCCCGACTCCGTGAACTGGGCGGCGCTGGCGCAGAGCTCGCCGGTGCTGGTGATCTATATGGCGCTCAAACATATCGAGCGCATCGCGGCCCTCCTGATCGAAGGCGGTCGCAGCGCGGACGAGCCGACCGCCATCGTCTGCCGCGCGACCCTGCCCGAGCAGACGGTGCTCGAGACCACGCTCGGGCGCTGCGCGGCCGATGCCGAGGCGGCCGGGCTGGAGCCGCCGGCGATGGTCGTTATCGGCGAGGTGGTGCGGCTGCGCGCAGCGCTCGACTGGCTGGGCGCGGCCCAGGGCCGCGTGCTCGCGGCCGATCCGCTCGGCACGCGCCGCCGGACCGAAAGCGCCTGACGGGCTCGGGTCCGATGGAAGGGACCTCTCACATTCGGAGTCGCGGCCGGGGCGTGATCCTGGCGGCGCCCGCCTCGGGCAGCGGCAAGACCGTCCTCACCATGGCGCTGCTGCGGCTGCTGTCGCGCCATGGGAAATCCGTCGCCGCCATCAAGACCGGCCCCGATTATATCGATCCCGCCTTTCACAGCGCCGCGCTCGGGCGGCCCTGTCTCAACCTCGATCTCTGGGCCATGCGCGCCGGCACGGTCGCAAGCCTGGTCGAGCGGCTTTCGGCGGAGCACGACCTCATCGTCGCCGAAGGGGCGATGGGCCTCTTCGACGGTGCGGCCGACGGCAGCGGCGCCACCGCCGATCTCGCCGCGCTGACCGGCTGGCCCGTGCTGCTGGTGGTCGATGCGCGCGGACAGGGCGCGTCGATTGCCGCCGTGGCGCGGGGCTTCCGCGATCACCGCGCCGATGTCGAGATTGCCGGGATCGTCTGCAATCGCGTCGGCAGCGCCGAGCACGCCTCGATCCTGGCGCAGGCGCTGGAGCCGATCGGCCTGCCCGTCCTGGGCATGGTGCGCCGCGACGAATCCCTGAGCCTGCCCGAGCGCCATCTCGGGCTGGTGCAGGCGGGCGAGCATGGCGATCTCGAGGGCTTCATCGAGCATGCCGCGGACGAGATCGGACGCCAGATCGATCTCGCGGCGGTGATGGCGCTGGCACGGCCCGCGCGCGATCTCAGCGCGCGTATCGGCGCCGACAGCTTCATCGCGCCCCTGGGTCAGCATGTGGCGGTGGCACGCGACGCGGCCTTCGCCTTCGCCTATCCGGCGCTGCTGCGGGACTGGCGCGAGCGCGGCGCCTCGCTCTCGGTCTTTTCGCCGCTGGCGGGAGAAGGTCCCGACCGGTCGGCCGATGCGATCTATCTGCCGGGCGGCTATCCCGAGCTCCATGCCGGCCGGCTGGCGCAAAATCAGCAACTCATGACGGGTCTGCGGGTCGCGGCGCAGCGGGGCACCGCCATCTACGGCGAATGCGGCGGCTATATGCTGCTGGGGCAGGGGCTGGTCGATGCCGAGGGCCGGCGCCAACCGATGGCGGGGCTGCTGCCGCTGGAGACGTCCTTCGCCGAGCGGCGGCTCCATCTGGGATATCGCGCGGTGACGTTGCGCGGCGAAACGCTGCCGATCGGTGTTGCCGGCAGCAGGTTCCGCGGCCATGAGTTCCACTATGCCCGCGTCCTGAGCGAGGCCGGCACCGAGCCGCTGTTCGACGCGAGCGATGCGCGGGGGCGGGAGCTCGGTTCAGCCGGCCAGCGCGTCGGCGGCGTCTTCGGCTCCTTCGTGCATCTGATCGATCGCGCCGCTTGAGGCGGCATCAGGGCGCGCGGCGCTGCCGCAGGCTCACCAGCAAAACGCCCGTCACCATCAAGGCGAGCGCGGCCCAGATCCAGCCGCTATGGCTCTCGCCGAAGATCACGATGCCCCAGAGCATGCCGAACAGCACCACCAGATAGGCGCACTGCGAGGTGAAGACCGGACCGGCGGTCCGGATCATCCACAAGAAGGCCACGGTGCAACTCGAATTGACGGTCATCATGCCGACGACCGCCCATTGCGCCTGCCCCCAGGGCGGCATCATCGAGAAGAACCCATCGGTCGCGACGACGATCGGCAGGACGAGGATGCCACCGCCCACGAGCGTGCCCGCCGACATGGCGAGCGAGCTCATGCCGCGCGGGGTTGCTTTCGCCACATAGATGTTCTGCACGCCGTAGGAGATCGAGGCCGCGAAGCAGAGGAGGGCCCAATGGGCCATGCCGGGATCGGGCAGGCTGGTCTCGGGCAGCAGCACCAGCAGCACGCCCGCCAAGCCCACCAGCAACCCGAAGGCGCGCGGCACCGTGAAACGTTCCAGTGCGATGATCAGGGCGAAAGCATAGGTCGCCAGCGGAACCAATGCGTTCGACATGGAGACGATGCCGGCGGGCAGGAACAGCGCGGCGAAGAACAGAGTACTGCCGGGAATCGTGATGCCGAAGAAACCGCTGAGCGCGTAGAAAACGAGGGAGCGCCGATCGAGCGGGAGCTTCTGACGGGTAAGAAGCATCAGCAGCAGCAGCGGAATGGCGCTGCCGCAGCCCTCCCAGAAGGCAATGCCGAAGCCCGACGCGCCGTCGATGCGCGCGATCCGCAGCAGAGAGAAGCTGCCGCCCCAGGCGATGCCCATGACGAGCAGCAGGAACAGCGGCAGCGCGAGGCGGCGCCAGGGCGCGTGCGTGACGGCAAGAACGGGCGCGGTCATCGCGCTTCCGGTCCCTTCCCCCGGATCGGCAGGGCTGTCCGGGGAAACTCATGCATAACAGAACGCCATCTGGTTGGCTGGGACTTTGGGAGATGGCTTGCTTGGATTGACGGGCGGCGGGCGATCGATACGGTGGAAGGTTTTCCTGGTAAAGAGCGACTGGCCGACGAGTTCGGCCAGTCGCAGGAGGGGGATTTTCACGCTGTGGAGGCGCGCGCCGATGCGCAGGAGCAGATAGGCGATCATGGCGGCGAGGACCTGCAGCCGGATGGCATTTTCGTTGTTGCCAAGGAACTTGCGAATATCGAGATGCTGCTTGATCCAGCGGAACAGCAGCTCGATCTGCCACCGGGTCTTGTAGAGGGTGGCGATTTCCACGGCCGAGCGGGTCATATCGTTGGTGATGAGGGTGATGACGCCGCCTTTTTCGCGCCGGACCCGGATCCGACGCAGCCGGATCGCCAGCTTGGAATCGCCCTTACTGACGAGGCGGACCTCGGCGTCGTCGATGATCCTGAAGCCGTCGCCGACAATCTTCCGGAGCTTGCGCCGCTTGGTGGCGCGCAAGCGCATGTTGGACTTCGCGCGCGTGACGAAGACCGCCTCGGCGGCGTCGATCTGGCACCACCAACTGTAGCGACAATAGCCTTTGTCGAAGACATAGGTGGCTCCGGCCTCGATCGGCACGCGCCGGCCCACCTCGATGTCGTTGATGGTGGCCGGCGTGACCTCGACCGAGCAGGGGCGATCGGCCTTGGGATCGTAGACGACATGCATCTTCATGCCGCGGATCCGGCCGTTCCAGTCCGCCCAGGCGCAGACCTTGCCCAGCGGAATCGGCGAGGCGTCGATCAAACGCAGCATCTCGTTCCCTTCCTGGCGAGCCAGCCGATCCACCTCCTGGGAAAGCGTGCCAAACAGCCCCGCAAACACACTCACTGGACGGCGCGCATTGGCATCCGACAAGGTCGAACGAACCAGCTTCCCGACCCCCAGATGGTAGTGATGCTGGGAGTTGGCGTTGAAACCCGCCTCCACCCCCCGCAGGCTCTTGGCGTGGCTGAGCTGGGCGTAGATCAGCGCCACCAGATGATCCCAGCTCTTGAAGGATTTGTCGTAGGCATCGCCGTCGTGGCGCTCCACCAGCGTGCGGAATTGACGCCGATCGATGGGTTTCAGCAGGCTCACGAAGATGCTACCCATGTACTGCATGCCCGGTTCCCTTTCTGAGTCTCGACAACCAGAAAGTACCCGGAAAACCTCCGGAAAACCGGGCATGCGCCCGCGACCTATCGACTCATTCCCCGGACAGCCCTGCCGGATCGGGGGAAGGTTAGGAAGGGGGATGACGCGATTTCGATACCGCGCAGCCCCCTCCCTGACCCTCCCCCGCAAGCGGGGGAGGGGACGAGATTCTGTCTGTGTCCCCTCGCTCAATGCCTTCCCCCGCCCCCTCAGCGCTTCTCGTCTTCATAGGCGTAGTAAGCGTAGGCCGCGCGCTGATAGATCCGGCGCAACGCGGGGAAGGGGAACTTCGGCAAAGGCGTCGAGAGCAGGGCGCCGTAGTCGACCTTGCTGTCGCCGGCGATTCGCTGCGCGGTGAGGCGGCCGGCCAAGCTGTAGAGCGCGACGCCCTGGCCGATGCAGCCCAATACGTAATGGACGCTTCGGTCGTCGGTCGTGCCGATATGCGGGTTCTTGTCGTAGGACAGGCAGACCCAGCCATACCAGAAATACTCCGTCTCGACCTTGTCGAGCGGCGGGAACATCTCGCGCAGGCGCCGTTCGAGCCAGGCCTTGCGGTAGCTGTGCTCGGCCGGGCTGTCCTCGACCCCGCCGCGCGCGCCGAACAGGATGCGGTTGTCGGGCAGCAGCCGGTAATAGAACAGGAGCCGGCGCGTGTCCCAGATCTTGAAGTAGGTCTGCCAGGACACGGAATCGCGTTCGGCCTGGGTCAGGGGCCGCGTCACGATGATGTTGGAAAGAACCGGCAGCAGGCGGCCCGAGGTCCAGGGGTTGAGCGTGTCGTTCGTATAGCCGTTGGTGGCGATCAGCACCTGGCGCGCCCGCACGATGCCGCCGGGCGTGCGCAGATGATGCTGGCCGCTCTTGCGCTCCCAGCCGATCACCGGCGAGTTGTTGTGCAGGATCGCGCCATGCTTCTGCGCCGCGCGTGCCAGCCCGCGCACATAGCGCATGGCGTGGAGCGCGAAGCCCTCGTGATGCAGCACCGCGCCGTAGGCCTCGCGGCTGTCGAGGAAGTTGCGGGCGAGCGCAGCCTTGTCGAGGAACTGGGACTCGATGCCGAAATCGCGCTGCATGCGTTCGGCATGGGCGCGTATGCCATCGACACGGTTTGGCTTGTGCGCCAGCTCTAGCCCGCCCTCGGCCGTGCGCTGGGCGTCGATCTTCTCGCGCTCCAGGATGTCGGCGACGAGGCGCACTGCCTGGCGCGTCAGGTCGTAGCTGTCGATCGCGCGCTCGCGGCCCCAGCGGCGCATCCAGGCATCGACCCCTTCCTTGCCCATGCCGACCGAGCAGAAGCCGCCATTGCGTCCGCTGCAGCCCCAGCCGACGCGGTTGGCCTCCAGCACATGGGCGTTGATGCCGAAATCGCGGGCGAGGTGATAGGCGGCGGAGAGGCCGGTATAGCCGGCGCCGATGATGGCGACGTCGGTGTCGATGTCGCCCTGGACCTTGTCGCAGCCGGCGACGTCCTCGCCGGCGGTCACGGCCCAGTAGGAATCGACATGGGCCTGCCCCGGGCGCGACAGGTCGGTGGTGTTGATGCTCATGGATCGGATCACGGGAGAGAGTGAGGAACGGCGAGGGTGCCGAAGGCCGGTCGGGCCAACGGGCTCCAGATATGCCCCAAGCGGCTTGGGGGACGCCAGCAGGAAAAGCGTCCCAGGGCTGGGGACAAACCGGAATAGCGTATTTGCTTCAAAGCACTGTACCGATCTGGCCGCTCGATCAACAATGCGCTAAAAGGGGGCCTTGCCGGGGGGCCATCGGGGTTTCATCGGCGCCACCCTCCTGCCCTTCCTCCAGACCGTCCCCCCGCCCCATGGCCGCCCCTCTTCCCGCCTGGATCCGAGCCCTCGGAAAGCCCGGCGCCGCCACCTTCGCGCTGATGTTCGCGATCGACTCGCTGGCGCGGGCCTCACTGACGACGGTCATTCCGCTGGTGGCGCTGCGCACGCTGGGGAATGCGCGCGATGTGAGCCTGCTCTACACCGTGACCGGCTGGTCGGCGGTCGCGGTCAGCTTCCTCATTCCCTGGATCGTCCGCCGCTACCGGCCGCGCCGCCTCTATTCGATGGGGGCGGCGATCCTGGTGATCGTGCCGCTGCTGCTGGCGACTCACACGCTCTGGGGGCTGGCGCTGGGCATGGCCTTGCGCGCCTTTGCCGCCGCCTGCCTGCTCAACGGCCTCAACCTCTATTACATGGCCTATATCCGGAAGCAGGACTTCGTCCGCTCGGAGCCGTTGCGCGCCTTCTTCGCCGCCGCCTGCTGGACGCTGGGGCCCGGCGTCGGGATCATCCTTTACGACCATATCGGGCCCTGGGCGACCTATCTGCTGAGCTCGGGCTCGGCCGTGCTGCTGCTGATTTATTTCTGGCGCATGCGCGCGGAATATGGCCCCGCCCTGCCATTGAATGCGAAGCTCTCGACCAACCCGATCGCCAATATCCGCCGCTATGTCAGCCAACCCCGGCTGCGGCTGGCCTGGATCCTGAGCTTCGGTCGCGAGGCCTGGTGGTCGACCTTCTATATCTATGCGCCGGTCTATCTGGTCGCGGTCGGGCGCAGCGATACCGCGGTGGCGGTCATCATGTCGGGCTGCACGGCGATGCTCTTCACCAGCCCGATCATGGGCTGGATCGGGCGGCGTCTCGGCGCGCGGCGCCATCTGATCCTGGCTTTCCTCGCCGGTGCGACGACGACGATGGGCGTCGCGATCTTCTTTCATTTCCCCTGGTGGTCGACGCTCTGCCTGGCCCTGAGCGCGATGGCGGCGGTGGCGCTCGATTCGGTGGTGTCGATTCCGTTCCTGCGGGCGGTCAAGACGCGCGAGCGGCCCGAGATGACCATGGTCTTCAGCATGTATCGCGACTTGGCGGGCCTGATCCCGCCGATGCTGTTCTCGCTGCTGCTGACCTTCTTCGAGCTGCCGTCGGTCTTCATCAGCGTCAGCCTGTTCATGATCTATTGCGCCTGGCTGGCGCGATGGGTCCCGCGCGGCATGTAGGACGAGGGAGCTTCCGAGCAAGCGCATGAGCGAAACCCGCGTCGGCGAGATGCAGACGGGCATGAGCCTGAAGCAGTTGGTCATCGCCAACGCCGCGCTCATTCTCAATACGACGACCTGGGGCACCTTCTTCCCGGTGCTGGAGCTGCAGTTGCGCCACTGGGACATGTTCTCGGCGTCGGCGGGGCGGCAGGTCACCGGCACGATCGCGCTCCTCTCGATGGTCGCCTGCATCGAGCGGCGCTGGCCGATCCGGCGCGGACTGCCCTGGGGCAACATCATCCTGCTCAGCACCGTCGGCATCACGGTCTGCTGCCTGCTGACGACCTTGGCGGTGTTCCTGTCGAGCGGGCTCTCGGCCGCGATCATCTCGGCCACGAACCCGATCGGGTCCGCCCTGCTGGCGCAGGCGCTCTATGGCGTGAAGCTCCGGCGCGCCATCATCGTCGGCGCGGTCCTCTCGGTGGCGGGCGGCATGCTGGCGGTGACCGCCGGCCAGCATGGCCGCGTCACCTTCGGGCTGGGCGAGCTGGCGCTCGTCACGGCCAATCTGATCTGGACCTGGTTCTCGCTGGCGATCCAGCATCGCCTCAGGGGCTATACCTATCTCGAGCGCTCCGCCTACACGATCTTGCCGGGCGCGGTCCAGCTGACCTTGATCGTCGTCGCGCTGCATTATCTGGGGCTGGCGCAGATCCGGATGGAGCTGACGTTCTGGCCGCTGCTCTATGTGTTCTATCTGGGCTTTGTCCCGAACGGCCTCGGCAATTTCCTCTGGCTCTGGGCCATCAGCCGCGTCGGCGTCAATGTGGCCTCGATGTATCAGAACCTGATCCCGGTGACGGCGGTGCTGGTCACGATCTGGATTGGGATCTATCCGAGCTGGCAGCAGCTGATCGGCGGCGCGATCATCCTCCTGGGCGTGCTCTACACCCAGATCACCGAGCGGCGGCGCAGCAATGCGACGGTCGTCAAGGCGACGGTCGTCAAGCCGGGTGTTTCGCCTTGAGATAGGCGTCGGCCAGCTCGATCACCTCTTCGTCAGGTTCCCCGTCCGTCGAGCAGCACGCCGATGACCAGCTCGCGCCCGGCTCTGCTGATGCCGACCCCGCCCGGACGCTGCTGCGCCAGACCCAACGAGATCAGTCGATCGGCCATGGGTTTCGCCAGCTCCGGATAAGGCCCCCGATTCAGGCGTTTGAGGGCGGCTTGTTCTTCCGCCGTAAGATCGTGCCAGCCAACCGTCATGAGAATTCTTCGCCCGCCATCGCCGTCGTCTCCCGCTTTTCCTGATGCCGGCCGGCGCGCTACCGGCGCTTTGCCTCGAGATAGGCATCGGCGAGCTCGATCAGCCGCGCCCGTCCGAAGCTGGGACGATGGCCGCCATGGACCACCGTCACCGGCAGTGTCCGCAACCGCTCCATCGTCCGGATGTAATCCGCCACGTTGGAGTGGGAGAGCTCGTCGATGAGCTGCCCGTCATAGATCGCGTCGCCGGAGAAGAAGACGCCGGTCTCCGCCTCGAACAAGCCGATCGAGCCCGGCGAATGGCCAGGCAGATGCACCACCTCGAACCGCCGGTCGCCGAGATCGAGGATGCTGCCATCCTCGAGCCAATGCGTGACGCGCGCCGGCCGGATCACATAGCTCTTGAGGCTGTAGCCCGCATGGGGCAGGGCGGTGATCAGCGAATCGCCGATCTCATAGCCGGCGATGCTCATGCCGGCGCCGGGCTGGCCGCTCGGATCCATGACGACGAGATGGGTTGCCGGCGTCGGCCGCTCGAGCCAGGGCGCTTCCAGCCGGTGGGCGGCGCAGTCCTCGAACTCGTGATGGCTGCCGATATGGTCGGCATGGGTGTGGGTCGCGATCGCGGTCACCGCCTTGTCGAGCAGCGGCGCCATCGCCTTGCGCAAGCTGACGATCCCCATGCCGGTGTCGATCACCAGATCCCGGTCGCGCCCGCGCACATGCCAGATGTTGCAGCGCATGAGCCGGATCACATGCGGCTCCCAGAGCAGCGTGATCGAATCATCGATCCGTTCGGTCTCGAACCAGCGGTCGGCAATGGCGAGGCCCATGATGGAAGCGTTCCTAGGTGGAGCCGATGAGATGAATTTCAGTGCGGCGTTTCATGAGCCGGTCCTCGGGAATCGACGGCTGCCTCAGCGGCCAGATTGTAGACATTGGCGCGGCCGGAAATGGACAGGAATTACGATACATGCCAGATTTGTTACCAGAAAATCAGCGAGTTTCGAAGGAAACGCAGCTCTGCGGGAGTCGAGATCTTCAGCGCCTCGCCGTTCGATAGCGTGGTGCCGGCTGTGTCGTTCATCGATACTCTGGCCGGGGAAATCCACGGCCGGTTCGTCGACACCGCCACCGGCCGGTTGTCGCGATTTGAATCCGGAAATATCGCTTTCGAACGGAACGTGACGGACCACAGCGCGGCGAAGGGGGCAGCGAGACCATGAGCGATGCCGGCATCACCTATCTTCTCTGGCACGATCTGGTGGGGATGACGCGCACGCGGGGTGTTCCTACCCGCGACCTTCCAAAAAGGCTTTCCAGCGGGCTGGGCTGGGCGCGGGCCGGTCAGGCGCTGACGGCCTTCGGCAACATCGTCGACAATCCCTGGGGCCCCATGGACGAGGTCCGTCAGGTGCCCGATCCCCGGGCGGCCTTCACCATCCCCGGTGACCGCGACATTCCCGACTTCAACGCCGTCATCTGCGACAGCCGGATCGACGAGCGGACGCCCTGGACATGCTGCGGGAGAAGCTTCTTCCGCGGGGCGCTGGAGGCCCTCGAGGCGGAGACCGGGCTGACGACCTATGCCAGCTTCGAACATGAGTTCAGCCTATCGGGCCCGGACTTCGAACCCTCCGCGCCCTTCTCGATCGCGGCGGTCCGGCAACAGAATCACTTCCTCACCGAGCTGGAGGCGGCGCTGACGGCAACGGGCGTCACGCCCTACACGATCGAACCGGAATATGGGCTTGGCCAGTATGAGGTGGCCTGCGCGCCGGAGCTCGGCGTGAGGGCGGCGGATGCCTGCCTGATCGCGCGCGAGACGATCCGCGAGATCGCAAGGCGGCACGGTCTTTCGGCTTCGTTCACGCCCAAGCCCGCGCCCGATGCGGTCGGCAATGGCGCCCATATCCATTTGAGCCTGGTGGACCGGAAAAGCGAGAACCGGACCTACGATCCTGCGGGGCCGATGAATCTCAGCGCGGTGGCCGCGCATTTCTGCGCCGGCATCCTCGAGCATCTCGATGCGCTGCTCGCGATTTCCGCGCCGTCGCCGGTGTCCTATTTCCGGTTGGGCCCGCATCACTGGAGCGCGGGCTTCCGTGCGATCGGGCTGCAGAATCGCGAGGCGGCCCTGCGGGTGACCCCGGGCGTCGGCGACGAGACCGCGAAGCGCACCGGGCACAATATCGAATATCGTCCCTGCGATGGCGTCGCCTCGCCCTATCTGGTGCTGGGCGCGATGGTTCGGGCCGGCCTCGACGGCATCCGTCGCAAGCTGCCCTGTCCCCACGGCATTACCGTGGATCCGGCGGAGATGAGCGAGGCGGCGCGAGAGGCCGCCGGGGTGAAAGCGCTGCCGACGTCGCTTGCAGCGGCGCTGGAGGCGCTGCTGAAAGACGACATCGCGCGGGGCTGGTTCTCGAAGGAGCTCCTGGATACCTATGTCGCGCTCAAGCGGTGGGAGGTCGACATGGTGGCCGAGGTCGGCGACGAACAGGCCTTTGCCCGTTACCGATCCGCCTATTGAGGTCCGCCATGATCGAGCTCGAGCGTCTCATCGACCATCACTGTCATGGCGTCGACGTCCGTCCCCTCAGCCGTGCGCGGCTGGAGGCGCTGATGTCCGAAGCGCATCGGCCCGAGGTGCCGGGCTGCACGCAGTTCGACAAGCCGGTGGGCATGGTGATGCGGCGGTACTGCGCGCCGGTCCTGGGTCTGGAGCCCCATGCCTCGCCGGAGGATTATGTGGCCCGCAGGGCTGAGCTTGGCGGCGAGGAAGCGTCGCGCCGGCTCATGCGCGCCGCCGGCACCTCCGACCTCCTGCTCGACACGGGTCATCGTAGCGGCGACATTCTCGATGTGCCGGGCATGGCTGCCCTGTCGGGGGCATCCGTTCGCGAGATCGTCCGGATCGAGGCGGTAATGGAGCAGGCCGCAAGGACGGCCGGTTCCGGCGAGCAGTTGCTGACCCTGTTCGAGGCGGCGCTGGCGGAGCGGGCGTCTAAGGCGGTCGGCCTGAAGAGCATCGTGGCCTATCGCACGACCTTCGACATCGATCAGAGCGCGCCGTCGCGTGCCGAAGCGGCAGCGGCCGGCGATGCCTGGCTCCGGAGGAACGCCGAATCGGGCTGGCGGCGGCTGGAGGATCCCACGCTGATCCGGCACGGCCTCTATGTCGCGCTCGATCTCTGCGTCCAGCGGCAGTTCCCGCTGCAGCTTCATGTCGGCGTCGGCGACCGCGACGTGGACATGCCCAAATGCGATCCGACGGTGTTCGTGCCCTTCATCCTCCAGGCCGAGGTCAAGGACGTTCCCATCACGCTGCTGCATTGCTATCCGTTCGTGCAGGAAAGCGCCTGGATGGCGGAGGTTTTCTCGAACGTCTATTTCGATGTCGGCTTCACGCTGAACTTCACCGGCGCGCTGGCCCGCCGGGCGATGGAGGACGCGCTGGGGATGGGACCGTTCTTCAAGCAACTTTACAGTTCGGACGCCTTCGGCCTGGCCGAGCTGCATCATCTGGGCCGCGTCCAGTTCCAGCGCATGCTGAGCGCGGTCCTGTCCGATTGGGTGGCCGCGGGCGACTGCAGCGTCAAGGAGGCGGACCGGACCGCCGCCATGATCGCACACAAGAATGCCGAGAGGATCTACCGGCTCTGACAGGGGGCCGGGATACCCGGCGACAGCGCCGCGGAAACCTGGGACCGGGGCCGCGTGCCGAACGATGCAACGACGGAAGCGGACATGACCGATTCATCGCACGACGCTTTTCCCGACTATGACAATTTCGACGCGCTCGGGCTCGGCGAGCTGGTCAGGCGGCACGAGGTCACCCCGCGCGAGCTGGTCGATACGGCGATCGCCCGGATCGAACGGCTGGACGGCAAGCTCAATGCCGTCACGATCCGGAATTTCGAGGCGGCCCGCGCGGAAGCCGAACGTCCGTTGAGCGGTGCGCCCTTCGATGGCGTGCCCTTCCTCGCCAAGGATCTGTCGACTTCCTGGAAGGGGATGCCGTCGACCAACAGCTGCCGGTATTTCGCGGACTATGTCTCCCCGTCCGATTCCGAGGTCGTCCGCCGCACCCGGGCGGCGGGCTTCATCAATCTCGGCAAGACGAACGTGCCGGAGTTCGGCTGGTGCCTGAGCACCGAGCCGCCCCTGCGCGGCGTCACGCACAACCCCTGGGATGAAACCCGCGTCGCGGGCGGCTCGAGCGGCGGCAGTGCCGCCGCGGTGGCGGCCGGAATCCTGCCGCTGGCCGATGCGTCGGACGGCGCCGGCTCGATCCGCGTTCCGGCGGCGGTCAACGGCCTGGTCGGCCTGAAGCCCTCGCGCGGGCGCATGACCTTCGCCCCGGATTATGTCGACTTCTGGTATGGCGGGGCGCTGTTCTTCTGCGTCTCCAGAACGGTCCGCGACAGCGCGGCCATGCTCGATGCTGTCAAGGGCTCGCTGCCGGGCGAGCCCTATCAAACCCCGAGCCCCGAGCGCTCCTATCTCGACGAAGTGACGGCCGGAGGGCGCGGCCTGCGCATCGGCTTCAGCACCTTCAACGCGCGGGGCGACAGGAACGCAGCCGAGGTGGTCGCCTCGGTCGAGAATACGGCGCGGCTCTGCGAGACGCTCGGCCATCATGTCCAGGAGTTCAAGTTCGACTACAACTTCGGAACCGCCTGGCGGGCCTATACCGCGATCATCTCGGTCCAGACGGCCATGGGATTCCAGGGTTTCGCCACCATGATCGGCCGCAAGGTGACGCAAGACGATCTGACGAATGTCATCTGGACCAGCATCGAGAAGGGGCGATCGATCAGCGGGGTCCAGCACTCGCTGGATATCGAAACCGTCCGGATCGCCTCGCGCGAGATCGCGATGCTGACCTCGCCCTATGACGTGGTGATCCTGCCGAGCCTGCCCCAGGGCACGCGGCCGCTCGGTTTCTACGACATGTCGCTCGACGTCACGACCTACAACGATACCTGCATGGGCGAGGACAATGTCTATATGGCGCCGTTCAACATCTCCGGGCAGCCGGCGATGACCCTGCCGCTGGCCGAGACCGCGGCCGGACTGCCGATCGGGGTCCAGCTTGTGGGGAGGCCTGCGGACGAGAGCACGCTGTTCCGGCTCGCCGGGCAGCTCGAGATCGCCCGACCCTGGGCTCACCGGCGTCCTCCGATTCACGCCAGCCGGATCTAGCGAGACAGCAGGGGCACCAAGAATCCCGAGCCTCTCCGGTCTGACCGGCAACAGGGACCAGGAAGCGGAGGCCATCGCCAAGGGTCAAGCCAACGGTCCCGCGCGACGATCCCCCTGCCACGGCCATCTGCCTTCGATTTCCAGGACGAGTGACCAGCTCAGGAAGGTCCGGATCACAACGAGGCCCGCGAGCACGCCGAGGCTGAGGAAGCTGGGTTCGACGGCGATCGTTTTCACGATGTCGGCCGCAACGAGAATTTCGAGGCCGAGCAGAAGCGATCGGCCGATGCGAATCTTGAACTGCTGGTAGTGCTGCTCCTCGCGATGCTGACCTAGAAAGCCCCACGTGGACCAGGCGATACCGATGACGATAACGACGACGCCGAAGATGTCGATCCCGTCGCCGACGAGGCGAATCCAATGGCCGATGACCGGTTCGATGCCGACGATGCTGGTGCCCAGCTCTTCCATGGTCATGCCCCTGCCGACGCTGCCGCGATCGTCAGAGCGGCATCATCGAGCGGGAGCAACCCTGATCGCCGCGTAACGATGGACTCGCTCATTCCGGAATAGCCGACGTCGCGCGTTGGGGGCCGAGGCGCCGTCGCTGATGCTCGACCATGAAGATGTGGCTGTAGAGATTGGCGATCCACTGCTTGCCCTCGATCGTCAATTCGAGATAGCGCAGCGCGTCGCCAAGATACGGCTCCACCGCCTTCCAGAAAAAGGTCGGGTACTTGTCCACCATGTCGCCAGCGCTGGAATATCCGCACTTGGCTGCCATCCCGGTTTCCGCGAGCTCCTGATAGAGCGCGTTCATGCGGCGCAGATACAGGGGATCCGCCAGTTGGCCAATCAGATCGGCGGCACGCACCAGTCCCGCTTCGGTATCCGTTTCACCATGGTCGCCGTCGTCGGGAACCGGGAACCGCGTCAGCTCGATGGCTCGTGCGATCCGCTCGGCATCGATTCCCAGCGTGGCCTTGAAACGTTCGCGCACGATGATCTTCGAGCGCTCGACATGATAGGGCGCCAGCGCCGCGTCCGAGGCGCCGCGGGGCAGGCTCACCGTTGCACCCGATCCGTCGATCACGAACCGGTCCGACGTGTCACCGGGGCAGAAGCCGCGCACATAACCGATATCATGGGCCAGCAAGGCCAGCATGACATGCGCCCAATCGGCAGGTTCGACCCGCTGACAGAGCAGCCGGCCCCGCATGATGGCCTCGCCGACTTGGGTCACCAGGACCGTATGATCGATCGTGTGGTAGAGCGCGTCGCTGTTGGCGATCAGCTCGACGATCAGCTGGCCGGCGCTGTCGAGAATGCGCGCATTCTGCGGTTCCTGCCCGCCATAGAGACGGAGATAGGCGTCGGCGAGGTGGCTGCCGAGCTTATCCGCCAATAATGTCGTGGCCGTGAAGACCGACATCATTCACCCCGGTGATTTGGGCAGGCCGACCCCCGAGCAAACTCCTGCTGGCTTTCAGAGTCAATCTTGCCAGCGGATTTGATCGGATCCGATCGATCGGATCGGTTCCTCCGACCTCGGCGACATCGGCGATCCGGGCTGGCGAAACCGCGCGCACGTTTTTTTGCCAGGGGCCACGATCCTGATTTGTGGCAATCAGCGCTTTCGTTCAGGTCCCGCTGCCGGCGCTCAGTGCCCGTGGAATTTCGGGCCGCGCTTCTCGAGAAAGGCGGCGATGCCTTCGCGCGAATCCGCCGTTCCCGCGGCCAGCGCCTGCAGCTCAGCCTCGAGCGCCAGCTGCTGCTCGAAACTGTGCGCGGCACTGCCCTGGAACGCGCGCTTGGCGAGCGCATAGGCGCGCGTCGGGCCGTTGGCGAGTTGCTGCGCCAGTGCCTCGATACGGGGACCGAGCGCCTCGTCGTCGACGCACTCCCAGATCAGGCCCCAGCGTTCCGCCTGCTCGGCCGTGATGGGTTCCGCCAGCAGGGTCATGCCGAGCGCCCGGGTCAGGCCGATGCGCCGCGGCAGCCAATAGGTGGCACCGCCGTCGGGCACCAGGCCGATACGCGCGAAGGCCATGAGGAACGTCGCCGAGCGCGCCGCCACGATGAGGTCGCAGGAGAGCGCGAGCCCGCAGGAGGCGCCGGCGGCGATGCCGTTCACGGCGGCGATGGTCGGGATCTCGAGGCCGGCGAGGTTGCGCATGACGGGATCGTAGAACTGGGCGAGCTGTTCGCGCACGGCGGCCGGCCCGTTGATGGCGCCGGCCTCGCGCAGATCCTGGCCGGCGCCGAAGGCGCGACCGCTGCCGGCGAGGATCAGGAGGCGAAGGCTCGGATCGGCCGCGACCTCGGCGATCGCCGCATGCAGCTCCGTCAGCATCTCGCGGGTGAAGCTGTTGAGCTTGTCCGGGCGATTGAGCGTGATCCGCGCGATCGCGTCCTTGCGCTCGAACAGGATGGTGCGATAGCCGGTCATGGGCCGCTTCCTCCTCGTGACAGGGGAGGATAGGCGGCCCTTGCGGGGCCCGCCAGACTTACGGCGTCAGCAGGGAAGAAAACCCGGCGCTACCAGGTGCGGACGCGGCCCACATCCACATGAACGAAGTCGGAGGCGGGGTAATAGCCGACGCCTCCGCGCTTCAGCGCCAGGGCGCCGCGGTGGAGATCCGTCAGCGCGACATCCTCGAGATGGATGTCGATCGCCTGGCCTTCCATATGGAGGCTGTGCTTGGCGACGCCGTTGCTGGCTTCGGCGAGAACGGCGTTGGTCTTGGGCGAGCGGTAACCGGAGATGACCGAGAACGGAACCTTGGAGGCCAGCTTCTGATGCAGCGTGTTCAGCAGATCGAGCAACTTGGCATCGATCGGATGCACGTCGTTGGTGCGGAAGTCGCGCAGAATGTGATTGATCTCGCCGAGCGCCCCCGGGACATAGTCGCCCGCTTCCCAATAGACGGTCTTGAGCGTCTCGCCGGTATGGAGGTTGGCGAAGGCGAGCTTGCGCTGATTGGCGGCGAGGGTCGCGGCGTTGGCGATATGGGGCATGGCCAGAGCCGGCAGGGCCAAGGCAACCCCAGCGCTGCCCCAGGCCAGAAAATGCCTGCGAGTCACGGTGCTGCGGCGTCCGGCCGGCTTCGTCATGCGTCTGCCCCTATGAACGGTGGCGAATGGCAATTGCGCGAAGGCCCCGAGCAGAGACCTTCCCGCGACTCGGACAATGCGATGAAAACAGTTAAGAAGCCCTTGTGCAACCCAGGAAATCCAGGGTCACAGGGTTAACACCTGTGGCAAAGGCCCGGGATTCCAATAGGAAGGCGTGGGCCCGGCAGACCGGGCTCCGGAGTCCCAACGGAGTCGGTCGGGCGCTATTTCCCCGCCTGGGCAATGGTGACCGGCGGGGATTTCGCCATGCCCTTGCGGTCCCGGCCATAGACGTCCTCCCGGAACTCGAAGGTCCCCGCGTCGTCGATCCAGGCGGTCCGGTAGACCAGATGGACCGGGATCGGCTGGGCGAGGCGGACCGGCGTGTTGATGCCGCTCTGGAGGACGCTGTCGATGCGGGCCTGGCTCCAATTGGGATCGTCGCGCAGCACGACGGCCGCGAATTCGATCGGACGCGGCAGACGGATGCAGCCCGAGCTGAAGAAGCGCGCCGGCTTCACGAACAGGTCGGGATGGTTGGTGCCGTGCAGATAGACGTCGTAGGGATTCGGGAACAGGAACTTGACCGGCCCCAGCGCATTTTCGGGCCCCGGCTCCTGGCGCAGGCGATAGCGCATCGCCTTGGCGTCGGCGCTGTTCCAATCGATCGTCTCGGGGTCGATCTCCTCGGCCGATTCCTCCCAGCTCGAATAGATCTTGATGCCGTGGGCGGCGAAGTAACCGGGATCCTTCTGCATCTTCGGCAGCAGATCGATGCGCGCGATCTTGGGCGGCACGGTCCAGTAGGGATTGAACTCGAGCCGGTTGACCGTGCTGTCGAGCTCGGGCGTCTGCCGGTCGGTGCGGCCCACGACAGTGTTGGTCTCGTAGACCTTCTGGCCGCCATCGACGAACCTCATGGTGGCGGCGGCGATATTGACGACGATGTAACGGTTGCCCCAATCGGTCCCCGCGTCGTGGCGCTTCTTCAGATTGTAGGCGATGGTCTGAAGCCGGCTCGCGATCGGTACATTCAATGCGTCGACCGATTTGAATCCGACCACACCGTCATCGCCCAGCCCATGGCGGCGCTGGAACGCCTCGACCGCTTCGACCAGCTGCGGATCGAAGAGATCGGGTTCGGGGACGTCGAGAACGGCGCCATCCGTCACCGCCAGCCGCGCGCGAAGCGCCTTCACCCGCGGGTCCTTCATGCCCGCCTCGAGCTTCGGTCCCGTCGGCATGGTCGGCCAGCCGCCGGCATTGGCGAGCTCGAGATATTTCCAGAAGCCGCCCGCCAGCGCCCAGTAATCCGCATTCTGCGGCAGCAACTCGGCCAGCGAGCCCGCGATGTCGGCCGCATCGATGCGATCGAGAAGCTCGGTCTTGGTGGTCGCCTCGAACGGCGCCACCGCCGCGAAGGCCGCCTCGGCCAGGGCCCCGGTCAGGGTCAGTTCCAGCTCGACGCGCTCGGGCGTCGTGTCCGCCTTGGTCAGGCTTTGCGCGTGAGCGATGGCGTTCGCGATGTTGGGGCAGCCGGCCGTGGCCGCGTGCCAGAGCGCATCGAGCAGCGCGTGGCCGCGCGCGGTCAGGCCCTGATCGTCCACCCAGAGAGGTTCGGGACGCGCTTTGTAGAAGTCGTTGAGGCTGGCGGGGTCGAGGCCCAGCGCCGCCAGGCTTTGCGGCAGCCCGGGAGCCTCCAGCGCATGAGCCAGATCTCCCGAGAAGGTCGGCGCGGGAACCGCCGGTGCCGCCGTGGCATTGGCCGGCGAGGGTGCCCCATTGGGCTGGTTCCCGTCGCCCGTCGGTTCGGCCCAGGCCGGGACCGTCAGCGACAGGAAAGCCAGCGCCATCAAACTCAGGCGAAACGACATGCAGCCTCTCTTCGAGCGTCGCGGACGTCCCGGCACCGCCGGAGCCCTCTCGCGCGGGAGAAGGGCGCATTCCATGGACTCTATTTAAGCGATTTCGCGCCCGGGTCAATTTTTCGGGCGTTCGGACTGAAAGATGCGTTAAGAACCGGGGCAGGTCTGCGGCACCCAAACGCCGGCCCGCCGGTCACTTTGCGTGGTTTCCCCTCGCCAACCCCAGCATTCGCGCTTCCCATGACCACCCTGCTCTATACACACCCGGCCTGCCTCGATCACGACACCGGCCCCGGCCATCCCGAATGCTCCGACCGTCTGCGGGCCGTCATCGGCGCGCTCGAAGCCGAGGAATTCGCGCTCCTGGAGCGGCGCCTGGCCCCCCGGGCGACGTTGGAGCAGATCGCGGCGGTCCATGACCGCCGCTATGTCGAGGCGGTGCTGGAAGCGATCCCCGACGAGGGGCTCGTGCTGCTCGACGGCGATACGACGGCCTCGCCCGGCTCCGGCGAGGCGGCCCTGCGCGCGGCCGGCGCTCTGGTTGCCGCCATCGACGCGGTGGTGGCCGGGGAAGGATCCAATGCCTTCTGCGCGGTCCGGCCGCCCGGCCATCATGCCGAGATCGACCAGGCGATGGGGTTCTGCCTGTTCAACAATGTCGCCATCGGGGCGGAACATGCACGGCGGGCTCACGGGCTCGATCGGGTCGCGGTCATCGACTTCGACGTGCATCACGGCAATGGCACGCAGCATATGTTCGAGCGCGACCCCCGGCTGTTTTACGCCTCGACCCATCAATGGCCGCTCTATCCCGGCACCGGTGCGACCGAGGAGCGCGGCTGCGGCAATATCGTCAACGCCCCCTTGCCGCCGGGTGCCGGCTCGGCCGAATTCCGCGAGGCGATGATGGCGCGCGTGTTTCCGGCGCTCGACCGGTTCCAGCCCGATTTGGTCGTCATTTCGGCCGGCTTCGATGCCCATGCGGCCGATCCCTTGGCGATGCTCGAGCTGGTCGAGGCCGATTACGCCTGGGTCACCAACGCGTTGGCCGAACTGGCCGCGGTCCATTGCCAGGGCCGGCTGGTCTCGGCACTGGAGGGCGGCTACAACCTGACGGCCCTGTCGCGCAGCGCCGCCGCCCATGTTCGCAGCCTCATGAGGGCCTGAGCGAAACTGCGAACTGCTTGAAAAAGCCCTGAAAAATGCCGCTCTCCCGGCCTTGTTCCGTGCCGGCCGCCCGACTAGACTGCACCGTTTTTTCGAGGGGAGTCCCGGTTCCGCATGGCCGAGTCCAAGATCCCGGCAGACGTCGCCAAAATGAGTTTCGAGGAGGCGCTCGGCGAGTTGCAGGCGCTGGTGCGTGCGCTCGAAAAGGGCGAAAGCAAGCTCGACGAGGCGGTCCAGTTCTACGAACGTGGCGCCGCCTTGAAACGGCATTGCGAGGCCAAGCTTCGCGATGCGCAGGAGAAGGTCGCCAAGATCGTCATCGGCGCCGACGGGAGCGTCGGCAGCGAGCCCGTGGATCTGGGCTGAAACAGAAAAGGTCATATCCTTGCCATCCATCGACGCCGCACTGAACGAGGTTGCGACGACCATCACCCGCACGCTCGAGGAACTCCTTCCGACGCCGGAGGGGGCGGAGAAACGCGTGCTGGAAGCGATGCGCTATGCCTGCCTGGGCGGCGGCAAGCGCATCCGGCCCTTTCTCGTGATGATGGGCGCCCGCCTGTTCGACGTGAACGAGGTGAGCGCGCGCCGCGTCGCGACCGCCATCGAGATGGTGCATTGTTACAGCCTGGTGCATGACGATCTGCCGGCCATGGACGACAGCGATCTGCGTCGCGGCCGGGCCACGGTCCATAAGCAGTTCGACGAGGCGGTCGCGATCCTGGCCGGCGACGGTCTCCTGACCCTCGCCTTCGAGGTGCTGGCGGACCCCGAGACCCATCCCAATCCGGCGGTCCGGTCCGACCTGGTCCTGGCCATGGCCAAGGCGGCGGGCGGGGCCGGCATGGTCGGCGGCCAGATGATCGATCTGGAGGCCGAAAAGGCCAGCCTGGACATCGGCGCCATTACAAGACTGCAACGTCTGAAGACCGGCGAGATCATCGCCTTCGCCTGCGTGGCTGGGGCAATCTTGGGGCAGGCCTCGGAGCAGGCTCGCCATGCGCTCCTGGCCTATGCCCATGATCTGGGGCTGGCCTTCCAGATTGCGGACGATTTGCTCGATACGGAGGGCACTGCCGCCTCGATCGGCAAGCCCGTGGGCGCCGACAGCGCCGCCGGCAAGGCGACCTTCGTGGCCCTTTTGGGTGTCGAAAGGGCGAGGGAACAGGCCCAGCTCCTGGCCCGCCAAGCGGCTGCCCATCTTGATTTGTTCGACGAAAAGGCGGACCTTTTGCGTGAAATGGCCGGCTTCGTGGTCAACCGTAAGCATTGAGGCCTTCGGGCAAAGACTTTATAGCCTTGCGACCGCCCGGGTGCCGAAACGAAAGGACGTAAGTTGACCCCCCCCAACAGCAAAAAGCCGCTCCTCGATCAGGTGCAGATTCCGGCCGATCTGAAGAAGCTCGATCCCAGCCAGTTGCGCCAGTTCGCCGACGAGCTGCGCCAGGAGATGATCGAAGCCGTATCGATCACTGGCGGACATCTGGGCGCCGGGCTTGGCGTGGTCGAGCTCACGGTCGCGCTCCATTATCTGTTCGATACGCCGGACGACCGGCTGATCTGGGACGTCGGCCATCAGGCCTATCCGCACAAGATCCTGACCGGCCGTCGCGATCGGATCCGTACCTTGCGCCAGGGCGGCGGGCTTTCGGGCTTCACCAAGCGCTCCGAGAGCGTCTATGACCCGTTCGGCGCCGCGCACAGCTCGACCTCGATCTCGGCCGGCCTCGGCATGGCCGTCGCGCGCGATCTGGCCGGCAAGAAGAACCATGTGATCGCCGTGATCGGCGACGGCGCGATGAGCGCCGGCATGGCCTATGAGGCGATGAACAATGCCGGCGCGATGAACAGCCGGCTGATCGTCATCCTCAATGACAACAATATGTCGATCGCGCCGCCGGTGGGCGCCATGAGCGCCTATCTGGCACGGCTGCTCTCCTCGAAGTCGTTCCGGCATCTGCGCAATCTCGGCAAGGAGATCACCGAGCATTTCCCGCGCCGCCTGAAGGAAACCGCACGGCGCGCCGAGGAATATGCGCGCGGGCTCGTGACCGGCGGCACCATGTTCGAGGAGATGGGCTTCTACTACGTCGGCCCGATCGACGGTCACAATCTCGACCATCTGCTGCCGGTGCTGAAGAATGTCCGCGACGACGAGGACGGCGGGCCGGTCCTGATCCATGTCGTGACCCAGAAGGGTCATGGCTATGCGCCGGCCGAGCAGGCTGCCGACAAGTATCATGGCGTCACCAAGTTCGACGTCATCACCGGCGTGCAGGCGAAGCCCGTCAGCAACGCGCCGAGCTACACGGCGGTCTATGCCAAGGCGCTGATCCAGGAAGCCGAGCAGGACGAGAAGATCGTCGCGATCACGGCGGCGATGCCGTCGGGCACCGGTCTCGACAAGTTCGGCAAGCGCTTCCCGGAACGCTGCTTCGATGTCGGCATCGCCGAGCAGCATGGCGTGACCTTCGCCGCCGGCCTCGCGACCGAGGGCTTCAAGCCGTTCTGCACGATCTATTCGACCTTCCTGCAGCGGGCCTATGACCAGGTCGTCCATGACGTGGCGATCCAGCAGCTGCCGGTGCGCTTCGCGATGGATCGCGCCGGCCTGGTGGGCGCGGATGGCGCCACCCATGCGGGCGCCTATGACGTCGCCTATCTGGGCTGTCTGCCGGGCTTCGTGATCATGGCGCCGGCCGACGAGGCCGAGCTCATGCACATGGTCGCGACCGCGGTCGCGATCGACGACCGTCCCTCGGCCTTCCGCTATCCGCGCGGCGACGGCGTCGGCGTCGAGATGCCGGCCCGGGGCCAGATCCTGCCGATCGGCAAGGGCCGCATCGTCCGCGAGGGCACCAAGGTCGCGATCCTCTCCTTCGGCACGCGGCTCAAGGAAGCCTGCATGGCGGCCGAGGAGCTGGGCGCGCGCGGTCTTTCCACGACGGTGGCCGATGCGCGCTTCGCCAAGCCGCTCGACGAGGACATGATCCGCCGTCTCGCGGCCGAGCATGAGGTGCTGATCACGATCGAGGAAGGCTCGGTCGGCGGCTTCGGCTCGCAGGTGCTGCAGTTCCTGGCGATCACCGGCCAGCTCGACAACGGGCCGAAGATCCGACCGATGGTGCTGCCGGACCGCTTCATCGACCACCACAAGCCCGAGGTGCAGTACGACGAGGCTGCCCTCAACGCGAAACACATCGTCGCCACGGCCCTTCAGGCCCTGGGCGTCGATATCAGCCAGGCTTCAGCTCGAGCATGACCCAAGCGGGGGTGACGGCCGCTCCGGCCGTTGCCCCCCAGACGGTCGGAAGCGAGTTCGGGGCGCTGGCTCGCGTAGCGGGTCCGCTGGCGGCCGCCTATATCGCCGAAATGGCGATCAGCCTCACCGACACGATCATCGTCGGCCGCCTCGGCAGCATCCAGCTGGCCGCGGTCGGTATCACCGCAAACATGTTCTTCTCCCTGCTGTTCGTCGCCATGAGCGTGGTCTCGGTGGTGTCCGTGCTCGCCGCCGAGGCCCATGCCAGGGACGATCATGAGGGTGTCGCCCATGCCACCCGCCAGGGGTTGTGGGTGGCGGTGGCACTGACATTGCCGGGCCTGTTGATCGGCTGGTATATCCGGCCGATCCTGAAGCTGCTCGGGCAGGATCCGGTGATCCTGCCCTTCGCCGAGGAATATGTGCGCGCCGTGATGTGGGGCTTCCTGCCCTATCTCTGGTTCTCGGTGCTGCGCAGCCTGATGACGGCGCTGGGCACGACGGTCTCGGTGTTCCTCATCTCGGTGGGCTCGATCCTGCTCAACCTCGCGCTCAACTATGTGCTCGTGTTCGGCCATCTGGGCGTGCCGGCCATGGGCGTGGCCGGCGCCGGATGGGCCTCGACCGTCGTCTGCTGGATCATGTTCCTGGCGCTCGCCAGCGAGGTCGCCTGGAGAAAGCGGCTTCGCATCTATCGTGTGTTCCATGGGCTGTCGCGCATCGATCTGAAGACCGTCGGCCAGATCCTTCGGCTCGGATTGCCGGCGGGCGGCATGGCCGCGGCGGAATCCGGTTTCTTCACCGCCTGCGCCCTGCTCATGGGCGTGATCAGCGCGGCGGCGCTGGCAGCCAACCAGATCGCGATCATGTTCTTGTCGACCATGTTCATGGTTCCCGCGGCGGTCTCGCATGCGGCCTCGGCGCGGGTTGCCTTCGGGCTGGGGCTCGACGATCCGAAGGCGGCGCGGCGGGCCGGCATCGTCGCCATGTGGACGGTCGTCGCCTACATGCTGTTCTCCGCCGTCGTGGTGCTCACCATCCCCGAGACGATCGCCAATCTGTTCCTGGATCCGGCGATGAGCGGCAATGACGAGGTGATCGCGCTCGCCGTGCAGCTGCTCTTCGTCGCCGCCATCTATCAGGTGGTGGACGGGCTGCAGATCGTCGCCACGGGGGCCTTGCGCGGCCTGCGCGACACCGTGATGCCGCTGGTGATCGGCCTGTGCGGCTACTGGATCGCGGGGCTCGGCACGGGAACCGTACTGGCGTTCTGGCTGGATTGGGGCCCTCTCGGCATCTGGTGGGGCATGGCGCTCGGGCTCGCCGTCACCGCGACGCTGCTGACGCTGCGTTTCCGCGGCGTCAGTCGCCGGCTGATCGCGGCCGGAGCCTGAGATGAGCGCGCCCGGATCCGGCAAGCCGGGCAAATCCGGCAAGGTCGGGAAGATCCGTGCCGATCAACTGGTCGCCGATCGCGGGTTGGCCGAGAGCCGGAGCAAGGCGGCGGCCCTGATCCTCGCCGGACTGGTCTTCACCGGCGAGAAGCGCGTTGCCAAGCCTGGGGACAGCCTCGCGGCCGATGCGCCGCTCGAGCTCCGTGGCCAGGACCATCCCTGGGTCTCGCGCGGCGGCCTCAAGCTCGCCCATGGGCTCGCGCATTTCGGCTTCCCGGTCGCGGGCCGTATCGCCATCGATGTCGGCGCCTCGACCGGCGGCTTCACCGATGTGCTGCTCGCGAACGGTGCCGCCCGCGTCTATGCCGTCGATGTCGGCCATGGGCAGCTCGCCTGGAAGCTCCGCCAGGACCCGCGCGTCGTCGTGCTGGAGAAGACCAACGCGCGCCATCTGACCGCGGCGCAGGTGCCCGAACCGGTGGGCGCCGTGGTGTGCGATGCGAGCTTCATCGGGCTCGAGACGGTCCTGCCGGCGGCCCTGTCGTTGGCGGCACCGGGCGCCTGGGCGATCGCGCTGATCAAGCCGCAATTCGAGGTCGGCCCGGCGAGGGTGGGCAAGGGCGGCGTGGTGCGCGATCCGGCACTCCATGAGGAAGTCTGCAATCGGATCCGGGATTGGCTGTCTCGGCTCCCGGGCTGGATCGTGGCCGGAATCACCGAGAGCCCGATCACGGGACCCGAGGGCAATCGCGAATTCCTGATCGGTGCGCGTTACGAGCCTTGAGGCCAGGCCTTCGCCGCTTGCGCCTGTCGGAAGAAGGGCGGGCAGGGACTTCTCTCCGCGGGAGCCCGTCCCCACTATAGGCTCCACAACAGGCTGGAGATCGGAGCTCGCGTCATGCACGACCATGAACATCACCGCGCATCTAATGGCGGTGCGGCCCCTGCGCCTGGTGGCGATCCCATACCGGCGCTGGCGGCGGCCGCGGATGCGACAATCTACACCTGCCCCATGCATCCGCAGATACGTCAGGCCAAGCCCGGCAACTGCCCGATCTGCGGCATGACGCTCGAGCCGGTCATGCCGACGCTGGAGGAGGGCCCCGATCCGGAGCTGATCAGCTTTCAGCGTCGCTTCTGGTGGACGCTGCCGCTCACGGTCATCGTTACCGTGATGGCGATGGCGGGCCATTACCTGCCAGGCCTTACGGCCACGGCTCGGACCTGGATCGAGTTCGTGCTGTCGCTGCCGATCGTGTTCTGGGCCGGTTGGCCCTTCTTCGTCCGCTGGGCGCAATCGATCCACCATCGCAGCCCCAATATGTGGACGCTGATCGGCACGGGCGTGGGCGCGGCCTTCTTCTACAGTCTCGCCGCGACGCTGGCTCCGGACCTGTTCCCGCAGGGATTCGAGGCGCATGGCCGTATCGGCGTCTATTACGAGGCGGCCGTGGTGATCGTGTCGCTCACGCTGCTGGGCCAGGTTCTGGAGATGAGGGCGCGTTCGCAGACCTCGGCGGCCATCAAGTCGCTGCTTGGACTGGCGCCGAAGACCGCGCGGCGCCTCCGCGACGACGGTGGTGAGGAAGACGTGCCGTTGACTCATGTGCATGTCGGAGACCGGCTGCGCGTGCGTCCCGGCGAGAAAGTCCCGGTCGATGGCGTGGTTCTGGAGGGTCGCTCGAGTCTGGATGAATCGATGATCACCGGCGAGCCGGTGCCGGTCGAGAAGGAAGGTGGCGACAGAGTCATCGGCGCGACGATCAACGGCAATGGCAGCCTGGTGATGCGCGCGGAGAAGATCGGCGCAAAAACCGTATTCTCCCAGATCGTGCAGATGGTGGCGCAGGCGCAGCGTTCGAGGGCGCCCCTGCAGCGCATGGCAGACGTCGTCTCCTTCTGGTTTGTCCTGGCCGTGCTCGCCGTCGCCGTGGCGACACTGCTGGTCTGGGGCCTCGCCGGCCCCGAGCCGCGCTGGACCTATGCTATATTGAACGCCGTGGCGGTCCTCATCATCGCCTGCCCCTGTGCGCTGGGGCTCGCCACGCCGATGTCGATCATGGTCGCCACGGGCAAGGGAGCGACGTCGGGCATCCTGTTCCGCGACGCGGAAGCCATCGAATCCTTGCGCACCATCGATACGCTGATCGTCGACAAGACCGGCACCCTCACGGTGGGCAAGCCCGCGTTTCACAGCGCCGTCGCCGCGTCCGGTTTCGGCGAGAACGATGTGCTGCGATACGCGGCCAGCCTGGATCAGGGCAGCGAGCATCCGCTGGCCGACGCCATCGTCGCCGAGGCGCGACGACGCGGCCTCGCGCTCGGCAAGCCTGAGGATTTTGAATCGGCAACCGGAATCGGCGTCCGCGGCCGCGTCGAAGGCAAACCTGTTGCGGTGGGCAATACGGTACTTATGCAGCAGTTGGGCGTCGATGCCGCGCCCCTGCGCGAGGCGGCGGAAGCGCGCCGGGCCGAGGGCGCCTCCGTCATGTTCCTCGCGGTGGACGGGAAGTTGGCGGGCCTGGTGGCGGCGGCCGATCCGATCAAGGACACGTCACTGGATGCGATTCGCCAACTCCATGATGCCGGCATTCGCGTCGTGATGGCCACGGGCGACGGGCTTACCACGGCGCGGGCCGTGGCGCAGCGGCTGGGCATCGACGAGGTCCATGGCGAGGTGCGCCCGCAGGACAAGGTCGAACTGGTCGCCGCGCTGCAAGCCCAGGGGCGGCATGTGGCGATGGCGGGTGACGGCATCAACGATGCACCGGCTCTGGCGCGGGCCAATGTCGGCATCGCGATGGGCACAGGCACCGATGTGGCGATGAACAGCGGCCATGTCACGCTGGTCAAAGGCGATTTGCGCGGCATTGCGAGAGCGCGCCAGCTTTCGCAGGCCACTGTCGCCAACATGAAGCAAAATCTGATCTTTGCGTTGATCTACAATGCGCTGGGCGTGCCGGTCGCGGCCGGCGTTCTCTATCCCACCTTCGGTATCCTGCTGTCGCCGATGTTCGCCGCCCTGGCCATGAGCCTCAGCTCGGTCTCCGTGGTCAGCAACGCGCTGCGGTTGCGCCGCGCTTGAGGGCGGCTCGGGGCGAGCCCGTCAGCCCTTGCGGTCCTTTTGCGGGCCCGATCGCAGATAGTGCAGATAAAGGGAGAGGAGATCGGCCAAGGTCTCCACGCCGAGCTTGCGCATGACGTTCGCGCGGTGACCGGCGACCGCCCTGGCGCCGATGCTCAGGCTTTGTGCGATCTCCCTGTCGGTCTTGCTATCCGCGACGAGCTCGAGAACCGCGCGCTCTTCCTGACCGAGCAGGCCGATGCCCTGATGCGCGCGGTCGCTGGCCGACTGCGTCCTTAGATTGTGGGCGTCCATCGCGATGCTTCGTTGAACCTGATCGAGCAGAACCCGCGCCCGGAACGGCTTCTCGATGAAGTCCACGGCGCCCGCCTGCATGCCTTCGACCGCCGTCGCCACATCGCCATAACCGGTGATCATGATGACCGGCAGGAGGATCCCTCGAGACGCCGCTTCGCGGATCGCTTCGAGGCCGTTCATCTCGGGCATCTTCAGATCCATGACGACGCATCCAGGACGGCCGCCGTCGTAGCGCTTGAAGAAATCCGCTGCGGATATGTAGGTCTCGGCCTTCAATCCGACCGAGAGCGCCAACCTGGCGACGTGATCGCGAACGGCCGCTTCGTCATCGACAATATGCACGGTCCCGGTGCGTTCGCTGGATGCTGTCACAACGAGCCACTATTTCCGTCTCATGTCGATCGCGGCGGCATGCCGCCGCAACTCTTGCCGTTCTCTTGGCCCTGCCTGGCGCCGATCCTAGAGGGCAAAGCGGCACCCGGGCAATGGCCGCCGAGGAGGGCAGGGACAGGGCTCCGCCCCCATTCAGGGGCGGCGTTTGCGGCCGCTCCGGTCGGGCGTGCCTTCCCCGGTGACGGAGACCCAGCTCGGGGGATCGCTGGCTGGAAAGCTGTCGCGCGAATCCAGCTCGACCGGATCCGGGGTCTTCCTGGCGAGCGCCTTCGGTTTCCTCGCGGCCGGCTTCGGCTTCTTCGCCACGACCTTGGAGGTCTTCGTCGCCGCCTTCCTGGCGGCGGCCTTGGGCTTCTTCGCTGTGGGACGACGGCCTTTGGCGGGGGATTTGGCGGGCTTGCGCTTCTTCATGATCAGATCCTTCCGATCGCCGAGCAGGAACTCATGGACTCCGCCTGGTCGCGGAACGCATCTCACCGTTGCTGTTCGGTGACCCGCGTGAGATAGGCGATTATGGCATCGATGTCGGTGTCCGGCATCATGCCCGCATCGAAGGCGGGCATCTGTTGTTGCGGCCAGGTCCGCACGGCCGCCGGATTGCGCAGCAGCGCCTTGAGTCCCGCTTGCGTCAAATAGACGGTGGCGGGCATCGGCAGGCCGAGATCGGGGCCCTTGTCGCCCTCGCCGGCGCCGTACAGGCGATGACAGGGCAGGCATTGCACCAGGAAGACCGCCTGGCCATGCCGGGACGGATCGTCGGCGGGCACATCGGCACCGATCGAGAGTTGCGGCCAGCGTCGCACCGGGTCCGAAACGCCCTTCAGGCTCACCAGGGCGTAAGGCCATTGCTCCGATGTAACGCCCGATCGCTCGGGATGTTCCCAGACGAGATAGAACGGACCCGCCGACTGGGATTTGTCCGGCAAGCTCGGCCAGGGATGCGCCGGATCCTCGATCGCGATCCAGGCTACGGCGCCGCCCTCTGCCGCCGGCGCAACCAGCGTCCAAGGCAACTGCGAGACGAAACCGTCGCTGGCTCGCGCTTCCAACATATCTGCCTTACCGGTCCGCAATCCGAGCATGAGCGCGCGCAGCGGAATGGCCCGGTAGCGCATGGCGCGCCCATAGGACACGTCCCGCGGGATCTCGAGCATCCGTGTCGCGGGGTTGGCCAGCAGTTCGGCCGCCGAGAACGCCCGCGTCTGGCCGTCGAGCTCGATCGACAAGCTGGCCGGCCCGGCCAAGCTCGTCCGGGCATGGGCGACAAGCAGCATGGCCAGCGCCAGCAGGCCCGTGGTCGTCCGGATGTCCAGGAGCCTCCTCACGGGATGTTCATCAGGACGAACATGATGCAGACATAGGCCGTGGCCAGCGCGGCGGCGGCGCGTCCCCAGCTCACCTTGTGAACCGCGGCGAATGACATCACGAGATAGTAGAAGGTCGCGACGAGCAAATAGAGAACCAGCGGGCCGGCGATGACGAGGATGAGACCGGCTGCGCCCAATCGCTCCTCCAACGCAGGAGTCGCCAGTGACAATATTCCGAGCAGCAGGACGGTCGTCAGCGGCAGCATGATCGCGGCGAAGCCCAGGGCCGCGTTTACCGAATCTTCCGCCGTACCGACCAAATTCGGCGTGGGTGCGTGGTCTGGATCGGCGGCCGGTTTGGCGCTTGCCATCTGCAACCGATCGAAGAGCTTCGCAATGAGATGCGCGGCCAACGCGATCGCCAGCACCACCAGCAGCGCTTCCAGGGGCAGAACTCTCACGTCCTGACGCGTCAGAAACACGGCGAACTCGTCCATGGTGCCTTGCGGATTCTGGATGTCGAGGCCCGGAATCGGCATGACGACACCGGCGAGGTACGCGGCGCCCACGCCGGCGAGCAGAAACGACGTCAGGTCGGAATGCACGCGGCCCGTCTGCGCATAAGGCGCGAAGGCGGCGCGCGGCGAGCGCAGAAAACCGATGAAGAAATTCAAGTAGGCTGGGAGGATGTCCAGCAGACTCTTGATCGGCCCCTCATCCATGGACGTTGTCCCTGTCCGCTGCCGAATCCGTGCCAAAGTCGAGGGCCATGGCACCGCGTTCGGTTTCCACGCCCCAGCATAGGATGCCTTTGCACGAGGACGCCGCCGTGCGTCCTCGGGCGATCCGCCCTTGGTTGTAGGCCTAAGGATTCGACCCCAATCGCGAGGCCGGCAACAGCGGCGCCATCTCGGCCCTGACGCCCGAATCCGAGCCGACCAGGCGTTCGAGGCTGGCGGCCATGCGGCCGAGCCTGGCCAGGACCGCGAACTGGCGCATCTCGGCCGCCTTGGCGAACTGCTCGAGAAAGCTGGTCAGATCATGAGGCTCCTGCGGGAAATTCACCAGCCGTACGGGCGCGTCGGGCGCCAGGCCGATGGCACGGCGGGCCTCCGCGACGGCCGTGGTCAGGCCGCCCAGCTTGTCGACGAGGCCGTTGGCCGCGGCATCCATGCCGGTCCAGACCTGCCCTTTGGCGACCCGTTCCACGGCATCGGCGTCGAGCTTGCGCCCGGCGCCGACCTTGGTCACGAAGTCCTGATAGATGCTATCGAGCGACGTCTGCAGATGCTGCCAGCCGGCGTAGCTGTAATCCTCGTTGGCGCTGTCGATGCCGGCATTGGTCCCGGCCTGCACGCCGTCGAAGGTGACACCGAGCTTCGCCCAGAGGTCGCTCAGCACGAACTTGCCGCCGAAGACGCCGATCGAGCCGGTGATGGTGCTGGGCTCGGCGACGATAGCGGCGGCCGGTGCCGCGACGAAATAGCCGCCCGAGGCGGCGACGCTGCCCATCGACACCACGACCGGCTTGCCTTCCTCGCGCGCCCGCGCCACTTCGCGCCAGATCGTATCGGCCGCGACATAGGAGCCGCCGGGGCTGTCGATGCGGAACAGGATGGCCTTGACCTTGGAATCCTCGCGCGCGTCGCGAAGCGCCTCCGACACCGTCTTGGCATCCATGACGACATCGCCGAAGGGGCTGCCGTCCGCCGCGAGCTGGATGGGCCCGAGACCGTGGACCAGCGCGATCTGGGGCGCGTCCTCCGGCGGCCGCAGCGTCGCCGCATAGTCGGCGAGGCTGTAGCGCACGGCCTTGCTGGTCCGCCGGTCGAGCTCGGCCTCGAACTCGTCGCGATAGGCCAGGCGATCGACCAGCTTCGCCTTGAGCGCATCGGCCGCCAGGAACGGCCCTTGATCGATCAGGGCCCGGCCCGCCGCCGCATCGCCGCCGATCCGCTCGCCGACGCCATCGGCGAGCGTCGCCGTCATCGAATCGACCAATTGCTGTAAGTTTTCGCGCTGCGGGGCCGGCATCGAGTTGGCGGTCAGGCTGTCGATGGCGCCCTTGAATTCCTTGCGGCGGTCCATCTGCACGGAGACGCCGATCATGTCGAGCGTGTCTTTGAAGAAAGGCGTCTCCAGCCGCAGGCCGGTCAGTCCGACATCCCCCGAGGGCTGGAGCCAGATCTCGTCCGCCCCGGTCGCGAGCAGATAATGGGTGTTGCCGTCGCCCGCTTCGCCGAAGCTTTCCGCGAAGGCGAGGACGAACTTGCCTTGCGCGCGGAATGCCTTCAGCGCGTCGCGGATCTCCTCGGCCCGGGCGAGCGGCAGATCGCCGCTCCCCAGTTTCAGCGCCAGGCCCTTCACGCGGGGGTCCTTGCCGGCGGCCTCGAGCCCCAGCACCAGGTCGGCCATGGTGAGGTTGTGGGTCAGGCCGGCGAGCGCAAAGGGGTCGCCGGCGTTGGTCTCGCTGACCCCGTCGCCGAGGTCGAGCGTCAGCAGCGTCTGCTCCGGCACCGGCTCGATGCGGTTGGAGAAGTCGCGCCAGGCGGAGCTGGCGAGCAGAATGGCGGCAATGACCAATAGGCCGATGCCCGCCAGGGCGCCGATGAGAATGCGCCCGATCCAACGGAAAAATGCCATCCCCCATCCTTGCCGTTTTCAAGTCCGGCCAGCAAGAGCCGGCCCGAAACCTGTTCCTAGCCGCCTGCCTTTTTAGGAACCTCGCGGCTCCGCGGCAACGCGCTTATGGCATGGGTTCGCGAGTCGGCCTAGCTTGTCGCCCGATGCCGAGACCCGGACCCCGACCCAAGCGAGTCAATCTCGCCCCGCGCCAAGCCGAGATCGCGATCGAGCGGATCGGCGGGCAGGGCGACGGCATCGGCCATTTCGAGGGCCGGCCGGTCTATGTGCCGGCCACCGTGCCGGGCGACCGCTTGTCCGTGCGGCTGGCGGCGGCCAAGGGCGACGGGCTGGCCGGCGAGGCGATCGAGCTGCTGGAGTCCGGGCCGGCGCGGGTCGAACCGCCCTGTCCCTATTTCGGCCGCTGCGGCGGATGCGCCCTGCAGCAATTGCGCGACGATGCCTATGCCGAATGGAAAGGCCAGTTGCTGGCCGACGCCCTGGTACGACGCGGCTTGAAGGATGTCGAGCTGCGGCCGTTGCTGCGGGTGGCGCCGGGCCTGCGCCGCCGCGCGCGATTTGCGCTGGGCACGCGTGGAAAGGGACTGGCGCTCGGATTCAACATGCGCGACAGCCACGCCATCGCCGATATCGAGCATTGCCTGCTGCTGGTGCCGGCGCTGGATCGGCTGATCGCGCCGCTGCGGTCGGGTCTCGAAGAGCTGTTGGCGCCGGGTGGCCATGCGGCGCTCGAGGCGACCGCGACCGAAACCGGGATCGATCTCCTGATCGAGCAGACGGGGGCGCCGCCGTCCGCCGCGATCCGTGTCCGCCTGGGTGCCTTGGCCGAGGAGCTCGACCTGGCGCGCGTGAGCTGGGGACGGCCCGGCGAAGCGCCCGAGCCCATTGCCATGCGGCGGGCCCCGAGCGAGAGCTTCGGTGGCGTGGCCGTGGCCCTGCCGCCGGGCGCCTTCCTGCAGCCGAGCCGGGAAGGCGAAGCGCTGCTGCTGGCCGAGGCGCGCGCGGCCCTCAAAGGGGCGAAGCAGATCGCCGACCTCTTCGCCGGCTGCGGCAGCTTCAGCCTGCCTTTGTCGCAAGGCGCCAGGATCCATGCGGTCGAGGGCGACAAGGCCGCGACCGAGGCGCTGCAGGCCGCGGTGCGGCGCGCCAACATCGCCCACCGCCTGACGGTCGAGCGGCGCGATCTCGATCGGGCGCCGCTGCAGCCGATCGAGCTCAAGCGGTTCGACGCGCTGCTGTTCGACCCGCCGCGCAACGGCGCGAAGGCGCAGGCCGAATGCCTCGCCAAGTCGGACCTGCCGCTGGTGGTCGCGGTCTCCTGCAGCGTCGCCAGCTTCGCGCGCGACGCGCAGATCCTGGTCAATGGCGGCTATCGCCTCGACTGGGCGCGCCCCGTGGACCAGTTCCCCTGGTCGGCGCATCTGGAGATCGTGGCGCGGTTCAGCCGGTAGCGAGATTCACGATCGGCAACCCCTCCCCCTACCCCCTCCCGCAAGGGGAGGGGGCGTGGTTTTATTCTTCCCCGCTGGCGTTTGTCAGATGCGCTTCTTTTTTCTAGCCCCCTTTCCTCGCGGGAGGGGGTAGGGGGAGGGGACGGCTCAGGATAGGGCGCGGCTCTCGATCACAAAATCTCGCTCAACCGAGCCAGGCCGCCGTTGCCATATACACCGCGACAGCCGCGGCGATGGCGAGGGTCGAGGCCAATCCGAACCAGACGACGAACGCGCCGCGTCCCAGCACCGCGGCGTAGCCGACCTTTGCGAGCGTGTTGGCGATCACGCCGGCGGAAAGCGCATAGAATGCCGTATCGGCGGCAAGGTTCTGCTTCAACAGGCCGCCCACGGTCACGGTGACGGCGTCGACATCGGCAAGGCCCGAGAGGGCCGAAACCACGATGAGGCCGCCGGTGCCGAAGGTGGCCGACGCCGCCCGGGCCAGGAAGGCGACGACGACCAGGAGCAGCGTCAGCTTGGTGACCGAGACCAGATCGAACGGATTCTCGCCAGCCGGCATTTCCTTCGATGTGGCCGACCGTCGGGCGAGAAGCACCGCGGCGGCAATGAACATCAGTGCGCCCGCGACGAGCGGCGGCACCGCGGAGACGGCGATCGCGGGTGCAATCGCCACCGCCAGCGCGGCGGTGCGAATGTAGGAGACGGCGCCCGCGGCAGCGACGCCCGCGGCGAGCGATTGCGCTTCGCCGCGGGATTTCGATTTCCGCGCATTGGAGACGGTGACCGCGGTGGAAGAGATCAGGCCGCCGATCGCGCCCGCGATCACCTCGCCCCGGCTCGTGCCCAGCACTTTGACCGCGACATAGCCCACGAAGGAGATCGCGGCCAGCAGCACCGCGAGCGTCCAGGTCCGGGCCGGGGAGATTCCGCCGAAGGGACCGACCGGCTCGTCGGGCAGGAGCGGCAGGATCACCAACGTCATGCCGAGGAGAATGATGGCGGAGCGCAGCTCGGGCCAGGTCAGGGTTTTGAGGAAGCGATGCAGCATCTGGCGCGACGCCAGAATGGCGGTCATCACCACGCCGCCGGCGGCAGCCAGCTGCATATCGCCGATCACCGCCAGATCGGCGAGAACGAAGGTGAGCAGGGCCGCCACCACGCTGGTCGCGCTGAAACTGCGATCCGCCCTGGCCTCGCGGAGCTTGAACCAGCTGAAGCTCATGGCGAAGGCGACGAAGAGTCCGACGGTGACGAGACCGACCGGACCGCCCATATCGGCGATGGACTTCTCCAGCAGGCCGGCGCCGCCGCCCAGCATGCCGATCAGCGAGAAGGTGCGCACGCCGGCGGTGCGGCTGCCTTCCGGCTCGTCGCGCTCCTGCCAATGACGTTCGACGCCGACGATCACGCCGATCGCGGTCGCGATCCCGAAGCGGTAGAAAAGATCGATGTCGTCCAACAGATACACGTCGCCTCGCCCTCCCCGCGGCGCCCGGCAAGACCTCGCGGCATCAATCTAGGCGATCCCGGCGGTGTTCGCGCGACAGATTTTCCGCTCTCCCGGGACGAAGATCGCGTGGAGGTCCAGATTGCAGTACGGCCGGTGACGCGATTTACGATCGATGCGTCGCTCGAACCTTCAAGAACACCTCCCCCTACCCCCTCCCGCAAGGGGAGGGGGCGTGGTTTTGTTTTTCTCTGTTGGCGTTTGTCAGACGCGGTTCTTCTTTCTAGCCCCCTCCCCTTGCGGGAGGGGGTAGGGGGAGGGGTTTTGATCGAAGAACGAGATAGTGAGGGAGCTTTAGCGTCCCATCTGCCCGCGATGGCGCAGCAAATGATCGGCCAGCACGCAGGCCAGCATCGCTTCGCCGACGGGGACGGCGCGGATGCCGACGCAAGGGTCGTGGCGGCCCTTGGTTGTTTTTCTCTGTTGGCGTTTGTCAGATGCGGTTCTTCTTCCTAGCCCCCTCCCCTTGCGGGAGGGGGTAGGGGGAGGGGTTTTGATCGAAGAACGAGATAGTGAGGGAGCTTTAGCGTCCCACCTGCCCGCGATGGCGCAGGAGATGATCGGCCAGCACGCAGGCCAGCATCGCTTCGCCGACGGGGACGGCGCGGATGCCGACGCAAGGGTCGTGGCGGCCCTTGGTTGTTTTTCTCTGTTGGCGTTTGTCAGATGCGGTTCTTCTTTCTAGCCCCCTCCCCTTGCGGGAGGGGGTAGGGGAGGGGTTTTGATCGAAGAACGAGATAGTGAGGGAGCTTTAGCGTCCCACCTGCCCGCGATGGCGCAGGAGATGATCCGCCAGCACGCAGGCCAGCATCGCTTCGCCGACGGGGACGGCGCGGATGCCGACGCAGGGGTCGTGGCGGCCCTTGGTGGAGACCTCGACCTCTTTGCCATCGGTGCTGACCGAGTGGCGTGGCGTCAGGATCGAGCTGGTCGGCTTCACGGCGAAGCGGACCACGATGTCCTGGCCCGTCGAGATGCCGCCGAGGATGCCGCCGGCATGGTTGGAATCGAAGACGACCTTGCCGTTCTCCATCCGCATCTCGTCGGCGTTGCTTTCGCCGGAGAGCGCCGCCGCGGCGAAGCCGGCGCCGATCTCGACGCCCTTGACCGCGTTGATGCTCATCATTGCCGAGGCCAGATCCGCGTCGAGCTTGCCATAGATGGGCGCGCCCAGGCCGGCCGGGATGCCCGACGCGATCACCTCGATGACGGCACCGGTCGAGGAGCCCGCCTTGCGCACGGCATCGAGCTGCGCCTCCCACAAGGGCACGGTCTTGGCGTCGGGGCACCAGAAGGGGTTCTGCTCGGTCGCGTCCCAGTCCCAGCGGTTGCGATCGATCGGCTGATGGCCGATCTGGATCAGGGCGCCGCGGATGACGACCGTGGGACCCAGCACATGGGCCAGCAGCTTGCGGGCCACGGCGCCGGCGGCGACGCGGCTCGCGGTCTCGCGCGCCGAGGAGCGTCCGCCGCCGCGATAGTCGCGGATGCCGTACTTGGCCCAGTAGGTGTAGTCGGCATGGCCCGGCCGGAACTTGTCCCTGATCTCGCCATAGTCCTTCGAGCGCTGATCCTCGTTCTCGATCATCAGGCTCACCGGCGTGCCGGTGGTGACGCCCTCGAACACGCCGGAGAGGATCTTCACGCTGTCGGATTCGCGCCGCTGCGTGGTGAAGCGCGACTGGCCGGGCCTGCGGCGGTCGAGCCAGACCTGGATGTCGGCCTCGCTCAGCGGAATGAGCGGCGGCGTGCCATCGACCACGCAGCCGATCGCCGGCCCGTGGCTTTCGCCCCAGGTCGTGAAACGGAAGAGTTGGCCGAAGCTGTTGAAGGACATGTCAGCGGATCATGGCATCAGGACTTCACGTCGAAGCCCTGCAGCATCTGCGCGACCCCGGCGGCCGCGTCGGTGCGCAGCATGCCGACCAGATGATAGCCGCTGTCGACATGATGCACTTCGCCGGTGACGCCGGCGGAGAGCTCGGAGAGCAGATAGAGCCCGGCGCCGCCGACCTGCTCCGTGGTGACGTTGCGCTTCAGGGGCGAATTGAGCTCGTTCCATTTGAGGATGTAGCGGAAGTCGCCGATGCCCGACGCCGCCAGCGTCTTGATCGGGCCGGCCGAGATGGCGTTGACGCGGATATTCTGCTCGCCGAGATCGGCCGCGAGATAGCGCACGCTGGCTTCGAGCGCGGCCTTGGCGACGCCCATGACGTTGTAATGCGGCATGACGCGCTCGGCGCCGTAATAGGACAGGGTCAGGAGGCTGCCGCCATTCTTCATCATGGGCGTGGCGCGCTGGGCCACCGCCGTGAAGGAATAGCAGGAGATGTCCATCGTCAGCGCGAAGTTGGCGCGGGATGTGGCGAGATACTTGCCCTTGAGCTCGTCCTTGTCGGAGAAGGCGATGGCATGGACGACGAAATCGAGATGGTCCCAGCTCTTCTGGATCTCGGCGAAGGCCTTGTCGATGCTCTCGTCGGTGGCGACGTCGCAGGGCACCACCAGCTTGGCGCCGATCGAAGTCGCCAGCGGCCGCACGCGTCGCTCCAGCGCCTCGCCCTGATAGGTGAAGGCCAGCTCGGCTCCCTGGTCCGCCACCGCGCGGGCAATGCCCCAGGCGATCGACCGGTCGTTCGCGACCCCCATGATCAGGCCCCGTTTGCCGGCCATCAGCCCTTTGTCACCCGCCATCGATAACTCCGCTTGGAATCGGCCTTGTTGTTGACCTTGGCGGCATCCTACACGAAGGGCAGGGCCGTTCAAAGCCAGGGAAATCCTTGGGTTTTAAGGAGTTAAAGGGTTTCCCGGCGGTGACTCGAAAAGCGGCTCGGGAAGGCTAAATCCACGTCCCTCCCCTTGCGGGAGGGGGCAGGGGGAGGGGTGGTCCAGCGCTCCCCGCGGCTCACTCCTGGAACTCTGCATCCGGCAGGGTCACGAAAATCAGCACCGCCAGGATCGTGATGAAGACGCGGAAGGCCGATTCGATGCCGTTCCATTGCGACGACATCCACATTCCGAACCATTCGCCGCCGATCGACATGAAGGCGACCTGCCAGACCAGGAATCCCAGCGTCAGGCCGGCGATGGCGACCGTCTTGGCGCGGTTGAAGTCGCGGGCCGGCGCCTGGCGGTGGCGCCACAAGCGGAAGGCGCCCCACCAGCAGAGGATGGCGGTGAGGGTCTCGGCGACGATGATCCCGATATAGCCGGCATTGTGGATCAGCGGCAGGTCGATCGCGCGATATTTGGTCGTCGCGGTCGGGAACACCGTGTCCATCATGAAGACATGCTGTACGAAGGCGAAATTGGTGCCGTAGTCGGTGACGTTGCCGAACGCGACCAGGCTCGCATAGAGCGCGATGGCGGCGGTAAGGGCGGCCTTGGACAGGCGCAGGATCGGCATGGCGGGTCCCCCTGAAGCGACTCGTCATGATGATAGCGCGAAAACAGGTGCCTTCATCACGCCCGCTCCCCTCCTGTCCACCGAAGCCTGGGCGAAGGTGGATGCGGGAGGGGGTGATACAAAGAGGAGCGGGGACTCTCGCTCGGAGCTTAAAAGCAGAGCGTAGCGATCATGCCTAAGTCACCGTCACGCAGCTGCATTTTGCGAGATGGCTGACCTTGTGCGATGTGCTGCCATAGACCAGCCCCTCGATGTTGCTGAGGCCGCGGCTGCCGAGCACGATCAGATCGGCCTTGTCGCGCTCGGCCACGGCCAGTATGACCTTGGCCGGATCGCCGAACTCGACGCGGATCTCCACATTCGCCACGCCGGCTTCGAGGGCTTCCTGCCGCGCGGCTTCGAGAAACGTCTCCACCATCTCCGTGCGCGCCCTGAACTGCGCGTTCTCGGTCTCATCCCGGGCGATGGCGGATTTTGGGCGGGGATCGGCGTTCGGATCGCCGAACATCGCGGACGGCAAGGGCGGTTCGAGATCCTTGAAGCCGAATTCCGCCGCCGCCAGCTTGCGTTCGGCTTTGCTCATGAGCCCGGCGCTGAGCGCGCGAACCAGCACGAGATCGGCCTTGTCGTTCTTGGCCACGCCGACCGCGATGGCCAGCGCTTTGCGCGCGTGATCCGAACCGTCGAGGCCGACGACGATGCGAGTGAAGACGCGGGTGAACATGCCGGCTCTCCTCCGCTTGCCCAGCTGGGATCGGCCTCGTCCCCCGGCCCGGTGGAGCCCGACGGCGGCCCATCGGAGGGATGCTGCGCCGCATTCGGGGTGGAGACAATCCCCATCGCCTGGCGCCGCTTGCAGCCCCTCCCCCAACCCCCTCCCGCATCCACCTTCGCCAAGGCTTCGGTGGACAGGAGGGGAGGGGGTTGGGGGAGGGGTCGATTCAGGGCAAAACGCGCCCCCGATCCACTCACGCTCGAAGCTGTGAAGTAGAGCGAAGCGATCACATCGACTTAGGGGGAGGAAATGCCGCCCGTCCCGGTTGCATCCCGCCCTGCGATGCCCAACACTGGGCTGCTGAAGCGGGGGCAGCGACCCATGACCAAGGCGACCATCCTGACCGATCGTTTCGATCGGGCCCTTCTCTACGCCACCCATGTCCATGGCGGCCAGACCCGGAAGGGAACCGCGATCCCCTATGTCGCCCATCTGATGGCGGTCGCAGGCACCGTGCTCGAATATGGCGGCGACGAGGATCTGGCCATCGCCGCGCTGCTGCATGACAGCGTCGAGGACCAGGGCGGCAAGGCCAGGCTCGAGGATGTCCGCAACCGCTTCGGCGAACGCGTGGCCCGGGTCGTCGAGGCCTGCTCGGACAGCCTCGCGGACACCGGCGCCGGCGAGCGCAAGGCCGGCTGGCAGGAACGCAAGGACAAGTATCTCGCGCATCTGAAGACCGCCGATGAAGACATCCTGCGCGTCTCGCTCGCCGACAAGGTGCACAACGCGCGTGCGATCCTGCGCGACCTGCGCAAGCCCGAGATCGGCGAGAAGATCTGGTCCCGCTTCAGCCAGCCCAAAGAGCGGACGCTCTGGTACTACACGAGTCTCGCCGACATCTTCCGCAAGAAGCTGCCCGGGCAATTGGCCGAGGAGCTGGGCGAGATCGTGGCGGTACTGAAGAAGGGGTGAGGACGCCGATGCTCTTGGATCGGAAGCGGAGTTGTCTATGATCGCCGCCAAATCGCGCAAAGCCCAACGTAGTTCGGCGAATGGAAGCGCGACGCTCGCCCGATCGGAGTCCAACCAGACCATGTTCGAACAAGCCTTCAAGAATATCGATGACGCGCTTCGGAAAGAGGCCGGCTGCACCACCGAGTTGGACTACACCGAACAGACCTCCTGGCTGCTGTTCCTGAAATATCTCGATGGGCTGGAGCAGGACAAGGCGACGGAAGCCAAGCTGGAGGGGAAGAAATACGATCTCATCCTCCAGAAGCCCTATCGCTGGGAGAGTTGGGCGGCGCCCAAGGATAAGAACGGCCAGATCGATCATGACAAAGTGCGCGTAGGCAAGGATCTCTGCGATTTCGTCGATGACGAACTCTTTCCCTATCTGCGCGGTTTTAAAGAGCGGGCCAGCGGTCCGAATACGATCGAATACAAGATCGGCGAGATCTTCGGCGAGATCAAAAACAAGATATCCAGCGGCTACAATCTGCGCGACATCATCGACCAGATCGACGCGCTGCGCTTTCGCTCCCAGACCGAGAAGCATGAGCTGTCGCATCTTTACGAAGCCAAGATCAGGAACATGGGCAATGCCGGGCGGAATGGCGGCGAGTACTACACGCCGCGCCCGCTCATCCGCGCCATCGTGCAGGTGGTCAAGCCCCGGATCGGCGACCGCATCTATGATGGCGCGGTTGGCTCGGCGGGTTTCCTCTGCGAATCCTTCGAATATTTGAAGGCGAAGAAGGACCTCACCACCAGGGACCGCCAGATTCTCCAGACCCGGACCTTCTACGGGAAGGAGAAGAAGTCGCTCGCCTATGTCATCGCGATCATGAACATGATCCTGCATGGCATCGAGACGCCGAACATCCTCCACACCAACACGCTGACCGAGAATCTCGCCGATATCCAGGAGAAGGATCGTTACGAGGTGGTGCTGGCCAATCCGCCGTTCGGTGGCCAGGAGCGCAAGGAAGTCCAGCAGAACTTCCCGATCCGCACCGGCGAGACCGCCTTCCTGTTCCTTCAGCACTTCATAAAAATGCTCAAGGCCGGCGGGCGCGCCGGCATCGTCATCAAGAACACCTTCCTCTCCAACACCGATAACGCCTCGGTCAGCCTACGCAAGCTGCTGCTGGAAAGCTGCAATCTCCATACCATTCTCGACTGTCCTGCCGGGACGTTCCAGGGGGCGGGCGTGAAGACCGTGGTACTCTTCTTCGAGAAGGGCGCCCCCACGCGCAAGGTCTGGTTCTACCAGCTCGATCCCGGTCGCAATCTCGGCAAGACCAACCCACTCAACGATGCGGACCTTGCTGAGTTCATGAAGCTGCAAAAGACCTTTGCCGATTCGCCCAAGTCCTGGACGGTGGACGCCAAGAGCATCGATCCGGTGACCTTCGATCTCTCCGCGAAGAACTCGAATGGCAGCCAGGAGGTCGCGCACCGCAGCCCGAAGGAGATCATGAACGAGATCGCCGCGCTGGATGCTGAGAGCGCGAAGGTGCTGGAGAAAATCAAGGCTCTGCTATGAGAGCGGCATGGCAGAGCAAGAAGGTGAGCGAGATCGCCGAGTGTTCACTCGGCAAGATGCTCGACAAGGCCAAGAATAAGGGGGAGCCGCGTCCATATCTTCGGAACTTAAATGTTCGTTGGTTCGACTTTGATTTGTCGAATCTTCTTGAGATGCGTTTCCTTCCCGAAGAGGCGGCGAAATACAGAGTCGCCAAAGGTGACTTGGTTATTTGTGAGGGCGGCTATCCGGGGCGGGCCGCTATCTGGGATCGCGACGAGCCCATCTATTTCCAGAAGGCACTTCATAGGGTTCGATTTCATCAGCCTGAGAATGCCAAATGGTGCCTCTACTATCTACACGCTCAGAACCTCGATGGCACTCTCAAGAGCCACTTCAACGGGGCCGGAATTCAGCACTTTACCGGTGAGGCACTGAGTCGATTTCAGATCCCGATTCCGCCGCTCCCCGAACAGCAGCGGATCGTCGACATCCTCGACAAGGCGTTTGACGGCATCGCCATAGTCAAAATCAATGTCGAAAAGAATCTCCAGAATGCCCGCGCTTTGTTCGAGAGTCATTTACAGACCGTATTCACCCAACGTAGCGAGGATTGGGTGGAGAAGCGTCTGGAGCAGATAGGAACGACGCAGACTGGCTCGACTCCAAAAACCGCCGTAAGAACGAACTACGGCACCTTCATTCCGTTCGTAAAGCCCGCTGACTTCAATAAAGATGGATCGCTGGTCTATGAGAATGCTGGGCTCAGCGAGAAGGGATTAGAAGGCGCCCGCAAAGTCACCGCTGGATCTGTGCTTATGGTTTGTATCGGAGCAACCATTGGAAAGTGCGGATACTGTGACCGTGATATCACGACAAATCAGCAAATCAACGCGCTAACACCGTCAGAGGGTATTTCCCATAAGTTTGTTTATTACCAGATGCTATCCGGGAATTTTCAGCAACGCGTACTGGGCAAATCCGGCCAAGCCACGCTGCCAATCATTAATAAGTCGAAGTGGAGCGCCTTAACTGTAGTGCTTCCGCCGAATGTGGAGGAGCAAACGCGTATCGTTGGCCAATTAGACGCGTTGGTAGGCGAAATCCAACGCCTCGAATCGAGCTATCAACAAAGGCTCGTCGCTCTGGACACATTGAAGAAATCGCTACTGCACCAAGCCTTCAGCGGACAACTGTAGGGGCGGCATGAACGAAGCCGAGACCCGTGCCGAGCATATCGATCCCGCCTTGAAGGCGGCCGGCTGGGGCGTGGTCGAGGGCAGCCGCATCCATCGCGAGTATCCGATCACCCCGGGCCGGATCGAAGGCCAGGGGCGGCGCGGCAAGGCGGAGATCGCCGACTATCTGCTGGTCTATCGCAACACCAAGCTGGCCGTCATCGAGGCCAAGGCCTGGGGCAAGCCGCTGACCGAAGGGGTGGCGCAGGCCAAGAGCTATGCGGGCAAGCTGTCCATTCGTCATAGCTACGCCACCAACGGGCAGGGGATCTACGGCATCGACATGCGTGAGGGCACCGAAGGCGAGGTGCCACGCTACCCCGGGCCGGACGAACTCTGGGCCATGACCTTCGCCGAGGCGGACGCGTGGCGAGATCGTTTCGCCGCTGTGCCGTTCGAGGACAAGGGCGGCTTCTTCCAGGGCCGGTACTACCAGGACATCGCCATCGGGCGGGTGCTGGAGGCGATTGCGGCCGGGAGGGACCGCATTCTGCTCACGCTCGCCACCGGAACAGGCAAGACCTTCATCGCCTTTCAGATCGCCTGGAAGCTGTTTCACAGCCGCTGGAATCTGTCCGACTGGAAAGTGGGACGGGAGCCGACGCGCCGGCCGCGCATCCTCTTTCTCGCCGACCGCAACATCCTCGCCGACCAGGCCTATAACGCATTCTCCGCGTTTCCCGAGGACGCGCTGGTCCGGATCGAGCCGGCCGATATCCGCAAGAAGGGCAAGGTGCCGAAGAACGGCAGCCTGTTCTTCACCATCTTCCAGACCTTCATGAGCGGGCCGCCGAAGGACGGCAAGCCCTCGCCCTATTTCGGCGAATACCCGCCGGACTTCTTCGATTTCATCATCATCGACGAGTGCCATCGTGGCGGCGCCAACGACGAGAGCAACTGGCGCGGCATCCTCGATTATTTCGAGCCCGCGGTGCAGCTCGGCCTCACCGCCACGCCCAAGCGCAAGGACAACGTGGATACCTATGAATATTTCGGCGAGCCGGTCTATGTCTATTCGCTGAAGGAAGGCATCAATGACGGCTTCCTTACCCCATTCAAGGTCAAGCAGATCTCGACCACGCTCGACGAGTATGTCTATACGTCCGACGACCAGCTCGTCGAAGGCGAGGTGGAGAGCGGGAAGCTCTATACGGAGCGCGACTTCAACAAGATCATCGAGATCAAGGAGCGGGAGGCGCACCGTGTGAAGCTGTTCATGGACCAGATCGACCAGCGGGAGAAGACGCTGGTCTTCTGCGCGACCCAGGACCATGCGCTGGCCGTGCGCGATCTCGTCAACCAGATGAAGTCCAGCAAGGACCCGAACTATTGCCAGCGGGTGACGGCCAATGACGGTGCGCTGGGCGAGCAGCATCTGCGGGACTTCCAGGACAACGAGAAAACCATCCCGACGATTCTGACCACCTCACAGAAGCTCTCCACCGGCGTGGATGCCCGCAATATCCGCAACATCGTGCTGATGCGCCCGATCAACTCCATGATCGAGTTCAAGCAAATCATCGGGCGCGGCACCCGGCTCTATGATGGGAAGGACTATTTCACGATCTACGACTTCGTGAAGGCGCATCACCACTTCAGCGATCCGGCATGGGATGGCGAGCCGATCGAGATCGACGAAGCAGATCCGAAGAAGCGAAAGCTGGCGACGGCAGTGCGCGAGCCGCCCGCGTCGAAGTTCGAGCCGGAACCGCGCCCCCAAAAAATCAAGGTCAGGTTGGCGGACGGCAAGGCCCGCTCGATCCAGCATATGATGATGACGACCTTCTGGCACCCCGATGGCACGCCGATGTCGGCGCAGCAATTCATGGAGATGCTGTTCGGGAAGTTGCCCGCGTTCTTCAAGAACGAAGCCGAACTGCGCGCTCTCTGGAGCGCTCCGGACACGCGCGCAAGGCTGCTGCAGGGTCTCGCCGAGAAGGGCTTCGGCAGGGACCAGATGATCGAGATGCAGCGCATCATCGACGCCGAAAAGAGCGACCTGTTCGACGTGCTGGCTTATGTGGCCTACGCGCTGCCGACATTGAGCCGGCGGGAACGGGCGGCCAAGGCTCAACTAGAAATTAAATCGCGCTTCGCTTCCAAGCAGCAGGCTTTTCTCGATTTCGTGCTGTCCCACTATGTGAGCCAGGGCGTCGAGGAGCTCGATCAGGAGAAGCTGACGCCGTTGCTGCGTCTCAAATACAACGACTCCATCGCCGATGCCGTGGCCGATCTCGGCAGACCAGACGAGATCGGGAAGATGTTCGCTGGCTTCCAGAGATATCTTTATCAGCCTGCGGCGTGATCACCGGCCCGTCTGGAGCCGAGTCCGACCCGGTGCCACACGAGAAAACCATGAATTGGTGATCGAGTTATACCAGGGTTCGTGAATCCTGGTATAACTCGGAACTCTATAAGTTATTGTTCTAGAACCGATTTAAGAATGCTCTACGCAAACTGAAGTTGGAATCCAGGAATGTCGGAGGATGACGCCGCAGCCAGATGAAACCGCAACCCATCGAGCTCTACATCAAGTCGGTCGAGCAGCTGTTCAACCCGCTCGATCACTCGCCCTTGCCCGACCGCGATCTCGATGAGGAAGCCGAGCAATATATCGTGGGCACGGCGCGCGAGCTCGATGCGCGGCGGCCGCTGGCCATCATCCTCCGCCTGCCGGAGCGCGCGGCCAAGCACCGCGCGGCGAGGGACGTTCCGGACGCCGTGCATCACTATTTCGCATACCGATCGGCACAGGCCGCGCGCGAGCTGCGGGAGCTGTTTCGCATCGGCCGGCAGTCACTCGGCATCGGCCTCTGCGTGCTGGCCGTCACGGTTGCCGTCAACCGGGCGGTGACACACTATCTGCCCAGTTCCGCAATCGGCAGCCTGATCGCCGAGGGCTTCTTCATCGTCGGCTGGGTCGCCAACTGGCGGCCCCTCGAGATCTTTCTCTATGACTGGTGGCCGATCAAGCGCAGGCGGGACCTTCTGGCCCGTCTTGCCGTGGCCTCCGTCGAGCTCCGTTTCGAGGCGGAGGAAGGAGCGGCGGCGACGGGGGAGGAAGCGCCGGTCGTTCCGATGAAACCGCTCGCCCCTTGATGTCCCAGCTCGCTGAATTGCGGCCTTCGCCGGCTGAAGGTCGGGATAGATGGAGCGGGAGAAAAAAATCATAATTAATGCAACGGGTTACGGAGAATTCCGATCCGGCGCCCCGTATTTGTAGGCAAAATGTTCCATTTGCCGACAAAGGCTCGTTTGGTTTATTGTAGGCAAAATTATGAGTTTGCCTATAAACGTCCCTCACACCGCCATGTCCCTCGAGACGCTGCCGATCTCCATCCAGACCCTGTATGCCGACCTCGTCGAGCGCGCCTGGTCGGGCAGCGTGAGCGAGCTCACCGGCCGCGGCGGGGCGGTCTATGCGCGCCCGGCCGCCGACGGGCGTCGCTATCTCTACTGGCAACCCCCGACCCTCGGCGGTCGCCGGGCGGCTGCCGAATATATCGGCATCGACAACGAGACCAATCGCCAGCGGATCGCCGCCCGGCAGGAAACGGTCGCCGCCCGCAAGGAACGTCGCGACATGGTCCGCTCGCTGCGCGCGGCGCGGCTGCCGGCTCCCGACAAGATGACCGGCGACGTCCTGGCCGCCCTGGCCGAAGCCGGCGCCTTCCGGTTGCGCGCCGCCGTGGTCGGCTCGGTCGCGTTCATGAGCTATGCGGGTCTCCTGGGCGTGCGGATCCCCGCGTCGCTCGCCCGCACCGGCGATCTCGACATCGCGCAGTTCCACTCGGTGGCTGTGGCCGTCGAAGACGAGATCGGGGACAGCTTTCTTTCTCTGCTGCAGCGCGTGGACAAGGGATTTGCGGCGGTCGCGAGCCCGTTGGACAGCCGGCACACCTTGCGCTACGCGCTGCGAAAGGGAGAGGAGGAGGTCTATTCCGTCGATGTGCTGTGCCCCTTGCGAGGGCCGGAGCGGGACCGCATCACCTATCTGCGGGCGTTGCGTTCCCACGCGCAAACCATCCGCTATCTCGACTATCTGCTCTATCATGAAGTCAATGCGGCGGTCCTGCATGGAGCGGGAATCCCCGTCAATGTTCCGGCGCCCGAACGCTATGCGCTGCACAAGATCCTGGTGTCGCCGATGCGGACCTCGAACCCGCGCAGCCAGGCCAAGGCCCGCAAGGACATCGACCAGGCCGCGGCCCTGGTCCTGGCGCTGCACGAGCTGCGCCCGGACGATCTCGCGGACGCCTGGCGGGAGCTGCTCGACCGCGGCCCGTCCTGGCGCAAGACGGCAGCCCGCGGCCTCAGGCAGCTTCCGGCCGAGCCCCGGCAGATTCTCGCCGATCTGGTTCCGGAGCGCTTCGGCGACGAGGTGGTGAAGGTGAAGAGAAGCGGGCGGTGAAGGCACGGCGTCGATTGCACCGCCGAGCAGCCCCTCCCCCTACCCCCTCCCGCAAGGGGAGGGGGCGTGGATTTTTTTTGAACCCGCCGCAGTTCTTTAATCATCAAATGCAAACAGCCTCTCCTGAAGAGGAAGAGGCTGTTTCTATTCTTCCTAGCCCCCTCCCCTTGCGGGGGCAATTGTAACCTTGACTCAGCAGCCCCGAGAACTTATATTCTTGGGTATCGGAAAGGTTGCTGGTCATGGCGAACGAACTTTCAAACCCCGTCTTTCAGGATGCATACAAAGCCCGCGCTTGGCTTGAGGCCGCTTTGTGGCCCGATGGCCCGGTCTGCGGCCATTGCGGCGCCATTGAAAGCGCCACGCCCATCGCGACCCGTCCGAGCTGGTACCAGTGCAACGCTTGCCGCAAGCAATTCAGCGTGACGGTCGGCACCCTGTTTGAGCGCAGCCATATCCCCCTCAATAAGTGGCTCTTGGCTGCCTTCCTGCTATGCGCGTCGAAGAAGGGCATCTCTACCCATCAGATGCGCCGCATGATCGGCGTTAGCTACAAAAGCACTTGGTTCATGATGCACCGCCTGCGCGAGGCAATGCGCGAGGGCCAGTTCCCCGGCCCGCTCGGTGGCGAGGGCAAGACCGTCGAAGCCGACGAAACCTATGTCGGTGGCAAAGAGAAGAACAAGCACCGCAATAAGCGAACCAAGGGCAATATCGGCGGCAAGGGCAAAGAAGTCGTTTTCTCGCTGGTCGAGCGCGGCGGATCTGTCCGCTCGCACCATGTTCCCGAGGTCAACGCCAAGACCCTGCGCCCGATCCTCGTGGCTCAGATCGACCGCAAGTCGTTCCTGATGACCGACGAAGCGGGCCAGTATTATCACCCTGGCAAAGAGTTCGCGAAGCACGAGACGGTCAACCACGGCGCTGGCGAATACGTTCGCGGCGAGGCGCACTCCAATACGGTCGAGAACTACTTCTCGATCCTCAAGCGCGGGATTACCGGGACGTATCACCATGTCAGCCAGCAGCACTTGAAGCGCTATCTCGCGGAATTTGACTTCCGCTACAATGAGCGCTCGGGCCTCGGTGTCAACGACTCGGAGCGCGCCACAAAAGCCCTCAAGGGCATTGTTGGGAAGCGGTTGACCTATCGGCGGACTGGTCAGCGGGCGAACGTCTAAGCCCGCGATCTCCCGAAAGCAGTTTTACAACCTATTGCAGCGCCTAAAACAACATCTGGGGGAAACTTAGTTTCCTCAGGCGCAACATCTGGTACGCCGGAACGGAAAGGCAACAGATTCGCTTGACTCTGGGTTGTAGGCATAAAATCATGTTCGGATGACTGAAATCAGGGCCGGGTCTTGACCCCCGGCCCTGATTGAAACCGCTAAATTTGGGAACTGTCGCGGTTCGAAATGAACGCCAGCGCATCTTAGATGCACCGGAATCTCAGTCAAGGCAGTTCCTCTACCTCTCGCGGCCCACACACGATGTGGAGCGGGATACAGAGGACTATTGATGAAAGAACGTACTGCGAAGGACATTATGAGTCCTTCTCACCGCATTACCTTCGATGAAGCTGTCCAGATTTGGCTTCATCTTTGGAACGGCGCTCGTAAGCATCGGTTGGCGTCGTACTATGACGTCAATGTCTGGCGGATTTATGACGTGATCAGCGGCAAGCTGCATCCTGGCAGCGAGTCCGCCGCCACCAAAATCCGCAAGAACGTCGCCTAACTATTGCCAGTAACGAGCGGCGGCCATGTAGGCCGCCGTCTCGATTCACGGCTTAGTCTTTCGGGTCTTCGCTTTCGCCGCTGGCCGATGTTGCGGCCCGGCCTTCGCCACTTGCTTGATGAATTGCTCGAAGCGAGGCCACGCGTCGGGCTCTAGCTCGATAGCGGCCGGCTTATCTTTCTTGGTCTTAGGCCTTACAACCATTTGGGTAGTTCGCCATGAATGAGCCAGTCCCCGCCAATGAGGCCGTGAGGGCAATCAAGGAACTCATCAAGGAATGGGACCGCTACCATATGGCGCTCGGCCGATTCATTGAGATGTTCGCCCTTGTCGAATTATCCATGCAACTCACGCTTTGGCATTACGCGAAGGTCCCGCCTCGAACCGCTAGGGCGATTTTTTCGGGGGTGAAGACCGAAGCGGCAATGGGTCACATTAACCGCCTCGTCGAACCTCCGAGGGCCAACAAAGCAATCAGAGACGATCTGGAATACGTTTTCAAGCAGCTGGCCGCCATCAATAAGCTTCGCAACGATCTTGTGCACTTTGTCTCTCACACGACCAGAGAAGGCGCCCGGGTCATCTCCAATTCCATTATGGCGCGGTCCCGGCGTCAGATTCGACGAGCAGTCATATCGCCCGAGACATTTATCGCGCTTGAACATGACCTAATGAAAATTCAGTCTCATTTGCTGGTTAGGCATTTCGGGCGCCGGCTCGTGCGCCAGAATGAGCGCCCTCGATATCAGCGCGATATTGACGCTGCATGGCGGTATATACCGCCTCCACAAGCGCCCCATCCCAAGAGGAAACGTCGCGGGAAGACTCAAGGGCGGCGATCCCAGCGCGCCTCATCTCCGACGTGACCTCGATATCGGCGGGCGGTAGTTTCTTCTCTCCCATCACCCTCGGACCTCCCGAGTCCCCGCTGAGTCAAGGTTACAATTGCCCTTGCGGGAGGGGGTAGGGGGAGGGGAGGACGGGCGAGTATCCCGCTACTCGCCCTTCGCCGCTCCGCCCAGAATCCGCGCGATCTCGGCGCGGCATTCGGGGGAGGTCTGCTCGATCGCGTGCTCGATGACGGCGAGCTTGTCGCGCAGCTCGTAGATCTGGTCGAGCAGGTTGAGCACCACCGGGATCGCCTCGTTGCCGATCTCGAGCTCCTGGGTGAGCTCGGCGATCAGGCGCAGGCGCGCGACGTCCATGTCGTCGAACTGCAGCTCGCTGCCCTGGGTCTCGGGCAGGACCCAGCGCTGCTCGATCCAGCTCGTCACGGCGGCACGGTCGACGCCGATTTCGACCACCACCTGCTCCAGGGTCCAGCGGCTCATTCGCGCACCTGATAGGGGTTCTCTTTGGCCCAGCGCTCGACCATCTCGGCCAGCTTCTCGTCGCTCTTGGGCGGCAGGACCACCTTGAGCCGGACATACTGGTCGCCGCGCTGGCGCGTCTTCTGATCGACCACGCCCTTGCCCTTGAGGCGCAGCACCGTGCCGGTGTTGGAGCCCTTCGGCACGGTGACCGAGACGCGGCCGTCGATGGTCGGCACCTCGATGCTGCCGCCCAGCACCGCTTCCTGCAGCGTCACCGGGACCTCCACATGGATGTCGTTGCCCTCGCGCTTGAAGGTGGGGTGGGCCTTGACCTTGATCTCGACATAGGCGTCGCCCGCACCGCCATCGCCGAAGCCGGGCAGGCCCTGGCCCTTGAGGCGCAGGGTCTGGCCGTCGGTGGTGCCGGGCGGAACGGTGAAATCGATCACCTTGCCGTCGGTCAGCGTCAGGCGCTTCTTGGCGCCCAGCGCCGCTTCGAGGAATTCGATCGGCGCCACATAGGACACATCGGCGCCGCGCATGCGGATGGTCTGGCTGCGGCCGCCGCCGGCCCCGTTGCGGCCTTCGCCGAACAGATTGGCGAACCAGTCCTCGCTCAGATCCTCTTCGCCGAGGCCGAAGCTCTGATCGCCGCCGCGATATTTGCCGCCGCGTCCGCCCTCGGCATAGCTGCGGTAATAGCTCTGGCGCGGCTTCTCGTTGCCGCTCGGGTCGATCTCGCCGGCGTCGAAGCGCCGCCGCTTCTCGGCATCGGACAGCAGGTCGTAGGCCGAGGCGACTTCCTTGAACTGCGATTCGACCTTCTTGTTGCCGGGATTGAGGTCGGGATGCAGCTTCTTGGCGAGCTTGCGGTAAGCCTGCTTGATCTGCTCGGGGCTTGCCGTGCGGGCGACGCCCAATATTTCATAAGGATCGCGCATGGCTCAGCGCTCCGCGACGCCGGACGGCGAAGGCTGCGGACCGGATTCGGAATCAGAGCCCGTCGGCGGCCGATAAGGGTGAGAGGCGTTTGCAATGGTCTTGCGCATGGAGGCAATCCTAATGCACCGGACCCTGGCCCGCCCAGTGTCGCGGCTCAGGCAGGTTCGGGACATGGTGACAAGGTCTCGAAAAGAGAATGGCTGATCTTCCGGTTTGGGGGTGAGGCTTTGCGTGAAAAATGGGCAGAGTTCGGGCAAATTCAACCGCCTGACGGGAAGGACCCCATGACCCAACGCCCCTTTGCCGAACCCTTCGCGCTGTTCCAGCGCTGGTTTTCCGAGGCCAGCGCCAAGGAGCCCGAGGACCCCAATGCGATGGCGCTGGCCACCGTCGGGCCCGACGGCCAGCCGAGCCTGCGCATGGTGCTGCTCAAGGAGGCCGATGAGCGCGGCTTCACCTTCTACACCAATTACGAAAGCCGGAAGGGGCAGCAGATCCTGGCCCATCCGAAGGCGGCCTTGTGCCTGCATTGGAAGTCGCTGCGCCGCCAGGTCCGGGTCGAGGGCGCGGTCGAGCAGGTCGGCGCCGAAGAGGCCGATGCCTATTTCGCGAGCCGGGCCCGCACCAGCCAGATCGGCGCCTGGGCGTCGCAGCAATCGCAGCCCTTGACCGAGCGGCTGGAGCTCGAGCGCCGCGTCGCCGCGTTCACTGTCAAGTTCGGAATCGGCACCGTGCCGCGGCCGCCCTACTGGTCGGGGTTCCGCGTCGTGCCGGAGCGCCTCGAGTTCTGGGAGGATCGGCCGTTTCGCCTCCACGATCGCCTGGTCTATCATCGCGACCAAGAAGGCTGGCGGACCGAGAAGCTCTATCCCTGATCGCGGCCGGTCCATCTCTTATCCCCCTCCCGCCTCGAGGAGGAGGTTAGGGTGGGGGCGGCACAAGCTCGATGCGGATCGCGTTTGCACGCTGGAGAGTTCTCTCGGCATCGCGTTCTGCGATCGCCCCCACCCCAACCTCCCCTCAAGGGGGAGGGGAAGAAAGGAAGCTCGAGGATTCGCCTCGTTTGATGTCGTCACCCGCCGCCCCTGCAACCATCGACCAATCGAGCGTGCCCGCCGGCGTTGCGAGGCTGATGCGCCTGGCGACCTATGCCTCGGTGGCGACGGCGCTGGTCCTCATCCTGGCCAAGGTCGTGGCCTATCTGTTGACCGATTCGGTCAGCATGCTGTCGACCCTCCTGGACTCGCTCATGGATGCGGCGGCCTCGCTGGTCAATCTGATCGCGGTTCGTCATGCGCTGACGCCGGCCGACCGCGAGCATCGCTTCGGCCATGGCAAGGCCGAGGCCCTCGCGGGCCTGGGACAATCGACGTTCATCGCGGGCTCGGCCGCCTTCCTGCTGTTCGAATCGATCGGACGGCTGGTGTCGCCGCAGCCGGTCACGAACGGGATCGTCGGCATCGGCGTCATGCTGTTCTCCATGGCGCTGACGCTGGTCCTGGTCCTGTTCCAGCGCCATGTGATCCGGCGCACGAGGTCGATCGCAGTCTCGGCCGATTCGCTTCACTATGTCGGCGACATCGCCGCCAATCTGGCCGTGCTGGCGGCCCTGGTGCTCTCGAGCCAATTCGGCTGGAACCGATCCGACCCGATCTTCGCGATCGGCGTGTCGTTCTATGTCGGTTTCACCGCCTGGCAGATTGCCCGCAGCGCCTTCGACATGCTGATGGACCGGGAAATGCCGGATGAGGAACGCAGCCGGATTCGGGCGATCGTCATGGCCAATCCAAGAGTGCGCAACATGCATGATCTGCGCACGCGCCGGTCCGGCCCCCATCGGTTCATCCAGTTCCACCTGGAAATGGATCCGGAGATGCGGCTGACGGAAGCTCATATCCTGTCGGACGAGGTCGAGGCCGCCATTCTGAAGGAGTTTCCGGCCGCCGAGGTCATCATCCACGAGGACCCCGAAGGGGTGGCCGAAGGTCGCAAAACATTCACCTGAACCGGTTATGGAGGCTTGCCGGGCGGCCGGATGCGGTTGATTTACCGCAAGTCAGTCCGCGCGGAATCTTATAGGCTGACCTGGTTCCGGCCAGGAAAGGCCGGCAAGAAACGTCAAGACAGTGATCCCGAAACGAGGAGGGCGGTTGATGTCCCACATTGCCACGATCCTGGCGCTCGCCGACGGCGGGCAGGCCAGTGACAGCGTGCTCAAGACAGCCCTCGGGCTGGCGCGCAAATTCGAGGCCCATCTCGAGGTGCTGCATCTGCGGGCCGATCCCTCGACGCTGGTGCCCATCGTGGGCGAAGGCATGTCGGGCGCCCTGGTGGAACAGATGATCGAATCCATGACCCAGGCGGTCGAAACCCGCGCCAAGCGCGCGCGCGAAGCCTATGACCGGCTCGCGGCCGAAGCGCCGGGCGCCACGACCTGGCGCGAGGTGGTGGGACCCGGGCCTGACAGTCTCGCGGCGGCGGGCCGTTTGACCGATCTGGTGGTGATGGCGCGCCCGTCGGGCGAGGACAGCCTGACCCAGACGGCGCTGCTGGACGCCGCCATCTTCGATACCGGCCATCCGGCGCTGATCGTGCCGGCCGGCTATTCCGGCGTCACGGGCGACAATATCGTCGTGGGCTGGAACGGGACCGCGCAGTCGGCCCGCGCCGTCGCGGCGGCCCTGCCGTTTCTCCGCAAGGCCAAGCAGGTGACGGTGCTGACCGTCGGCGACGAAGACAAGCCGGCGCCGGCGGCGGCGCTGGGCGCCTATCTCTCGCGCCACAAGATCGATCCGCAAGTCGTCCGGCTGGAGCTCGGCAACGGGCCGATCGGACGGGCCCTGCTCGATCGCATCGCCAGCCTGTCGGCCGACCTGGTGGTGATGGGCGGCTATGGCCATAGCCGCCTCAGGGAGATGATCCTCGGCGGCACCACCCGCTATGTGCTGGCCAATGCCGCGTTGCCGGTGCTGATGGCGCATTGAACCTGTTGGCTTTGTCCCCTCCCCCGCGGGCGAGGGAGGGTTAGGGAGGGGGCCGCGCGATCCACACCGCGTCATCCCCCTCCTTTGTCCTCCCCCGCCGGCGGGGGAGGAGATGAGAAGGCCAGAACGCGCTAGAATGCCTTCATGACCGACGACCGCAAAACCATGATCCTCACCGGTGCCAGCCGCGGCATCGGGCACGCCACCGTCAAGCGCTTCAGCCAGGAGGGCTGGCGCATGATCACCTGCAGCCGCGAAGCGCCGCCCGAGGAATGCAAGCGCGATCCGAACTGGGCCAAGCACATCACCGCCGACCTGGCCCAGTCGGACGACCTCGAGCGCTTCGTGGCCGAGGCGAACGCATTGCTGGGCGGCGCGGGATCGCTGACCGCGCTGATCAACAACGCCGCCATCTCGCCCAAGACACCGTTCAAGGAGCGTCTCGGCTGCCTCAACGGCGATATCGAGGGCTGGCGCGAGGTGTTCGAGCTCAATCTCTTCGTGCCGCTGCGCCTTGCGCGCGGGTTCGCCAAGGCGCTGCATAAGGGCCGGGGCTCGATCGTCAACATCACCTCGATCGCAGGCCATGCGATCCATCCCTTCGCCGGCTCGGCCTATTCGACCTCGAAGGCGGCGCTCTCGGCGCTGACGCGCGAGATGGCCGTCGAGTTCGCGAGTCTCGGCGTGCGGGTCAATGCGGTGGCGCCGGGCGAGATCGAGACCGCCATGATCGGCCCGGAATATGAGGCGCTGATTCCGCGCATCCCGATGCATCGGATGGGGCTGCCGTCCGAGGTCGCCTCGGCGGTGTTCCGGCTCTGCACCGAGGATTTCTCCTATGTGACGGGAACCGAGATCTTCGTCACCGGCGGGCAGCATCTGTTTTGACGCTCTGGGATCATCCCCTCCCCCGGAACGGGAGAAGGCAAGGGAGGGGGCTGCTCGCTCGCTGACATCGCGTCATCCCCCTCCTCAATCCTCCCCCGAAGACGGGGGAGGAGATGATATGCGCTCCCTACAACCTTTCCCGCAGCGCGCGGAACCAGGCGAGGCGGGATTCGGTCTGGGCGATGTCGTGGTCGAGCCAGTCGAGCAGGTGGCCTGGCTCGCCGGCGTGATGCGCGCGCAGATCGTTGAGGCGGGCCAGCTCCTGCTCGCAGATCTCGGCAAGGAGATCGGCCTGCAGGCGCCGCTCTTCCGGCGTCAGCGCGTCGATGAAACGCATCTTGAGCGCGACGAAGAGCTTGTTGATCTCGCCCAGAGGCCCGCGCAGGCTTGCCGTCATCAGGCGCTGGAGCTCCTGCCGGCCCGCCTCCGTGAGCGCCATGAGCGCCGAGGCGCCCTGGCCGCTGCCCGGTTCGGCATCGATCAGCCCTTCGAGCCGCAGCACCTCGAGCGAGGGTCCCAGCAATTCCAGCGAGGGCCCGACGATGCGGCCGGTGAAATGGCGGACTTCCGTCGCCAGCTCGGCATAGCGCTTGGGTCCCTGCCACAGGCTGCCCAGAGCCGCGAGGCGGACGGCTTCGCTCGGGATGAGGCTGTTGTCGCGATTCATGGGGATGGGTTCCGGACGGCCGGGACTTTAGGCCAGGCCGGGAGACCAAGTCCATAACGGGGCTGGCTCTTATCCCCTCTCCCGCTTGCGGGAGAGGGCCAGGGAGAGGGAGGACGCGGTCGACCGAGCAGCCCCCTCCCTTACCCTCCCCCGCAATGCGGGGGAGGGGATCACTTGGGTCAGTTCCGGATGCCGCGCAGCCGCTCGGAGCGCCGGCGCAGGAGCTCGACCGTGGTCAACATCGTCACGGCAAAGACGATCAGCAGGGTCGCCGCCGCGGTGATGGTCGGGCTGATCATCTCGCGGATGCCGCTGAACATCTGTTTGGGCAGGGTGCGCTGCTCGGGGCTGGCGATGAAGAGCACCACCACGACCTCGTCGAAGGAGGTGACGAAGGCGAAGAGGCCGCCCGAGATCACACCCGGCAGAATCAGCGGCAATGTGATCTTGAAGAAGGAATGGACCGGATTGGAGCCAAGGCTCGCGGCCGCGCGCGTGAGGGTCTGATCGAACCCCGAAAGCGTCGCCGTCACAGTGATGACGACGAAGGGGGTCGCCAGCGCGGTATGGGCCAGCACGATCCCCGGGATGCTGTTGGTCAGGCCGATGCGCGTGTAGAAGAAATACATGCCGATGGCCGAGATGATGACCGGCACGATGATCGGCGAAATCAGCAGGCTCATGATGATGCCGCGCGCCGGGAAGCGCGGGCGGCTCAACCCCAGGGCGGCGAGGGTACCGAGTGCGGTCGAAACCAGCGTCACCGAGACCGCGACGATGATGCTCATCTTCAAAGCCGAGGTCCACCGGACGTTGGTGAAGAAATCTTCGTACCAGCGCAAGGACAGGCCCGGCATCGGGTAGCTGAAATAGGGCTCGGAATTGAACGAGAGCGGCATGATCACGAGGATCGGCGCGATGAGGAACACCAGGATGGCGGCCACGATCACGCGGTGGGCGTAGAACCAGGCTCGTTCCGGGGTCGTTGCGTAAGCTGGCATCGGCATCAGGATCACCCGAACTTCATCTTGTCGACGCCGACGAGACGATTATAGACCGTGAAGAGAATTAGCGTCGCGAACAGGAGGATGGCGCCCAGCGCCGAAGCCTTGCCCCAGTTGTTCTCCTGGTTGATCGCCAACGCGACCATGCTGCTGACCATCTGGTCGGTGGCGCCGCCGACCAGCGCCGGGGTGATGTAGTAACCCAGCGCCAGGATGAAGGTCAGAAGGCAGCCGGCGGCGATGCCCGGGATCGTCTGCGGGAAATAGACGCGCCAGAACGCATAGAACGGTCCGGCGCCGAGCGAACGCGCGGCCCGCACATGGCTGGGCGAGATGGTTTTCATGACGCTATAGATCGGCAGCAGCGTGAAGGGCAGCTGGATGTGGGTCATGGCGAGGATGGTGCCGAATCGGCTGAAGATCAGCCGCAGCGGCCCGTCCCACAAATGCAGGAGTTGGATCACCTCGTTGATGAGGCCATTGTCCTGCAGCAGGACAAACCAAGCGGTCGTGCGCACCAGGAGCGAGGTCCAGAAGGGCAGCAGCACGAAGATCATCAGCAGGTTCGAATAGCGCGTCGGCAGCGTCGCCAGCAGATAGGCGACGGGGAATCCCAGCAGCAGGGTCGCCAGCGTCACCTGGAAGGCAATCCAGAAGGTGCGCACGAAGATGGTCCGGTAGATCGCCTGCTCCGGGGGCACGTTCTGGATCGCGTTATCGGCGTTGCGCTCGAAATCCAGCGCCGCCAGGAGATAGAAGGCGGTCCAGGGGCTGCTGGCGCGCTTGATGGTGGCCCAGGTCTCCTGCTGGCCCCAGACGGCGTCCATCGCGATCAGCGCATCCTTGTAAGGGCCGGCCTCGAGCTTCTCGATCTTTCGCGCGCCGGCGATCACCTTGCTGCGAATGCCCGGAATCTCGTAGTTCAACCGCTTGCCGACCAGGGCGGACGTCTTGTCCTTTTGCGCCTGCTTGATGTCCGCGACGAACGCGGCGAAGACGGATTCGTCCGGAATGTCCTGGCCATTCCAGCTCTGCAGCGCCTGCATCGTCGCCGGCAGGACCTTGCTGATGTCCTCGGGATCGTCGATCGCGTTCTTGAGCATCGTGCCGATCGGCACCACGAACGACATGACGATGAAGATGAGCAGGGGCAGAACGAGGCCCAACGCCTTCAGGCGCCGGGACCGCTCGACGCGCTGCAGCTTCAGCTTGAGCGGAACGCCATCGGCCGTGCGTACGATGTCGGGTGCCGTCGTCGCGACCATAATTCGAGCCACTTTTAGAAGAAAGGCGGGGCGTAGAAAACAGTCGGGGAGGGAACCCGGAGGCTCCCTCCCCGGCGAACAAGATTACTGAGCGAGCCAGGCGTTGAACCGGTCGCGCAGCTCCTCACCATGGTCGGCCCAGAACTGCGGGTCGACGATGATGGCATTCTTCATGTTGTCCGGCGCCGATGGCAGATCCTTCAGCACGTCCGGCTTGATCAGCGCGATGGCGTCCTTGTTGCCCGGGCCGTAGGAGATGTAGTTGGTCTGGTTGGCTTGGTTGTCCGCCCGAGTCGAGAAGGCGATGAACTGATAGGCGAGATCCAGGCGTGGCGTGCCCTTCGGAATCGCCCAGAGATCATAGTCGGGGGCCTGGCCGTCCCACACGATCACGAAGTTCTTGTGATCGTTCACGACCGCGTTCTGGATGCGGCCGTTCCAGGTCGAGCCCATCACCACCTGGCCGTCGGCGAGCAGTTGCGGCGTCTGGGCGCCGGCTTCCCACCACACGACGTCCTTCTTGATGGTGTCGAGCTTCTTGAAGGCGCGGTCCACGCCTTCCTTCGTGTTCAGCACCTTGTAGAGGTCCTTGGTCGCCACGCCATCGGCCATCAGCGCCCATTCGAGGTTGATGAATGGGTTCTTCTGGAGGGCGCGCTTGCCGGGGAACTTCTTGAGGTCGAACAGGTCGGCGACCGTCTTGGGGCCGTCCTTCAGCTTGTCGGCGTCGTAGGCGAAGATGGTGGAGTAAAGGATCGTCGGCACGGCGCAGTCGAACTGGTCGCCGCCGATCATCTTGGATTTATCGACGCCGACCTTGGCGTAGTCGATCGGCTCGAGGATGCCCTCGGCGCAAGCTGCCAACGCGGTCTGGGTATCGACGTCGACGACATCCCAGGTCACAGCCTTGGCTTCGACCATGGCGCGGATCTTGGCGATCTCGCCGTTATATTCCTCTTCGGTGATCTTGGTGCCGGTCTCCTTCGCGAATGGCTTGATATAGGCTTCTTGCTGGCTGTGCTGATAGGCACCGCCCCAAGATACGACGGTCAACGCCTTGTCGTCGGCAGCGGCAGGCTTGGTCAGCGTCAGGGCGAAAGCCGCGACGCCGGCCATGACGAGGGCGCTCGTCATCAACATGCGGATCTTCATCTCTACTGCACTCCCTGCAAAATGCCGGTGTTTTTTTGCCGGCGGTTGAAACCGCTCTGGGGGACCGCGCCTGGGTTCATCGATCGGCGCGGGCTCAAGAGCTCGTCTGTCAGTGCGCGTCGAGCGCCCGACAATCCTCCGCTTTCCAGCCGACCGCGATGGTGGCGCCCGGCTCGAACTGATGGGCGCCCTCGGAATTCGGCACCTTGATCACGAAATCGCTGTTCCCGCACACCGTCACCCGGGTGCGGATATGGTCGCCGAGATAGATCAGCTCCTCGACCTTGGCGGTGAAGAGGTTGGGCATCGTGCCGGCGGGCGGATTGACCCGCACGCGCTCGGGCCGCAGCGACAGCACGGTCGGCGAGCCGACGCCGTCGATCTTGACCGGGGTCGCCTGGACAGTGCCGCCACCCTCGATCTCGACCTGGCAGGTGGTGCCGTTGGTGGCCTTGATCCGGCCCCGGATCTTGTTGTTCTCGCCGATGAACTGCGCCACGAAGGCGTTCAGGGGACGCTCATAGAGATCGTCGGGCGTCGCCAGCTGCTGGATGATGCCGTCATTGAAGACGGCGATCCGGTTGGACATGGTGAGCGCCTCGCTCTGATCGTGCGTCACATAGACGATCGTGATGCCGAGGCGGTCATGGAGATGCTTGACCTCGAACTGCATCTGCTCGCGCAGCTGCTTGTCGAGGGCGCCCAGCGGCTCGTCCATCAGCACGAGCTTGGGATCGAAAACGAGCGCCCGGGCCACGGCGACGCGCTGCTGCTGGCCGCCCGAGAGCTGGGCAGGGCGGCGCTTGCCATAGATTCCGAGCTGGACCATGTCGAGGGCCCGCTTGATGCGGCTCTCGATCTCGGCCTTGCCCATCTTGCGGACCTGCAGGGGGAAGGCGAGGTTTTCCTCGACCGTCATATGCGGGAAGAGGGCGTAGTTCTGGAACACCATGCCGATATTCCGCTTGTGCGGCGGCATGTTGTCGATCGGCTGCCCGTCCAGATAGATATGGCCATTGGTCGGCACCTCGAAGCCGGCCAGCATGAGCAGGGTGGTGGTCTTGCCGGACCCCGAGGGCCCGAGCATGGTCAAGAACTCGCCCTGGGCGATATCCATGTTCAGGTTTTTGACGACCAGAGTCTCGCCGTCATAGCTCTTCTGGACGTCCTTGAAGCTGACGTAATTATCCTGCCGCTTGTTCATTACCCGACCGCGTCACTCCCAGATCTTTGTTTCCGCACTTCTTTCTACGAGGCCAGCGGGTCGCCGGCCGCGTTCGGGTGCGGTGCGAAATGCTACGGTACGATTCCTTCAATTGGGAGTCATTTGTTTCGCAAGAAGATGGTGGCCCGAGAAAACGGTCCTGCTGCCCCGCCTGGCAGCGCGCCCCGGCGGATAGGGCAGCCCCGTTGCCGCCTTTTCGCGGAGCCCTGCCCGAGGAGGGGGCAGGTGTGCGGGCGAGCCGCTGACGTTCCGGACAGGTTTGACGGGAAACCGGAATAGCGGGTTACACCGTCCTCTGACCGGGCCGGACGCCCGGGGGCGGGAACCGGCACGCTTTTGGGCCACGCCTCCGAACCGCCGACCGATTGGTATCAGCCTCAGGCGGCGACGAGACCTTGCTCGCGAACCCAGGCCCAGGTCGCGTCGAGGCCCTTGGAAAAGCGCCGGAACATCTCCTCAATTTCAGCCTCGGTGATGATCAGCGGCGGGCAGAAGGCCATGCCGTCCGCCATTCCGCGGGTGATGAGGCCCAGTTCCTGGCAGAACTTGCTGGTCTGGGCCGCAATACCTTGCTGCGGTGCGAAGGACTCCCTGGTCTGTTTGTTCTTCACCAGTTCGATAGCGCCGATGAGACCCACGCCGCGCACCTCGCCCACCAGCGGATGATCGGCGAAGCGCCGCATCTCGCGTTGGAACGTGGGGGCGATGCGACGAACCTGATCCACGATGTTGCGTTCCTCGTAGATCTTCAGGGTCTCGAGCGCGACGGCGGCGCAGACGGGGTTGCCGGAATAGGTGTAGCCATGGCCGAAGACGCCGATCTTGCCGCTGTTGTCGCGCAGGACGGAGTAGACCTTCTCGTTGATCATCACGGCCGAGATCGGCAAATAGGCAGAAGACAGAGCCTTGGCGACGGTGACGATGTCGGGCTTCATCTTGAAGGTCTGGGACCCGAACATGTTGCCGGTGCGCCCGAAGCCGCAGATCACCTCGTCGGCGATGAAGAGAATGTCGTATTTCCGCAGGATCGGCTGGATCAGGTCGAAATAGCCGGCGGGCGGAACGATGACGCCGCCGGCACCCATGACCGGCTCGGCGATGAAGGCCGCGATCGTGTCCGGTCCCTCGGCAAGGATGAGCTTTTCGAGGCTGTCGGCCATGCGTTGGGCGAACTGCGCCTCGCTCTCGCCCTCCTGCCCGTAGCGATAGTAATGCGGGCAGTCGGTGTGGAGGATGTTGGCGATCGGCAGATCGAAGTCGCGATGATTGTTGGGCAGCCCGGTCAAGCTGGCGGACGCCACCGTGACGCCGTGGTAGCCCTTCTGGCGCGAGATGATCTTCTTCTTCTTCGTCCGGCCGAGCGCGTTGTTGTAGTACCACACCATCTTGACGACGGTATCGTTCGCCTCGGAGCCGGAGCTGGCGAAATAGACCTTCGACATCGGCACCGGCGCGATGCCGATCAGCTTCTCGGCGAGCTCGACGGTCACCGACGAGGTCTTCTGGCTGAAGGTGTGATAATAGGGCAGCTTCCTCATCTGCCTGATGGCGGCGTCGACCAGACGCTCCTCGCCAAACCCCAGCGACGCGCACCAGAGGCCGGCCATGCCTTCGATATAGGCTTTGCCGTTCTCGTCATGAACATAGATGCCCTTGCCCTCGGTCAGGATGAGAGAGCCTTCCTGTTCCTGGCGCACCGCATTGGTATAGCCATGCAGGTGATAGGCGATGTCGCGCGCGGCCAATGAGTTCGGCTTGATCTGATTCATGAGATGCCCACCTCCCGCGGAGGGCGACCGTGAAGCGTTGTTCATGAGGCTGGGCGCCGGCGATCTCAAAGACCGACGGCGCCGCCGAGGCGAACACTATTCCGATTGCCTGCGGGCGAGTCAAAGCCGGCAGCTCAGCGGCAATGTCAGGGTGACAAACAGGCCGCGAAGCATCGCGGGCGATCAGCGCCGGCCGTAGACATCCTCCAGGCGGACGATGTCGTCCTCCCCCAGATAGCCGCCCGACTGGACCTCGATGATATGGAGCGGTTCCTCGCCCGGGTTCTCCAGCCGATGCGCGGCGCCCAGGGGGATATAGGCGGACTGGTTGGCCACCAGGTCGAAGAGCTGGCCGTCGCGGGTCACCCGCGCCATGCCGCGGACGACCACCCAATGCTCGGCGCGCTGGGCGTGGCGCTGCAGGGAGAGCTTGCCGCCCGGCCGGACGATCAGCCGCTTCACCTGGAAGCGGTCGCCGGCATCGACCTGCTCGTAGGAGCCCCAGGGCCGGAAGACCTTGCGGTGGCGCAGATGCTCGTGGCGGCCCTTCTGGTCGAGGGCGGCCACCACGGAGCGCAGGTCCTGGGCCTTGTCGCGGGCCAGGACCAGGACGGCGTCGGGGGTCTCGACGGCGACGACGCCGGTCAGGCCCTGGACCGCCAGGAGGCGGCTTTCGGCGCGCAGATAGCTGTCGCGGACACCGACGGCGACCACATCGCCGATGATCGCGTTGCCTTCGGCGTCCTTGTCGGCGGCTTCCCACAGGCTGTCCCAGGAGCCGACATCGGACCACCCCATGTCGCAGGGCACCACCGCCGCCATGGCGGTGCGCTCGAGCACGGCATAGTCGATCGATTTCGAGATGGCCTTGGCGAATTCCGGTTCGTTCAGCCGTGTGAAGTCGAGGTCGCGCTCGGCGGCGGCGAGCGAGGCCCGCACGGCGACCAGCATGGCGGGCTCGTAACGCTCCAGCTCCTCGATCAGGCGGCGCGCCTGGAACAGCACCATGCCGCCGTTCCAGACATGGTCGCCGGCGGTGAGGTAGGCCCGCGCGGTCGGCAGGTCGGGCTTCTCGACGAACTTGGCCACCCGCTGGCAGCCCGGCGCTTCGGGCAGCTCGGCGCCGAGGCGGATATAGCCATAGCCGGTCTCGGGCTTGTTGGGGGTGATGCCGAAGGTCACGAGAAAGCCGGCGAGGGCCGCGGGCAGGGCGGTGGCGACCGCCGCGCGGAAGCTCTCCGGGTCGGCCACATGATGGTCCGACGGCAGCAGCAGGAGGACGGATTCCGGGTCGATGGCTTCGGCGCCGAGGGCGGCGGCGGCGGCGGCCGGTGCCGTGTTGCGGGCCAGCGGCTCCAGCAGGATGGCCTCGGGCGCCACCTCGATGCTGCGGAGCTGCTCGGCCACCATGAAGCGGTGCTCGGCATTGCAGACGATCAAGGGCGGCAGGAAGCCATGAGCGGGCGCCACGCGCCGGGCCGTCGCCTGCAGCAGGCTCTCCTCGGAGAGCAGCGGCATGAGCTGCTTGGGATAGGTGGCGCGGGAGAGGGGCCAGAGCCGGGTCCCGGCACCGCCCGACAGGATCACGGGGCGTACCTGCATCGTGTTCGAGTAGTAACGCAATTCGTTCATGACGCCAATCTCGCTGGGGTTAACGGAGCCCTTGCCCACAGGCGGGCGATGGGCACTCCCGGGCCGGGCTGGGGTACGGGCGGAACAGCGAAGGCGATGCCTTCCGGATGCGCCGACTCTGACAAACTGGTAGAGATGTTCGCGTGACGGGCAGGGAGACAAAACTGTGGCAGAGCGCTTCGATCTGATTGTCAAAGGCGGGAGGGCGATGACGCCCTCAGGGCTCGTCGAGGCCGATATCGCGATCGCCGATGGGAAGATCGCCGCGATCGGTCGCATCGATCTGCCCGCGGACACGGTCCTCGATGCCAAGGGGCTGCATGTGCTGCCGGGCGTGATCGACAGCCAGGTGCATTTCCGCGAACCCGGCCTGACCCATAAGGAAGATCTCGCGACCGGCACGGCCGGCGCGGCGCTGGGCGGCGTCACCGCGATCTTCGAGATGCCCAACACCAATCCCAACACGGCCACGGCCGAGGCCCTGGCCGAGAAGCTGAGCCTGGCCGAAGGCCGGGTCTGGTGCGACGTCGCCTTCTTCGTCGGCGCCACCACCGAGAATGCGGAAACGCTGGGCGAGCTGGAGCGGCTGCCGGGCGCTGCGGGCATCAAGATCTTCATGGGCAGCTCGACCGGCACGCTGCTGGTGGCCGACGACGAGACGCTGCTGCGCGCCTTGGGCAATGGCACAAGGCGTGTCGCGATCCATTCGGAGGACGAATATCGCCTGCGCGAACGCCATGCGCTGGTGAAGGACGGCGCCGATCCGGTGATGCATCCGGTCTGGCGCGACGTGGAGACGGCGACCCGGGCCACGCAGCGGGTGATGCGGCTGGCACGCCAGGCCAAGCGCCGCGTCCATATCCTGCATGTGACGACGGCGGAGGAGGTTCCGATCCTCGCCGCCAACAAGGATCTCGTCACCATGGAGGTGACACCGCAGCATCTGACGCTGGCGGCGCCCGACTGCTATCGCGAGCTCGGGACCTTCGCGCAGATGAACCCGCCGATCCGCGAGATGCGCCACCGCGAGGCGCTGTGGCAGGCGGTGCGCGACGGCATCGTCGACGTGATCGGCTCGGATCACGCGCCTCATACGAAGGACGAGAAGGCGAAGCCCTATCCGCAGAGCCCCTCGGGCATGCCCGGCGTGCAGACGCTGCTGCCGCTGATGCTGGATCACATGAATGCGGGGCGGCTGACGCTCGAGCGGCTGGTCGATCTCACCAGTGCCGGCCCTGCCCGGATCTACAACGTCGCGAGCAAGGGACGCATCGCCGTCGGTTACGATGGCGACCTCTCGATCGTCGATCTCAAGGCCAAGCGGACCATCGAATCCAAGCAGCAGGCCACGCGCTGCGGCTGGACGCCGTTCGACGGCCGGTCCGTGACGGGCTGGCCCAAGGCCACGGTGGTGCGCGGCCATATCGTCATGCGCGAGGACGAGTTGATCGGACGGCCCATCGGCCGGCCGGTGCGGTTCGCGGAGTGCCTCGGCTCCATGTGATCGCTACGCTCTACTTTAAAGCTTCGAGCGAGTTCGGTTGACGAGAGGCCGGGCTCCCCTCAGAGTCCGGCCTCGCTTTTACACCCTTCAACAAGAGCCTTTGCCCCATGTTCAAAGCCCTGCTGCTCGAAGAGAAAGACGGGAAGGTTTCCGCCAGCATCAAATCGCTCGAGGAATCGGCATTGCCCGAAGGCGACGTGACGGTCGCCGTCGAGTTCAGCACGCTCAATTACAAGGATGGGCTGGTGCTGGGCGGGCTGGGAAGGCTGGTGCGGAAATATCCGCATGTCGGGGGCGTCGATTTCGTCGGCACGGTCGAGAGCTCGAGCCATCCTTCCTGGAAGGCGGGCGACAAGGTCATGCTCAATGGCTGGCGCGTCGGCGAGCTGCATTGGGGCGGCTATGCCGAGAAGGCGCGGGTCAAGGGCGACTGGCTGATCCCGCTGCCGAAGGGGTTGACGCCGGAGCGGGCGATGGCGATCGGTACGGCGGGCTATGCCTCGATGCTGGGAATCATCGCGCTCGAGATGCATGGCCTCAAACCCGACAAGGGCGAGGTGCTGGTGACGGGTGCGGCTGGCGGCGTGGGCAGCGTCGCGGTCGCGGTGCTGGCGAAGCTGGGATACAAGGTCGTGGCCTCGACTGGCCGCGCCGAGACGCATGACTATCTGAAGTCGCTGGGGGCGGCCGAGATCATCGACCGCGCCAGCATCGCGACGCCGTCCGGCAAGCCGCTCGACAGCGAGCGCTGGGCCGGCTGCGTCGATGCGGTGGGCGGCAGCACGCTGGCGAATGTGCTGGCCAATCTCAAATATGGATGCGGGGCGGCGGCCTGCGGGCTCGCCGGCGGGACCAAGCTCGAGACCACGGTCATTCCGTTCCTGCTCCGCGGCGTCAATCTGCTCGGCATCGACACGGTGATGTGCCCGATGGAGCGCCGGAAAGAGGCCTGGGCCAGGCTCGCGCGCGATTTGCCGGCGGACAAGATCGACGCCATGATCCAGAAGGCGACCCTGGCCGATCTGCCGAAGCTGGGCGCCGACATCCTGGCCGGCAAGGTGCGCGGCCGTGTCGTCGTGGATGTGAGGAAGTAGGCGGCGAGGGCAGGGCGCCCGCGGCACGGGAGGTCGCAAGATGGTCAATACGGGATCCCGGCGGCCGAAAGTCATGTCGATGCTGGCCCTGGCAGGGACGGCCTCTGCCATCAGCATGTGCCAGCCTAACCAGCCCGACGTGATTGCCTATGTCGAACCGCCCACGATCTATTGCTACCACTCGCTGGGCACGCCCGATTGCTATGCGCAGCCGCTGCCGGGCGAATATAACCGCATGATCGGCTATTACGGCGCGCCGCCGACCGAGATGCCCGCGCAGCAGGCGCCCGGCGTGACGATCACGCGGTCCGATCCGGGGATGTAGGCGAATGCTCGCCTCCCCTCACCCTCATCCCGTCCCCGCAAGGGGAGACGGGACAAGGGGCGGGAAGCCCTGACGAAATTCTGCTGAAACGAGAGCCGATCGCTAACCCGCGATCGCGGCCGGCCCGGCCGGCGCGGGGTCGGGAGTGGGGGCGAGGGGAAGGGCGTTGCCTTCGGGCGCGCTGCGTCCACCCAGCGGACGGACCGTCACATAGCCGCAAGGCACGGCTTCGGTGACGATCAGGGTCGTGAGATCGGGCTCGGGACCGCCACCGAAGCTGACGATGATCTGGTCGCCGCGGCGCAGGAGATCGCAGGCGGGGGCGAAATAGCCGGTGTAGTCGGGATTGCCGCATTCGCCCGACAGGACCAGCTCGGGCTTGTCGTTGGTGCGGTAGTGCCAGAGGGTGAAGCCATTCGCATAAGCCAGAATGCTGAGTTCGCGCGCGACGAAGCCTCTCGGCATGCCGATCCTCCCGGGTCCTTGGTTGCGGTGACGTTTGGTTTTTCGCGGCAAATGATACGCAAAAGGCGTATGATTGGCAAGAGGATTCTTCTGCGGGCTGAATCGGGTCGTCCACCCCTCCCCCTAACCCCCTCCCACAAGGGGAGGGGGCTGGATTGATGTTAGTTCTCGCTCCCCTCCCGCAAGGGGAAGGGGCTTGAATGTGAAAAGATCACGCCCCCTCCCTTCACGGGAGGGGGTAGGGGGAGGGAGATTTACGTTCAACTGGTCTCGGCGGAGCCGGTGATGCGGTAGAGGCGCTTCACGTCGCGGGCGGCGAGGCGGAGGTCCTTCGCGGGATTGAACTGGCGCAGCACGATGAGGTCGTCGCTGCGGCGCAGGAACTGCTTGATGAGGCCCTGGCCGTCGGCAAGCTCGATCGCGACGAAGCAGCCCTTGGTGATCGGCCGATTGGGGTTCACATAGAGCATCTCGCCGGCGAAGTAGCGCGGCTCCATGCTGTCGCCATCCACATAGAGCGCGAAGCCGTTGGCGACGCCCTGCAGCCCCACGGGCCGCAGCACGAATTCCTTGGCCTCGCCTTCGTTGAAATAGAATCCCTCCGAGCCGCCCTTGACGGCGCCGAGCACCGGCAGGTCGCGGCCGAGGCCGGGCGGCGCCATCACGAGGTCGCGCGCATTGATCGCCGGTCCCGACGCGGGACCCATGCGCGGCGCGGGCAGGTCCGGCGCCTCGAGGCCGGCGAGGGCGAGGAGCTCCTGCGGGTCGATGCCGCGGGTCTCGAACAGCGAGCCCAGCTGGCGCGTCAGATCGAGCGGCAGCCAGCGGCGCTTGTAACGGTCCTCGTAATGCTGGTAGCGGGTGAGCGACCAGCCGAGCGCGTCGGCGACCTGGCGCATGGAAAGGCCGGATCGCTCGCGCAAATGTTTGAGCCGCCGGGCGGCTTCCGAGATCTCGCTCATGCGCCACCGATAGCAGGCTTGTGGATAAGTTTCAACCGCAAAATCAGTTGACTTTGCGGTAGGATTTTTGTATAAATGCGTACGCTCGCAAGGGAAGGCGTTAATATGATCGCTTCGCTCTACTTCTGAGCTTCGAGCGAGTTCGCTGCCCGCGGGCGCGGTCTTTCCTGAGACATACCCCCCACCCCAGCCTCCCCCTCAAGGGGGGAGGTGAAGATATGGAGTGCGCGCATGTCGTCACCCGTCGTCGATTTCCCGCTGTCCGACACGCTGAAGCCGACCCAGGCCACGGCCGAGATCGCCAAGCTCGAATGGGAGGATGTGATCGGGCTCGGCGTCACGGCCGATGGGGCGTTCGAGGTGATCAACAGCGAGATGACGGCGGAGCGCGCGCTGTGGCTGATCGAATGGGCCAAGCGCTGGGCGCTCGGGCTCGACGAGGAGGAACTGGATTAAGGGCCCGCGACCCGGGAGGAGTCTTCATGGCAGACACGCCCCGCAAACGCGGCCGGCCGCGCAAACATCCGATCGTCGTCGATACCGGCACGCCCGAACTGCAGCGCCATCGCGCGCTGCGTGTGAACGGCGCGGACCCGACCTTGTCGGAAGACCCGCTGGCCCTCATGGCGGCGAAGAAGCTGATCGTGCCTTCCCAGGCCGAGGCCGGCCGCTACTACGCCTGGCTTTATCGCCGCGCGGTTCGATGGCCTCATCTCAGCACGAACGTCCATTACGAGCAGTTGGCCATGAACGCGTTGCCCGCGCCGGTCGAGGGCGACGACGCCTTGCAGGCCCTGGCCCGCCGGCTCTATCGGCGGGGCAAGCGACGGTTGCTTCTGGAGAGCCGGCTGGTGGCAGAGGCGACGGAGAACGTCGCCGTGTTCGGCAACTGGCCGCAATTCCTTCACCCCAAGTCGGCGAAGCAGCAGTTGCCGCGCACCGACGCGGTGCAACGGCAACGCGATGCGATCCACAAGGAGGCCGTCATCCGGGGCCTGAGCGCCCTCGAGGAAACCTACGGTCTCGCCCGCCGGAGGACTCGGCCATGAGCAACGCCAGCCCTACCCGTACTCGACGATCTCGGGTCACGGCAAACGACAAAGAGTCGCCCGAGAACCATGTGCGCCGGTTGGCCCAGCAGCATTGCGGCGGGGCGATGCGCGCGCTTGCGGCCGTCGCCAGGGACCTGAACGCGCCCGCAGCCGCCCGCATCACGGCAGCGACCAGCCTGGTGGCGTGGGCGTTGGGAACGTCGGTCGACGGGGCGGGGTCCGCGCCAGAGGCCAGTGGCGGCAAGCGCGCCGCCCCGGAACAGGTCGTACGCCTCGCATGGATGGAATCGAACAACAGGACGCGGAACCAGCCGAAGAAACCCAAGGGCGAAGCGGAGAAGGCCGGGACCGGCAAGGAAGCGGGAGACAAGAGGGGCCGCTGATCGCGCTGCCCTATCGCCCGCGGCCGCTGCAGCAGGCGCTCCATGAGCAGATGCGCAGGTTTAATGTGGTGGTCTGCCACCGGCGGTTCGGGAAGACCGTCCTCTGCGTCAACCACCTGATCCGCGCCGCGGTGCGGTGTCCGGCGCCACGCCCGCGCTTCGCCTATCTGGCGCCCACCTATCGCCAGGCCAAGGCGGTCGCCTGGGACTATCTCAAGCATTTCACCGGACCGATTCCGGGGGCGCAGCGCCATGAGGGCGAGCTCAGGGTGGATTTGCCCAATGGGGCGCGCATCACGCTGCTCGGCGCCGACAATCCCGACGCGCTGCGCGGGCTCTATATCGACGGCATCGTGTTCGACGAATATGGCCAGATGGCGCCGCGCATCTTCGGCGAGGTGGTGCGGCCGGCGCTTTCGGACCGGCAGGGCTGGGCGGTCTTCATCGGCACGCCCCAGGGCCGCAACGGATTCCACGAGATCTACGAGACCGCGCGCCTCGACCCGGACTGGTTCACGGCGCTGCATCGGGCGAGCGAGACGGGGCTCATCGCCGAGGAAGAACTCGCGGCCGCGCGGCGCATCATGACGCCCGAGGAATATGCGCAGGAGTTCGAGTGCAGCTTCGAAAGCGCAGTCGCTGGCAGCTATTACGGAAGGCTGATCGAGGAGGCCGTCGCCCAGACGCGGATCGGCCAGGTGCCTTATGACCCGCGGCTGCCGGTGCATACAGCGTGGGACCTCGGGATGGACGATTCGACTGCGATCTGGTTCGCCCAGGCCGCCGGCGCCGAGGTGCGGCTGATCGGCTATTACGAAGCCTCGGGCGAGGGCCTCGAGCATTATGTCCGGGTGCTGCAGCAGCGCGGCTATGTCTATGGCGAGCATTGGCTGCCGCATGACGCCGAGGTGCGCGAGCTCGGGACCGGCGTGAGCCGGATCGAGACTCTGGCCTCGCTGGGGCTCAAGGGACGCGTGCTGCCGGCCCTGCGGATCGAGGATGGCGTCAATGCGGCGCGGCTGCTGTTGCCGCGCTGCTGGTTCGATCGCGAGGCCTGCGCCGCCGGCATCTCGGCGCTACGCCATTACCGGCGGGATTATGACGAGAAGCTCCGGGCCTATCGCTCGCGGCCGGTTCATGACTGGTCGAGCCATGGCGCCGATGCCTTCCGCTATCTCTCAATCGGGCTGGCGCAGCTGCGGGACGGCGCGCGGGCGCTGCCGAAGCGGGATCGGGGTTGGGTGGTTTAGGGGACAGGAGCGACGACATGCTGCAGAAGGTGACTTTGGGTTATTTCGAGCGGGATGAGGCGGGGCGGATGTTGTCGCGCAGCCGTGCGGTGATCGTCGAGGCGCCCAGCGGCGACGAGGCGGCGGCGCTGGCGCTGGCCGAGCATGGGCCCGAGCTGGAGCGGTTGGCTGGCTACGATCCGGGGCAGGTCTCGGCCCGCGTGGCGGTGCTGGGTGTCGATACAGCGGCGGCGGATGTCGCGCACAGTTCGCAGGACGCCGGTACCCCAGAGGCGAGCGCTCCAAAGCCCGATGCAAAGAAGAACAAACGTCCGCGTTAGATCGGGCTGCCACCCCGGGTCTTCCGTTGCCCCGGTCGCCGGCCGACCCGCGAATTGTCTGACGAATTCCCTCAGGGAAAACTGCGGCGATTGACGCCCAGAGTGCTAGTCTCATGAGGATCGGGGGTGCGATCAAATTCGAGTCGCAAAGCTAGGAGCTCTCCGGATGGTTGGCGATGAAGACGAAAGGCGCAGCCTGATCCTCAGCCTGTTCGCGTGCCTTGAATGCGCGACTGGCCTGGGCCTGATCCTGGCGCCTGACCTCCGCATCTGCCTGCTATTCGGTCAGACCGAGTCTGTGCCGGTAACCCTGCTGTTGGCGCGGCTGGGCGGAGCGGCCCTGCTTGCCGTGGGTGCCATGAGTTGGGGCGCGGGGACATTCCACCGATCTCAAGCCGGCCTCAGCCTGCTCATAGGGGTCACCCTGTACAATGGTCTTGCCGCCCTCGTTCTGGCCTATTCCGCCTTCGGCCTGGCCATGCGGGGCGTGCTGATATGGCCGGCAATGTTACTTCATGCGGCGTTGCTTCTTTGGTGCCTCGCCAGCGCACTACGGATGCAACGGCAGCGGTGAGTGCCGGGCTGCAAGATGGCGACGGATCAGGCGATATCCGTCCAGATCGATCCCGGCTCCGCGGCATCGATAACCGTCAAGAAGATGAGCTGGTTGACGATGACGAGGCCAAGGACGACAAAAGAAACAAGAAAACGCGCCCGGACAGCATGAACACGCATATCATCATTCGGCCCGTCGAGACCGCGGCCGATCGCAAGGCCTTCGTCGAACTCGCCTTCCGCCGGAACGCGGGCGACCGCCATTGGGTGCCGCCGCTAAGGCAGGAGGTTTACGGCCTCATCACGCCTGGCAAGAACCCCTGGTTCGACCATGCGGAGGCGCAACTCTTTCTGGCCGAGCGCGACGGCCGCGCTGTCGGCCGGATTTCCGCGCATATCGACCATCTCGCGCTCGCTCAGCCCGCCGCACAGGGCATGGGCCCGGGCACCGGCAATTGGGGCATGATGGAAGCGGAAGACGAGGCGACCTTCCGGGTGCTCATCGCGCATGCCGAGGACTGGCTGCGGACCAAAGGCATGCGGCGATCGCTCGGCCCCCTCAGCCTGTCGGTGTGGGACGAGGCCGGCCTGCAGGTCAGCGGCTTCGACCATCCGCCGACGGTGATGATGGGGCATAACAGCTCCGCCTATCGCGGTTGGGTGGAAGCCGCAGGCCACAGGCCCGCCAAATCGCTCTACACCTACGAGCTCGATATCAGGCGGGATTTCCCGCCGTTCGTCCAGCGCATCGTCCAGTCGGGCGAGCGCAACGCCCGCATCGTCATCCGCAAGGTCGACAAGCGCCGCTTCAACGAGGAGGCCGCGCTGATCCTGGGCATATTGAACGATGCCTGGTCGGGAAATTGGGGGTTTGTGCCGCTGACGGACGCCGAGATCGCCTATGCCGGCAAGAAGCTCAAGCCGCTCGTCTTCGAAGATCTGACCCGGGTCGCCGAGGTCGATGGCGAACCCGTCGCCTTCATGTTGACGCTGCCCGATCTCAACGAGGCGCTGAAGCCCCTGAACGGCTCGCTTTTTCCATTCGGCTGGGCAAAGTTATTGTGGTGGCTGCGCGCACCCAAGGTGAAGACGACACGTGTGCCGCTCATGGGCGTGGTCAAGCGGCTCCAGGCATCGCGCCTGGCGAGCCAGGTCGCCTTCATGATGATCGAGTATATCCGCCGCGCCGCGGTCGCCAGCTATGGTGCTTCGCGTGGCGAGATCGGCTGGATCCTCGATGACAACAAGGGCATGCGTGCGATCGCCGAGACCATCGAGAGCAAGATCAACCGCGAATATGTAATCTACGAAAAGACGCTGTAAGTACGGCGCCGGACGAACCTCGTAACCCGCCACTTCACGAGACTGTGTCGAGAGCAGGCGAGGGACGGCGTGCGAGCGCTGTCGAGGCGGGATCGGGGCCCGGTGGCTTAGATCTTGGGCTATTCGCCCTTCCTGATGACCGTACCGGTCGTCTGGATCGTCGACAGGGTGAGCTTGTCCCGCCATTCTTCGGATGTGCGCCAGGCGCGCGCCGACAGCGGCGGCGTCTAGGCAATCACTCAATCCGGCAATCCCGCCTTGCGATATCCTTCGACAAAATGCTGTCGCGTGGCCTCATCACGTGAGGGTTGCACGGCGGCCCAGTCGCTGATCTTGAAATGCGGATCGGTCAGCATATAGAGCTCGGCCTCGTGTCGCGCTTCATCCACATGGCCCACTTGCGCCAGGCTCGCCGCCAGGATGCGCCGTGAGCCGGTGCGGTAGGTGGCGTCCTTGCGCAAAGTTTCGATCGCCGCCTGATATTGGCGCAGCGCGTAGTAGGCGTGCCCAAGCAGCCAATAGTAGTAAGCCTCCGGCTGCGGGTTGAGACGAAACGCCTTTTGGATCTGGTCCAACCCCTCCTGGTGCTTGCCGGAACAGACGGAAAGGTCCGATAAATTCGCCCATGCGTCGGCATTGTTGGGATCGAGTTTCAGGGCGGCGGCGAACTCTCGCTCCGACTTCTCGAACTGACGATCGTAAGCGAGCAGGTACCCATGCATCCATCGGCCATTGGCATCGTTCGGATCGAGAGCGACGGCTCTCTCGGCCATCGCAATTGCCGCGCGATGGTCCGTTTTCGTGCCAAACCACAGGCCCCATATCGTCCACATGCAGTGGGCAAGCCGCCAATGCGCCTCGGCGTAGTCCGGATCCAAGGCAATCGCACGCTGAAGCAGGAGAGCTCCCTCGCGCGCGGCGAGCGGCGATTGCTCCGCCATCGAGCGCGCGCGCAGGCATAGTTCGTAGGCTTCCATGTTCTTCGGACGATTGCGCGGCGGCGGGATCGTGAGCATCCCGACCAGCGCCTCCACGATCTTCGCCGTCACCTCGTCCTGGATGGCGAAGATGTCTTGAAGGTCGCGGTCGAACCGTTCCGCCCAGAGATGAGTGCCTTTCACGGAATCGATGAGCTGCGCGTTGATTCGCACGCGCTCGCCGGACCGCCGGGCGCTGCCCTCGAGAATATAGCGCACGCCGAGATCGCGCGCGATCTGGCGCACGTCCGTGTGTTTCCCCTTGTAAGCGAAGGTGGAATTTCGCGCGATGACGAAGAGCCCGGCCGTCCGTGACAGGTCCGTGATCAGATCCTCGCTCAATCCGTCTGCGAAGGATTCCTGCGCAGGGTCGCCGCTCAGATTGTTGAAGGGCAGCACCGCTATGGAGGGCTTGGACGGGAGCGGCAAACCCGCCGGTTCCGCTGCCGGGTGCAAAGGGGGCGCGGTCCTGACGCGATAAACATGCAAGGGTTCGGCGATGTTCTTGACCGATTGCGGACCCAGATCGTCGAAGTGGCAATCGAGCTTGCGGCGAACCTGCTCATAGACTCCCCCCGAGACCGAAATGCCTCCCGGCTCGGCAAGGCTCTCCAGGCGGGCGGCGATGTTCACGCCGTCGCCATAGAGATCGCCGCCCTCGACCATGACGTCGCCCAGATTGACCCCGATGCGCAGAACGATATGCCGGTCCAGGGGCCGGCCGCCATTGGCGTCGGCCATGCCCTGCTGCAGATCGGTGGCGCACTGCACGGCATTGACCGCGCTGGCGAATTCGACCAGCACGCCGTCGCCCGTGGTCTTGAAGATGCGGCCCTGATGCCTGGCCACCAGCGGCTCCAGCACGGTCTTCCGCAGGGATTTGAGCGCGGCCAGGGTGCCCGCCTCATCCTGCTCCATGAGGCGGCTGTAGCTCACCACGTCGGCTGCCAGAATGGCGGCCAGACGGCGTTGGACGCGTTCTTCGGCCATTTGCAGCTCGAAGGGCCGGAGGAAGGCAAGACGTCCGGAATTGTATGGGCGAGTGGCAGGGGTGTCTATCGGGCCGGGTTACAGCTTCCGCTCACAGGCCGCCGGTCATTCAGGCCCTAGGAAAACCTACCTCGTGGTGACGACCGGCGAAGGCCGGCCGGCAGCCGGGGCGCCATAGATCGGCGTTCCGTCCGGTTCATAGCCCGTGACGCCGGGTTCCCACCACCAGATCGGGTTGGCGCGAAAGCTGGCACGCTGGTTCCGCCGCGACAGAAGGGCTGCCAGCTTCGGGTCATCCGAGATATGCGGGTCAACACCGATCAGGGCGATTCTGAATCGTCCGATGCCCTGTTTCGAAGCCGTACCCCTCGCCTACCCCCTAGCTCTTTCAGATCGCTTCGCTCTACTTCCAAGCTGCGACCGAGGTCGACGATCTCGGCCTTTAACTTTCATTCCGGGCGTTAGTCCGAGCGAGGACCATGCTCTCCGAACGCGCGATTCAATCGATCATTCAGGCGCGCCTGACCGAGGCGCTGGGGCAGGACTCTCACGCGCTCAAGGGCGCGCGGATTTCGGCGCTGCAGCGCTATCGCGGCGAACCCGACGGGCGCGAGCGCGAGGGGCATTCGCAGGTGGTCTGGCGCGACGTCGCGGAGTCGGTCGATTCCGTGATGCCGCAGCTGATGAAGATCTTCGCCGGCAGCGAGCAGATCGGGCAGTTCCAGCCGCAGGGGCCGGAGGACGAACCCGGTGCGGCGCAGGCGACCGACTATGTGAACTGGATCTGGTCGAGCCAGAACAACGGCCCGATGATCCTGCATCACTGGCTGAAAGATGGGCTGCTGCAGCGCCTCGGCGTCATCAAGGTCTGGTGGGACCGGACCGAGCGGCGCCGGCGCGAGACCTATCGCAGCTTGACGGCGGAGGAGCTCGATGCGCTCGAGATCGGCGAGGACGACCGGGTGGTCTGGCAGCAGGAACGGGCCGAGGACATCACGGATCCGATCTCGGGGCAGAGACTGACCCTGCAGGTCCATGACCTGGCGATCGACCGGGTCGAGGAGGAGGGATGCGTGCGGATCGCCGCGATCCCGCCCGAGGATTTCGGCTGCGACCCACGGGCCGTCTGCGACGAGGAGATGGCGTTCGCGTTCCATCGCTGCCGCAAGACCGTCTCCGACCTGATCGAGATGGGCGTGCCGAAGGCGAAGGCCCTGTCGCTTCAGCCGGGCGACGACGATCTCGATACCGAGAAGTCGGCGCGCCGGCATCCCGACCAGGACGACAGCGCCGGCGATGGCGAGGCGAGCCTCGATCCGGCCATGCGCTCGGTCTGGGTGGCCGAATGCTATCTCAAGCTGGATGAGGACGAGGACGGGGTCGCGGAGTGGCGCAAGATCACGGTCGCGGGGCCCTCCTCCGGCGTCGAGATCCTGTTCGACGAGGAGGTGGACGGCCATCCCTTCTGTTCCTGGACGCCCTTTCCGACGCCGCACAAGCTGATCGGCGAGAGCCTCGACGACAAGGTCGGCGACATCCAGGAGGTCAAGACGGCGCTGATGCGCCAGGTTCTGGACAATCTCTATCTGACGAACAATCCGGGGCTGGGCGTCACGGAGCGGGTCAATCTGGGCGACGCGCTCGACCGCGAGATCGGCGGCGTGGTTCGGGTCGAGGACCAGGCGGGTCCGGTCGGCAATCATATCATGCCGATCACGGTGCCCTTCACGGCGGGCGCCTCGCTCAGCGTGATGGAATATATCGACCAGGCCAAGGAGATGCGCACCGGTGTCAGCCGGATGACGCAGGGACTCGATGTCGACGCCATCAACAAGACCGCGACCGGCGTCAATGCGGTGACGAATTTCAGCCAGGAGCGGATGGCCCTGATCGCGCGGGTGTTCGCCGAGAGCGGGTTGAAGCGCGCCTTCAAGAAGACCCTGGAGCTGGTCTGCAAATATCAGGACAAGGCCAAGATCGTCCGCTTACGCAACCGCTGGGTCCCGATGGACCCGCGCGCCTGGTCGGACCAGATGGATTTCGCCGTGACGGTCGGGATCGGAACCGGCAACAAGGACCAGATGCTGGCGCATCTGCGGGCGATCCTGGCGCTGCAGGTGCAGGCGATCCAGTTCCAGGGCGGGGTGCAGGGACCCCTCGTCACCCTTCCCAACATCCACAACACGTTGTCGCGGCTGGTCGAGAATGCGGGGCTGAAGGCGCCGGAGCTGTTCTTTGTCGATCCGGCGGCCGCAGCGCCGCCGGCACCGCCCGCGGCATCGGCGCCGCCGGCGCCCGATCCGCGCGCGACGATGCTGCAGGCGCAGCTGCAGATCGAGCAGGCGCGGGCCCAAGGCCAGATGCAGATCGCGGCGATGAAGGTGCAGGCGGAGATCGAGCTGGACAAGCAGAAGGCCGCGGCGCAGATCGAGATCCAGCGCATGAAGGCGGAGGCCGAGGCGGCGCTGGCGCGGGTCAAGGCCGGACTCGAGCATGAGCGCAAGACCGCGGAGCTGGGGGCCGAGGCCGGGCTCGAGGCGGCCAAGGCGGCGCTCGGGAGCGGCGGCGGCGAGCTCAGGAGCGTGGGATGAATCTCGACCGGGCCCGGCGCGTGGCCGCCCTGCTGGACGACCAGGATGTGCGCGAGGCGTTCGAGACGATCGAGCGCGACATCCTCGCGGAATGGCGCGCCGCCCTCGATGCCGAGAGGCGCGAGGAATGCTGGCACGATATGGGCGCGCTGATGCGGCTTAGGGCGCGGCTCAAAGGGTTTGCGGGGGATTTGAGGAAGGGCGAGGCGAGGGGAGATCCGGCGAGGTAAAGCAAATCTCCCGGGCGCCCCTCCCCCTGCCCCCTCCCGCAGGTGAGGGGGTGTGGTTTCTATTTTCCCGCTTCTGGCTCCTCATGATATCGAGGGCAGGTTCCGGGAGCTGGGGCGGACTCCCACCCCATTGCCTGCTAAACTGGCCCGGACAGGAACTGCTGCATCGCGCCATCCGAGGCACCTGCCCCCATGCCCGAAGAACGTATTCAACGCCGTCTTGCCGCCATCCTGGCCGCCGATGTGGTCGGCTACAGCCGCATGATGAGCGAGGACGAGTCGGGTACGCTGGCGATGCTCAAACAGCGTCGGCAGGAGGTGCTGGCACCGCTGGTGAGCCAGCATGGCGGCCGGATTTTCAAGCTCATGGGCGACGGGGTGCTGGTGGAATTCCCCAGCGTCGTCGATGCCGTGCAATGCGCGGTGGATGTCCAGAAGGGAATGGCGGCGCAGAATGCGGCGCTGCCGGCGAACAAGCAGGTGCTGCTGCGCGTCGGCGTCAATCTGGGCGACGTCATCGTGGAGGGCAGCGACCTCTATGGCGATGGCGTCAATCTGGCCTCCCGGATCGAGGGCCTGGCCCAGCCCGGCGGCATCTGCCTGTCCGACACGGCGCACCACCATGTCGCCTCCAAGCTGTCCCTCGACTATCACGATATGGGCGAGCAAAGCCTCAAGAACATCGCCAAGCCCGTTCGCGTCTATAGCGTGGGTCCCGGCGCGGTCTCTGCAGGAAGCGACGAACAGCCCCAACAGCGGGACAAGCCGGCCATCGTGGTGCTGCCTTTCACGAATATGAGCGGCGATCCCGAACAGGAGTTCTTTGCCGACGGCCTGACCGAGGACATCCTCACCGAACTCTCGCGCTTCCGCGAGCTTCTCGTCATCTCCCGCAACACGTCGAGCCGATACAAGGGCAAGGCGGTCGAGGTGAAGAAGATCGCCAAGGAGCTGGGGGTGGACTACCTGCTGGAAGGCAGCGTCCGCAAGGTGGGCAACCGGGTGCGCATCACCGTGCAGCTGATCGATGCGGTGGCCGATCGCCATATCTGGGCCGACCGATATGATCGGGATCTGGCGGATATCTTCGCCATGCAGGACGAGGTGACGTCGTCGGTCGTCGCCACATTGCCGCGCCGCGTGGAATCGGCGACGCGCGAACGCGCCGCCAACAAACCGACCGAGAACATGGCGGCTTATGAATGCGTGTTGACGGGAAAGCTGCTCCATCACCGATCGAACAAGGCGGACAATGCAGCAGCCCTGGAGATGCTGGAGCGCGCCACCAAGCTGGACCCCAAATATGCCCATGCCCATGCCTGGCTCGCCTGCACGCTGGGTCAGTCCTGGGTCAACGGCTTCTGTGCCGATCGCGACGCGACCTGGAACAGAATGCTGGAAGAACTGCAGACGGCCTATGCGCTCGACAGCGACGATAGCGACGTGCACCGGATCCTGGCCGCCGTCAGCCTGGCGCGCGACGATTTCGACAAGGCGACCTATCACCAGGAGCGGGCGCTCACCCTGAACCCGAACGACGACCTGGTTGTCGTGCAGCAGGGCGAAGTGCTGACCTGGCTGGGGCGGCCCGAGGAGGGCATCGACTGGATCAAGAAGGCGATGCGCCTCAATCCCTATCACCCCGAGCGCTTCTGGAATCACCTCGGGCGGGCCTATTTCGTCGCCCATCGCTACGCCGAGGCGGTCGACGCCTTCAAGCGCATCACCGCCCTGGATCACACGCATCACGCCTTTCTCGCCGCGGCCCATGCGCAGATGGGCAACCAGGCGGAGATGCGCAGTCACGCCGGCGACGTGCTGTCACTCAAACCGGACTTCACGGTGGAAAGCTATCTTCCGACTGTCCACTACAAGCGCCCGGAAGATCGCGACCATCACCGCGCCAGCCTGCTGAAGGCCGGCCTGCCAGCGTGAAGGCCGCCATCGGGGGTCCGGGGAGACGAGGCGAGTGCCGATACTCCCCGCGGTCATCGCCGCGACAGCGGTAATCCAATGTCGGTCCCGTGCACCAAGCTGAAGGGTGGCCTCCGTTTTCGGGGGTAACAGGCGAGAGCGAAAGAAAGATAGAAACGCCCACCTCTCCCAGCTCCCGGTAAGGCTTCGCTTCGCTCAGACTAACCCTACGCAACCCTCTCCCCCTCAAAAGGGGGAGAGGAAGTCCGACGAGGCAGGAGCGCAAAGTCATCTTCAGTCGAAGATGTCGAAGATGCTGAGGCCGCGGCGGCGCTTGCGGCGGTAGCCGTCGTCGTCCGAGCGACGATCGTCGTCATCATCGTCGCGGTAGCGCCGTCGTTCCGAGCGTGGCGCGGGGTCATCGCGCAGATCGCCACCGGAGCCGTCGTCGCGGGCGGCCGCCATCAATTTCTCGAGCTCGCCGCGATCGAGCCATATGCCGCGGCAGGTCGGGCAGAAATCGAACTCCACGCCGGAGCGGTTGAGGGTCTGCATGTTGGCGCTGTCGTTGGGGCAGACGAGCAGGGGCATCAGCGGTCTCCTTCGATGGCTGGGGTTTGACCGGGCGCGCGGGTGCGCCACAGGGAGTAAAGGACGCCGGCGGCGAGGATCGCGAAGGTGATTCCCAATGACCATTCCGCCGGGAACTTGGTCCAGCCGAAGAGATCGGCAAGGAAGATCTTTGAACCGATAAAGACGAGGAGCACGGCCAGGGCCTGCTTCAGATAGGCGAAGCGGTGCTGCACCGCCGCCAGTGCGAAATAGAGCGCGCGCAGACCCAGGATGGCGAAGATGTTCGAGGTGTAGACGATGTACGGGTCGGTGGTGATGGCGAAGATCGCCGGAATGGAATCGACCGCGAAGATCAAGTCCGTGACCTCGATCAGGACGAGGGCGAGAAAGAGCGGCGTCACATAGGTCGTGAGCCGCCCGGTTGGGGCGTGGGGCAGGCGGACGAAGAAGCGTTGGTCATGGAGCCGATCGGTAACGCGCAAACGCCGCCGCAGCAGTTTCAGGACCGGGTTTTCCCCAAGATCGGCATCCTTGCCGCTCCACCACAGCATCTTGATGCCGGTGGCGACGAGGAAGGCGGCGAACAGATAGAGCAGCCAGGCGTATTCGGAGACCAGGGACGCTCCAAGACCGATCATGACCGCGCGAAGCAGGATGGCGCCGAGGATGCCCCAGAACAAAACGCGGTGCTGGTATTGGCGGGGGACCGCAAGGTAGGCGAAGATCATGGCGATGACGAAGAGATTGTCCACCGCCAGACTCTTCTCGACGATAAAGCCCGTCACGTAGGCAATCGCGTCCTCGCGGCCGAGCTGGGCCCAGACGAAGCCCCCGAAGGCGAGGCCGAGCGCGAAATAGAGCCCCGAGAGCAGAAGGCTCTCGCGGATGCCGATTTCGTGGTTATCGCGGTGAAGGATGCCGAGATCGAAGGCCAGCAGCAGGGCAACGATGCCCAGGAAGGCAAGCCACATCCAGAGCGGCTGACCCAGAAACAGAACCGTCAAGAATTCCATCGCTCCCTCGACTCTTGAGAGGGCGGCTCGACGTCGAGCGGTGGGGAGAGGCACCGGACCCGGCATCGAGCTCACCCGATGCGGTCCGACATCACGACGCAACGGCGTCGTCAGAGGGGCCCGGCCCGCGGCATGTAGGTAGGGGCGGGCGCGGCAGTGTCAAGGGAGGGGCATCTTCGCTTTTTTCTCCCCCTCCTTTGGAGGGGAGAGGCAGGTGAGGGGCTGCTATAGGAGTAGCTCACCTATCTCAGTTTCGGGAGAGCGCGGGCGTTGCTCGCGTCAACCCTTGGCACCCCTCCCCCGCTCAGGCGGATGGAAGGGTTAAAAAAAGGCGGAGCGAGTCCACCCCCGCCCCAGCGCCTCCCGCGTCCAGCCTCGCCAAGGCTTCGGCAGACAGGAGGGAAGGGGGTGTGATTGTTCTCCGATCAATAATGCGAGCAGCCGCTGCCTTTGTTGATGCAGGCGACGTTGGCCTGCGCGTTTTTCAGGTCGTAGTCGGCGTAGTAGTTGGTGCTCGCGATCATTTCCTTGCGGTCGTGATCGGTGAGGTCGGGGTTCTTCTGCAGGACCGTCGTGTGACAGCCTCGCCAGTCCTCGATCTTCGACATGTAGCCGTCCATCTCGCCCAGGCAGGATTTCCGGTCGGTGGCGGTGCCGCCGTAGAGGATCACCTGCAGGGTGCAGGGGGGTTCTTCCGGCGGAACGCTGGATTTGCACATGTCCGGGACCGTGGCGGCGGGCGGCAGGCTGGCCTGCTGGGTGCTGGAGCAGGCGGCGAGGAGGGTGCCGGCGACGAGGGCGAGCGTGGACAGGCATCGGGCAGTGCGAGATGGCATCGGCTTGCTTTCCCCTGAAGCGTGACAATGGCGCAATGAAATTCCGGCAAGCGGACCAAAGGCGACCCGCTTCCCCAGGCCACTCCGGAAACCGGGCCTGCCCATCGATATCCTATGATCTTGACGACGCGCAGAAACGTAAAGGGTCTTGTGCTAATCGGGCATGGCCAACAGAGTGAGGCTCTGAATCCTCGATCGCGGCCTTGGGCGCGGTCGCTTCGTCTTCGGGGTGCCATGCCGGACATCGTCAAATTGGCGTTCCTGGGAGATCTCATGCTGGGGCGCGGTGTCAGCCGCAAGCTGCGCAGCCAGCCGCCGGAGTCGTTTTGGGGCGATTCGCTCCCGATCCTGCATCGGGCGGATGCCGTGATCGCCAATCTGGAATCGCCGATCACGACCAGTGCCGACCGCTGGCGGCGGACCTGGAAGTTCTTCCACTTCAAGGCGGATCCCGAGGCGGTTCGCATCCTGACCGCCGGCAATGTGCGGTTCCTGTGCCTGGCCAACAACCACATGCTGGATTACGGCGAAGGCGGCCTGCTCGACACGCTGGAAGCGCTCGACCGGGCCGGCATCCGCCATGCGGGCGCCGGCGGAACCCTGGCCGAGGCGTCAAGGTCGTCCATTCTCGATCTGCCGCGATTGAAGGTGGGTTTGATCGCGGCGACAGACAACATGCCGGAATTCGCGGCGACGCCGGAACGGCCGGGGACCAATCACCTCCGCTTCGGCTCTCCGTCCAGTCTCGATTGGATCGAGCGCTCGGTCTCCGATCTGCGGCGCGCCGGCGCGGGGCTGATCGTCCTGTCGGTCCATTGGGGGCCGAACATGCGCATCAAGCCGAACAAGAGCTTCCGCCGGTTCGCGCATGCGGCCATCGAGCGCGGCGTCGATGTCCTGCATGGCCATTCGGCGCATGTCGTCCAGGCGATCGAGCGCCACGGGCGCGGCGTCATCCTCTACGACACCGGGAACTTCATCGACGATTATTGGAAGTTTCCGTTCCGCTACACCACCTGGTCCTTCATCTTCAATCTCATCGTCGAGGATGGGAGGCCGGCGCGATTGCAGCTGGTGCCGATCCTGATTCACGGGTCGCCGCTCGGCGTGGCGACCGGCGAGGTCATGCAGGCGATCACGAAGAATATGAGATCGCTCTGCTCGGCCTTCGGGACGACGCTGGCCGACGGCGAGGACGGGTTGGAGATCGCGCTGAGTTGACGCGGCTTCGGGCGGGAGAGGTGATCGCTAAGTTTATGTGATCGCTGCGCTCTACTTCTAAACTTTGAGCGAGATCGATGATCGATGTTTCGCGCTCCGACTGAGCGCGTACCCCTCCCCCTACCCCCTCCCGCGAGGGGAGGGGGCGTGGATTCTCTTTGAAACAAGGAAATCGACATGACCGAGACGACGGCGACGCCCGAGAGGGCACCCGGCGATGGCAGCGGCGCGCGCGAGCGGGCCGATTATGTGGTGGCTCTGCTCGAGGCGGAGCGCCAGGCCGAAAATGACGACGAGACGAACGATGCCGGCGATCCGGCCGCCATGTCCGACCTGGACACCGGCCTGCCCGGCGACACCGACGATCGGTCCGACGATCCGGGTCCCAGCGAGCCTCCGAGCGACCCCGCTCTCGTTCCCGAGCCCGAGACCTTCACGGTCCGGGTGAATGGCGAGGAGATGCCGGTCACGCGCGACGAGCTGCTGCGCGGCTACTCCCGAACGCAGGACTATAAGCAGAAAACCGCCCGCCTCGCGGAGGAGCGGCGCTCGGTCGAGTCCGAGCGCCAGGCTCTCGCGGCGCAGCGGCAGCAACTCGAGCAGACCCGGGCCCAGGCTTTTTCCCTGGCGCTCGAACATGCCACGGAAGACGCCTTGACGGTGGCCCGCGGCGCCAAGACCGACTGGTCGGCGCTGTCGCGGCAGGATCCGGTCAAGGCGCAGAGCGATTGGTTCGAATACCAGGCGGCCCGGGAACGGGTCGGCCAGGCCATCCTCCAGGCCCGTCACCAGGCCGCGACCCATCAAGAGGCCGCGGTCCGACAGGCGATCGCCCAGCAGCAGGAACATCTGGTGGGGCAGGCCCGGGCGACGCTCGACGCGATCCCCGAGCTGCAGGATGCGGCCCGCGCGCCGGCGCTGCTCGCCGACCTCAAGCATTATCTGGGGACGGTGGGGTTCGATGCGGCGGAGCTGGACGGGATCTCGGATCATCGCCTGATGGTCGTGGCCCGCGACGCGATGCTCTATCGCCAGATGCTGGCGAAGCAGCGGTCGGTCGCGGCCAAGAAGCTGGCCGAGGCGCCGCGGGTGATGAGCCCGAAGCGCAGCGACGCCAGATCTGCCGACGCCGACGAGCTGCGCAGCCTCCGCAAGCGGGCCCAGGAAACGGGAAAACTCCGGGACAATGCCAACTATGTCCTGGCCAAGCTCAGGAGCCAATGAACCATGACGATTGTCGCGAATACCTATCTGACGTTCTCCGCGATCGGAAATCGCGAGGACCTCGCCGATACGATCTACAACATCGACTCCGTCGAGACGCCGTTCCAGAAGGCGATCGACAAGGTGAAGGCCAAGGCGACCCTGCATGAATGGCAGACCCAGTCGCTGGCGGCCGCTGCCAACAATGCCCAGCTGCAGGGCGACGACGTGTCCTTCACGGCCGTGACGCCGACCGTGCGGCTGACCAACCGGACCCAGATCAGCCGCAAGGAAGTGGCGATCGCGGGGACGCAGGAGGCGGTCGACAAGGCCGGCCGCGAATCCGAGCTGGTCTATCAGCTCATGCTCAAGACCAAGGAGCTGCGCCGCGATATCGAGGTGGTGCTGACCGGGAACCGCGCGCCGGTGACCGGCAACTCGACCACCGCGCCGCAGCTTCGTCCGCTCTGCTCCTGGTACGCCACCAACGACAACCGCGGCGGCTCGGGCGCGGACGGCTCGACCTCGGCCGGCGCCACCGACGGCACGCAGCGGCCTCTGACCGAGGCGCTGCTCAAGGGCGTGCTCCAGCTCTGCTGGGCCGCCGGCGGCTCGCCCGACATGATCATGGTGGGGCCCTTCAACAAGACGGTGATCTCCGGCTTCGCCGGCAATGCCACCCGCACGATCGACGCGGCCAAGGGCAAGCTGGTGGCCGGGATCGACGTCTATGAGGGCGATTTCGGCACGCAGAAGGTGGTGGCCTCGCGCTTCTCGCGCGACCGCGACTGCCATGTGCTGGACACGTCGCTCTGGGGCCTCGCCACTTTGCGGCCGATGAAGACGGAGGACCTGGCCAAGACCGGCGATGCCGAGAAGGCGATGGTCCTCACCGAATACACGCTGGAGAGCCGGCAGGAAGCGGGCTCGGGCGTGGTGGCGGATCTGACAACGAGCTAACCGTGATCGCTAAGTTGATGTGATCGCTACGCTCTTCTTTTAAGCTTCGGGCGAGTTCGGTGATCGGGGTTCCGGGTTCTGCGGGAGGCTCGCCTCCCGCAGGCTTGGCCGGAAAGAGGTGTCTATATCTCGTCCTGCGCCGGTCCTATGATGGCGGCGGACCGGATCTGGCGAGGAGGCTGGCATGCCCATCATCCAGAACACCGACGCGCAGGAGATTCCCTGGCGCCCCGGCTACCGCAACTTCGTGCTCGCGGGCCGCGACGAGGGCCTCACCTGTATCGCCGGCTACAGCGTGATCGAGCCCGGTGCCGGCGCGCCGCTTCATGCCCACCATGACGTCGACGAGATCTTCATCCTGCTGGAAGGCACGCTCGACTTTCAGCTCGGCGACGAGCGACGGCTGGTCGAGGCGAACCACACCATTGCCATCCCCGCCGGCGTGCCGCACTCGTTCGTCGCGGTCGGTCCGTCGCCGGTGCGCATGTTCACCTTCATGCCGCGCAATCGCGCCATTGCCGAGGCCACGACCTATTTCGAAGGCGCACCCCCACCGGGAGCGGGGCAGCATTGAGGCTGCGGCCGGCCGGAAAGCCGAGAAGGCGGTGGTGCCGACCGGGTGCACGCTCGAATGCCGGCAGGAAGCGGGCTCCGGCGTGATGGCGGATCTGGCGGCTTCCAAAAGATCGCTTCGCAAGTCGATGTGATCGCTTCGCTCTACTTTTAGGCTTCGAGCGAGATCGATGATCGACACTTCGATGTTTGCTAGAGGCGACCCGTCCCCCTACCCCCCTCCCGCAGGGGAAGGGGGCGAGGATGAGGGCGCAACCTTTCCACTGCCATCCTCGGGCCGGAGACCTGATTCAGATCAAGCCGGCTGGAGCGCCTGGGGCGTAGCCTGATGCCAGGCTCGAGCCAAAGGTCGAGCGCGTTGTCGGGAGAAAAGCATGACAAGGTTGCGCCTGCATGCGGAACGTCACCTTGTCGCCCGGATCGGATGGCTGCGGGCGGCGGTCCTGGGGGCCAATGACGGCATCGTTTCCACCGCGAGCCTGATCGTCGGCGTCGCCGCTTCGGCGGCAGCCCAGCATGAAGTCCTGATTGCGGGGGTGGCCGGGCTGGTCGCGGGCGCCATGTCGATGGCGGCTGGCGAATATGTATCGGTCAGCTCGCAGTCGGATACCGAGAAGGCCGATCTCGCGCGAGAGACCAAGGAGCTCCGTGACCAAAGCGAGTCCGAGCATAAGGAGCTCGAGGCCATTTATGTGAAGCGCGGTCTCGACCCGGATCTCGCCAAGAAGGTCGCGCAGCAACTGATGGTCAAGGATGCCCTTGGCGCCCATGCGCGCGACGAGCTCGGAATCTCCGAGGTCACCATGACGCGTCCGATCCAGGCTGCCCTGGCCTCGGCTGGAACTTTTTCCGTCGGCGCCGCGATGCCGCTGCTGATGGTGGTGGTATCGCCGAGCGCAATCCTGGTTCCGGTCGTTTCCGTGGCGTCGCTTGCGTTCCTGGCGCTGCTGGGTGCGGTCGGTGCCCGAGCGGGCGGTGCCGGCATGGTCAGGCCCATGCTGCGCGTTACCTTCTGGGGTGCGATGGCGCTCGGGCTGACGGCGGGAATCGGCGCTCTTTTCGGGACCGTGGTCTGAGGTTCGCCTTCGCCCGCGTTGGCGCGAGAAGAGGCCGGTGTTACCGCAGGTGCGCGAGCCCACCCGAGTCTGAACCGAAGAGACTCTAGTGGGGCACCAGACCGCTCGGCGGCAGGGGGGTCTTGCCGCGGATCGCGTCGGCGAGTTTTTCCGCGAGCATGACAACCGGGGCATTGAGGTTGGCCGTCACGTTGTGCGGCATGATCGACGCGTCGACGACGCGCAGTCCTTCCGTCTCATGGACACGGCCCTCGCCGTCGGTCACGCTATCCTCGCCCACGCCCATGCGGCATGACGAGCAAGGGTGGTACTCCGTCGACGCCGCGCTTCGCAGCCAGGCCATGATTTCGTCGTCGGATTGAATATCGGGTCCGGGCGCGATTTCCGCCCGGCGCAACCCGTCAAATGCCCGCTGCGCCGCCATCTCCCGGGTGCGGCGCATGCCGTCGATCATGATCCGCCGGTCTCTCTCGGCGGCGAAGTAATTGAAGACGATGGCGGGATGCTCGGAGGGGTCGGCGGATTTCAGAGTCACATGCCCGCGCGACTCCGGCCGCATCAGGCCCATCGAGAACATGAAGCCGTCGTCGAAGTTCGCCTCCGGGTCGCCCATCTCGGCGGTCAGCGGATAGAACTCATGCTGGATGTCGGCATAGTCGGCCCTATCCGACGAACGAAAGAAGCAGCCGGCCTCACACATCGTCGAGGCACCCAGCCCCGACTTGAACAAGAGCCATCGGAGGCCGATCCCGTAGCGTCTCAACCCCTTAAGCCGATGCGACAGGGAGAGGCCCTCGGGAGTCGAATATTGGATAGGGACGATCTGGTGATCTTCGAGGTGCCGACCGACGGCGGGCAGGTCGGCGACGACGGCAATGTCGTGGGATCGCAACTGCGCCGCGCTTCCGACGCCGGAGAGCAGGAGAAGCTGCGGCGAGTTGATCGCCCCCGCGGACAGGATGACCTCGCGCGAGGCTTCGTAAGTGGAGATCGTCCCGCCGGTTTGAGCCTCTACCCCGACGGCCCGCCTTCCGTCGAAAACGATCCGTCTTGTCAGGGTCCTGCTCAGGACGGTCAAGTTGGCCCGATGGCTCACCGGATGCAGATAGGCTGCCGCAGAGCTGCAGCGGCGGCCCTTGCGCGTAAAGCTCTGCGCAATGTGGAAGCCCTCATGCCGGGCGCCGTTTTGATCCTCCGTCCGTTCGTAGCCAGCTTCTACGCCGGCTTCCAGGAAGGCTCGATAGAGAGGGTGGGTCGCCGGACAGCGTTCGATCGACTGCGGTCCATCGCCGCCGCGCCATTCGTTCGCGCCTCCTACAAAGGTTTCCATTTTCTTGAAGTAGGGCAGGCAGTGGGCGAACGACCAGGTCGGAAGGCCCTCCGCCGCCCAGGCATCGTAGTCGCGTGGGTTGCCGCGATTGGCGACCATACCGTTGATGGAGGAAGAGCCACCGAGCACCTTGCCGCGGTGCTCGATGATATGGCGGTTCTCGCAGAAGACCTCCGGTTCGGTGACGTAGGCCCAGTCCAATCGGGGATCCCGCGCCGCGATGGGGGCAGCCGCCGGCATCTGGACGATCAGGTGGTTGTCACGTCCGCCGGCCTCGATCAGGAGTACGCGCACGCCCGGGTCCGAACTGAGTCGGTTCGCGAGCACGCATCCGGCCGAGCCGGCGCCCACAATGACGTAGTCGTATGAAGTCGCCATCCTTCGCGTCCCCCGCCGTCGCGATTCATTGAATCGAAGTTATCTCATTTGATCCGGCGGCCGCCATAGCACGGGCCTATAACCGGACGGCCGGTTAGGGCTTGGTACCTGACGTGCGCGATGACCTGCCGGTATTCCGAGTTTGACCTTGAACAGACCTTGCTCCTCCGTGTCTCCCAGTCGGGGCTACTCCGGTGGCAGGTTCAGCGCGCAAGGTCGCGTCTCGCGCCACGGGGTGAGTGCTGAGGTCCGGCATTCTTGCTGAATGTCCCGAGCGCACGCGGCCCGCAGCGGCGATCCCGCGTCGCCGGGGGCAGGCCCGAGGCGCCACATGCCTTTCAAAAACTCGACCAAATAACAATCCTCCGCTCTTGCGAGCGGGTTTTGACTTGTGGTCAAACAGGATTGACGTCTTGAGCCGAATCGGTGTGCAATTGTCTTTGCCACCGATGGCCAAGCAATAAGAACACCCGATCTAACGGGTCCCAAGAAGAATGAACAAGCAGCGCCCACGCCGCGCCTCCCATTGGCATTACCACTGCGACAACTCTGCCCCGCGAGCGTCCAGTGATGGCGTGCTGGCGGCAACATGGGAGATTGACCATGCAATACGCGATTGTTGATGGCCAACGGCTGGGGGCCTCGCCCAGACTTATGGGCACATGTCCGATTTGCGGTGCCGTCATGACGCCGAAATGCGGAAGATTCAGAGTGGAACATTGGGCGCATCCCCCAGGGAGCGTCGATCACCGGTGGGAGCCCGAAACTGAATGGCACCGAAATTGGAAGGGGTGCTTTCCCGTCGAGTGCCAAGAAATTGTCCATCGCGCGAGCAACGGCGAAAGGCATATCGCAGACGTGAAGACCGGGCATGGGCTGGTGTTAGAATTCCAGCACTCGCCTATCTCCGAACTAGAACGCCGCTCTCGCGAAGAGTTCTATAGACCGATGGTTTGGATGGTGAATGGTCAAAGACTGAAGTCGGACAGACGCCAGTTCTTTGAGTCATTGCGCTGCGGGAGGCTCGTGAGTGCCAGTCCCTTGACTTGGGTTGCGCCGGTGGAAGAGTGCGTCCTTCTACAAAAATGGGCTGACAGCCGCGTGCACGTTTTCTTCGATTTCGGAGAGATCGAAGACCAAGGCGACGTGTTTCGCTTTGGGGCGCCGGTCCTATGGGCTTCGGATCCGAGAAGTCGGAAGGGCAAGGCCGTTTTGCAGCCAGTTTATCGGAAGACCTTTTTAGAATCCGTGATCAAGGGCGAGCTCCTCAAGGGAATCTTCTTGAGGGTGCTTCAACGCCGAGCGCGATCCCGGAGCCGGTTTTAACGTGAGGCGCAGTTGGGGCCCGGCATGATCCCCACACACCATGAGCGACATGTCGGTTTCTGGCACTTCTGCGACATCGCCAGAGACGCAAACGAAGGCCGCTTCGAGCCCGGGAACGGACATCTTTGCTCTGTCCCGGGCAAAGCTCGCTTTGTGTGTTCACGGCCTGACAGTAGAGCGGGCGAAGCCCGCGGGCGCGAGGGGCAGCGGGAGAGGAATGGAAGACTCATGGCCCGAAAGCTCTATCTCCAGACCCGCGACGGACTGGTCGAGCATCTCGTGGCGGATTCGTCGGTGCGGGGGCCTATGCGATCGAGTATCGGTCCGATGTCACGGCAAACCTCGAGGCCAACAAGGCCGAGTTCAACGCGCCGGGCCGGGCGATCGACGGCATGGGCCGGAAAGTGGCCTCGATCCCGAATGCGGTCGCGATGATCTGGCTGACGCGCTATGGCGTGGATGTGTTCAGGAAGGATCATGCGCCCGCGGTACGGAGGCTGCTGAACGATCCGGAATGGCGGCATTTGCGGACGGCGCCGGGGAGGATCTAGGCACAAGCCGAGCAAAGCGGGCTCCCTCGGGGCCGTTCACCGGGCAACGGACGAACCCGAGGGGCTGGTGCAGGCGCCGGCGGTTCTGCCAGACTGCGGAACAGGGCCCGGCTCCCAGGAATGGCGTCCTGGCCGGCCCCGCGGGGGGAGCCGCAGCGGCAATGAAACTGACCGTCGGCGACAAGAGCCAGGACAATCCGACCCAGCAGGATATCGAACAGGCCGTCGAAGCGGCGCGCCGGGGCGGCGATGACATCATCGCGCTCGAGGCCGGCGAGGCCTATCTCGAAGCCCTTCACGAAGGGGACGGGCGTTTCAGCCTCGGCTTTGGCGACCCCACCGGGCGCTTCGACACGGCGGAGCCGGTCGACGCCGCAACGACCAGGTCCATTCTCGTCAAATATAACGCCGGCGACGCGAGCTGGCGGCGCGAGTGCCGCCTCCTGCCCGCGGCGAAGTCGCCCGCTGGGCGCAAGCGGATCGGCTCCGAGCCGCCGGTCTGGGCGATCGGGCTGGTGGCGGTCGCCTTCTTCGCCTTCCCGCTGCTGGCGCTGCTGCCGGATTCCTGGAAGGAAGGATGGCTTTCCGGGATCGGCCCCGTCTGGCTGGTGGCGGGCCCGATCACGGTCATGCTGCTGGCCCTGCTGGCGCACAAGCTGCTGCAGGTGCGCCGCGCCGCCGCCTGGCCGCAAGCGGCGGGCCGGATCACGCGATCGGAGGTCGCGGCCCGGCACCGCCAGCATAGCGACCGGCCGACCGAGGTCATCAACGAGCCGGCGATCGAATATGAGTTCACCGCCAACGGCACCAAATATACCGGCACGCGCGTCAGCATCGGCGAGGACAGCGGCGGCGCCAACACCGAGGCGACGTTGGCGCGCTATCCCGTGGGCGCGACGGTGATGGTCCATTACGACCCGGCCGATCCGGGGAACTGCGTGCTCGAGCGCGAGGTGCCCAAGGGCGTGGCGAAAGGCTGCCTCGCGATCCTGGCCGTGCTGGCGGTCCTGGGCTACGGGATCTACCGGTTCGGCGGTCCCGCCCTGACCTTCCTCGAGGCGAGGATGGGCGAGGACCGGAGCCGCATCTTCCTGATCGCGGGCGGCGCGGGACTCTTCCTGCTGCTCATGTTCATCGGCTCCCGGAAGAGCGCGAAGCAGGGCTGGAACTGGCCCAGCGTGCGCGGCAAGATCGTGCAGAGCGGGACCGAGAGCTATCGCGAGCAGGTGAACCACCGGAGCGTGGTGCGCTATGCGCCGGTGGTGGAGTATGCCTATGCGGTGAACGGCCACGACTATCGCAGCCGGCAGCTCCGGCCGCTCGCGGTGCAGATAGGCCGCTCGCAGGCGGGTGCGGAGAAGATCGCCTCGCGCTATCCCGAAGGCCGCGAGGTCGAGGTGCATTACGATCCCGCCAATCCGGGCAATGCGGCGCTGGAGCAACCGAACGCGCCCTGGTTCCTGCTGGTGCTCGCGCTGATCTGCTTCGGGGGCGCGGTTTATGTGAGCGGGGTGCTGGGGCCGCTTTGAAGCTCCGGAGCCTTTGATCTCGGACATCAGCTCTGTCCTGAAGCAACCCCTCCCCCTACCCCCTCCCGCAAGGGGAGGGGGCTTGGTCATTCTCTAATGCTTTCTCCTCGTGGCTCCCGCGAGGGGCGGTGCTTGATCGTCTTCTGATGCTGCTTCTTCCTCGCCCCCTCCCCTTGCGGGAGGGGGTAGGGGGAGGGGTGTCTCAATCTCAAAGGAGTTTCTCTTCATGCCCATCAATATTCTTCAGCGTGACGACGGGTCGATGACGTTCGGTGGCGACGATCCGACGGTCGGGTTCATCAACGAGACCACCGAATGGGTGGCGACCTCGGTCGACAAGGTGTTCTTCGTGGCGACGCGGCCCTATCGGGTGAAGGCCATCAGCGCGCGGCCGACCGTGGCCGGCACGGACGGCTCGGCCGTGACGGCGACGATCCGCAAGGCGGCGTCGGGCACGGCGATCGCGTCGGGCACGGCGCTGCATTCGGGATCGATCGACCTCAAGGGCAGCGCCAACACGGTCCAGGACCTGGCGCTTTCCGCGACCGCGACCGATCTCGACATCGCCGACGGCGACTGCATCGGGATCGACTTCACCGGCACGCTCACCTCGGCAACCGGCGTGGTGACGGTCACGCTCGCGCCGAAATATTCCTGAACCGAAGGAGAGCGGCCATGGCGGGGAATCCCAGCCTGCAGACGACCTATCGCCAGGGGACCCATCAGAAGGTCGCCTTCACCGGGACGGCCGGCACGATCGCCAACGGTTTCGGGGCGCAGACCAAGACGGTTCGCGTGATCGTCACGGCGGCGGCCTGCGTCAAGATCGCGAACAGCCCGACGGCGACGACGTCCGACATGTATATGGCGGCCAACCTCCCGGAATATTTCACGGTGACGCCGGGCCAGAAGGTGTCGGCGGTGCAGATCTCCGCGGGCGGCGACCTGCATGTGACCGAGATGGATCAATGAGGTGAGGGGGAAGCGGTAAGATGGCGCTGGCGAGTTATGCCGCCCTCAAGGCCTCGGTCGCGCGCCGGCTGGGCCGCGAGGGCGACGTCGCGCTCGAGAGCGAGCTCGACGACTATATCGACCTGGCGGAGGCGCGGTTCCAGCGCGAGCTGCGGCTGCGGGCCCAGGAGCAGCGGGCGACCGCCACGCTCGACCAGGCCTATCTGGACCTGCCCGCGGATTTCCTCGAGCTCCGCAGCATCCAGCTCAATGCAGATCCGGTGGGTTCGCTCGACTGCGTGAGCCCGGAGATCATCGACCGGTCCTACCCGCAAGGCACGGCGGCGCGGCCGAGGGTCTATGCGATCCTGGGCAGCGCATTGCAGTTCGCGCCGCCGCCGGACCAGGATTATCAGGTCGAGATCGATTACTGGAAGCGGTTCGAGGCGCTGTCCGACAGCATCACGACCAACTGGCTCCTGGCGAACGCGCCCGACGTCTATCTGTTCGCGACCCTGGCGGAAGCGGCGCAGGCCACGGGCGACAGCGCGCTGTGGCAGGAATATGAGGCGCGCCTCGCCGCCGCCCTCGACAAGCTCAAGGTGTTCGACCGGCGGGCGTCCTACAGCGGCGCCACATTGCGGGTGCGGCCGCGGCCGCAAAATGTCAGATGAGCCATACGCCTTCGTCGTCGCCGATGAAGGGAGCCGAGCCGGCTTTGCGCAGATAGTGAGGGTTTATTCATGACCGTCCAGCTTTCGACGACCGTCCGCAATGCGCGGTTGGACAGCATCGAATCCACGATCAGTACGGCCCCGATCCTTACGATCCGGACCGGAGCCCCGCCGGCGAACTGCGCAGCCGCGAACAGCGGCACGGTCCTGGCGACAGTCACGCTGCCCTCGGACTGGATGGCTGCGGCGTCCGGTGGCTCCAAGGCGCTTTCCGGAACCTGGCAGGACAGCGCGGCCGACAATGCCGGCACGGCAGCCCATTTCCGTATCCATGACAGCAGCGGCACGACCTGTCACATCCAGGGTACTGTGACGGCGACCGGCGGTGGCGGGGACATGGCCGTCGACAACGCGGTCTTCGCGGCCGGTCAGAACTTCACGGTGACGAGCTTCACGCTCACGGACGGGAATGCTTAGTCCCAATCCTTGGGGTCATAGACGAGAGGAACGTCACTATATTCGGGGTATTCCGTCGCGATCCGCTCCATGCGGCGTAACCCGAGAATCAGGCGCTCATGGCAGAGAGTCTAGTCGGCCCCAATCGGCTCGCAAAAGTAGCAATTGCGACAAGGCCATTAGTGTTCGGTCACTTTCGCCCTGGCCATCTGATACCGGAGTTTAGCCCAAGCCTCGGACTCCTTAAGGAGGCGCCGGGTTAGGGCCCGATGTGCCTTGGCAATTTCGGCCTTCCGATCATCTGGGAATTGGCTCACCCACCATGCCAGATCGTTAAGCATGAAGTGGGCGTGGCCGATACGAGCCCAGGCTTTCCGCTCGTCGATCTGCATTTGGGTCGCCGCATCCTTGGCATTACGCTTCTGGATCTCGGGGCTTCGGTTTTCTTCGTGATGGCGCCAGCGGACAAGCGGCTCCGGCATTATGCCGAGCCCGCGCTTCAGTAGAGCGCGGAACGATACGATCTGATCAATCCGGCGAGTGGGTGGTGTCGGTTCCGGGAAGTCCCGGAATAGCTCCATGCGCCAAGCCAGCACGGCGCCGAGCTGCGCTTGGTTGCGACCGATGACGCTTAATTCCTCGATGGAGGGCTTCGGCAAATTGCCCGGGTCCAGTCGCAGGCGCTGACCGTTGCCGTTTCGGTCGATGATGGTGGCGTTGCAGGCTGTCGCGGCGAGGTCATCGTCGATCATTCGCTTGATCTGCATCTCGACGCGTTTCGGCTCGAATATATCGTCGCCGTGACCGAGGACGACGAATTCGGTCTCGACGAACGGCAACAGATCACGGACATGACCGATGGCAGTGTTGGCGCCATTCCGCCGGACAATCACCCGATGCGGGCCCGAATACCCCGCTACCACACCTTCGATGACGGCGAGAGTGTCATCGGTCGAGCAGTCGTCGGAAATGATGATCGTCAGCGCCGGATAGGTTTGGGCGAGAGCGCTTCGGACCGATGCTTCGATGAAGCGGGCCTGATTGTAGGCTGTCAGCAAGAACGTAGCGGGCTGCATTCTAACCCCATGTTCCAGGCGCCGTAGCGCCGTCAGATGGAGAATATCAGATGTCACTTCAGGGCTGGCAGGAAACCCTTATCACGGCCCAGGGCGATGGCTCTGTCCTGACGGCGGCTGCGGCTGCGAGCTGCTTGCCGCCGGCGGCCAAATTCACCCTTCCGGCCAATTTCTTCTCGGCTGTCGGCAAGGCCGTTAGGATCACAGCGGCGGGGCGCATCTCCTGCGCCGTGACGACCCCTGGCACGGCTCGGTATGACGTGCGCTTCGGCGGCACTGTTGTGTTCGATAGTTTGGCCATGAATCTCAACATCGTGGCCAAGACCAACGTCCATTGGGTGCTCGAGTTGCTACTGACCTGCCGGGCGATCGGCACCAGCGCCAATCTCATGGGCCAGGGCACATGGCGGTCGGAAGCGGTCATCGCCAGCCCGCTCTCTACCGCGGGCGGCAGCGGCGAGTTCATGATCCCCTATAACACCGCGCCTGTCGTCGGAACGAATTTCGACAGCACGGCCTCCCAGGTGGTGGATCTATTCTTCACCCAGACCGTCGCGACGGGCTCGATGACGCTTCACCAGTACGTTCTGGAATCGCTGAACTAGGCATTTCGGCGGAGCCGACCTCATGGCGCGCACGGGCTGGTCAACCTCAAATTTTCTTCGATATCCCAGCGCCATTCTATCGGTCTATCCGCTCACCATGGCGGCGTGGTGGTGGCCCACTATCAATACCGGCGGCGCGGCTCTCCAGAGCGTCCTCAGCGTCCTGAATTCGACTGGCGCCGATAACATCAATCAATTCAAGATCGGCCAGTCGAACGGCGGTGTTTCTTTCTTGGCTGCGGACAGTGTCAGCAGTAACAGCGCGACGACAGGCGTCAATTCGACGCTGAATACTTGGAATCATCTCTGCGGTGTGGGCACCTCGGCGACCGACCGCGCCATATTCCTCAATGGCGCCAACAAGGCCACGAATGCCACCAGCCGCGCGCCATCCGGGTTGGACCGGGTATCCGCCGGAAAGCAGGACAACGCGGCGAACAACAAGGTGTGCGACAACGCCTCGATAATCGCCGAGTGCGCGATTTGGAATGTGGCGCTCTCCGATACCGAGGTTGCGTATTTGGCATCCGGTATCAGTCCCAAGGCAATCCAGTCCGCCGCTTTGGTGGCCTACTGGCCGATGATAGGCGACTGGAATCCGGAAAATGATCTAATCGCCGGGCAGAACTTTACGATTAACGGCACGCTGTCGCGGACCACGCATCCGAACCTGCCGCCTTACTATATCGGTCAGCCGTCAATACTCGTTCATCCTGGGCGGGGGCCGTCAAACCGGGGCCGGTTCCTCCGGACTTTAGGTGGCGGTGCCACGCCGCTGGGGACGGCTTCCCTCTCGGTCACCCTTGCCGACGCGACGTTGGCATCGGCGGCCAAGCTCGCCATCGCGGGCACGCTCTCGCAGACGCTGGCGAACGCAACGCTTTCATCGGCTGCGACGGTCAAGATCGTCAGCGCGCTCGCCGTGACGCTGGCCAATGCGACTCTATCATCGGCCGCCGCAGTCCAGATCAAGGCTGCACTGGCGCGGACATTGGCGGATGCCTCGCTGTCGTCCGCCGCTCGGCTCGAGATCCAGGCCGTCCTCGCCGCAACCCTGGATGACGCCACGCTGGCCTCGATCGCGCAAAGCATTATCCACGGCAACCTCGGCGTGACGCTGGAGGAAGCGGTGCTCGTTGCGACGGGCAATGACGGTTGGACCCGTTTCAGCGACGCTGACGGTGCCTGGTCGAACATGCAGGGTTCTTCCGAGATCTGGGCGCCGGTCGGCAGCAATCCCACGCCCTGGATACCGAGGGGCGAAGGGTCGAGCGGATCATAGCCTTCAGCCGGCCGGGTCGCGCCGATATCTGCCGCCAGGGTTGTCATGCAACCGACCCCGCAGGGCCGTTCACCGATTGCTAGGGCGTATCGATCCGGGCGAAGGCCTGGGCCAGCCATTTGGAGCGCCGCTTCAGCAATTCGACCCGCAGGGGATCGGGCTCGCTGTCCACCACCCAATAGGGGTTGGTGTTGATCTCCCAGACCTGGAGCCGGCCCTTGCGGAAGCCGTAATCGATCCGGCCATAGTCGATGCGCGCCAGGGCGAAGATCTCGCGCAGCGCCTCTTCGTGAGGGTTCTTCTCGAAATAGCGCAGCTCCTCGGCGGCGGTCTCGGCATTGACGATCGCGTCGGTCGAATGTTTCACGATGGGCTTGCGCGAGACATAGAGGTGGAAGGGTTTGATCTCGCCGCCGACGATGGCCGCGCCATATTTGCGGACGATGCCATGGGCGTCGCGCGTATCGCAGAACTCGACCGCCAACAGGGTATCGCGCGCGACCGGCAGTCGCTGGATCGCCTCGAGCTCGCGGTCATATTCCTCCGGCGTCTGCAGGAAGCGCGAGACGGCGCCGTCATGCTCGTTCTCGCGGCGGATGAAGACGGGATAGCGCGACGGGCGCCGGATCTCGTCCAGCCGGTAGATGTTGAACTGGTTCATGCCGGCTTCGTAGAGCGTGCGCAGCAGCTCGTAGCGGCGCAACGCCCGTACCGGATGGTTGAGCAGGCGGTTGCCGCCGGCGGCCTCGAGCTCCTCCCACTCCTTGGCGAGCTCGCCCAGCCGCGGCGGCGGCACGCGCTCGAGATCGGTGAAGACATAGGTCGCCGGACCCTCGATTCCGGCGCGGATGTCGCTCCGATAGGTCGCCGGCGCGATCCGTGCCGTCTGGCGACGGCCGTCGACCTCGAGGAATCGCTTGATCGGGAAGGCGCCGCGCTGGGTGCAGAGAAGACGGATCATCGGGCCCGGGGTCGGATCTCGCCGGGCTCGATCGCAAGCCAGCGCGAAACCACACTGTAGGACAGGTCCCCGAACCGGGGCAATGAAGGGGAGACGGCATGATTCCGGTCGGCGAGTTCCTGCCCGACGGCTCGGCCTTCGGCAGCCCTGGCGCGACCGAGGCGAAGAACGTGATCCCGGCGGCGAGCTCCTACCGGCCGCTGAAGACGCTGATGGCGTCGGGCACGGCCGCCTCCGGCAGCCGGATCCAGGGCGCGATCACGCTGCGGTCGACCGATCTGACGGTCAAGTCCTACGCCGGCGACGCGACCCGGCTCCATGGCTTCGACGGCGCGGTCTGGTCGGACTTCAGCCGGACCTCGGGCGGCGCCTACAGCACGCCGGCCCAGGGTCTCTGGCGCTTCGCCCAGTTCGGCGATGTCTGCCTGGCGGTCAACGGTTCGGACGCGGTGCAGTCGATCGCGATGGGGGCCGGTGCGAATTTCGCAGCCCAGGGCGGCTCGCCGCCCGCCGGTGCCCGCTATATCGCGGTGGCGCGCGACGTGGTGGCGCTGGGGCGCGACGGCGCCAACTCCAACCGGGTGAGCTGGTGCGATGTCGAGAACCTCGACTGGACGACGGGTGCTGCCGATTTCCAGGACATGCCCGATGGCGGGCAGATCCTCGGCCTCTTCGGCGGCGACAATCTGGTGGTGCTGCAGGAGCGCTGCATCCGGCTCGGCATCCGCACCGACTATCCGCTGACCTTCACCTTCGACAAGATCAGCCAGGACAAGGGCTGTCTCGCCGAATGGGCGTCGGCGCAGTTCGAGAACCTGCTCTTCTTCCTCGCCCATGACGGGTTCTATCTCCTGGCCGGCGGGCAGCAGCTGCAGCCGATCGGCGCCGAGAAGATCGACCGGTTCTTCTTCGAGCATCCCGAGCATGGAGTCGATCTCAACAGCCTGCACCGGGTGACGGGCGCGGTCGATCCGGTCAACAAGCTCTATGTGGTGAGCTATCCCAGCGTCGGCGGCGGCACGGGCCTGCCCGACAAGGCGCTGATCTATCACTGGCAGCTCGGGCGCTGGTCGCGCGCCGAGTTCGCCTGCGACCTGGTTCTGTCGGCGATGGTCCAGTCCTCCTGGAATCTCGACAATATCGATACGCTGATCGGCAATCTCGACGCGACCAGCCTGTCGCTCGACGATGCGGCCTTCACCGGCTCGGGCCGGCTGTTCCTGGCCGCCTTCACGCCCAGCCATGAGCTGGGCTTCTTCAATGGCGGCACCATGGCCGCCACCGTCGATAGCGGCGAGACTCAGATCACGCCGGGCCGCCGCACGCTGGTGACGGGCGTCCGTCCGCTGGTGGACGGGGCCGCGGCCTCAGTCGCGCTCGGCACGCGCAACCGGCTGAACGATCCGGTCGCCTGGAGCCCGGCGGTCGCCATGAACGATAACGGTCTCTGCCCCGCGCGGCGGGATGCGCGGTTCCACCGGGCACGGATCGCGATCGAGGAAGGCGAGGCCTATGCCCACATCCTGGGCGTCGAGCCCGAGTTCAAACCGGGCGGAACGCGATGACCACGGTCTTCAAGCCGCTGCCGGCGCCGGTCGGATCGGGCGGCGAAGCCGGGCTGTGGACCTATCTCGCGCGCGTCCATGACGTCATCCGCGGCGTTCTCGCCGGCAAGCTCAACTGCACGACGACGGTCACGCTGGCGGCGGGGACGACGACCACGACCTTAACCGATCCCCGCATCGGCGCGCAGAGCGTGATCCTGTTCATGCCGGCGACAGCGAACGCGGCCGGCGCGATGGCGAACCTCCATGTCTCCGCTCGATCCCAGGGCGCAGCAACGCTCACGCACAGCAACAGCGCGACGACCGATCGGGTCTTCGGCGTCGCCATCATCGGGTAGTCAGATGTCAGCACCAGCTCGCGGACTGTTCGAAATCCTCGCCCCGCAAGGGAAGGCAATTGCCAGGCCGCGGAACGCATCCCGCGAAGGCCCGCGCCATGCCCACGCCGCGCGGCTGCTGGCCGCCCGAGGCCGTCATGGCGACACGCTGCTCGCGCATATAACGCCGCTGGAAGCCGTCATTCTGCAGCTCCTCGGCGGGTCGGGCACGATCAACCCGAAGACCGGCCTGCCGGAGTTCTGGGGGCTGGGCGGTGGTGTCGCGAGCGGTGGTCACGGCGACGCTGGCGATGGCACCGGAGGCGCAAGTCGCGGCAATGGCGACGGCGGCAAAGGCTCTCGCAACGACAGCAAGCAGGGCACGGCCGCCAAGAACGCGCAACAGGGACATCTGGGCGCTGGCTATGGCAGCGGCAGCCAGACCGGCATCAGCCAGGGTGACATCGACAAGATGGTGACGGGTCCGAGCTATAGGACGGCCGGCGGTCCCACGGTCAAACGCGGCGTCACCGGCGATGCCAGCCTCGGTCACACGCCCGATCAGCGCGGTTTCCGGGACGTGCTCGGCGACATCCTGGGCGGCGCGTGGAGAGGTTCGCAGATCGGCGGAACCATCGGCTCTTTCGGCGGCCCGGCCGGCTCACTCATCGGCACCGGCGGGGGTGCTATCGTTGGCGGGATCCATGGCGCCATCAATGGCAGCGATCCCGCCGGCGTCACGCGCGGGCAGAATGCGGGAGCACCGGAGAAGGGTGCGAACGGCTCGGACACCGGCTCAAACCAGGGCGGCCTTGGCGCCAATGGCGGTCGCGGCGACAGCGGCGGATTGCCGATCCCTCACACCGCCATTGCCCAGAACGCCCAGCAGGCGAATGCCGGCGGCGGCCTGCTCGCGGTGTTGAACCCAGCCGCGCCGACAACGGTCTCGACAACCCCGACGCTGCCGGTGGGCCTGCTCCAATACCTCGCGCAGAATGCGGGGCTGCTGCAGGGGCTCACCGCGAACACCCGCTTCGGCCCCGGCACCGTCGCTCCGGTCCACTACGGCCAGCCCTTCGCGTGACCTGCCTCGTCGGAGTTCCACCGGAAAACGTCGACCAGGTCTGGCCGCTGATCGAGCAACGTCTCGAGGAGGCCTGTCTGACCTCGCGGGGCAAGGAGAAGGCCTTCGATATCCGGCGTTCCGCCCGTCATGGCGAGAAGCAGATCTGGGTGGTCTGGGACGAGGACGCGAACGACGTCCTCGCCGTCGTCGTGTCCGAGCTCGCCGTGTATCCGCGCAAGATGGTCTGCCATATCCAGATCTGCGTCGGCAACGAGCGGGAGCGCTGGCAGCATCACATCGCGATCATCGAGGACTGGGCGAGACAGAAGGGCTGCCGCGGCATGTCGCTGGTGGCGCGTCCCGGCTGGTCTCGCGTGCTCAAACAATTTGGCTACGACATGACCCATCATCTGGTCGAGAAGGATTTGCAAGATGCCTGATTTCGGTGGCGGCGGCGGCAACAACCAGACGGTTCAGAGCTCGGCCCCATGGGGCCCGGTCCAGCAGCCGCTGCAGGATGTCATCGCCAAGGCGACGTCGCTCTATAACTCGGGCGCCTTCACGCCCCAGGCGCCGAACTTCCAGATGACGGCCGACTTCACGCCGGAGCAGCTCCGGGCGCAGTCGATGGGTGTCGCCCGTGCGACCAACGGCTCGCCGCTCAATGACGCGGCGTCGACCTATCTGACAAGGGTGTTGAACGGCAATTATCTCGACGGCAATCCCTACAACGCGGCGCTGGCACGCCGGACGGCCTCGACCATCACCGACCAGCTCAGCCGCGCCGGCCGCTATGGCGGCAACGAGGCGACGACGCGGGGCCTGGCCGAGGGGCTTGCATCGACCCTCAACCAGAATTACCAGACCGAACGCGACTATCAGCAGCAGGCCGCAAACTATGCGCCAGAGCAGGCGAGCCAGGATTATGTCGACATCAATGCCCTCAATACCGTCGGCCAGCAGCGCCAGGAACAAACCCAGGCGCTCTTGAACGAAGCGGCGCAGCGCTTCAACACCGCCGCCACCGCCAACCAGAATGCACTGGCGACCTATCTGGGATTCCTCAACGGCCAGGGCGGGTCGACCCAGACAACGCTCACGCCCAATCGCGGTCCGTCCTCGACCCAGCAAGCGATCGACACCGGCATCGGTCTTCTGGGCGTGCTGGCCCGCCTGTGGGGGAAATGAGCGGCCCTCCGGCATCGCAAGAATCGGGCGCCGGCCCGAAAATTTCTGCCTGTTTCATCGGGAACTCACTTCCATGCCCGTCAAGGACTACAGCACCACCGCGAACAGCAATGCCGCGATCGCCGGCATCAACATCGCCGAGAATTGTCCGGCAGGAAATCTGAACAATGCGCTGCGCCAGGCGCTGGCCGACCTGCGGTCCTATGCCAACGGGGCCGAGTGGTTCGAATATGGCGACGGCGATGGGGCGGCGGCGGTCACCTATCTATCCGGCACCTCCTTCGCGATCGCCGGGACCGATGTCGCGGGCGCCTGGCATTCGGGCCGGCGCGTCAAGGCGTCGGGCAGCAGTACCGGGACGATCTATGGCGTCATCGCCTCGTCTTCTTTCGCCACCAACACGACGGTCACCGTCGCCTGGGATTCGGGTTCGCTGCAGAACGAGAGCCTGACCGTCTGGCTCGGGATCCTGTCGGCAACCAACGGCGCTGTGCCCTCGGCGTCGATGACGGCGCGGGGTGCGGTCGAGCTCGCGACGACGGCCGAGACTCTGGCCGGCACCGATACAGGCCGCGCGGTCACGCCCGATGCGATGGCGGCATTCTGGGAGAGGGGCGGCGACATCGCCTCCGCCGGCACGATCTCGATCGGCGAGGGCGGCTATTTCCACGTTACCGGCACCACCACCATCACCGACATCGACTTCGCCACCGACAGGGCCGGGCGCCATGCCTGGCTGATCTTCGACGGCGTCCTCACGCTCACCCACAACGCGACGACGCTGATCCTCCCGGGCGGCGCCAACATCACGACGGCGGCGGGCGATGCCTGCCTGGTCGTGTCGGAGGACGGTTCGGAGAACGTGCGCGTTCCGATCTATAGCCGCAAGGATGGCGCCCCGGCGGTTCCGCCGACCCAGGTCATCACGAAATCCTTCACGAGCGCCGACACCTCGATCGCGCAGAACAGCTCGCCGACTTTCGCGCATGGCTTCGGTGCTCTTCCGAAGCTGGTTCAGTTCTATCTGGTCTGCCAGTCGGCGGATGGGAACTACGCCAGCGGCGATGTCATCCAGGTGACTCCGCACACGATCCAGGACACCGGATCAGGCAGCGGCGCCGCACAGTTCGGCGCCTATGTCGACACCACCAACATCACGGTGATCGCGCCCAACACGACGGCGGTGTTCAAGGCACTCGACAAGACGACGCGCGGGCAGTTCTTCCCGGATCTGACCAAATGGAAGCTGCGCGTGGTCGCTTTCGCTTAAGGAGCCATCATGACCGAGCCGAAGGAAAGCTGGCACCTCGACAAGAAAGTCCCGATCGCGCTGATCGGCGCCCTCATGTTCCAGACCGCCGCTTTCGGCGTGTGGATGGGCTCGCTCCAGGAGCGGGTGAACATGGTCGAGGCCTGGCAGGGCAAGAACGATCGCCTCGATACGCGTTTGTCGGTGGTGGAAAGCCAGCTCGGCAATGTCCAGGCCATCCTGCTGCGGATCGAGAACAAGATCGACAGGAGCCAGCCGTGAGCCGGATCGCGCTACCTTGCAGCTTCGGCGACCTCGATATCATGGCGCGCACCGTCTATGGCGAGGCCCGCGGCGAAATCGATGCCGGCAAGATCGCGGTCGCCTGGTGCATCCGGAACCGCGCGGAGCTCGATCTCGGTAACGATGGCAAGCCGGACTGGTGGGGCGAGGGGATCGGCGGCGTCTGCCTGAAACCCTATCAGTTCTCCTGCTGGCTGCCGAACGATCCGATGTTTCCGAAGATCAAGGCGGCGAAGGCCCGGCAGCTCGCCGAGTGCCTGGAATCCTGCTTTGCCGTCCTCGGAGGCGAGGTGCCGGATCCCACGGGCGGTGCCACCCATTACCACGCTTCCTCGATCGCCGCGCCCCCTTGGGCCGCCGGCAAGACGCCGGTCGCCATCATCGGCGCCCATCGATTCTTTCGCCTGATCTGACCCCGGTCCTCCGACCGCAGCGCATCACCGGCCTCCGCATCCCGCGGGTGCCGCAACCACGGAGCTTGCCCCATGTTCACCACGCTCGACAAAGCCCTCGTGGCCCTGGTGATGGCCATTCTCGCCATCCTCAACCAGGCCTTTGGCATCGTGACTCCTTCCTTCCTGACCGAAGGCAATGTGACGGCGATCATCGCCGCGATCACGCCGCTGCTCGTCTATGTCGTGCCCAACAAGCCGAAGACGACCTGAGCCATGCATGGTTGGGAGATCGCCCTGATCGCCGTGGGCTGCGCTGCAGTCGGGGGCGCGGGGCTGTTCGCGCTGCTCGTGCGGCTGGCCCGCGCGGAGCTCGATCGCCGGTTCAGAAACCATCCTCAGGGGAAATAGCCATGCAGACCTATGCCGTCATCGGCGGGCTCATGCTGCTGCTCGGCCTCCTGTTCTACCTGGTCTGGCGCTTCGGCAAATCCGCCGGGGCGTCGGGCCAGCTAGCCGACAGCTCGGAGGCAGCGCTCGAGGTCGAGAAGAAGATGGCGCGAGCCGGCGCCGACGCACCTGCCGATCTGAACGCCATCGAGGATCAAGCGAGACGGGGAGAGTTCTGATGCGCGTCCTGGCGCTCGCCATGATCTTCATGCTGGCGGCCTGCCGAGCGCCGGTCGTGACGGCTTGTCCACCGGTACCGGTCTATAGTCCGGAATTCCAGTGGCGTCTGGCCGACGAAATTCATGCGTTGCCGCCCGGCAGCGCGTTGGGCCAGGCGGTCATCGATTACAAACGGTTGCGCGACCAACTGCGGGCCTGTCGCGCGACCTGATGCTGGCGCGGCCCTGCGATATGGCGAAGAAAACGGGAAGAAATGGTGCCGCCGAGAAGAATCGAACTTCCGACCCCGTCCTTACCAAGGACGTGCTCTACCTCTGAGCTACGGCGGCACGAGCATTGACCATCGAGGAGGCGTCCTTGCGGGCTCGTCCGCAGGTCCCTCGAAGGCGGCGAAACTTGCCATAAGCCGACTGGCCAGAGCAAGGCCGAAGGCCAACCGGCCGATTCCAGTCTAAGGCCTTCCAGGTTAAGAAGATTACCATCCTCCGGCCCGGTTCCTCCGGGCGCGACATCCTGCCCCTCTTCGGCCCTCGAGATCGGTTGGCCCCCTGCGGGCACCCGATCGCTGGCGCGTCCCTTCCGGATTGGCCATCCCAATCCTGCCATCATCCCCTTCCATCTTTCCCCCTCATGCCGCTGGCGGCATCTGCCGGTCGCTCGAGCCTTGACCCCGGGCGGCGGGCGGCCTATTTCCGCAGCGCCCCCGATGCCGGAGCCCTCGCCGATGCCCGATCAGAGTCCCAAACCTTCCCGCGCGGTCCAGTCCCGCGCCGGCCATGACGGCGTCGTTCGCGGCGCCGACCAGGACGCCCGGCTTGCCGCCGAACTGCGCCGGAACCTGCTGCGCCGCAAGCAACAGCAGCGGGCTCGCGCCGACAGCGCTTCGGCCGCCGAGGACGGCGACGTCGCGGAGCAGGGCGAGGAAAACGGGGGCGCGCACGAACGTTAAAGGGCCGGCGCCGCGCGTCGGCCGCGGCTCGGAAAGGCGGCATGCCCGAGGGCCGGGTTTTGCATGCTCCCAATGACGGTCGGTTCGACTAATATCTCGCCAAGGCTTGGCTGCCTTGAGCCGGCGCCGGGTCCGCCTCCTGACGCCGATCTTCGACGGTTCGACCGGTTCCCAGCCCCGACGAAAGCCGGGCGCGCGGGCGGCCGGTTCCTTAGGGTTCCGAGGGCATAAGATGGACAAGATTCGCGTCCGTGGCGGCAAGCCGCTCAAGGGCGATATTCCGATCAGCGGCGCCAAGAACGCCGCGCTCCCGCTGATGGCGGTGAGCCTGCTGAGCGACGAAACGCTCACGCTGGGGAATGTGCCGCATCTGGCGGATATCAGCACGATGGCCGGGCTGCTGGCGCAGATCGGAACCGAGGTGGGGCTGAACGGCCAGTCGCATCCGGGCGGACATACCGGCCAGGTCATGGAGCTCACCACCCGCGACATCCGCCATACCCGCGCCGATTACGACCTGGTGCGCAAGATGCGCGCCTCGGTGCTGGTGCTGGGTCCGCTGTTGGCGCGCGCCGGTCATGCGGAAGTCTCGCTGCCCGGCGGCTGCGCGATCGGAACGCGGCCGATCGATCTGCATCTGATGGCGATGCAGAAGCTGGGCGCCGAGATCGAGCTCAAGGAAGGCTATGTGCTGGCGACGGCGCCCCGGGGGCTGACGGGCGGGTCGGTCGCCTTCCCGATCGTCTCGGTCGGCGCCACGGAGAATCTCATGATGGCGGCGAGCCTCGCCAGGGGGACGACCGAGATCACCAATGCGGCGCGCGAGCCCGAAATCATCGATCTGGCGAAATGCCTGACCTCGATGGGCGCGAAGATCGAGGGCGCCGGCACCGACAAGATCTTCGTCCATGGCGTGGAACGGCTTCACGCCGCCCGCCACGACGTGGTGGTCGACCGGATCGAGACCGGGACCTATGCGATGGCGGCTGCCATCACCGGCGGGTCGGTCGAGCTTCTCGGCGCCGACCGGGAGCTGATCGGAACGGTCTGTACCGTGCTCGAGCGGGCCGGCGTCGCGATCGAGCCCACCAACCGGGGCCTGCATGTCAGTCGCGCCAACGGTCCCTTGCAGGGAACCGACGCGATCACCGAACCCTTTCCCGGCTTCCCCACCGACCTTCAGGCCCAGTTCATGGCGATGATGACCGTATCCCAGGGCGCGGCCATGATCACCGAGACGATCTTCGAGAACCGCTTCATGCATGTGCCCGAGCTGGCCCGCATGGGTGCGAACATCACGGTCCATGGCGCCTCCGCGATGGTGCGGGGCGTGCCGAAGCTCACGGGCGCACCGGTGATGGCGACCGACCTGCGGGCGTCGGTCTCGCTGGTCATGGCGGGCCTGGTGGCCGAGGGCGATACGATCCTCAACCGCGTTTATCACCTCGATCGCGGTTATGAGCGGCTGACCGAGAAGCTCCAGGCCTGCGGCGCCGACATCGAACGGATCCACGGATGACCGGGGGCGCCGGACTGAAGCTTCGCGCGCGCGACGCCGCCGATCTGGCGATCATCGCCGCCTGCCTGCAGGATGCGCTGATCCGGCCGCGGGACATGATCTATCTCGCCCAGGAGAAGCGTTTTGCCTTCGTGGCCAACCGCTTCCTCTGGGAAGCGGCCGCGCGATCGGCGACCGCGATCCGGCCAGGCGACGACGAAGGCGATGCCGAGTTTGCGGGTGGCGAAACGCAGGGGCCGGTCTATCAGCGCGTTCATTGCGGCGTCTGCTTCGATCGCGTCCGCGGCGTGAAAATGCGGGGCTTCACGCCAGCCAAGGGCCCCGAGTTCCTCGAGCTCCTGACGGTCCAGGCCCAGGGCGATGCCATCCTGATCATGTTCGCCGGCAACGCCACCGTACGGCTCGAGGTCGAGGCGGTGCGATGCCATTTCGAGGATCTGGGCGAAGCCTGGCCGACGGCCTGGCGTCCCGAGCATGCCGGGACCGACGAGGCGGGATCCGACCGGAAGGGTCCGGCATGACGGCGCAGATGCGACGCAAGACAGGCAATTCGACCGATCCGATCATCCTGGCCCTGCCCAAGGGCCGGATTCTGCCGGAGGTCATGCCGTTGCTGACGCGTGCCGGCATCCGGGTCGAACCGGATTTCGACAATGACCGTTCGCGCAAGCTCCGGTTTCAGACCAACATCGCCGGCCTCACGGTGGTGCGTGTGCGCAGTTTCGACGTCGCCACTTTCGTCGCTTTCGGCGCGGCGCATCTGGGCGTGGCCGGCAGCGACGTGCTGATGGAGTTCGACTATCCCGAGCTCTATGCGCCGATCGACCTGGGCGTGGGGCGCTGCCGGATCGCGGTCGCCGAGCCGAAGGAGCTGGTGGCGAACGACGATCCCAGCCGTTGGAGCCATGTCCGGGTCGCGACCAAGTATCCCGAAACCGCGCGTCGCTACTTCGCCACGCGCGGCGTCCAGGCCGAGTGCATCGCGCTGAGCGGCGCCATGGAGCTGGCCCCGCAACTGGGACTCTGCACCAGGATCGTCGATCTGGTGCAGACCGGCGCCACGCTCAAGGCCAATGGGTTGGCCGAGATCGAGACCATTGCCGAGGTCAGCGCAAGATTGGTGGTGAATCGCACCGCGCTGAAGCTGCATCCCGAAGCGATCGGCGAGCTGGTAAGCCGAATTCAGGAGGCGGTCGATGCCGCATAGGCTCGATGCGCGCCAACCCGGGTTCGAAGCGCAATTTGCCGAGTTCCTCACCGGAAAACGCGAGGCGCAGCAGGACGTCAACGACGCGGTTGTCGCCATCATCGCCGAGGTGAGAAACCGCGGCGATGCGGCCCTGATCGACTACACGCGCCGGTTCGACCGGATGGAGCTCCGGGCCGATCAGATCCGGTTGGCCGGAACGGCGATCGACGACGCGGCCGCTCAATGCCCGACCGACGTGCGCGATGCCTTGCATTTCGCGGCGGAGCGCATCGAGAGCTATCATCGCAAGCTGATGCCGTCGGATATCGATTATCGCGATGCCAGCGGCGCGCAGCTGGGAGCCCGCTGGCGGCCGGTTGCGTCGGTCGGCCTCTATGTCCCCGGCGGTGCCGCGGCCTATCCGAGCTCGGTCCTGATGAATGCGGTGCCGGCGCGCGTCGCTGGCGTCAAGCGGCTGGCGATGGTGGTGCCGACGCCGGGCGGCACGCTCAATCCCGCCGTCATGGCGGCCGCGCAGATCGCCGGCGTCACCGAGATCTATCGCGTGGGCGGCGCCCAGGCGGTGGCGGCCCTGGCCTATGGCACAGCGACCATCGCCGCGGTCGACAAGATCGTCGGGCCCGGCAATGCCTATGTGGCCGCCGCCAAGCGCCTGGTCTTCGGGCAGGTCGGCATCGACATGATCGCCGGACCTTCGGAGATCCTGGTGGTGGCCGACGGCGCCAACGATCCGGCCTGGATCGCGATGGACCTGCTGTCCCAGGCCGAGCATGACGAGGCGGCCCAGGCGATCCTGATCACGAACGACGAGGGCTTCGCCGCGCAGGTCGAGCGCGCCGTGGAGGCCGAGCTGTCGCGCTCGCCCCGCGCCGCCATCGCCCGGGCGAGCTGGGCCGCCCATGGCGCGATCATCCTGGTCCAACGACTGGACGATGCCGTGGCGCTGGTCGATCGCATCGCGCCGGAGCATCTGGAACTCGCCGTGGCCGAGCCCGAGCCCTTGTCCCAGCGCATCCAGAATACCGGCGCGATCTTCCTCGGCCGCTATGCTCCCGAGGCGGTCGGCGATTATGTGGCCGGCCCCAACCATGTGCTGCCGACCGCGCGCAGTGCCCGGTTCTCATCGGGCCTCGGCGTCCATGATTTCCTGAAGCGCACCTCGCTGGTCCGCTGCGACGCCGAGAGCCTTGCCCGGCTCGGGCCCGCCGCGATCAGGCTGGCACGCGCCGAAGGGCTCGAGGCGCATGCCCGCGCCATCGCCATCCGTCTCAATCTGCCCTGAGGACCGAGCGTGGAGCCGCCGGCCGCGCCCCCGACCAGCCGCATTGCCCGGGTGACGCTCGACGAGCGCTCCGTGGTGCGGCGCAATCCGCAGATCGAGCATGAGCGGGCGGTCGCGATCTACGATCTGATCGAAGAGAACAGCTTCACGCTGGTGGATGGGCCCGCGGGTCCCTATGACCTCTCGCTCGGCATCGAGGACAACCGGCTGGTACTGGACATCGGCAATGAGAGCGCCGAGCCGGTGGCGAAGCACATCCTGTCGCTGACGCCCTTCCGGCGGATCGTCAAGGACTACTTCACGGTCTGCGAGAGCTATTACGAGGCGATCAAGCGTTCCTCGCCCTCGCATATCGAGGCGATCGACATGGGACGCCGGGGCCTCCATGACGAAGGCGCCGAGCTGCTGCGCGAAAGGCTCGCCGGCAAGATCGAGCTCGACAGCAATACCGCGCGACGCCTGTTCACGCTGATCTGCGTGCTCCATATCAGGGCATAGGCGGCGATGCAGGATCTGCCCGGGAGCGTTCTCTTCTGTTGCAGCCTCAACGCGATCCGGTCTCCCATGGCGGAGGGCCTCCTGAAGCATCTTCACGGGCATCGGATCTTCGTCGATTCCGCCGGGGTTCGGACCGACGCCGTCGATCCCTTCGCCATCGCGGTCATGGACGAGATCGGCATCGATATCAGCCGGCATAAATCCAAGAGCTTCGACGAGCTGGAGGACAGCTCCTTCGACCTCATCATTTCCTTGTCGCCTGAAGCCCAGCACCGGGCGGTCGAGATGACCCGGACCATGGCCTGCGAGGTCGAGTATTGGCAGACCTTCGATCCCTCCCATATCGAGGGCAGCCGCGAAACCCGGCTCGAGGCCTATCGGCAGGTCCGGGACAGCCTGATCCGGCGGATCAAGGCCAAATTTCCGAGCGGCGGTCCGGTCAATCTCTGAAGCGGCCCCCAAATGGCTGAAATGCCCCATTTTCGGGGTCACCAGCAGGGGTTTGCCACGGCGAGCCCAGGCGCTATGATCCCGCGCCGCTTTCAACCCCGGATGGCCGCTGGCCCGCATGCGCGCACCCGCGAAGACCCTGGGGCATCGATGGAGTGTGAATGGCGAAGGAAGATCTGATCGAGTTTTCGGGCACAGTGCTCGAGCTGCTGCCCAATGCGATGTTCCGGGTGAAGCTCGACAATGAGCATATCGTGCTGGCGCATACCTCGGGCAAGATGCGCAAGAACCGCATCCGGGTGTTGGCCGGCGACCGCGTGAATGTCGAGATGACGCCCTACGATCTCAGCAAGGGCCGCATCACGTTCCGCTTCAAATAGCCCATGCGGGGGTGCTCCCGGGCATGACCCCGACCCGCCTCGATTCCCCTCGACTGGTGCTCGCCTCGGCCTCGCCGCGCCGGCTCGATCTGCTGCGCCAGATCGGGATCGAGCCGGCTGTGGTCGAGGCGGCCGATATCGACGAGAGCCCGCGCGGACGCGAGCTGCCGGCGATGCATGCGCGCCGGCTGGCGCTCGCCAAGGCCTTGGCCGTGAGGGCTCGCCATCCCGGTGAGTTCGTGCTGGCGGCCGACACGGTGGTCGCCTGCGGCCGGCGCATTCTGCCCAAGGCGACGGACGCGCAAGTGGCGCGCGAATGCCTGACCCTGCTGTCGGGCCGCCGGCATCGGGTGCTGGGGGCGGTCACCCTCATCGGACCCGACGGCCGGCAAACCCACCGGCTGGTCACCACGGCCGTGACCTTCAAGCGGCTGTCGGCCGAGGAGATGGAAAGCTATCTCGCCAGCGGGGAATGGGAGGGCAAGGCCGGTGGCTATGCCATCCAAGGCCGTGCCGCGCAGTTCGTACCGCAGATCGTCGGTTCCTATTCCAATGTGGTCGGGCTGCCGCTCTACGACACGGCAGCGATGCTGCGGGGCCTGGGCTTCATCCCGGGTCGCACGGGCTAGAGGCCGGTGGCCAAGCCGGATCCGACCCGCCTGTTCGTGGCCGAACGCGGCCCGGAGCGGCATGTGGCGTTGTGGCGCCAGGGCCGGCTGATGGGCTATCGCATCGATGCACCCGACCTGCGCGACCGCAGCGGCGCTTTGTTCCTGGGGCAGGTGGTGCGGGTCGATTCCGGCATGGGATCGGCCTTCGTCGCATTCGATCGATCCGCTTCCGGCGATGCCGAGACCGGGCTGCTGCCGCTACGCCGGGGCGAGAAGCGCGTCGAAGGCGAGCGTGTCCTGGTCCAGGTCGCGCAGGAACGCCGAGGCGAGAAATCGGCCAGGCTGACGGCGGCAGCGATCCTCGAAGGGCGTTATATCGATCTCCTCTCCAAGGAGAGCGGCGTCCATATGACGGAGGCGCCGCTCGAACCGGAGATGGCGCGCGGATTGCGTGCGGGTCTGCGCGGCCTGATCGCGGACAGCGCGATCGGTCTTCGCCTGACATCGCGGGCGTCGGGTGCCCCTGCGGAGAGCATTCTCAAGGAAGCTTCCGGCCTCGTCGCCACCTGGCAGCACAGCATGGCTGCATGTGCCGACGCGACCGCGCCGGCTTGCCTTCAGCCGCCGGCAGATGCCGTTCTCTCGCGCCTGCGCGAGATTCCCGGCGGCGAGCCGGTGACAATCGTCGCCGACAATCGCACTCTTGCGCGACGGATCGAGACCGGACTTGCCGGGGTTTCGGTTGGCGACATGCCTGTGATCGAGACCGTGCCGCAGCGTGAATGGATCCCCACGGCGAAGGAGCTCGATGAGGCGGTGAGGGCGGCGCTCGATCCCCGTGTCCCTCTGTCCGATGGTGGATGGCTTTTGTTCGAGCCCGGGGAAACCCTGACGGCGATCGATGTGAACAGCGGGACGGCATCCAACCGGCGGGTTGGTGCGAGCCGCGCCGATCTGCGGCTGAAGCTCAATCTGCAGGCGGCCGAAACGATCGCCCGGCAGCTTCGGTTGCGTGCGATCGGCGGCCTTGTGGTGATCGATTTCGTCGACATGGAGAGCAGCGCCGATCGCGACCGGGTGGTGAAGGCCTTGCGGGGCGCCTTCGCCGACGATCCGGCCCGCATCCGCGTGCTGCCGATGTCCGATCTGGGGCTGGTGCAGATGACCCGGCAACGCCGCGGAGTCCCTCTGGCCGAGCTTTTCTTCGGACCTTGCGAGGCCTGCGAATCCACCGGTAGGCTGGCGCTCCGCCGACCGATCGGGGACGGCCCGCTTTAGAACGCTGTGCCTGGATGTTCGAGACCGTCCGATGAGTGCCAAAATCGAGGACCTTGCCCGTCGCCGGGCGGAACGCGAGCAGCGCAGCCAGAGAGAGGCGCCGGCAAGCCGTGATGCCGGAGCGCCCGCGACCAAGGGTGGCCGTTGCCCGATCTGCGGACGCCCTCGCGATCCGGCTCATCGCCCGTTCTGCTCGAAACGCTGCGCCGAGATCGATCTCGGACGCTGGCTCAAGGAATCATATCGGGTCCGGACCGACGAAAGCCCGGAGGACGAGGTCCCCCGCAAAGAGGGTGACGAAGAATAGCCGGCGCGGTTTCCCCGAGCTCATGAAGAACCTGGAAATTGTCAGCTGTTTTAGATAGTTAGCTTTGGACCGGGGGCGCTGCCGCATGGCTGGACAGCCCCTCCGAATTTCTCTATAAGCGCACGTCTCGATCGCCGGAGTGATCCCGCCCAGGTAGCTCAGTTGGTAGAGCAGGGGACTGAAAATCCCCGTGTCGGCGGTTCAATTCCGTCCCTGGGCACCATTCTCCTCAAGGGTTTATGCGGTCGATCGTCAGCCCGTCTGACGCGGTTTTCCAAACGGTTTTCCAAGTCTGGCCCGCTTCCGTTCTTTCTCGATGCGCCCGACGGCCTTCTTCGCGAGGCGCTGGCGATTGCGTTCGCGGCTGTAGTGGTTGCCCATCTCGTCGGTGGTCTGGGCGTTGACCGCGGCGGCTTCCTCGACGCTGCCGCCGGCGTCGATCACATCGCGCGAGATCGAGTGGCGCAGGCCGTGGATCGTCAGGCCCGGCTTCACCTTGCCCTCGGCGAGCAGCGGCGCGCGCAGCTTGGCGAAGCTCGAGCGGATCCCGGATTCCGTGAAGGGGCGATTCCAGCGGTTGCAGACCAGCGTCGCCGGCGTGACCTTGGCCTTGGGCCCCAGCGTGCGGGCGAGCTCCTGCTCGATCGCGGCGCGCAGCTCGCCGGCGACATGGATCGAGGCCTCGACGCCGGTCTTGCGGCGCCGATAGTCGATGAAGCCGGCGATGCGATCGTAGGCGCCGGCGCGCGGCAGGCGGACGATGTCGCCCTCGGTCAGGCCGGCCCAGAAGCCGAGCATGATCGCGATCCGCAGGCCGCCCGTGGCGCGCCCGACCATGGCGTCATACTCGGCTATGCTCCAGGCGCGGTTGGCCTTGGGTGTGTCCCTGGGGCGCTCGATCAGCGGCACGTCGCGCGCGGGGTTGGCCTTGAGCCAACCGCGCGGGATGCCCCAGGCGAACAGCAGCCGGATCACCTGCACGACATAGTTCGCGAAGCGACGCTTGTGCCGGGCGAAGGCCTTGTCGCGCATCTTGTAGAGAAAGGGCGCGGTGAAGCGCGGGATGGCGACGCCCTCCAGCGGCTTCACATAGTCGAAGACATGCTGGTAATCCTCGCGGGTCGAGGCGGCGAGGCGCGCGAATTCGGGGCTGCCGCGATAGGCGGCGATCAGGTTGCCGAGGATCCGGGCCTGGGGCTGCTGGCCGACCGGCACGCCCTCGGGCCGGCGCTCGAGCGCGGCGACCTCGGCGACGAAGGCGGCGGTGCCGGGCTCAGCCTGGAGCCGCTCGCCGGTGGCGCGGTGGTAGTAATAGACATGGCCCTTGGACCGGACCTTCTTAATGCCGCGCAGTCTGACGATCGTCGCCATGGTCCAGCCCCGCCAGGAGTTCCTCGTCGCTGCGATTATCCTGCTCCGGCGAGCGGGCGGGATCAACCGCCTGGCGCAGGGCGCTGGTGCGCCAGCGGTCGACATTGCGGATCCGCTCCGGCGGCGGCAGGCGGCCGTCGGCAACCTGGCGCTCGAACTCGCTGACGGTGAGCCCGACGAAATAGGCGGCGCAGGCCTTGTCCATGCGGAGCGGGGTGACGCCGGCGGGCCAGTTGGGCGGGGGCTTCATCGGTTGGCGATCTCCAGCAGGACATCGGCATGGCAGGGTCGGTCGAGTGGGCACCAGCAGGCGAGATTCTTACCGCGCAAGGGGGCAAGGTCCGGCAGCTTGTCGATGCAGCGCTCGCGGAACAGCTTGACGACCAGCGCCTCGGCTTCATCCCAGCCGATGTCATTGTGAAAGCCGAGTCCGGAATAGCCTTCGCCCGGCGCGATCAACGCGCGCGGGCATTCGAGAAGCGGCCAACCCTCCTCATTGAGGAGGTAGAACGGATTGCCCCATCGCGTCGGCCGGCCGACATAGACCGTGTTCGGCGGCATGCGCCAGCCCTTGGTGCGGCGGCGCTGGATGCGGAGAGGCGCGGTCATGCCGGGAATTCCGAATGCTCGCGGCCATCCAGGAGGCGGCCGGCGGCTTTCTTGCCGACGCGCTCGATCATACGACAAGGAATCCCATCGGGCAGATCACGCCGCGTTGTGAAGTGACGGCAGTCGGCCGCGATCCATGATGGCCTTATCGCGCAGGGCACGATGGAATCCGCATGCTCGGAGTCCGCTTCGATCTCTTCGACCTCGGGCGACCCCGTGTCGAATTCCCGAAACTCGCCCCACTGCTTAAAGAAGAACGGCACCTTGGCCGCGGCGCATTGATCGCGCAGGCTGCGCGCCCAGTCCGGGTGCATCGGCCGCGCGCCGGGGCCGCTCTCGCCGCCGACGATGACCCAGTCGAGATGGGCGTCGGTGCGCGTCCAGTCACCCGTCGCGCCGCCGTGCATGATCGTTCTCTCGCCGGTTAGCGTATTCCACCACAGTGCCGGCGGGCTCTCTTCATCATCGACCGAGCCCCACTCTTCGCGCGGCACTTCACGGTGAGCAGCGCCGTCATCGATCTGTGTCAGATCGACCGGCCCCAGCAACGGCTCGGCCGAGATGAAGCGGATCGCGGCAGGCGTCTCCAGCAGCAGCGGGATCCGCTCGTCGGCGCGCTCCTGATCCTCGGTCGAGACGCCGAGCCAGACGTTCGGCAGCGGCCACGGCACGGAACAATAAAGGCTATAGAGGTTCCCGTGCTTTTTAAGCGCGCCCCATTCCCTTTCGTCAAAGTCCACCGATGCGGACATGCTGACGCGCTCAAGTGGGAAGTCGCCGAGTATTCGGAAGTCTCGTCCTTGGCCGCGGCCCTTCATATATTCCCGCATCCGCGCCGGCCGCTTGGTCAGCACCTGGAAGGTGTGCTGCGGGCAGAGCGCCATGACGGCGAAGATGGTGTCGATCGCCTCGTCGGCCAGGTTCTCGTGGAACAGGTCCGACATCGAGTTGACGAAGATCCGGCGTGGGCGCTTCCAGGAGAGCGGCTTGATGACCTGGCCCCAGTTCGAGAGCTCGACCTTGCCGGTCCAGACCGGGCCGGCGTTCGAGGGCTGGGTCATGCCGCGATAGATCGGCTGGCCCATGGCCTCGAGGCGCGCGGCCAGCTTCATCGCATAGCAATGCTTGCAGCCGGGCGAGACGACCGAGCAGCCGACCGTGGGATTCCAGGTCGCGTCGGTCCATTCGATGGCGCTGCGGTCGGCCATGTCAGATGTCGCTTCCCGGGCTTCGCTGCGCCCAGCGTTCGAGGCTGTAGCGCGTCGGGTCGGCGACGCGCAGGACGGCGAACCAGGCCTCGGTCTCGTCGCGACGCTCGATATGATGCGTCGCGGCGGCGAGGGCGGCCTTGGCTGGCGCGTCGGTCCGCGCCTTGAGCTGGCCCAGCATGCGGCTGTAATCGTCGCGGCGGCAGCAGGTCATCATGGGGCGCTGCCTTCCCGCGGCTCGATCGGCTCGGGGCCGGCGGGGAAGGCCGCGCCGAAGCTGCTGAGCGGAATCGCGGCGCTCGCGGGCTCGACCGTCAGCGAGACGGGCGGCTGGCTGCCGACGATGCCGAGGATGACGACGCCGCCGCGGTTGAGGAGGGCGAGCTCCTCGGCCGTGGGAGACCAGGCGGTCTCGATCAGGTCGCCTGTGACCCGGGCGTGAAGGTCGCCGCAGGGGCCGTGCTTCGCTTCGTCCCAGCCGGCGGGGCGGGTGAACTTCAGGTCGGCGCCTCGGATGATGCGGGGGATCATGGAGGAAAGTCCTCCGGATCGAGAGTCTCGCCGCGCTTCAACGCCGCGACGGCGCCGATCTTGGTCAGGCGGAACAGATCATCGCCGCCCGTAATCGCATTGCCCTTGGTGCGCGTGGCTTCGCCCGCTGCCACCATTGCCTGCCACGCCGCGTAGTCATGGGATCCTTCGCCAGTGACGAAATGGTTGCGGTAGGATCGCCGGCGGCCGTTCGTCAGGCCCAAAGCGTGGCGAGCAAGTTCGATCTGATCCGGAGTCATGCCGCCACCTGCTGCTCGATCCAGTCCAGGCGGCGCAGGGCGAGGCGGATGCCGCCGGGCCGGGTCGCGTCGTAGGAGCGGATGGTCTCGGCGCGGGCCTGGGTGCTGCGCCGCTCGAGGTCGCGGAAGGCGGGCCAGCGGTCGCGGCATTCGGCGAGCTGGTTGGGGCCGAGGGTGCCGGTCGAGCGGATCATGCGACCTCCTTCGTGCCGGCGGTGTAGCGCGCCGCCAGCACGTCGAAGCGGCGCCGGAAGATCCGACTCGCCAGATCCCAAGGCTGCGGATAGATGCGGTAATAACCCTTTGTGTCCGGAAGCTTCACGTCCCAGTCGGGGACGCCGGCGCGGGGCTTCGGCATGAGGTCGCGGCGCTCGATCGCGAAGGCGAGGAAGTCGGCCTCGCGGATCTGCCGGGCCTGCGCCTCGTCGGGCTCGGGGAGGCCGAGGGCCTGGATGATCGCGCGCTGGCAGGACTGCGCCATGATCGTGTCGGGGTCGGCCTGGTCGGGGCCGGCGCCGAGGAGGAAGCGCCGCGCCTTCTTCAGGGGCGTGGTGCTGTCGCCGACCGCGAACTCGTGCGCGTCGTGCAGCAGGCCGTGGATCTGCAGCAGCCCGTCTGGCGTCGGCGGCAGGAGGTCCGAGACCAGGACCGAATGCTGCGCCACCGAATAGAAGCCGCGGCAGGCGCCGTTGAAGCGACAGATCTTCGCCAGGTGGTTGGCGATGTCGAGGATGTCGATCTCGGCCGGCGAGGGCGTGAGGAAGTGATAGGCGCGGCCGCCGGCGGTCATGATCCAGGGGCCGGTCGATTCCATGTCGCCATTGCTGGGCAACAGCGGCTCATGGTTCGGGACGAAGTTCTGAATGGTCATGATCAGAACGCCTTCCCGCCGTGCATGAGGGGCCGCGTGGCGTTGAAGAGTGTCTTCGCCACGATAGCCTCGGCCACCGGCAGGTTGAAGCCCTGCGCGAAGTCCATGATGCGGATGACCGTATCGGCGAGCTCGATCGAGAGGTTGTCGAACTCGGGGCAATGCTTGTCGGCGGGGTTGCCATGCCGGATGGCCTCGAGCGCTTCCGACAGCTCGGAATGCATGAGGGCGATCATCTCGGCCTTGTTGCGCGTCTGGCCTTCGAACCAGAAGCCCTTAGCGGCGGCATTCGCCTGCACACGCGCCTGGATCTGGCGGAAGCTATTGACGAAGCCAACGTCGATGGTGGCCGCTTCGGCGATGGCGGCATCGCGTATTCTGGCTTCTACCGCGTCAGGGGACATGTCGAGCGGGGCCGTGGTGGCGGGCGTGTGCATGGCAAATCCTCCTGGGGTCAAGCCGCCGGCGGCGGGTTGAAGTCGTCTTCGGGCACCGGCTCGTAGTCGTCGGGGCTCAGGAGACGGTTCGGGTTGGTGTCGAGGATCAGGCTCGCGACCGTGCCGGGCAGGCCGGGGCGCTCATGGATCGCGATCACGCGGCCGACGAGGCGCTTGGTCAGCTTGTGGCGGACGGCCTGGCCGCGGCGCCAGGGATGCGTCGGCGGGCCCGCGACCGCCGCGATGAAGGCGTCGGCGCGGGCGGTCCGCATGCTGGCGAAGGGCACCACGGTGCCGTCGTCGAGCAGTCCGCGCATCTTGCGGACCACGGCGAGGTTGACGATCTCGGCGGTCATGGGAAGGCCACCCAGCAGCCGAAGCCGACGGCGAGGATCGCGAGCCAGGCGAGGGCGGTGAGGGCGCGGGTCATGCGGCCTTCGCCTTCATCGCCGCCCGCTTGGCGTAGGGCGGGCGACCGACGCCATTCCGCGCGCGCATATCGCGCAGCTCGGCGCCGGTGAAGCCGTTGTTGCGACGGCGGAGGCGCTTATAGCGATGCGTCGTCGATTGAGGGCTCGCGACGAGATCGATGGCAGTGCCGAGCATCGCGCTGCCCTGCGCGAGGAGCGCCATGACGCCGGGCAACCCCAGGAGGGAGAACGGGCGGCCCCTCATCGCCGTTACTCCGGCCGGCCGAGCAGGGTCAGCGCGCCGGTCTGGTCGCGGACCTTCTGGATCGCCTCGGCCAGGGCGTGGTCGAAGACCTTCTCGGTGCGGTAGAGCTCGAAGAACCAGGCGATGCCGCCGCCGCCCAGGCGGTAGCGCAGCCGCGCGGCCATGCGGTATTTCTCGCCATTGGTGAAGACCGGGATGGCGATCAGGAACAGCGGCGGCACGTCGAGCTTGCCGCCATTGGCGTCGGTGTGGGCGGTCTCGTAGCGGATCGTCGCCTCGCCGCTCTTGAGGTTGATCGCCTGCACCGCCTTGTCGTTCGAGAAGACGGCGAGGCCGCGCGACAGCTCCATGAGCTTGGCGGGCGAGGCCGGCACGCCGCCGAAGGTGGCGAGCAGCTGGTCGATCAGCGGATCGCCGCCGGGCATGCCGTCGCTGCCCAGGCCCGGCGCGATCACGTCGTCGATGTGATCCTCGATGAACTCGGCGAAGTCGCCCTGGTTCATCTTCTCGCCGGACTTGCCGTGCCAAGCCTGCCATTCCTCCGACAGCGGGAAGTCGTAGAGCGCGCGATGCCGGCACCAGGCCGGGTTGCCGTCGAAGCCGGCGCGGTGATAGTCGATCACGCCGACCAGCGCGGGCTTCTCCCGGCTGTTGTCGGCGAAGACCAGCGTGTCGCCATCCTTGAAGCGGTTCACATACTCGATGAAGGCGGCGAGATCGAGCAGCGGCACCCTGCCCTCGCGGCGCTCGGGCTTGTCGCGCCATTCGTCGACGAACTTCTTGACGCTGACGATCGACTTGCCGTTCGGGACGGCCAGCATCCTGGCATCATCGCCGGGGTGCCCCGGCGCGACCGCGGTCAGGAATTCAACCGGCGCCAGCGATTTCATCGTCTCGATGATCGCTTCGGCGTCGGAATTGCGAATCGGATCGGCCATAAGAATGAACTCCTATGAGGGAAGGGGGCGTTACGAGACGGTGCGGACGGCGTCGCTGCCGCCGGTGACGTCGCGGAACATGTCGGTCTGTTTGGGATTGGCGCGGCTGAGATGGCCCTCGGGCGTTTCCCAGAAGATGGTCCGGCCGCGCTCGGCCTTGGGCAGGGTGACCTTGTATTCGGCAGCGGTCTCGACGATGCCGCCGTCGAGCTTGAGGTCGATAGTCAGCGCGATCTTGGCCTTGGCCTTGCCGCCGCGCTCGATCGCGGCGTCATGCAGCTCGCGCACCGCCTCCTCGAGCTGCTGCGTCAGCTCGGCATGGAACTTCCCATCCTCGAGCGAGCCGACGAAGGCGTTGAAGCTGCGAACGATCTGGTCGTTGGACATCGGTGGCCTCCCCGGCCGCTGCTGTGAGCGTGTGGGGAGACAGTATAAACTTTCTTATCGGCTGTCAATAAGAAAATTTATGGAGCCGGCAAAGCGGCATTTTGGGATACTCGCCCGCGGGTTGTGGGGGAGGCGGGCATGGCGGTGGTCATTCTGCTGGCCGGGGTGGCGGCCATAACAGTGCTGGTAATCTACCTTCGACGCGGGCAGCGCAGGGATGCCGAGGCTATGGCGGCCTCCGCATGGACGTCCGGCGCGGCCGGATGGCAACCGGGCGAACAGACGCAATGGCGCGAGTTCGGCGAGGGTTGGCGGACCTTTCTCAGCCCGGTGGTCGGCGAATCATTCCGCAATCCGGACGGCACGGCGCGCCAGGATATCCTGACGCGCTGCCGGATCGGCGAGGATGCTATCCTGGAGCCCGAGCCCGGCAATCGTCATGACTCGGAGGCGGTGAAGGTGCTGCGCGCCGCGACCGGCGAGCAAATCGGATATCTGCCGCGCGGCCATGATCTCTTCGACGCTGCCGACGAGGGCCGCGCGAAGGCCGTGATCCACGCGCTGCATGGTGGGACGATGGGCAAGGAAAGCCGCGGCGCCGTGCTGCAGATCGGCGTGCGCGACTGACGCGATCATTACTCGATGCAGTAGGCGCCCGTGACGCGCGCGAAGATCTCGATCTCGTCGCCGGACTCCTGCAGCGTCAGCGGCGCGGTCTTGCCGCCGTCGATGCGAATCGGCGGGTAGCGGCGCGGGTTGGTGGTGCGCGCCACCAGGCTCAGCACGCCCTTTTCGAGTTCGAGCTCCTTGACGGTCGCCTCGACCTGGTCGGTGACGTTGTGGCGCAGGCAGATGACGCGCTCGCCGGCGGCCGGCCGCTTGCCGATGTCCGCATAGCGCACGGCGACCAGGATCGAACCCGGCGGATAGAGCTTGTTCATCGAATCGCCGCGCACCTCGAGCGCCAGACGCTCGACGCGCGGGTAACGCCGGTCCGGCGGGATGGCGATCGGATACCACTGATCGCGGTCCCAGACATAGGCGGCGCGCCACTCGCCGGCCTGCACATGGCCGATGACGGCGATGCTGGAAACGCTGGCGGTCGGGGCCTCGGCCTCGCGGGGGCCATCATCGTCGCCACGCAGCCATTCCGGCCGCACGCCGAAATGGCGGGCGGCGTCGATCACGAAGCGCGGCTCGAGGCTCTTGCCCTTTTCCGCCTGGGTGATCGAGGGCTGCTTGACGCCCAGGATCTCGGCCAGCCGCTTCTGCGACAATCCGAACTCGACGCGTAATGCCTTGAGACGCGTGGCAAATTTGCTCATGACCCAATTCTATAAAAAGTCTTATCGCAATATCCGATAAACGTTCTTATTGACGTCCGATAAGAAAGTTTATATTCTCGGCGCCATGAACCCTTCCGGCGCTCCCTCCATGAAAGAAGCCCTGCAACGCGCGGTGGAAGCCGCGGGCGGCCAGGCGAAGCTGGCGCGGGCGTTGAACGAGCTGGCCCCGCACAAGCCCGCCGTGAGCCAGGCCCTGATCTGGGACTGGATCAACCGCGCCGAGCGGGTCGCCACCGCCGAGCGGGTGCTCGATATCGAGAAGGTCACTGGGGTGTCGCGCCATGAGCTGCGGCCCGATCTCTATCCGCGGGAGGAAGCGGCGGCATGACCTGCGCCCAGGAGTTCCGTGATCTGGATTTGGAGGGCAAGCCGCTCGATTCGTTCGGCTGCAAGCCCATGCCCCTCGCTTCGGAGACGATGCGTCGCCGCGCCCGTGACCATGAATTGGCGCTGCTGCTCGCGGTCATCGCCGGAACCGACGAAACCGAGCATGGCGCCTGGTGCGGGGAGGGGTTGGCATGAAGGATCGTGCGTCATCGCCGCTACGGTTGCAGGTTCCCCGGCTGGTGGCCACGGGAACCGCCGGCGCCGCATCCCGCCGTCCGGCCCAGCCGATGCGGTTCCAGAAGCCCAGGCCCGCGGGCTCGCTCAAGTCGGTGCTGGCCGAGACGGTGGCGCAGCTCGGCGGGCTGGAGCGTGCTGGCGATTGGATCGGCCGCTCGCGCACCCAGGTCGCGCGCTTCACCGATCCGGCCGAGGCCGACTCGTTCCCGACCATCGACCAGATCCGGACCTGGGAAGCGGCGCTCGGCCGCCCACTGGTGACGACCTTCATGGCGCTCGAGGCGGGCGCGCTGCTGCTGACGATGCCGCAGGGCGAGGACGGCGCGGCCGCGGTCGATCTCGCGGCGATCGGGCAGGAGACGGCCGAGCTGTTCCGGGTCTATGGCGAGGCGCTGCGCGACGGCTCGATCTCGCGCGGCGAGGCGGGCGCGATGGTGAAGGAGATCGACGACGTGGCGGCGGCGCTGGTGACGGCGCGCGCGCATCTGGTCGAGATCCGGGACGAGCAGGAAGAGGCCGCATCATGATCGAGGTTCCGGTCCTGTGGCTGGTGCTGCTGCTGATCTTCGCGGTGGTCGTCGGCTTCATCGCCGGCTGGCTGCTCGGCGCCGACGTGGTGCGGCGCGAGATCGAGGCCGAGTGGGCAGCATCCGGCGCGCTCGACGCTTCTCATGAACGCGCCATCAAGCTCGCGCGCGAGGCGATGGCGCCATGAGAGTTCACCACCATTCCCATGCGCGCTGCGGGATCCAACCCCGGGCGCGCATCAACGCCGGCGACGGAGAGCAGTCCGCTCCGGGCTCGCGCCGAGTCCCGTTCAAGACGTCGCCGGCGTTTTCTCTTTCCTCTTCCCGCGGCAGCCGAGCGCATCGCCAGTCGCGGGACGACGCCGGCGGGTGGCGGCAGAAGCCCGCCGGCGGATCCTTTTCACGAGATCGCGTGGGCGTCCCCCGCCTGGGCGCGATGACGGCGACGCAGCGTCTCACAACTGCGGCCTCCCTGTTCGAGACTGGCCCCGCTCGCGAGAGCGGGGCCTCTTTTGGGGCGCCGGGGGGGGCAGGCTGATGGACGTCGAGCCGATCTTCCGCGGCGTGCGCGTCGGCGATCCGAAGCCGGCGAAGCGCCAGCCCGACGCCGTGATCGATGACGCGATCGCGCTCGACTTCGCGCAGCTGATCGCCGTCGGCGTCTCGGAAGAAGGCGGCTTCATGCTGCTGATGAACGGCCTGCCGCCCGAGCGGGCGGCCTGGCTGCTGCGCCTCGCGGCGCGGTCGCTGGAGGATCAGGCGTTCGGGGTGGGGCGATGACGGTGGATCCCTTTGCCGGCCACGCCCGGCATCGCTATCGCGTCATCCTTGCGGACCCACCCTGGCGTTTCGAGACACGGTCGCACCGGGGCCAGGGCAAGGGCGCGTCGCAGCATTACGACACCATGGCCACACCGGAGATCATGGCATTGCCGGTCACGGATCTCGCGGCGGACGACTGCACGCTGTTGATGTGGGGCTGCTGGCCGCATCTGCCCGACGCCCTGCGGGTCATCGAAGCCTGGGGCTTCACATACAAGACCTGCGGCTTCGTCTGGGTGAAGCAGAACCGATCGGCGGCGACGCTCTGGGCCGATCTCGACAAGTTGTTCATGGGCCTTGGCTATGGCACGCGCGGCAACAGCGAGTTCTGCCTGCGGGCCTCGCGGGGCGCGCCGAAGGTCAAGCCGGGGTCACGCGATGTCGAGCAATTGATCCTGGCGCCGCTGCGCGAGCATAGCCGCAAGCCCGACGAGCAATATCAGCGCATCGAGCGGCTCTATGACGGGCCCTATCTCGAGATGTTCGCGCGGGCGCGCCGCGAGGGCTGGGACGCCTGGGGCAACCAGGTCGGGAAGTTCGGGGAGCAGGCCGCATGACCCTCCTTCGCCAAGGCTTCGGAGGGCAGGCCCTCTCGATCGGCCCCGGCATCGTGCCGTTGTCGGCCGCCCTGCGCGCCGAGATCGAGGCGAGTGGCGTCACGCCAGCGCTGACCGACTGGATCCACAAGCTCGAGGCGACGCCGCCGGGCGGGCTGCTGGTTTATTGGGACAGCGCGGCCTCGATCCATGAGCAGGGCGACGGGCTGCTGGGGTTCTTCATGCGGCTGCAGATGATGCGCGCAGTGGCGCTGTTCCAGCGGCGCGGGCCTTCGGGGCATCTGGCCTATGTCGCGCTGCGGCGCGACGGCTGGGTCGAGCCCGAGGGCGGGGCGCGGCCGCGCGTGGCGATGCCGCCGGCGATGCCGGATTTGGCCGCGTCGCACAAGGGCCGCAAGCCGCTGGAGCATTTCACGCGCCGCCGCAGCTCGGCCGGCGCGCTCTCGTCGCGATAGACGCATAAGGGATTATGCTCCGGAGGGCCCGCCCTCCGAAGCCTTGGCGAAGGAGGGGATTCGCATGGGCAACGAAAGCGAGCTGTGGACCGAGGCGCGCATGGAGCTGCTGCGCCGGCTCTGGGGGCAGCGATACACGGCCTCGCAGATCGCCGCGACCATGGGCGTGACGCGCAACCAGGTCATCGGCAAGGCGCACCGCATGGGATTGGCGTCGCGGCCTTCGCCGATCATCCGCGCGCCGGCGGCGGGAGTGATTCCGCCGCGCGCCGCGCCCAAGCCATGTCCCCCGGATCCCGAAGGGCATAGGGGGATGATCCCGCCACCGGACCGCGATCCGGATGCGGCGTGGAACGGTCCGACCTCGCCGCCGCCCTTGCCGCGCGCGCCGATCCCCGTGCGGGCCGAGGCGCCGAAGCCGATGCCGGCGGCGCTGGTGGAGGGCCGGGGGCGCTGGCGCCCGCTGATCGAGGCGGGCCCGCGCGACTGCCGCTGGCCCCAGGGCGACCTGCGCGAGGGCACGCTGCGCTTCTGCTGCGCCGGCACCGAGCTCGGGCATGTCTATTGCGCCGAGCACGAGACGGCCGCGCGCGGGCGCGGGCTGGCCTCGCTCGAGCGGTACGATCCGGAGGCGAAAGCGGCATGATCCCCCTTCGCCAAGGCTCCGGGGGACAGGCGGTCCTGACCGAAGCCGAGCTCGACCGCGCGGTGCTGTTCTCGATCGAGACGGCCGAGCGGGCGCTCTCGACGGAACGGCTCTATGACATCCTGGCGCGGGCCGGCGCGCTGCCCGAGGAGCCGCTCGCGCGGCTCTATCCGTCCCACCCGCACCGGCTGGCGATCTGCCAGTCGATCGAGCGGCTGAAGCGGTCGGGCGCCCTCGAGCGCTGGGGCTTGCCCTGGCAGGCGCCGGGCGGTGCGGCCGAGGGGACGGCGTCGTGAGCGCGCCGGCGGATCTCGCCTGGCTTCGGGGCGTCGTGGCGCGCCTCGAGGGAAAAACTCGCGCCGCCAATCCCTATGGCGATCGTCATGAAGAGCCGCTGGCGCTGATCTGGCAGGGAGGCTGGCGCGGTCAGAGGCCAGCCGCAACTTTCCACGTGAAACAAGACGAGAGGCAACCCGCCTCGCTGCAACGGCCTTGCGACCCCACCGAGGCAATTCGCTCGGCCGGACCCGGGCGCGGCCATGGGTGGCTGGGACTTCGCAGTGAATGGGGCGCGGTCGAGCTCAACGCGCTCGATCTCATGGGCGATGCAGATTGGCCGACCGAGCGAATGGGCGTGGTCCTGCGGCGAACCGAGGCAGCGATCCGGACTCAATTGCATCGCAGGCGGCGGACAGGGGCGGCGGCATGAATCCTGGCGGCCCGAAACCTCCCTCGATCTGGACGCCGGCGCGCGAGGCCGAGCTGCGTCGTCTGGTGGCCGAGGGGCTCGGGGCGCCGGCGATCGCGCGGCGCCTGGGGGCGTCGCGTTCGGCCGTGCGCGGCAAATGCCTCCGGCTCGGGCTGAAGCGGGTGAAGCGGGGCTACTTCCGATGGACCCCCGCGATCGTGGCCCAGGTGCGCGAATGGGCGGCCTCGGGCGTGACGATGGAAGACACAGCGCGGCGTCTCGGGATCTCGGCCTCCGCTGTGCATAGCCGGGCCGTGGTGCGGGGGATCCGCTTCGATGAGCGGGCCTATCTGCCGGCCGACGATGCGCGGCTGCGCGTGTTGGCACGGACAGGGCTGAAGACGCGCGCGCTCGCCGCCGAGCTCGGGCGCAGCCAAGCCTCGATCCGCTGGCGGCTGCGGAAGCTGGGGCTGGGGCGAAGAAGCCGAATTCCGAAGCCGAAGGTGCTGCTGGCGACGGTGCGCGCCGATGCAGCGGCGATGGTGGCACCGGATCGGGCGCGATTGATGGCGGGGAAGGCGGCATGAGCGATTTGGACCTTGACGATTCCGACCTGGCCGAGCCGCCGGTCGATATCGCCGCCTACGCCTCCGACAAGATCGACCGCGCCTTCGTCGCCGGCGCCGGGGCGCATGGGCTGACGCGCGAGGCCTATGAGGCGGCGATGCGGGCCCATGAGCATCCGGCGGCGCTGGCGCGGCTTCGGGCCGCGCTGGGCGAGGGTTATCGCTTCCGGAACGGCGTCTATCCCGGGCTGGGCCGCTATCGCGCCGAGCGCGGCGGCTGCTGGGAGCCGGTCACCGATCGCGAGGACGGGGCGCTGTGCATTACGGTGCCGCTGCTCTGCTGGGAGGCCGGCCGAGCCTTGCGGGCCTGGGACATGCTGCTGATCGACGCCGAGGATCCGGCGCAGGTCGCAATCCGCGGCGGCCCACTGTCGATGCTGGGCGTCCATTTCGATCCGTGGCACCGGACCCCCGACGACGCGCCCTGGCGCGTGCGGCTCTGCCCGACGCCGATAGACTGGCTGGCCCAGGGCGGCTCGCCGCTCGATTGGGGCCTCGGCATGCCGCGCCAGGCGCTGTGGCCGGTCTGGGTCATGGACTGGGAGCATCCCGACGCGCAGGCGCTGCTGCTGCATTGCAGCCTGGTCTGCGCCGACGAGGCGCAGGGGCTCGAGATCGCGCGGCGGCAGAAGGCGGCGGCGCGGGCGCGCCATGCGGCGCATTGCCCGCCGGCGCCGGTGATCGAGATCGTCGACCACGCCGAGGCGGCATGACCGAACCACCAAAGACCAAGCCGCTCGACGAGAAGGCCTCGCGAGCGAAGGCAAAATCGACGGCGCGCGCCGAGAAGAATGCCGCGCGCCTGGCGTCGCTGGCCGGGCCGCCGGCGGATGGCGATCTGTTCGGCGGCGACCGCAAGCCGATCGAGGAGCTGCCGCGCAACGATGTCGGCAACGGGCAGCGGCTGCGGCGGCGCCATGGCGACGACGTGCGCTTCGTCGACCAGGCGGGCTGGTTCGTCTGGAACGGGCAATGCTGGGAGCGATCCGGCACCTCGAAGGATCCCGGGCATGAGATCGTGAAGAAGGCCCATGCCACGGCCGATGCGATCATGGAGGAGGCGCGGACCTTCGCCGAGCGCGCCGAGCATGAGACCGTCGCGGCGAAACAGGAGGCGCTGCTCGACCGGGCCGAGGCGCATCACAAGTTCGCCATCGCGTCGGGCAACCACAACAAGCTGCGCGGCATGCTGTCGGAGGCCGCCCCCTATCTCGGCATCAAGCCGACGGCGCTCGACGACGTGCCCTGGCTGTTCTCGATCGCCGACGGCACGGTCGAGCTCGGGCTCGAGGTCGCGAAGCGCGACCATGCGCGCGACGACCTGATCACGCATCTGTCGCCGGTGGTCTGGGATCCCAAGGCGAAATGCCCCAAATGGGAAAAGTTCATGGAGGAGGCGCTGCCGATCGTGGCGGTGCGCCGCTTCATCCAGCGCTGGGCCGGCTATTGCCTCACCGGGCTGACGCGCGAGCAGAAGGTGGTGCTGTTCTACGGGCTCGGCGCCAACGGCAAGAGCGTGTTCCTGAAGGTGCTGCAGCATGTGCTGGGCAATTACACGCTGACGGTCGGGATCGAGACCTTCCTCTATGCCGAGCGGCGCGCGGACGCCGCCTCGCCCGACTTGGCGCGGCTGCCGGGCGCGCGGCTGCTGGTGGCGAGCGAGCCCGAGCATGGGGCGCGGCTGTCGGAATCGGTGATCAAGACCGCGACCGGCGGCGAGAAGATCCTGGCGCGGCACCTGTTCGAGGGGCTGTTCGAGTTCACGCCCTGCTTCAAGCTGATCCTCTCGGCCAATGTGAAGCCGATCGTGCGCGGCCAGGACAACGGCATCTGGCGCCGGCTGCTGCTGGTGCTGTGGGGCGTGACCTTCGACGGCGTCAACGGGCCGGCGCCGAATCCGCATCTGGCCGACGAGCTGATCGACGAGGAGACGGCCGGGATCTTCAACTGGCTGCTGGCGGGGCTGGTCGACTATCTCGAGAACGGGCTGGCGGTGCCCGACGAGATCAAGGCGACAACAGAGGAATACCGCTCCGAGAGCGACACGGTGCGCGAGTTCATGACGAGCTGCACCGCGGCGGCGCCGGGCGAGCGCATCAACGCCACGGTGCTGTTCAAGACCTACTGCGCCTGGGCCGAGGAATCGGCCATGAAGCCGATCAGCCAGACCAGCTTCGGGCTGAAGCTGCGCGACATGGGCATCAAGGGCGAGATCGTCGGCAAGAAATCCTATCTCGACATCAAGCTGACCTGGCAGGCGCCGGCCAAGGGCAACGAGCCGCCGCCGGCGTCGAGCGAGGGCGAGTATGGAAATGGATAGTTGTGGAGGGTTGGAGGGTCGCGCGGGCTGACGCCTGGCGAGCGGAGGGCGCGGGGGCGAGGGCGGCAGCCCGACCGCTTCCGGAACTATCCAACCCTCCACAACTATCCATGAGGATTGCCAAGCCGGATCAACGCTCTTGGAGGGTTGGAGGGTTTGGAGGCTTTCTGCGGCCCTCGCATGTGAGGGAACGACACTTATAAGGGGTTTCTCTATGCGGCTTAGGGAAAACTATCCAACTATCCAAACTATCCAGAAGGGGTCTCGAAAGACTCTGCGGTCTCTCGACATCGAAGCCCTCCTGCACTGGACCTATCAGCGCCAGAAGGCCGACCTGGTCATTGATCGCGGGCAGGGGCTGCATCGGCTCGAGGCCGAGGCCGACGGCATCGAGATCCAGAGCCGCTCGGCCGACGGCTGCGCGCGCATCGCCGAGATCATCGCGCTCGGCGCCAAGATCGAGGGGCTGGGTCGGCCCGCCGGCGAGCTGCATCCGGATGCCGAGGCGGTGCATGAAGCGATCCTGGTGCGACGGAAGGATCGCGAGACGGGCAGGTCGCTGGCCCTGACGCCGCTGCAGCGCGGGCTGCTGCTGGTGCATGCGCGCCAGGGCGATCGGCCGGATTGGCTGCCGGGCGCGGTCCAGCGCTGGGAGCCGGTGCGCAAGGCCGATGGCAGCGTCAAGGTGGTCTGGGGCCGCGAGGGCCGGAAGGATCTGCCGAGCCATTGCGAGATCAGGCTCGCCATCTCGCAGGAGGAGATCGACCTCGCGCGCTGGGTCTATGGCCAGTGGTGGTCGGGCATGGCGTGGTTGCGCTGGTATCTCACCCAGCACAAGCTGCTGAAGGATCATGGCGCCACGGGCCCGGCCGTCGCGTCGGCACCGTGGAACTCGGCATCCGATTCGCGCGCGGCCGCTTGAATGCCGATGCCATCGCATGATTTAAGCGAGGCTTGACAAGGGTCGGGCGAAGGTATTGACATGCGTGCGGATGGTTGAATTGCGCCCGGCGGGAGATCCCCGACCGGGCGCTTTCCTTTTCCCCACAACCGAGGCTGCCATGTAATGCCGACGCGACCGCCGGTGCATCGTCCCCAGGGCGCCCGCACCGAGGCCCAACGCAAGGCCGACTATGACCAGCGCCGCGGCACGGCCCGCAAGCGTGGCTATGACAGCCGATGGGACAAAGCCCGCAAGGCCTACCTCGCGAAGCATCCGCTTTGCGTCAAGCATGAGGCGAAGGGCGAGACGGTCGCGGCCATCATCGTCGATCACATCATCCCGCACCGGGGTGACAAGGCCCTGTTCTGGGACAGCGACAACTGGCAGCCGCTCTGCAAGCCCTGCCACGACGCCAAGACCGCGACCGAGGACAGCGCGTTCGCGAACAGGGCCCCCCGTTCCTGACCAGCCCGCCCTGCACCCCGCGCATTAACGATTATGAACGCGAGGGGGTAGGGGGGTCGAATCTCTGGACCGACCCGCCTCCGGACCGCGCGAGCCATAGATTTTGCGGGGCCGCGGAATTCGGGAATCTTTTTTTGAGAGAAAGACATGCGCGGGCGTAGGGCTGAGCCGGCGGCGGTGCGGGCGGCGAAGGGGAATCCGGGGAAGCGCCGGCGGAAGACGATGGCTGATGTCGTCGAGGTCGCGGACCTCGAGGACGGGACGCCGCGGCATCTGAGCGAGAACGCGAAGAAGTTCTGGGCCCGCGTGGCGCCCGAGCTCACCCGCGTCAACATCGTCAAGAAGTCCGACCGTCAGGCGCTCGAGCGCTATTGCGAGACGCTGGCCGAGTGGTGGGCGATCGAGCTGCAGCTCCGGGGCAAGCCCCGCGTCTACTGGACCGACAGCGCGCATGGCCGCATGAAGCGGATCGAGCCGCTGATCCTGGTGCATCACCGCACCGCAAAGCTGCTGCTGGATTACGAGGACCGGCTCGGCCTCAACCCGGCGGCGCGCCAGAACATCCTGCGCGGCATGGCGGCCCAGGCGTCGCTGCCGCTGGACAACCCGAACGGAACGTCGAGCGATGGCGGCAAGACCGAAGGCGGCGAGCCGGCGGGCCCGGGCTCTCCGATCGGCCTCCTCGCTCACGCCCGAACCGACAGGCTCAACTGAGGAAGCACCACCGCCGTCTCAGCCCGACGAGCCGGATCCGCCGGCGCCGAACGGCGCCCCGGCGGGGTGCTGGTTCGACCGGAAGGCGGCCGACGCGGCCTGCGATTTCTTCCCGCGCTATCTGCGCCACACCGAGGGCGAATGGGCCGGCCAGCCCTTCACGCTCGCGGCCTGGCAGCGGCGCATCGTGCGGACCATCTTCGGCTGGAAGAAGGCCGACGGCACGCGGCTGATCCGCGTCGTCTATATCGAGATCCCGCGCAAGAACGGGAAGACCGAGTTCGCGGCGGGCCTGGCGCTGCTGCTGCTGCTGGGCGACGGCGAGTTCGGCGGCCAGGGCTATGCGATGGCGGCCGACAAGGACCAGGCCAAGATCGTCTTCAACAAGGCGTCGGTGATGGTCCAGTTCTCGGACCTGCTGATGCAGCATTGCGAGGCCTTCAAGACCTCGGTCTATTGCGCGCAGCTGATGGCGAGCTTCAAGCCGCTGTCGCGCATGCCGGGCACGAAGCAGGGCTTCTCGCCCAGCTTCGCGATCGGCGACGAGATCCATGTCTGGCCGACCGGAGAGCTCGCCGACGTGGTGCATAAGGGCACGGCCGCGCGCCAGCAGCCGCTGGAGGTCTATCTCACCACGGCCGGCATCAAGGGCGTCGGCTACGGGTGGGAGCTGCACGATCGCGCGCTGAAGATCCTCGAGGGCACGCTGGTCGACCCGACCTTCCTGCCGGTGATCTTCGCCGCGAACGACAATGACGACTGGCTCTCCGACGAGACGGTCGCGAAGGTCAACCCCAGCATCGGCATCTCGCCGAAGTGGGATTACATCCGGGCCGAGCGCGCCAAGGCGCAGGAGAGCCCGCGCCTCGAGAACGAGTTCAAGCGCTACCATCTCAACATCTGGACCGAGCAGGTCACGCGCTGGATCCCGATCGAGGCCTGGGATGCCTGCGCCGGCGAGATCGCATGGCAGGATCTGCCGGCGGCGATGAAGGGCCGCCGCTGCTTCGCCGCGGTCGACCTGTCGGCGAAGGTCGATCTTTCGGCGAGGGTGCTGGCTTTCCCGCCGGAGACGATCGGCGGGCTCTGGCATCTGGTGCCGCGGCTCTACCTGCCGAAGCAGCGGGTCGAGAACGCCGAGAAGCGGGACCGGCTTCCTTACCGCGAGTGGGAGCGGATGGGCGCGCTGGTGCTAACGCCCGGCGACGTGATCGATTACGGCTATATCGAGCAGCAGCTCATGGCCGATGCGGCTGAGTTTCAGCTCGTCGAGACCGGCTTCGACCCCTGGAACGCGATGCAGTTCGCGGTGCGGATGCAGGGCGAGGGCCTGGTGATGAAGGAGTTCCGGCAGGGCTACGGCTCGATGTCGGAACCCTCCAAGCAGTTCGAGGCCGAGATCCTGGCCGGCCGCCTTCGCCATGGCGGCCATCCGGTGCTGCGCGAGATGGTCAAGGCGGTATCGGTCGCGACCGATCCCGCCGGCAACATCAAGCCGGACAAGAGCGCGGCGACGCTGCGCATCGACGGCGTGGTGGCGTCGATCATGGGCATGGGACTGGCGATGGTCGCGCCGCCGGCGGAACCCGACATCAACGATGTGATCATGGCCCGCGGCGGCCTGGCGGCGTAGGAGCGAGCGATGGGCCTGCTGCGCCGAATCATGGAGGTCTTCGAGTACCGCTCGACGGTGACGCCGGGCGTGCCGCCTCGGGATCCGGTTATTGCCGAATGGTGGGGCCAAAGCAGCATGACGGCTTCCGGCGTATCGGTGACACCCGACAGCGCCATGCGGGTCACCGCGGTCTATCGGTGCGTCAAGGTACTGGCGGAAACGCTGGCCACGATGCCGCTCCTGATCTGGGAGCGCAATGACAACGGCAAGCGGCGGGCGATCGAGCATCCGCTCTATCCGTTGCTGCATGGCAAGCCGAACGAGCGGCAGACGGCATTCGAGTTCATCGAGATGATGGCCGCACATACGGTTCTGCGCGGCGACAGCTTCGCGCGAATCATCGAGCGTGGCGACGGAGCGACCGCGGCCCTCATTCCCCTTCACCCCGATCGCGTGCAGCCCGTCCCTATGGATGACGGGAAGATCAGCTACAAGTACCGCGATCAGAACAACGTCACGGTTACGCTTCAGTCCCGCGAAGTCCTGCGGCTGCCGGGCCTCAGCCTCGATGGCGGCGTCAATGCATTGTCGCCGATCGGCTACCACCGCGAGACGGTCGGCCTGTCGGTCGCGGCCCGCGAGTACCTGGCGCGGTTCTACTCGAACAATGCGGCGCCGAAGTTCGGCATCAAGCTGGCACCCATCCTGAAGGAGGACGCGAAGACCGCGCTGATCGAGAGCTGGGAGAAGCGTCATCGCGGCGTCGAGAACCAGCACAAGCTGGCGATCTTCGATGGCGGCATGGAGCCCTTCCAGCTTGGGCTGTCGAACGATGATGCGCAATATCTCGAGCTGCAGCAGTTCAGCGTGACCGATATCTGCCGGATCTTCGGCGTGCCACCGCACAAGGTCATGGATCTGTCGAAGGCGACCTTCTCGAACATCGAGCACCAGGCGCTCGAGTTCGTCACCGATACCGTGCTGCCCTGGGTGCGTCGCTTCGAGGATCGACTCAACCTCTCGCTGCTCAGCCCGCCGGACCAGGCTCGGTTCTTCATCGGCTTCGAGATGAAGGGGCTGCTGCGCGGGGACAGCGCGGCGCGCGCGGCGCTCTATGACGTGCTCTTTCGCACGGCCTCGATCTCGCCCAACCAGATCGCCGCGGCGGAGGACATGGACGGCTATGAAGGCGGCGATACCCGATACATCCCTCTCACCATGGCGCCGGCGGACAAGATCCTCGACGTGCTGTTGAAGGATGCCGGCCAGAAGCAATCCCGCGAGAACAGGGAATCCGCGACATGAGCATCGAAGAGATCGAACGGCGGTTCTTCGTCGCCGAGGAACTCGAGGTCGAGAAGCGCGCCGACGGCAAGCCCGTGCTGCGCGGACATGCGGCCGTGTTCAACAAGCTGTCGGAGAATCTGGGCGGCTTCCGCGAGCAGGTCGCGCCCGGCGCCTTCCTGGAGACGATCCAGAAAGACGACATCCGGGCGCTGTTCAATCACGATCCGAACTTCGTCCTGGGCCGCAATCGGTCCAAGACCTTGACCTTGAGCGAAGACGCGCGCGGGCTGGCGATCGAGATCGAGATGCCCGACACCCAGACCATCCGCGACCTGGTGGTGGCGCCGATCCAGCGGCGCGACGTGAGCCAGATGTCCTTTGGCTTCGCGGTGCGCGCCGGCGGGCAGGACTGGGGAGACGACGGCAAGGGCAACATGATCCGTACGCTCAAGCAGGTGCGGCTGTTCGATGTGAGCCCGGTGACCTTCCCGGCCTATCCGCAAACCGACATTGCCGTGCGGTCCCTGACCGAATGGAAGGCGGAATTGCAGCGCCAGGCGGCGGCAGCGACGATGCCGAACCTGCGGGCCATGCGCCAGCGCCACGCCGAGATCTGATTCAAATTCCCGTCGCCGGAGGGTGACGGCAACAGGGTCGCCATGGGGCGGCCCTTTTTCATTGGAGGATGACGATGTCCGATCGCCTGAAGGCCCTCCGCGAGAAGCGGGGCAAGATTGTCAAGGAAATGCGCGAGATCCTCGAAGCGCCCGAGAAGGAGAAGCGGGACGCCACCACCGAGGAGACGCAGAAGCACAGCACGCTGTTCGCCGATCAGGACAAGCTGCGTGTGCAGATCGAGGCCGAGGAGCGCCAGGTCGAGCTCGACCGCGAGATGGCGTCGAAGGCCGGCGAGACCGAGGCCGAGAAGCGCGCTCGCGAAGCGGCGGCCGGTGGCCAGGGCGGCGGCGATACCATCGAAGCCCGGCAGATGAAGGCTTACCGAAAATTCCTGGTCGGTGGGCTGCGGAGCCTCAATGACGAGGAGCAACGCTCGCTCAATGCCGGCTCCAATCCCGATGGCGGCTACACGATCGCGCCGCCGGCCTGGATGGCCACGCTGATCAAGAACGTCGACAACGCGGTCATCATGCGCCAGCGCGGCACCGTGTTGCCGGCGCTGACGAAGTCCGAGAGCCTTGGCGTGCCGACGCTCGACGCCGATCCGGACGATGCCGACTGGACGGTCGAGCTGTCGACCGGCAACGAAGACACCGCGATGAAGTTCGGTAAGCGCGAGCTGGCGCCGAATCCCATGGCGAAGCGGATCAAGATCAGCAAGAAGCTCCTCCGGATCTCGTCCCTGCCGATCGAGCAGATCGTCAGCGACCGTCTGGCCTACAAGTTCGCGGTGACCCAGGAAAAGGCCTACCTGACCGGCGATGGCGTCAAGAAGCCGCTCGGCGTGTTCACGGCCTCGAACGACGGCATTCCGACCGGCCGCGACGTCTCGACCGGAAACGATGCCACCCAGATCAAGTTCGACGGTCTGATCGAGGCTAAGTTCGCGGTCAAGGGTCAGTACTGGAACAAGGCGTCCTGGCTGTTTCACCGCGATGGCGTGAAGCAGATCACGAAGCTGAAGGACGGCGAAGGCCAGTATATCTGGCGGCAATCGGTGCGCGAGGGCGAACCGGACATGCTGCTGGGCCGGCCGCTCGATATGAGCGAGTACGCGCCCAACACCTTCACCAGCGGGCTCTATGTCGGCATGTTCGGCGACTTCTCCTGGTACTGGATTGTCGATGCCCTCGACATGCAGGTCCAGCGCCTGGTCGAGCTCTACGCCGAATCCAACCAGGACGGCATCATCGGTCGCTATGAGGGCGATGGCATGCCGGTGCTGGCCGAGGCCTTCGCCCGCGTGAAGCTGGGCTGATCGCCGATCTCCCGATCGCAACCTTCTAGAGAGCCCGGCGGCCCGCGTGCCGCCGGCGCCGGAGGAACTCGACATGGATATCCATAACGACATCAAGGTGAGCCGCGCGATCAGCCCGGCCGCCGCGGTGACCGACAACACGGCTTTTGTGAGCGAAATTCTCGACACCGCGAATTTCGCGGCCAACGAGCTGCTGATCGCGACAGGGTCCCTCGCGGATGCCGGCGCCACCTTCACAGTGTTGCTGGAAGAGAGTGCCGCCGATGACATGAGCGGCGCAAATTCTGTCGCCGATGCCGACCTAATCGGCACCGAGGCGGCTGCCAGCTTCGATCAGGACGATGACGACTCGACCTTCAAGCTGGGCTACCGCGGCAACAAGCGGTACATCCGCGCCACGATCACGCCGGCCGGCAATGCCGGTAATGCGTTCATCGCGGCGATGTGGGTGCAGATGAACGGCAGGACCGCACCGCAGGCCTAATCGCCGAACCCCAGCCAGCATTGATCTGGCTGGGGTTCATTCCTGGGCGTGGCAGTTTCCAAGGGAGGGCCCGATGGCCGATCCGACTTTTCAACCGAAAGTCTATCTTACGAGTGGCGGCGACAAGCAGGTCGTCGCCAGCGGCGGCGAGATCGATGTCGAGACCGGCGGCGCACTCAAGATCGCGGGCACCGATAGGACGGCGGCCTTGGCGACGGCACCGGCCGGTGTTGTCGCGGGCTATAAAATCGCCCGCGGATCGTCGGCGCTCGACGGCTCCAATCCGACCACCATCGCGACAGGATTGGCCACGATCGTGGCCGCCGTGGCCACACTCAAGGGCACGTCGGCGCCGGGCGACAATACCTCGGTGCTCACCGTCAATTATGCGGGCAGCGACGGCAATCTGGATATCTACGCCTGGAAGAACACGAGCGGCAGCGATCCGACGCTGGTGGCCTCGACCGGGACCGAGAACTTCGATTGGATCGCGATCGGAACCTGAGCGATGCGCGTTCGCATGAAGACGACGATGGCGGGTCCTGCCGGTGTTTGGCTGGCGGGGTCCGATGTCGATCTGCCGCCGGCGGCGGCTTACGCGCTGATCGAAGGCCGGTTCGCGGACCAGGTCGACCAACCCGGCACCGAGGAGCAAGCCATGCTTTCGGCGCCCGAGACGACAGCCCGCCGGCGCCGCCGGCCGTCACCTGGCAAATAGGAGGCCGCCTTGACCATTCGTGGTGAAGTCAATCTGCCGCGCGACACTGTCACGGCAACAGTCGCGAACGGAGAGAGTCTGTCGGATGTGGTCGATCTCGGGGGCATGTCACTCACCGGCATCGTCATGCCCGCCGATTGGGATGCGGCCGACCTGACCTTCCAGGCGAGCCCGACGGGCGTCGGCGCCAGCTTCGCCGATCTCTATGATGCGGCGGGCACCGAGATCACGGTGTCGGCGGCGGCCAGCATCGCGATCGCGATCGAGCCGGCGGCGTGGGCGGGCCTGCGGTATCTGAAGATCCGGTCGGGCACGTCCGGGTCGCCGGTCAACCAGGGCGCCGACCGCGCGCTGGTGCTGCTGGTGCGGCCGGTCTGATGGGGCGGCTGCTGACATTGCTGTCGTCGGGCGCGGGCGGAGGCGCTGCCGCTTCTGGCCTGCTGTCCTTTAGCGAGCCGCCAGCGCCCGGCGATCAGGTCACGCTCGACGACCAGACCTACACCTACGTCGAATATCTAACCGAGACCGGCGCGAAGGCGGCGGCCGTCCTGACTTTTTCCAGCAGCGATCCGCCTGCCGATGGCGACACCTTCTCCTTCAACGGAACGACCTATACCTACGTGTCGGGCGCGTTCACGGCTCCGAACCAGATCGCGGTGACGGCGAACGCTGGCACGGCGATGAACATCTTCGCGGGCTTTTGGAACAATGGCAGCTTCGTCGGCAGCCAGATCTCCGAAGGGTCGACGCGGGATACGAATTTCTCGGCGGCCGTGGCGACCGATCCGGACGTCACGCTCACCCTGCGGGCCAAGGATGCCGGTACGGCCGCGAACGGTCTCGCCGTCGCGAGTACCATCGGCAACGCAGCTTGGAACGACACCGCGACCGCCGGCGGCGCCGATCCGGGCGATGCGGTGCCGAACGAGCTGCTGATCTCGCCGACGCCGGAGGATTGCGGCTATGCGTTCGCCGCCGCGATCGGAGTCGATTTCGGCGAGGAAGGCAACGTAATCGGCACGGGCACTGCTGCGCCAACAGCTGCGCAGCTCGACGAAAGCAATTACGACAGCGGCGCGGCCGAGGTGCCGGTCATCGCGCGCGCCGCTGGCGCCGCCGGCAACAATATCGTGACGACGGCGACCGGCTCGGCCCTGTCGTGGGGCGACACGCATCTGACGGGCGGGGCATAACCAATGGGCTTGACCCTCATCACCGCCGCCACGGTTCCGGTCTTGGACACGGCCGCGGCCAAGGCGCATCTGCGCGTCGAGTTCGCCGACGACGACGTCACGATCGATGCGCTGGTCGCGGCAGCGACCGAAACGATCGAGGGCATGACGGGCCGCGCCTTCCTCCAGCAGACCTGGCGCTTGACGCTCGATGCCTTCCCGGCTTGCCGCGATCCGGTCATCCGGCTGCCGCGGCCGCCGCTGATCTCGGTCGACAGCGTCAAGTATGTCGACGCGGACGGCACGCTGCAGACGCTCGACCCCGCGCTCTACCAGGTCGATGCCAATTCGACGCCGGCGCGCCTGGCGCCCGCCTATGGCCAGGTCTGGCCCTGCGCGCGCTGCGAGCTGGGCGCGGTGCGGATCGAATACAAGGCGGGCTACGGCACCACGGCGGACAAGGTGCGGCCGACGCTCGTTTCCGCCGTCAAGCTGCAACTCGGCCATCTCTATGAGAACCGCGAGGCCGTCAATATCGGCAATATCGTCACCACCATGCCGATCGGGGTCGAGAGCCTGGTCTATCTGAACAAGGTCTGGTGATGCCGCGCATCGGGCAGCTTCGCGAGACGGTCGAGATCCAGGCCTCCTCGCGGGGGCCGACGGATTCGGGCGGGCAGCTCGAGACCTGGGCGCTGGCGCATCGCTGCCGGGCGCGGGTCGAGCCGCTGACCGGGGCCGAACGGCTCGAGGCCGAGCAGCTGGTCGCGGCGCAGGGCTACCGGGTGACGATCCGCCGGCCGCCCTCGATCGAGATCAAGACGACGCACCGGATTCTCTGGTCCGGGCGCGTGCTGACGATCGCGGCGGTGCAGAATTTGGACGAGCGGGGGCGGTTTCTCGCGATCCTGGCCGACGACCAGGGCCTGGCGTAAGGCCCTCCCCCTACCCCCTCCCGCAAGGGAAGGGGGTGAGAAAGAAGAGAGATGGCGTCGCGGTTCGACGGGGTCAACAAGCTGCGGCGGATCCTGAAGCGGTTGCCGGACGAGGCGGCCGAGCCGATCAAGACCGAGATCCGGCGGGCCGGACAGACGCTGCTGTTCGAAATGGGCGCGCGGGTGCCGCGGCGCACGGGGCTGCTGGCGCGCTCGCTGCGCTACCTGATCACGGCCCGCGGCTTCCTGCTGCGGGCCGGCGTGATCGGGGCCAAGGCGCGGCGGCTGGCCTTCTATGCGCGGTGGGTCGAATTCGGGACGAAGCCGCATTCGCTGAAGCAGGGCGCGCGCCTGGCCCGCAGGGGCCGCAGCGCGGCGCTGCAGTCGCAAGGGGCCCGGCATCCCGGGACCAAGCCGCAGCCCTTCGTGCTGCCGGCCTACAAGGCCCAGAAGGCCGAGATCGTGGCGCGGATCGGCGCGGCGATCCGGCTGGCATTGCAAAAGGTGGCCCGTGGCTGACGCCGGATTGCCGCTGCAGAAGGCGCTCTATGCGCTTCTGACCGAGATGCTGGCGCCGATCCCGGTCTATGACGACGTGCCGCCGGACACGCCGACGACCTATGTCACGATCGGCGACGTGGTCTCCGGCGATGACGGCGACAAGACCGCGCAGGGCCAGGAGCATGTGGCCGCCATCTTCGTCTGGTCGAAGGGCGGCACCCGCGGCCGCGAGGCGGTCAAGACGGTGCTGGCGTCGATCCACGACGCGCTGCACGAGCAGGAAGCGGCGCTCGAGATCGAGGGCCATACCACGGTCATGGTGATCTGCGAGGCCAGCGACAGCGTGCGCGGGGCCGACCCGGCGCTGTGGCAGGGGATAGCGCGGTACAGGATTTTGACGGAGAGCGTGTAGCAATCCCTCCCCGCAGTGCCGGTGAAGGCCCTGCGGGCCCCCACCCTAACCCCTCCCGCAGGGGGAGGGGGCGTGATGTTTTTCGAGGAGAACGACGATGACTGCCTTGACCGTCCAGAACATGAGCGATGCCGGCCTCGAAGTGGTGCCGGTGGCCGCGGCGGCGTCGCAGACGATGCCGAATCCGAGCGACCAGCGGAACTTACTCTATGTGAAGAACGGCGACGGGTCCGATCACGACATCACGATCACGGCGCAGAAGACCTCGAAGGTGGTGCCGGGCATCGGCACCATGACCAAGGCCGACAAGGTGGTGACGGTGACGGCCGGCGAGTTCCGCCTGATCGGGCCGTTCCCCGTGGGCGCCTACAACAACGAGAACGGCGAGGTCGAACTCGCCTGGTCGGCGACGACCTCGATGACGGTCGCCGCGGTGCGGCTGCCGACGCTGGATTGAGATTCTTTCCGATCGCTTCGCTCTGATTTCAAGCTTCGACCTCGCTCGCATCTCGCGGCGGGCTTCATTGGCATGCAACCCTGAGATAAAGGAGACGCCCCATGGGCAAGGAAGTCGGCCGCAAGGTGCTGGTCAAGATCGGCGACGGCGGCGGCAGCGAGGTCTTCACGACGCTCGCCGGCCAGAAGGATGCGACGCTCACGATGCAGGCGGGCGAGATCGACATGTCGGACAAGGCGTCGGGCGTCTGGGGCGAGACAGTCTCGGGCGACCTGTCGATGTCGGTCCAGGTCTCGGGCAACTGCAACTGGCCCGACACCACGGGCTTGAAGCGCGTCATGGACGCCTTCGTCGTTCCCGAGCAGATCAACGCGCAGCTGATCCTCAACGATACCGGGGATTACTGGCAGGCGGCCTTCGCGATCACGCAATGCAACATCGCGGGGCCGAAGGACAATCCGACGAGTTATGACATCACGCTCAAGGCCGCGGCGCAGCCGGTCTTCACCGCGGGCTGATAGAAGATGACCGACAAGATCGCCAATCCGGAGCGGGGCGAGGTCGCGATCACGCTCGACGGCCGGCGTTTCGTCATGCGGCCGGACTTCGAGCATCTGGTCGAGATGGAGGTCCGGACCGGCGTCGGCCTGGTCGAGCTGACCCGGCGCATCGCGTCCGGCAAATATGGCGTGCGCGACATGGCGGCGATCGTCACCGCCGGGCTCAAGGGCGCCGGCGAGGAACGGGCGGACTTCGCCAAGGTCGGCGCGATGATCCTCGCCGACGGGCTCACCTCGCTGGTGGATCCGGTCAACCAGTTCCTGATCAACGCGATCACGGGCGGCAAGACGCCGAGCGGAGACGACAGCTCGGGGGAAGCGGACGCGGCGAGCGGTCAGAGCTGATTCCGTTTCGCCGCTATCTGGGCATCGCCACCGGCGCGTTGGGCTGGAGGCCCGCCGACTTCTGGGCTGCCACGCCGCATGAGTTTTTCGCGGCGCTGGACGGCCATGCCGCGGCGAACGGCAGGGGCGACAAGGGCGAATCCGAGGCCGAGTTCGCCTCCTTCAAGGCCAAGCTGGAAGCCAAAGGCTTGGCATGACACCGGACAGACAGGAATCCCCAATGGCGATCCGAGAGCTGGACACCGAGACGCTGGCCCGCGCCGCGAAGGATTATGCGGCCTGGTTCCTGCGCGACGAAGGCCGCATGAACCGCGACTGGGTCATGCTGCAATTCTACAATTTCACCTACAAGGACGAGTTCGACTTCCTCGCGGCCGAAATCCGCCAGCATCTGGGGCCGGCCGCGCTGGCGGATTTCGACGATCGCATCGCGAAGCTGCGCGCCGATCACCCGCGCAGCGACGAGGTCTTCCACCGGCTGCTGGAAGAGAAGCGGCCGGCCGGCTACATGCCGAAGGAGGGCTAGACCATGACGACCGCGACCCGGATATCGAATGCCGCGGCCAAGGCCGCCTGCGATGCCATTGTCGGTCTGCTCGATGCCGGCGCCGGCGCCGCCACGGCCAAGCTCTACACCACGGCCCAGGCGACCGATCCGGACACCGCGATCGGCGCGCAGACGCTGCTGGGCACGCTGACCTTCTCGGACCCGGCCTTCGGCGCGGCCGCCGACGCCAATCCCGGCGGTCGTGCGACGGCCAGCGCCATCACCGACGACAGCTCGGCCGACGCGACCGGCACGGCGGCCTGGTTCCGCTGCGCCGACAGCAATGGTGTCGCCGTGATCGACGGCAGCGTCGGCACCTCGGGCGCCGACATGAACCTCAATACCGTCGCGATCGTGGCGGGGGCCGCGATCTCGATCACGAGTTGGACCGTCACGATGCCGGAGCAGTGATGGGGCCGGAGCAGTAAGCGCAGAAGGACGGGAGCCGGCCATGCTCTGGACGCCCGGCAATTCGTTCAACTGGCGGACTGATAATTTCGGCTCGACCTATACTGATGCCGGGCTCGGCACGAGCGTTCCAGGCAGCGGCGTCGCCAATACCAAAGGCGCCAACACCGCGCTGCTCGCCGGCATCGCCGAGGATTGCTATGGCATTGCCATTTGCTTTTCTGGCCTGAGTAGCAGCGCCGGAATCCGGCGGTCAATAGTCGATCTTCTGATCGACCCGGCTGCGGGTGCCGGCAATGCAGGTTCGTCCTGGTCTGTCGCGATTGCCAATCTCTATTGTAATAACCCCGCCTTTACCCTGGGGGCGACAGGACAGCGGTACTATTTTCCCCTGTTCCTCAAAGCCGGCACCGCCATCGGGGCGGCGCTGCAAGATGTGGCAGCGACAGCGGCGGCCGCTCGCGTATGCGTTAGATGTTTCGGCAAACCGACACGTCCCGAATTATTGCGAGTCGGCACCAAAGTCCAGACCTTGGGAGCGACGACGGCATCCACAACCGGCGTTGCCGTCACGCCCGGCACCAGCGCCAAGGGCTCCTACTCGGCTACCCTCGGCACGACCAGCTTCGATGCCTGGTGGTGGCAGCTTGGAATCGGCAGCAACGATTCATCGATGACGGCGAACAGCTATCTTTGGGACATCGCCGTCAATGCGACGAACAAGATCATCGTCGCTCAGGATATTGGTTACGGCGTCGTCGGGACCGTCGAGCAGGCATGGAAGGACGCCATGGGATGCTGTCCGCCGATGTATGATGTTGCGTCGGGACAGGACGTCTATGTTCGCGCCGCCGCCGCCGCAGCACCGGACAGCAGCATGGATGCCATCGTCTATGCGTTGGGAGGCTGACAGTGGCGATCAGTGAAGCCTTTGCCGGCTCCGCGACGATCTCGGGCACGGAAACGTCGCTGACGACCAACACGGCTGGCCCCGATGTCGAAACCAGCGACGGTGTGTTTCAGACCTTCATCGACCTGAACGCGATGGCGACCGGCGACGAGTTCCAGATCAAGGCTTACGAGAAGGTCCAGTCGAGCGATACGCAGCGCGTCGTCTACCAGTCGAATCCGGTCGGCCCGCAATCGCCGCCTATCTTCGTCATGCCGTCCCTGGTCTTGATCAACGGCTGGGATATTACGCTTAAAAAGATCGCCGGCACCGACCGCACCATTACCTGGTCGATCCGTAAGGTGGGCTGATGTCCTGGCTCTTCCAGCCCCTCGCGCCGGCCGCTGAGGCATCGGCGGGGGGCGGAAACGCCACGGGCACCGCCGATCAATCCCTGCCCCGGCTGGGACAGGCCGCCGCCGGCACCGAGAAAATCTCGGGCAGCGCGACGCAGACACTTATCAGGCTCGCGCAATCCGTCGCGGCCAGCACGACCAGCCTCGCCGCCGGCACGGTCGCGCAGACGCTGATCCCTCTCGGCCAAGCCGCATCGGCGCTGGAGACGATCAAGGGCACAACCGCCCAGACGTTCACGGCGCTGGCCCAGGCCGCGGCAGCGGTCGAGAGGATCATCGGCTCGGCGGTCCAGAGCCTGCCGGTCCTGGCGCAGGCGGTCGCGGCCAAGGAAACGGCCTTCGGCGCCGCGGCGCAGACCGTCGGCATTCTGGTCCAGGCCGCCGCGGCGGTTCAGCGCGTCGCCGGAACAGCAGCCCAGATCCTGACGGGGCTGGGGCAGGCTGCGGCCGGGGTCGAGCGCATCGCGGGCGCGGCGGCGCAGAGCGTCCCGCGGCTGGCGCAGGCCGCGGGCGCCCTCGAATGGATCGCGGGCACGGTGGCGGCGGTGCTGCCGAAAACCAGCCAGGCCGCGGCCGGGATGCAGACGATCGGCGGCACGGCGGCGCAGATCCTGGCGCGGCTGGGCCAGGCGGTGGCCGGCGGACTGGTGGACCTGGTCACGGCGATCGGATTCACGGCAGCGAAGCGGCTGAAGGTCGCGGCGAGCCCGCGGGTGCTGGCGGTCGAGGCCGGGACGCCGGTGCTGAAGGTCGGGTCGAGCCCCGGGCATGTCGAGGTGCCGGGCAGTGCGTCGGTCGTCAAGCTGCGCGGCGGGACCGTCGTCCGGTCGCGCTAGAACCAAAGGGCTGCCATGGCCGATTTCGAGAAGACCGCTTACGAGGACCGGATCTTCGGCTTCGATTTCGGCGCCAAGATGCTGCGCAGCGCCAAGCTGGTCAGCATCGAGGCGGTCGTGATCGCGCGGCAGAGCGGCGTGGATGTCGAGCCGCTGACGGAATCGGAGCGCGCGGTCTCGAACAAGCGCGCGCAGGCGAAGTTCTCCGGCGGCGATGCCGGGGCCAGCTACACGATCACGGTGAAGGTTACCGACAGCGACGGCCAGAAGCTGGAAGGCGAAGCCATGCTGGACGTGGTGGAACTCTAACTAGGCCTGGGGCAACGGCCGCCCCACCAACCCCATTGCCCCAGGCGAAGAGGACTTGATGGCGTCGCAGCAGGAAGTCGCCGACCTTCTCGTCCGGATCGAGGCCTCGACCTCGGCGCTGCGGCTCGAGCTCAACAAGGCCGATACCGCCGTCGGGCAGACGCAGCGGACGATCCAGCAGAAGCTGTCCGGCATCGATTCGGCCTTCAACAAGCTGGGCTCGGGCCTCAAGGGCGCGCTGCTGGCGGCGATTCCAGCGGTCACGCTGGCGGGACTGGCCAACCTGGTACGGTCCTCGCTCGAGGCGGCCGGCGGGCTCGGCGAGCTCGCGCAGCAGCTCGGCATCTCGACCGACCTGCTGCAGACGCTGCAATATGCCGGGACGCAAGCCGGGGTCTCGGTCGAGGAGATCAACACCGGCGTCGCCCGGCTGACCAAGACCATCGGCGACGCCTCGGAAGGCAACAAGACCGCGATCGACCGCTTCAATGCGCTCGGGGTCTCGATCCTCGACAGCGCCGGCAACCTGCGCTCGACCGATGCGATCCTGCGCGACGTGGCCGATGCGCTCGCCCGAATCCAGGATCCGGCGAAGCGGGCGGCGGCCGAGGTCGACCTGTTCGGCAAGGCCGGCCAGAAGCTCGACACCATCTTCGCCAGCGGCTCGGCCGCGATCGACGATTTCCGCAAGGCGGCCGAGGCCGCCGGCGACGTGCTGACGAAGGACCAGATCGACGCCGCCGACAAGGCGGCCGACAAGATCGCCGCGCTCGAATTCCAATATAAGAAGCTGGCGCAGACGCTCTCGATCGACCTGGCGCCGGCGATCACCTCGGTGCTGGGCGGGCTCGATGACCTGCTGCACGACCGGCCGATCCCGGCCTGGATGCAGATCATCCTGCGGCTGAATCCCGCGACCAACACCGTGCTGACGCTCAAGGATCTCCTCGACGCTGGGCCGATCGATCAACAGATTTCGGAGACCGAAAAGAAGCTCGCCGATCTGCAGCAGAAAATGCGCGACGCGCTGACCCTGCCGGAAGGCACGGTTTCGGAAGGCGCTTTTGCCGATCTGCAACAACAGATCGACGCGACGACGGCAAAGCTACAGAATCTGCGGGATATCGCCCGCCCCGCGTCGAGTTTCGAGAAGCCGGGCCATGGCGGCCGCACGATCGCGACCCTGGACGCCGCGGGCGGCGGCAGCAACCCGCTGCCAACCTCGACCGGCGTCGACAAGGTCCAGAAGACCGCCGCCGCGCTCGAGCTGCAGATCGCCAATCTCGGGCGGTCGTCGCGCGAACAGGCGATCTATAACGCGGTGACCCAGGCCGGCGTCGATATCGACACGGCCGCCGGGCAGAAGATCGCGGCGCTGGCCGACACGCTCTTCACGCTGACGTCGGCGCGCGAGCGGCAGACGGCGACAATCCAGGCCTCGACGGCGGCCGCCGTGGCCGAGGAAGAGGCACAGCGCCAGGCGAACGAGCGGGGCCAGCGGCTGATCGCGCAGCGCCAGCAGGTCACGACCTCGATCGAGCAGGAGATCGCGGACAACAAGCTGCTGATCGCGGCCAAGGGCGAGAGCAACGAGGCCTACCAAAAAGAGGCTCTGTTCCTCGACCTGGTCAACCGCTACCGGGCGACCGGGCTGCCGCTGACCGACGACGAGGTCGAGAAGGCGCGCACGCTGTCCGACACGCTCTATGAGCAGCAGAAGGCGCTGGGCGACAACAACGAGCTGGCCAACCAGCTCGGGCAGACCTTCTCCTCGGCGTTCGAGGATGCGGTGGTCAGCGGCAGCAGCCTGAGCGACGTGCTGCAGGGGCTGCTGCAGGACCTGGAGCGCATCGCGCTGCGGGCGGCGACCCAGCCGATCTTCAACGCGATCTTCTCGAGCCTGTCGAGCCTGGCGCTGACGGCGCTGGCCGATGGCGGCGTGATGACGGGGCGGGGGCCGGTGCCGCTGCGGCGCTACAGCAGCGGCGGTGTCGCCCGGACGGCCCAGCTTGCCCTGCATGGCGAGGGCTCGACGCCCGAGGCCTATGTGCCGCTGCCAGACGGGCGCTCGATCCCGGTCATGCTGCGGGGCGCGGGCGGCGGGGGCAGCAGCCAGACCGTCGTCATCAACCAGGAGATCAACGTCAATGGCGGCGGCGGAACGCCGGCGCAGAACACCGACCTGGCCGAGAAGCTGGGCGCCGAGCTGAAGCGGCAGATGCAGGTGGTCGCGGCGCAGGAGATCCGCACGGCGATGCGGCCGGGTGGAATGCTCAACACGGGGATGTAGTGTATTTCCGCCGGCTCGATGCCGCCCGCCAACCCATCTCGCCGGCGTAAGGAAGAACCATGGCGCGTCCCACCTTTTCCCCGCCGAAAGCCGAGGATCGGCCCTCGGCCAAGAGCGTCGAGCCGCGGCGGATCGTCAACGAGTTCGGCGACGGCTATACCCAGCGCAGCGGCGACGGGCTCAACACCATGCCGCAGATGCGCGACGTGTCCTGGTCGGCCCTGACGTCGGACCAGGCCGACGAGATCGAGGCCTTCTTCGAGGCGCGCACCGGCACTGACGACGCCTTCGACTGGACGCCGTCCGGCGAAGGTTCGGCCCGCGTCTTCATCGTCATGAAGTGGGCCCGCTCCGGCCGCCAGGACAGCGGGCGGCATGAGGGCGTGCAGGCGTCGTTCAAAGAAGTCTTCGATCTCTGAGATAACCCCTCCCCCTACCCCCTCCCGCAAGGGGAGGGGGCGTGATGATGGTGAATGATGACCGAGACCCTTGAGCAGGCGGTGCAGTCGCCGTCGGTTGGCGATCGCGTGCATCTCTTCACGCTCGACGCGGTGGCGCAGGGGGCGCCGGAGATCTATCGCTTCTCGCCGACCTCGGACCGCGGCCAGCCGATCCTGTTCAACGGGCTCGATTACACGCCCATGGACATCATGGCCGAGGGGTTCGAGTGGAACGGGCGCGGGGCGCTGCCGACGCCGAAGATCACGGTGCAGAACGTGACCCGCGCCATGTCGGCGCTGGTGCAGCAGGCCGGCGACCTGCGCGGCGCGACGCTGACGCGCATCCGGACCTTCCGGCAGTTCCTCGACAATGGCGATTCGCCGTCGCCCGATGCCTTCTTCGGGCCCGACATCTTCACGGTCGAGCGCAAGTCGAGCCTCAACAAGTTCTTCGTCGAGTTCGAGCTGTCGGCCAAGCTGGACCAGGAAGGCAAGATCCTGCCGGCGCGCCAGATCCTGCGGAACCGGTGCCGCTTCCGCTACCGGCGTTTCGTAGACGGCGATTGGGATTACACCGGCGCGACCTGTCCCTATGCCGGCACGCTCTATTTCGACAAGGCCGGGAATCCGGTGTCGATCGAGAGTGATTCCTGCGGAAAGAAGCTGGCGGACTGCGCGTTGCGGTTCGGCAGCGAGCCGTTGCCGTTCTCGGGATTCCCTGGCGTGGCCCGCGTGCGCTGAGAAGTACCCCTCCCCCTACCCCCTCCCGCAAGGGGAGGGGGCGTGATGTTTTGGAGTCCCATGTCATTCGAGGATTGCAACACCGAGGCGGTGAGCGCGGCGGCGCGGGCGCATGCGGTCGCGGCCTGGCCGAATGAGGCCGTGGGCTTCGTCGTCGCGGGCGTCTATGAGCCGCAGGCGAACATCGCCATCGAGAGCGCCGAGACTTTCGCAGTGACCGACGCGGCCTATCTCGATGCGGTCTCGCGCGGGTTGCAGGGCATCGTTCATTCGCATCCGGTGCTGGACGGGCAGTATCCCGTCGCCTGGCCCTCGGCCTCGGACATGCGCGCCCAGATCGCGACCGACCTGCCCTGGGGCATCGTCGTCGCGGGCAAGGAAAGCGCGGTGCCGCCCTTCTGGTGGGGCGACGCGGTGCCGATGCCGAAGCTCAAGGGCCGGCCATTCCGGCATGGCGTCACCGACTGCATGAGCCTGATCCGCGACTGGTATCGCCAGGAGCGCGGGGTCACGCTGCCGGTGGGCCCGCGCGACTGGGACTGGTGGGCGAAGCCCGAAGGCGCCGAGGGGCGCAATCTCTATCTGGAGAATTTCGGGCCGGCGGGCTTCACCGTCGTCGACAAGGCGACGGCGCAGCGCGGCGACGTCTTCCTGGCCAAGGCCGGACTGAAGACGACGGTGCCGAACCATGGCGCGGTCTATCTCGGGCGCGGGCTGATCCTGCATCACAAGGCCGGGCGGCTGGGCTTCGATCCGAGCCGGCTGTCGATCGAGGAGCCGGTCGCGCGCTGGATGCCCTTCATCACCCATTGCCTGCGGCATGAAAGCTCCGGCTCATGATGCGCACCGTCCATCTGCATGGCTCGCTCGCGGCGCAGTTCGGGCCTGAATTCAGGCTCGATGTCGCCACGCCGCGCGAGGCGGCGCGGGCCCTGGCGGCGCAGCTCAAGGGCTTCCGCAAGGCGATGATCGACGGCGCGTTCCGCGTCATCCGCCAGCCGCGGGTGCAGCCGCCGCTCTTGCCGCGGCCCGCCATGGCGCTCGGGCCCGAGGATATCTCGCTGCGACTGGGCGATGCCGACCTGCATATCGTGCCGGTCGTCGCCGGCGCCAAGGGCAGCGGCATGATGATCGGCAAGATCGTGATCGGGGTGATCCTGATCGCGACGGCGGTCTTCACGGCGGGCACCTCGCTGGCGGCCGCCGGCGCGATCGGCGCGGCCTCGCTGGGCGGCTCGGTGGCGGGCGGCGTTGCTGTGGGCAGCGCCGGCCTGGCGGCCACGGCTTTCACCGTCGGCGGCCTCGCGATCTCCTACGGCCAGATCGCGCTGTTCGGCGTGGCGATGGTGCTGTCGGGCGTGTCGTCGCTGCTGTCGCAGCAGCCCCATGCGGGCAATTACGGCAACCGCGAGCGTCCGGATCAGCGCCCCTCCTTCCTCACCAACGGCGTCGTCAACACCTCGGAGGAAGGCTCGCCGGTGCCGATTGCGGTCGGGATCTTCCTGATCGGCTCGAAGGTCGTGTCCGCCGGCATCACGCCCGAACAGATTGGTTGATCGCTTCGCTCTGATTTCTAGCTTCGATCTCGTTTCGCGCCCCATCCCGCCCACATTCTCGACATCGGAAAACCATGCCCGTCATGCAAGGCCGCGGCGACCGGATCAGCGCGCCCGGGGCCGATGCGATCGTCAGGGGTCGCAAGGGCGGCGGCAAGGCGGCGGGCGGCACGGTCTATACCCCGCGCGAGGATCCGAACTCGCTGCGGTCGAAGTCGGTGGTGCGGCTGACGGACCTGCTCTGCGAGGGGCCGGTGGTCGGGCCGTTGAACGATTCGCAGTCGATCCTGCTCGAGGACACGAAGCTGCAGGCGGTCGACGGGTCGTATAATTTCCAGGGCATCACCTGGGAATTCCGCACCGGTACGACCGACCAGGCGCCCTTCACCGGCGATCCGGCGCTGGAATCCGAGCAGGTGGTCGGGGTCGAGGTCAAGTTCGACACGCCGATCACGCGGACGATCACCAATCCCGACCTCGACGCGGTGCGGGTCACGATCCGGCTGTCGGCGCTGTTCGAGCAGAAGACCAACGGCGACCTGGTGGGGTCCGAGGTCGAGCATCTGATCGAGTGGCGCGACAATGGCGGGCCCTGGATCCGCTCGACGACCAACCTCAAATGGGAGGCGTTCGACGACACGACGCTCGACACCGCGTCGGGCCTGCAAGTCACGGTGCAGGCGACGACCGCGGGCGGCGCCAAAACTCAGACCGTCGATGTCGCCGCCGAATATCGCGCGGTCGGCGATGTGAGCTGGACGGCGCTGGGGTCGAAGACCGTCACCGTGCTGAACGCCACGCGGCGCGCCGGCGGGGCCCGCGACGACGTGGTGGCCGCCTTCCTGCCGACAGCAGGGTCCGCCACCTTCGAGATCGCCGGGCTGTCCGAGGACGAATACGAGGTCCGCGCGACGGTCGGGACCGTGGTCGCCAAGCTGGGGCTGGTGCCGCAGGGCGCGGTCATCACCGGCAAGACCATGTCGCCCTACGAGATCAGCTACCGGATCGACATCACCGGCACGGGGCCCTGGGACATCCGGGTCTCGCGGCTGACGCCGGATTCCGACAGCGCCCAGGTCCAGAATGCCGGCTTCTGGTCGCGCTACACCGAGATCATCGACGACCGGCTGATCTATCCGGATTCGGCGCTGATCAAATACACGGTCGACGCCGAGCAGTTCGGCGACCAGGTGCCCTCGCGCGGCGTCGAGGGCAAATGGCTGATCATGGAGGTGCCCGCCAATTACGATCCGGAGGCGCGGACCTATGACGGCATCTGGGATGGGACCTTCCAGATGGCCTGGACCAACAACCCGGCCTGGTTCCTCTATGCGCTGCTGACCAACACCCGCTGGGGCTGCGGCATCCCGGCCGAGAATGTCGACAAGTGGGCGCTCTACGAGATCGGCGTCTATAACGACGAGCTGGTGCCCGACGGCTTCGGCGGCACCGAGCCGCGCTTCACCTTCAACGGGCTGCTGAATACCGGCGAGGAGGCCTATCGCGTCATCCAGGCGGTGGCCTCGAATTGCCGCTGCATGGTCTTCTGGGCCTCGGGCACCGTGACGGTCGTGCAGGACCGGCCGCGCGACGTCGAGCGGCTGATCACGCCGGCGAACGTCATCGGCGGGCGCTTCGACTGGCAGGGGACGGCGCTCAAGGCCCGGCATACCTATGCCGCGGTGACATGGAACGACCCGGGCGACGGCTATCGCGCGGCGATCGAGCCGGTCGAGGACGATGACGGGATCGCCACGCTGGGGCTGCGGCAGGTCGATGTGCTGGCCTATGGTTCGACCTCGCAGGGGCAGTCGCACCGAGCCGGACTGTGGGTGCTGGAGACCGAGAAGAGCGAGGGCGAGCTCTGTACCTGGCGCGCGGGCTGGGACCAGGCCGACCTGACGCCGGGCATGCTGGTGGCCGTGGCAGACCCGGTGATCTCGGGCGTGCGCTATGGCGGGCGCGTCAAGTCGGGCTCGACCGACAGCGCGATCACGCTCGACGCCGCGGTGACGCTGTTCGCGGACCAGACCTATACGCTGTCAGTTGTCATGGCCGACAACGCGCCCGAGGATCGCGACGTGACGACGGGCGCCGGCGACACCGATACGATCGAGGTCGATCCGCCCTTCTCGGCGGCGCCGGCATCGGGGGCGGTATGGGTGCTAACCAGCTCGGATATCAAACCGATTCCGATCAACATTCTGAGTCTACGCGAGATCGAACAGGATCAGGTCGAGATCACCGGGAATCGGCACGACCCCACCAAATACGATCGCATCGAGCTGGGGCTGGTGCTGGACCCGCCGCCGACGTCGATCCTGGGGCTGCCGCCGCGCCTGCCGAGCGACATGGCGCTGCAGGAATCGCTCTATTCCGCGGGCCCCTCGGTGCGCGCGGCGGTGACCGTGTCCTGGAAGGACGGCGGCGACGGGCGCAGCCAGTTCTATGAGCTGCAGGCGAAGCGGCCGGGGCAGCAGTACCAGATCGCGAACGAGAGGATCCAGGGCACGTCCCTGCAGATCCTCGACACCGAGCCGGGGCTGTGGTCGTTCCGGGTGCGGGCGATCTCGAACATCGGCCAGCGCTCGGGCTGGCTGGAGCGGCGCGACGTCTACCTGACCGGCACGATGGGGCCGCTCGACGACGTGGCGGGCTTCTCGATCCAGGCCTTGAACGCCGAAGCGCATCTGACCTGGATCGCCGGCGTCAATCTCAACCGGACCCATTACGAGCTGCGCTTCTCGCCGGTGACGGTCGCCGCCGACTGGGGCTCGGCCTCGGTGCTGATCGAGCAGATCGGGCGCGACGCGACCTCGGTCAACGCGCCGCTGCTGGTCGGCAGCTATCTGATCAAGGCGGTGGGCGACGGGCTAGAGAGCGCCAACGCCACGCTGATCGTCTCGACCGTCGCCGGCATCGACCTGACGGCGACCGAGACGGCGACCGAGGAGACGGCCTTCGCCGGCAGCGGCACGAATACCCAGGTGATCGCCGACCAGCTCACGCTCGCCGACGGCGAGACCAGCGGCACCTATGTCTTCGCCAACGCGATCGACCTGGGCGGGGTCTATCGCGCGCGGCTGATCGCGCATGTCAAGGCCTTCGGCGAATCACTCAACAACCTGATCGACGACTGGACCGATGTCGACGCGATCACGAACTGGGACGGCGCCGATCCGTCGCAATGGCGGATCCGGCTCGAGATCCGGCTGACGCTCGACGATCCCGGCGGAACCCCGACCTGGGGCGACTGGCTGCCATTCACCGTGGGCGACTATCTCTTCTGGGGCGCCGAGTTCCGGGCCCAGCTCGAGAGCCTCGACGCGGGCGTGCGGCCGGTCGCCGAGGAACTCAGCGTCACGGCGACGCTGCCGCTGGATACGGCGCATGCGGAGGATGTGGTCTCGAACGCCGCCGGCGACACGATCACCTATGCCAGTCCGTTCCACACCTCGCCATCGGTGGGGATCAACGCGCAGGACATGGCGACCGGCGACTATTACGCGATCACGAGCAAGAGCCGGACCGGCTTCAGCATCCGCTTCTTCAACAGCGCAGGCACCGGAATCAGCCGCACCTATGACTGGATCGCGGTGGGCAGGGGACAGGAGCAATAATGAGCCAAGCGACGCCGACCATCGGCTCGGGCGAGACCGGGACCAGCTATCGCGGCCTGGACAACAGCGGCAAGAGCGCCGCGAACACGGCGCATAAGGGGGCCTCGCCGCCCAGCTATGCCGAGGCCGGGTATACCTGGACCGACGACAGCGCCGATCCGCTCTGGTACGAGCGCAAGTTCAAGGGCGGCACGGTCTCGGACCTGGCCAACTGGCCGATCATTGCCGAGATCGATTCCAGCGCCGCCGTCACGCGCCCGCGTATCCGCCGCCGGATCCTGAGCAAGACCGCGGCCTATACCGCGACGGTCGCCGACCAGGGCGCCTTCGTGCTGGCCGACCCGACCTCGGCCGCCTTCACCATCAAGCTGCCGGCGGCCTCGGCGGCGCTCGCGGGCTTCGCCATCGGCTTCCGCAATGACGGCACCGGCAACGATCTGACGGTGCAGCGGGCCGACGCGACCAGCGACACGGTCGACGGCGCGACCTCGGTCGCGGTGGCGCCGGGCGAGACGCTCGAGCTGGTGCTCGACGCCTCGACCGGCTGGAAGATCGCCTCGGGCTCGGGCTCGGCCGACAACAAGAAGGTGCTGGTCTCGGGCACCGACACGACCGAGGGCTATATCGGGGCGAAGCTGTCGGGCACCAGCGGCGTCGGCGTCTCGACCATCAATGGCGGCAGCAACGAGCAGGTGCAGTTCGTCCTGAATATCGACGGGCTGACCGGCGAATCCACTTTCGCCGACGACGACCAGTTCGCGAAGCAGAAGGCCTCGGCCGGCAACCGACGCAAGTTCACCTGGGCCAACCTCAAGACGGCGGTGGCGGCGCTGTTCCAGGCGAAGCTGAGCTACGCCAAATACAGCTATACCGTCTCGTCGGGCACCAGCGGCGGCGGCGGCGTCGCGGCCAACGCCTGGACGCAGCTCGCGCTCAATACCGAGGACAGCGATCCGGACGGCGTCGGCGCGCTGTCGGCCAACCGCGTGACGCTGGCCGCCGGCACCTACCGGGTCCGGGGCTGGTGCACCTTCGGCCCGATGCTGGCGGCCGGCGTCGGCTTCGGCATCCGGCTGCGGAATATCACCGACGGCACCACGGTCCTGGTCGGCGGGCACAGCGTCGGCGGCAGCACCGGCAATATCGTCATGACCACGCCGCTCGAGGGGATCTTCACCGTCGCGGGCTCGAAGGCGCTCGAGCTGCAATATTGGTGCAACTCGACCTCGGCCAGTCTCGGCGCGGCGCTGACGACCGGCGAGGTCGAGGTCTATCGCGTGCTGGAGTTCGAGAAGCTGGCGTAAGGGATGGGCACCGGTCTGGCGGGACCGGCTCAAGGGCATGGGGGCGTGCGGGAATGGGTGATCAAGCGGAAACGGCCCAGCGGCAACTCGACACGCGGGCAATCGAGCTGGCGATGAAATCACATGCGCTCGCGGAAAGCCTGGACAGGCGCATGACCCGACATGAGGAAGACTGCATGGAGGAGCGGCGGCAGGCCGCGAAGCAGCGGCATGATTTCCGGGCCGAGATGGCGCTGACGCTCGGCACCCTGCGCAGCGAGGTGCAGAGCGGCTTCGACGGCGCCAAATCGAGCAACTCCCGGATCCATAGCCGGATCAACGCCATCCTCTTTACCATCGGCGGCTCGACGATCCTGTTTCTGCTCAGCATCTGCGGCTACCTGTTCGTCAAGGCGAGCGGCTGGTGACGGCGGCGATGAAGCTCGGGCCGCGCGGCCTCGCCCTGATCAAGTCGTTCGAGCAATGCCGGCTGACGGCCTATCTCGATGCCCGCGCCAAGGATCCCCGCTGGACCATCGGCTGGGGCCATACCGGGCCGGAGGTCGTGGCGGGCTTGGTCTGGACCCAGGCGCAGGCCGACGCGGCGCTGGTGGCCGACCTGGCGCGTTTCGAGGCCGACGTGACAAGCCTGGTGCGGCGCGACACGCGGCCCAGCGAGTTCGACGCGCTGGTGTCGTTCGCCTTCAATGTCGGGAGCGATATCGACGCCGATACCAAGCCCGAAGGGCTCGGCGATTCGACGCTGCTCTACCTGCACAACCAGGGGCTCCGGCTGCGGGCCGCCCGGGAATTCCCGAACTGGGACCGGGCCGGCGGCGCCGAGCTGCGCGGCCTGCTGCGCCGGCGCTTCGCCGAGGCCGCCCTCTATCTCGAGGATTGAACCATGAAGACGCGCTTCCGCATGACGGCAACCGCGCTCGAGGACAGCGACGGCGCCCTCGTCGTGTCGTTCGGCGATCCCGACCATCTGGACCGCCGGCCGATCCGGATCACGATTCCGGCGCGCGTCACCTCGCAGGACCGCGCCCGGTGGGTGCTGGGCCGCGACTACTGGATCGACATCACCCCGGCCGACAAAGGCCAAACCAAAGGAGACTGACCATGGGTGCCTACAACAAGGCCATCGTTGCGTTCCTCGGCGGCGCCATCACGCTCGCCGGCGTGTTCGGGCTGCCGACCGACTGGGCGACGCCCGAGCTGGTGACCGCGATCGGCGGCGTCATCACGACGCTGCTGGTCTATGTCGTGCCGAACCTGCCGCCCAAGGCCTGATCGATGCCCTGGTGGGTCCTGATCCCGGTCGCCGCCGTCTGCCTGCTGGCCGGCGGCGCCGGGTTCTTCCTGCTGGTCTTGTGGCTGATCCGCCGCGAGCTGAACCGCGGGATCCGAAACCGCGTCCGAGGAACACCGACATGATGACCACCTACGCCATCATCGGCGGCGGCTTCGTCCTGATCCTCGCCGTGATCTGGCTCGCCTATCTCGCCGGCCGCGGCAAGGGCGGGTCAGACCAGCGCGCCGGCAATGCCGACGCGACGGCCGAGACCCGAGCGCGGGAGCAGGAAGCCGCCGCCAAGGCGCCGGCGGACAAGGCGGCGGTCATCGACACGCTGCGGAAGGGGAAGTTCTGACATGCGCACCTTCCTCATGCTCGCGGCCTGCGCGCTGCTGGCCGGCTGCGCGCCGAGCTATGTCACGGGCTGCCCGCCGGTGGTCGAGTATGGCCAGGATTTCCAGACCCGGCTCGCCGACGAGCTGGCGCCGCTGCCGAACGACGACCCCATCGTGGTCGTGGTGCGGGATTACAAGAGCCTGCGCGACCAGGTCCGCGCCTGCCGGGGCGAGGGCTGACCATGCCCGATGGCTCGCCGACGCGGTTCTGGCACCAGGTCAGGGACCAGGGGCTGCATATCCTGTTCGGGGCCGCCGCCGGGCTGCTCTGCGCGGGCTGGATCGAGGCGATGGGTGCGGCCGCGTTCTATGGCGCCGTGCGCGAGGGCGAGCAATGGAAGACGCTCAACACGCCCTCGGTGAGCGACAGCGCGCTGGACTGGGGCTTCTGCCTGGTCGGCGCCGCGATCGGCCATGGCGTGCGGCGGCTGCTCTGGCCGGGGTGGTGAGCGACGGCCGAGGGGACGGCGGCGGTCGCGTTCCCCTTGCCGCCCGGGGCGTCCCTGGGGCAACCTGGACGGGCAGGGATGGGGAGAGACGATGCGAAGGGTCTTGATGCTGGCGGCCATGGCCGCGCTCCTGGCGGGCTGCCAGGCGACGCCGCAGCCGATCGTCGACATGGAGGGCGTCGCCCAGGTCCAATACAACCGCGACATGGCCTGGTGCGTGAACAACCAGCCCTTCATCGCGCTCGGGAATCCGGTGACGGATTGCATGCGGGGGAAGGGGTATAGGATCCTCGTCGGCTATTGACGCGCGATCGCGCGCGCCTGCCAGCCGGACCCGGCTCCCGAAAGGGGGCCGGGTCTTTTTGCGTTTCTGGACCTTGGTGATGTTTGCCAGAATCGCCATAAGCCTTTGATGCGGTCGGGCGGTTTTCCATGGATCGACCCGGTAAGCCATTGAACTGGAACAGAACGCCGACGCCTGAAAATCCCCGTGTCGGCGGTTCAATTCCGTCCCTGGGCACCACTTCCCCCTCCCCGAGATCATGGCCGCTCCCGGTCGCGTCGGTTCCGCAGGGAACCCGCGCCACGCCGCGGTTCTCGAGCGGTTCCGCTCCTCCCCATGCTTCCCCGCCCCGCGTCGTTCGAACGCGTTTATCATTCCTTGAGAGACGTCCGCCTAGATTGGCGAAATCGCGCCCCTCATTCCCGCCCTTGCGCTGTCGGAATCCTGCGTGCGCGTGTTTCCAATTCTGGTCTCACGAGGAACTTCCATGCTCAGCATGAAAATCGCCGGCAAGATGATGCTGGCGGCTACGCTCAATGTCGCGATCCTTCTTGCCCTCGCCGGTTGGGGCTATGTCTCTTTGGATCGCTTCCGCAGCTTGCAGGATATCGGCGCCATGAGTGCGGCGAACGCGACGGTCGCGACGGCTTCGGCCGGCGACGGCGCGGAACTCTATCGCATCATTGCCGACGCCGAGATCAACCGGGAACTCGATACCACCCGCAAGGATTGGGCGGAAAGGAAGAAGAACGTCGAGGTCAACTTCACGAGCATGACGGCCGTGGCGCAGAGCGACGAGGAAAAGGCCCTGCTGCAGCAATCGCAGACCGCATATCGGGATCTGATCGCATTGTTCGAGACCAAGATGATGCCGGCGCTCGAGGCGACGACGGAGATGACCCCCGAGATCCGCGACATGGACGGTCAGATCGACGAGGTCGTGAGCCGCATGGCCGATCCGATATACAAAGTCCGCGACATCGAGATCGCCAATGCCAAGGCTGCGGATGCGGAATCCGATTCCAGGGGCCGGACCAGCAGCATGATCAGCCTGATCCTGTCGATCGTGGGCGTCCTGCTCAATCTGGTGGTTTCCTTCCTGCTGGTGCGCGGCATCTCCCGCCCCGTGATCGGCATGACGAGCGCCATGTCGAGCCTCGCTTCGGGCGACAAGACCGTCGCCATACCCGGCACCGAACGTGCCGACGAGATCGGTGCGATGTCGCAGGCGGTGCAGGTGTTCAAGGACAAGATGATCGAGGCCGATCGCCTGCGTGCCGAGCAGGAAGAGGCCAAGAAGACCGCCGAGACCCGGCGCAAGGCCGACATGCTGAAAATGGCCAACGATTTCGAATTGGCCGTCGGCGGCGTGGTCAAGACGCTGGCCTCCGCCGCGACCGAGCTGCAGGCGGCGGCAGAGACGATGCAGGGCTCGGCCGAGGAGGCTTCCAAGCAGTCGCAGGCGGTTGCCGCCGGCGCCCAGGAAGCGACGGCCAATGTCCAGACCGTGGCGGCCGCGGCCGAGGAACTCTCGGCCTCGGTCCAGGAGATTACCCGCCAGGTCTCGGAATCGACGCGGGTCGCCAACTCGGCGGTTGCCGAAGCCGAGCAGACCAACAGCCAGGTCAAGGTGCTCGACGAGGCCGCGAAGAAGATCAGCGACGTGGTCGGGCTGATCAACGACATCGCCAGCCAGACCAACCTCCTGGCGCTCAATGCCACGATCGAAGCGGCGCGCGCCGGCGAAGCCGGCAAGGGCTTCGCCGTCGTGGCCTCCGAGGTCAAGACCCTCGCCAATCAGACGGCGAAGGCGACCGAGGATATCTCGGCTCAGATCACGGGCATCCAGCAGGCGGCCCAGGGCTCGGTGCAGGCGATCGCCAGCATCGGCAAGACGATCGCTTCCATCAACACCATCGCCACCACCATCTCGGCGGCGGTGGAAGAGCAGTCGGCTTCCACCCAGGAAATCGCCCGCAACGTGCAGCAGGCGGCCCAGGGCACCAACGACGTGTCGTCGAACATCGCGCATGTCAGCAAGGCTGCCGACGATACCGGCGCCGCGGCCAGCCAGGTTCTGGGGTCGGCGCGCGATCTGTCGAAGCAGTCGGAGACCCTGCGTTCGGAGCTCGATCGCTTCCTCGGCGCCATCCGCGCGGCTTAAATTCCGCTCACACAGGACGGGGGGGCGTACCGGCCGACGGGCCGGTATGCCCCCGTTCGTTTCAGCGCCACCTCCCTCTCTCGCCCTCGCCCCCGGGTTCCCCGCCAACATAGTTTTTGTCGCTGGAATCGTTCTAGCCGCGGCCAGTCCGGCCCTCCGATATTGACGCCACCTCGAGGCCCAGCCGGGTTGCCGGCTCCCATAAGGCCGAGGATTGGGGACATGATAAGGTGGCTTCGAGAGAGGGTATCTTGTCGTCGCGAGACAGCGCCTTCTTTCACGGGTTTCCCGTGCCGGGAGCGCGTTGATGTCGCCCGATGCGTTGCAGCCCCCTGCGAATGATGCGCCGCCGCCCGCAGCGGCCAAGGCGCCCTCCCGGTGGCGGCGGTGGTCCGGCCTGCCGCTCCGCATTTTCGTGATCCTGCTGGCGGCCTTCCTGGTCGCGAGCTTCGCCATCGAATGGAACTGGTGGGTCGGTTCCTCCCGGCTGCAATCGACCGACGATGCCTATCTGCAATCCGACCTGGCTCCCCTGGGAAGCCGGGTCTCCGGTTATGTGCGTTCGGTTCCCGTGACGGATTTTCAGAAGGTCGAGGCCGGCGATCTCCTCGTCGAGATCGTCGATGACGATTATCGGGCCCAGGTCGCGCAGGCCGGGGCGAATGTGCAGGCGACCCAAGCCGCGCTCGCGAATCTGGCGGTTCAGAAACAGGTTCAGCAGGCCATCATCGATCAGGCCACGGCCAATGTCGCGGCGGCCCAATCCGACTTGACGCGCGACAGTCTCGAATCAAAGCGCCAGCAGGAGCTGCTCGCCAGCCATATCGCCGGCACGAACCAGCTCGTCGAGCGCGCGATGGCCGCGATGCAGCGCTCCCAGGCGGCGGTCGACCTGAGCAAAGCCCAACTGGCCCAACAGCGCGGGCAGCTGACGGTGCTTGATACCCAGGAGCTGCAGGCGCGGGCCCAGCTTGCGGCCCAGCAGGCGGCCCTCGATCTGGCGCAGATTTCGCTGCGCGACACCCGGATCCTCGCGCCCAATCGCGGCGTCGTGGGCCGCCGGCAGGTGAACCCCGGACAATATGTGACCAGCGGAATGACGGTGATCACCCTGGTTCCGCTGCCCGACGTCTTCGTGCTCGCCAACTACAAGGAAACCCAGCTCACCCATATGGGCGTCGGGCAGACAGCGGTCGTCACGGTCGATTCCTATCCGGGCGTGAAGCTCACCGGACATGTGCTGGCCTTCGCCCCCGCGACCGGCAGCCAGTTCAGCCTCCTGCCGCCCGACAATGCGACCGGCAATTTCACCAAGGTGGTGCAGCGCGTGCCGGTCAAGATCACCATCGACCAGCCCAATCCCTTGAGCGATCTGTTGCGCCCGGGCATGTCGGTCATTGCGACCGTCGACACCGGCAGCCCCATCGCCGCCAACCCCGCGCCTTAGAGGAAATATCGGTGGCGTCGACGGGATTCTTCGACAGATTCGGCGTTCCGCGACTTGGGATCCCGAGATTCGGCTCCTTGTCGCTGAGCAGCCTGGGCGACCGGGTCGCGCTGAGGCCGCCGGTCAGTCCGCACCCGCTGGTCGGCATCGGTGCCGTTCTGCTGGGCGCCTTCATCGTGACGCTGGGCGGGCGCGTCACCACCTTCGGCCTCAACGATCTGCGCGGGGCCATTCACGCCGGCGTCGACGAGGGCGCCTGGATCACCACCGCCAATACCGTTGGTCAAATGCTGATGTGCGCCCCGACGGTGTGGCTGGGCAATGTGCTCGGTCCCCGCCGGGTCCTGCTGGCGGCGACCTTCGTCCTGATGCTTTCCTCCCTGCTCTTGCCGGCCGCCACGACCTTGCAGGGCGTGCTGATCATGCAATTCATCAGCGGCGTCGCGATGGGCACCTTCCTGCCGCTGACCATCAGCTTCGTGGTCCGCAACCTGCCGCCGCGATACCTCATCTATGGCATCGCCGCCTACGCGATGAATCTGGAACTCTCGACGAACATCTCGGCCTCGCTCGAGGGCTTCTATCTCGATCACTGGTCGTGGAAATGGATCTTCTGGCAGAACGCGGTGCTGGCCGTGCTGATGTGGGTCGCCGTCTACATCGGCATTCCGCGGCGGCCGGTGGATCGCGATGCGGCGCGCGGCGTCGAGCGGTTCGGGATGATCTATTTCAGCCTGGCATTCAGCCTGTTCTATGCGGCGCTCGACCAGGGGAACCGGCTGGATTGGCTGAATGACGGGTTGATCTGCGGGCTGTTGCTCGCGGGCGGGCTGATGCTCTTGGCCTTCATCCTGCAGGAGATGATCTGCAAGACGCCGTGGCTCGATCTGCGCATCTTCGTGCGCAGCAATCTGGGTCTGCTGGTGATCATGCTGTTCTTCCTGCGGTTCTCGATCCTGTCAACCTCCTACATCATTCCGCAATATCTCACCACGGTGCAAGGCTATCGCGCGCTCCAGGTCGGCGATGTCCTGCTGTTGATCGCCTTGCCGCAGCTGCTGCTGGCGCCCCTGATCGGCACGGCACTGCGCATCGTCGATCCCCGGACAACGATCGCCCTCGGCTTCACGCTGATCGGCTATGCCTGCTTCAGCGTTTCCTCCAGCTTGACAGTGGAGTGGGGCAGCGACGATTTCATGCCGTCACAGATCACCCAGGCCTTGGGCCAGTCCCTCGCCCTGACCTCGATCGTCGCCTACAATCTTCGCCTGCTCCGGCCGCAGGATGCCCTGACCTTCGGCACGATCATCCAGAGCGCAAGATTGTTCGGCGGCGAGGCCGGAACGTCCTTCATTCAGACCTATGTGCGGGTACGCGAGCAGGTCCATTCCCATCTGCTGGGCTTGCATGTCACGGGGGAATCCGGCGTCACGTTCGAGCGGCTGGCGCAGTATGAGGCCCTGGTCCGAGGTTACTCGGCCGGGACCGTCGATGCGGCCAAGCGTGCGCTGCTGTTGCTTGCCCACGCGGTGCAGGCGCAATCCTATGTGCTGGCCTACATCGACGGCTTCGTGGTGATCGGCTTCGGCACGATCATCTGCCTGGGGATCGTCCTGTTTCTCCGTCACGCGCCGGCACCCCGCTGAGCCGCCCGGGCCTCAGGCGCCCGCGACCTCGAACGGGTGCTTGCCGTCACGGCTCTCGACCTCCACCACCCAGAGGTCGGGGTCGCGCTTCACGGCCCGCTCGATATAGGCGTCGGCGTCGGCCTCGGTCGCCGGGGCTTCGCCCAGCGCGCTCATCCAGCCCAGCCGTCCCAGCCCGTCGCGCACCTGCGACAGCACCCGACAGCCGGGGCCCATCAGGTTCACCTTCACCAGCACGGCACCCGCCCGCGGCTCGCCCCGGCGCAGGAGATAAACCGGGGTACCCGCGGCATGGCCTTGACGGATCTGCGCCGTCAACCAGATCTCCGTGGGCAGTCTTTCTTCCATCGCCCCTGTCTCGAAATCCGCTGTCGGCCTCTGGCCCGGTCCGGGCCCGGGCGCTAGGGTGCCTGAGCCCGGTTCCCAGGTCATCCCATGATTGGTCGATGCTTGTCGGTCGCCTTGCTTCTCGGCCTGAGCCTGCTGGCGGCGGTGCCGGCGGCAAGCGCGACCGGCGTTGATGAAGGGCTGAAGGCGGCGCAGCAGGGGGATTACGATCGCGCCGTCGATCAATTCCGGCCGCTCGCCGAGGCGGGCGACCCGCAGGCGCAGTTTCTGCTGGGGCTCTGCTATCAGCAGGGCAAGGGCGTGCCGATGAACCCCTCGCGCGCGGCCTCATGGTTCGACAAGGCCGCGACCGCCGGCAACATCGACGCGCAATCGGCCCTGGGCACGCAGTATCTGACCGGCGAGGGTGTCACGCCCGATGCGGATCGCGCCTACGCTTTGCTGAGCCAGGCGGCGGGGGCGGGTGACCGGCGCGCCAAATATGGCCTGGGCATCATCTATGAGGCGGGCCTGGGGCGCGACGCCGACATGGCGAAGGCGCTCGCCTGGTATCGCGCGGCGGCGGATCAGGGGCTGATCGATGCTCAGTTCGCGCTGGCCCAGATCTACGATGCCGGCCAGACCATTCCGCGCGATCTTCATCAGGCGGCGTCGTGGTATCGGCGCGCTGCCGAGCAGGGATTTGCCCGTGCGCAGTTCGGCCTGGCCACCCTTTATCTTCACGGCGAAGGGGTCGAGCCCGACCGGACCGAGGCCTATAAATGGTTCTCCCTGGCGGCCGACGGATTGCCCGGCGGGGAGGAGCAGGAGTTGGCGCGGCGCGGACAATCCCTGACGGCCAGCCAGCTGGAGCCCGAGAAACTGGCTGCGGCCAAGCGCCAAGTCGCCGCTTTCAAGCCGCAACTCGAACATCGCGAATCCCTGTCGTTGCAGGGTCCTTAGTCCCGCCGCAACGGCCATCGCGCCGATAGCCTCACATCCATTGCGGTCATTGCGGCACGGACGAGGCTTGACCATGCCGCAATGGGGCAGGTAGAGCCTTGCTCCGGACCGGCCGCACGGTCCGCAGTCTGGTGCCTTTCCTTCCCCTCCTTACGCGATCCGAAACCCTTGCCCGTTCTCCTCGGCCTTGATACCGGCGGTACCTACACGGACGCCGCCCTGTTCGATCCCGCACGCGGTGTGCTGGCGGCCGCCAAGTCGCTGACCACCAAGCATGACCTCTCGATCGGGGTGGGCGGCGCCATTGCGCAGGTGCTGCCATTGGCGTCCGAGCCGATCGTGATGGTTTCGCTCTCCACGACGCTCGCGACCAACGCGCTGGTGGAAGGGCAGGGCAGCCCGATCTGTCTGCTCCTGCTGGGCTATGAGCGCCAGGCGCTGGAGCGCGCGGGGCTGCGCCAGGCGATGGGCTCGGATCCGGTCGAGTTCATCGCCGGCGGCCATGGGCCGATGGGCGACGAACAGGCGCCGCTCGATCGCGGCGCCGTCGAAAAGGCGATCCGGGCTTATGCGCCGAAGGTCGCCGCCTTCGCGGTCTCGGGCTATTTCTCGGTCCGCAATCCCGCTCATGAGCTGGCGGTCAAGGCCATGGTTCGCGACATCGCAGGCCTTCCGGTCACCTGCGGCCATGAGCTGACCTCGAAGCTCGATGCGCCGCGTCGCGCTTTGACCGTGGCGCTCAATGCGCGGCTCATCCCTCAGCTCCAGCAATTGATTCGCGCCGTCGAGGGGATCCTCAAATCGCAGTCGATCGAGGCGCCGCTGATGGTGGTGAAGGGCGATGGCTCGCTGATCGCGGCCGAGGTCGCGCTGAACTGCCCTGTCGAGACCATCCTGTCGGGTCCGGCCGCGAGCCTGGTCGGCGCGCATCATCTCTGCGGCTCGGGCGATGTGGTCGTGTCCGACATGGGCGGAACCACCACCGATGTGGCGATGCTGTCGGGCGGTCGTCCGGTGCTGAACCGCGAAGGCGCGATCGTCGGCGGTTGGCGCACCATGGTCGAGGCGGTCGCAGTCCATTCCTATGGCCTCGGCGGCGACAGCGAGCTCAGGCTCGACGAGACCGGCGGGCTGATCCTGGGCCCGCGCCGGTCCGTGCCCTTGGCTCTGCTCGGCGCCCAGCATCCCGGCACGATCGAGAAGCTGAAGCATCAGGTCGAGGAGGCGGTCCGGGTCGGCTATGACGGGCAGTTCCTGCTGCGCCTGCGCCGTCTCGATACCAAGGAATCCGGATTGCGCCCGGACGAGCTGGACCTCTGGGAAGCGCTCGAGGCGGGACCCTTGGCCCTTTCCGACATCCTGCAGGGGCCGGCGCGCCAGCGCGCCATGAAGCGCCTCCTCGACCGTGGCCTCGCCGCTCTGTCGAGCTTCACGCCCAGCGATGCGGCCCATGCGCTGGGCCTGCAGCAGACCTGGTCGCAGGAAGCCTCGGTGCTGGGCGCACGGCTCTGGATCCGGCGCCTCGATGCGCTGGGCGGCGAGAAGCTCAAGGAAATCGAGCCCTTTTGCCGCCGCATCGTCGAGCAGGCCGTGCGGCAGTCGGTGGCCGCAATCCTTGGAACCACATTCGATCAGTCCCTCGGGATCGCCCCCGACAAGATGGGCGCGCTCGGCGAGCTGGTGATGGCGCGGATGGCCGCGGGGACGGCTTCGGATTCGCCGCTCGTCACCCTCGACATGAATCTCAAGCGACCCCTGGTCGGGATCGGCGCGCCGGCGGCGACCTATTATCCGGAAATCGCGCGCCGGCTCGGGACCGAGCTCATCGTCCCGCCGCATGCCGATGTCTGCAACGCGGTGGGCGCGGTCGCCGGCGGCGTGCTGCAGCGGGTCGAGCTCCTGATCTCGCAACCGACCGAAGGCCGCTTCCGCGTCCATCTGCCCGACGGTGTTGCCGACTTCAACCAGCTCGCGGCCGCGGTCGAGAAGGCCGAGGCGGTCGCCTCGGCGCAGGCGAGACGTCTCGCCCACGAGGCCGGCGCCGCCGAGCCGGAGATCAAGCTCGAGCGCGAGGACAAGGTCGTTCCCGCGGTCCAGGGCATGACGCTCTTCATCGAATCGCGCATTCGGGCCACGGCCTTCGGCCGGCCCCGGCTGGCGACGGCGGGGGCAGCCTGAGCACTCTCTTCCCCTCCCCGGAACGGCAGGGCTGTCCGGGGAAACTCATGCATAACAGAACGCCATCTGGTTGGCTGGGACTTTGGGAGATGGCTTGCTTGGATTGACGGGCGGCGGGCGATCGATACGGTGGAAGGTTTTCCTGGTAAAGAGCGACTGGCCGACGAGTTCGGCCAGTCGCAGGAGGGGGATTTTCACGCTGTGGAGGCGCGCGCCGATGCGCAGGAGCAGATAGGCGATCATGGCGGCGAGGACCTGCAGCCGGATGGCATTTTCGTTGTTGCCAAGGAACTTGCGAATATCGAGATGCTGCTTGATCCAGCGGAACAGCAGCTCGATCTGCCACCGGGTCTTGTAGAGGGTGGCGATTTCCACGGCCGAGCGGGTCATATCGTTGGTGATGAGGGTGATGACGCCGCCTTTTTCGCGCCGGACCCGGATCCGACGCAGCCGGATCGCCAGCTTGGAATCGCCCTTACTGACGAGGCGGACCTCGGCGTCGTCGATGATCCTGAAGCCGTCGCCGACAATCTTCCGGAGCTTGCGCCGCTTGGTGGCGCGCAAGCGCATGTTGGACTTCGCGCGCGTGACGAAGACCGCCTCGGCGGCGTCGATCTGGCACCACCAACTGTAGCGACAATAGCCTTTGTCGAAGACATAGGTGGCTCCGGCCTCGATCGGCACGCGCCGGCCCACCTCGATGTCGTTGATGGTGGCCGGCGTGACCTCGACCGAGCAGGGGCGATCGGCCTTGGGATCGTAGACGACATGCATCTTCATGCCGCGGATCCGGCCGTTCCAGTCCGCCCAGGCGCAGACCTTGCCCAGCGGAATCGGCGAGGCGTCGATCAAACGCAGCATCTCGTTCCCTTCCTGGCGAGCCAGCCGATCCACCTCCTGGGAAAGCGTGCCAAACAGCCCCGCAAACACACTCACTGGACGGCGCGCATTGGCATCCGACAAGGTCGAACGAACCAGCTTCCCGACCCCCAGATGGTAGTGATGCTGGGAGTTGGCGTTGAAACCCGCCTCCACCCCCCGCAGGCTCTTGGCGTGGCTGAGCTGGGCGTAGATCAGCGCCACCAGATGATCCCAGCTCTTGAAGGATTTGTCGTAGGCATCGCCGTCGTGGCGCTCCACCAGCGTGCGGAATTGACGCCGATCGATGGGTTTCAGCAGGCTCACGAAGATGCTACCCATGTACTGCATGCCCGGTTCCCTTTCTGAGTCTCGACAACCAGAAAGTACCCGGAAAACCTCCGGAAAACCGGGCATGCGCCCGCGACCTATCGACTCATTCCCCGGACAGCCCTGCCGGAACGGGGGAGGGTGAGGGAGGGGGCTGCTCGGTTCATCTGCCCTCTCCCTGGCCCTCTCCCGCAAGCGGGAGAGGGGACAGCAGCACGGGCGCTATTCCGTCAGGACCAGCGTGTCCGCCGGATCCCAGGACATCCAGAGCTCGTCGCCGATGGCGACGTTCGGTGTCGTGGTTCTCGCCGCATTGGTGAGATTGACGCTCACCGGCACGCCGGTCGCGTTCTCCAGATAGATGTGGCTCTCATTGCCGAAATAGGCGACCTCGCTGACGCGCCCGCGCAGGCGGATGCGGTTGGCCGCCGGCTCCGATCGGCCGAGCTGCACCTTTTCGGGGCGGACGGCGACCGCGATATCGCCCGCCGCGGCACCCGAATAGGGCACCGTCACGCGGGTGATGCCCTTGAGATCGATCTGGATCTGGTTCCCGGCGACGCCGGCGACCTTGCCCTGGAACAGATTCATCTTGCCGATGAAATCGGCGACGAAGCGGCAGTTGGGGAACTCGTAGAGATCGGCCGGCGCTGCGATCTGCTTGACCTTGCCCTTCTCCATGACCGCGATGCGGTTCGCCATGGAGAGCGCCTCGTCCTGGTCGTGGGTCACGATGACGAAGGTGATGCCCACGGTCTTCTGCAGCCGCACCAGCTCGAGCTGCATCGCCTCGCGCAGCTTGGCGTCGAGTGCCGACAGCGGCTCGTCCAGCAGCAGCACCTTGGGCCGCTTCACCAGGGCACGGGCCAGGGCCACGCGCTGGCGTTGGCCCCCGGAAAGCTGGCTCGGCATGCGCTTGCCGAAATCCTGCAGCTTCACCAGCGCCAGCGCCTCCTGGGCGCGGGTCTTGATCTCGGCCTCCGGCACGCCGGTCACGCGCAACCCGTAACCGACATTGCGCTCCACGTTCATATGCGGGAACACGGCATAGGACTGGAACACCATATTGACCGGGCGCCGGTTGGGATTGACGCCTTCCATCGGCAGACCGTCGATAATGATCTGCCCTTCGGTCGGGATCTCGAAGCCCGCCAGCATGCGCAGCAAGGTGGTCTTGCCGCAGCCCGACGGTCCCAGCAGCGCGAAGAACTCGCCCTCGAGGATATCGAACGAGACATTGTCGACGGCTCTGACGTTCTCACCGAACTCCTTGGTCACGTCCTTGATCGAGATGATGGGCTGGGCGCTAACCATCGGCTTTGGCCTTCTTGTCGGAGCGAGCCTGTATCCACAAGGCGAGGATCGTCAGGGTCAGGGTCAGGACGATGAGCACGGTCGAGGCGGCGTTGACTTCCGGCGTCACGCTGAAACGGACCATCGAATAGATCTTGATCGGGAAGGTGGTCGAGCCCGGGCCGGTCGTGAAAAAGGTGATCACGAAGTCGTCGAGCGACAGGGTGAGGGCCAGAAGGGCGCCCGCGACCACGCCCGGGATCATGTAAGGGAAGGTCACGCCCCAGAAGGTCTGCCATTCGCTGGCGCCCAGATCGCGCGACGCCTCCTCCAGCGCAGGATCGAAGCCCGACATGCGGGAGCGGATCACGACCGCGACGAAGGGGGCCGAAAAGGCGATGTGGCTGACGGTGACGGTGAAGAGCCCGAGCGGGATCTTGAACATGGTGAAGAAGGCCAGCATCGCCACGCCGAGGCAGACCTCGGGAATGACGATCGGCAGATGGATCCAGCTGTCGAAGGGCCCTTTGCCGGGGAATTTGTAACGATGCAGGATCAGCCCCAGCATCGTGCCCAGGATCGTCGAGACCACCGTCGACATCGAGGCGATGGTGATCGTGTTCATGAAGGCGTCGTGCAGGCCGGTGTTGTTGAAGGCCTTCTCGTAATATTTGAAGGTGAAGCCCTGCCAGGTGATGTTGCGCTTGCTGTCGTTGAAGCTGAAGGCGATGAGCGCGACGATCGGGAAATAGAGGAAGATGAAGTTCGCCAGCAGCACGGCCTTGAGCCAGCGGCGGCGCGTGAAGTCGAGCGGCGCGATGGCCTCGCGGCGGCGACGGGGGCGGGTGCGGAGGGGGAGCGCGGTGTCGGTCATGTCAGTAGTTCACCGCGCCTTCGCGGCCCGCCAGCACGGCCTTCACCCAGAGGCAGATGAAGGTCACATACATCAGGATGAAGGAGATCGCGGACCCGAAGGCCCAGTCGCGCGCCGGCCCGAACTGCTGCGCGATCAGGTTGCCGATCATGATGCTGTCGGTGCCGCCCAGGAGATCGGGCGTCAGATAGCTGCCGAGCGCCAGGATGAAGCTGAGCAGACCGCCCGTGAAGATGCCCGGCAAGGCGAGCGGCACGGTGACCGAGAAGAGCGTGCGCCACTGGCTGGCACCGAGGTCGAGGCTCGCTTCGAGATAGGACTTGTCGAGCTTCTCCAGGGTCGCGTAGAGCGGCAGCACCATGAAGGGAAGGTTGACATAGACCAGGCCGACGATGACGGCGCCCTGGTTATAGAGCAGCTCCAGCGGTTGGAATTCGCCGAGAAGGCCGCCGAAGACCCAGTCGAGCCCGCTCCAGACCCATTCCAGGAAGAAATTGACATAGCCGTTGGTGCGCAGGACCGCGATCCAGGCGTAGGTGCGGATCAGGAGGTTAGTCCAGAAGGGCAGGATGACCAGCAGCAGCAGCAGGTTCTTGTAGCGCGGCGGGGCGAAGGCGACGCCCATCGCCAGCGGGAAACCCATCGCCAGGCAGATGGCCGTCGTGACCGTGGCGATCCACAACGATTTGAGGGTGATGTAGAGATTCACCCATTCCATCGTCCGTGCATAATTGGCGAACGAGAATGCGAGCAGGGTCTGGCCCAAGGGGCCGCGCTCGCCGAAGCTGTAGACCCAGACGACGGCGAGCGGGATGGTGAAGAAGATGACGAGCCAGGCAGTCGGGGGAATCAGCAGGACAAAAAAGACCAGTTTGTTCCTGCGCCAATCCTGCATGACTTAAGCGATCCCCCGACCGGTTTCCGGCTCTCTTTCGGCTCTCTACCGATTAGGAAGCCTGAATTTCCGTCCAGGCTTTGTCGTAGATCGGGGTGAACTCGCCCACATCCACCAGCGATTCGCTCTTGGCGACGACTTCCTCGGGCGGATAGATGGCGGGGTTCTCCAGGTCTTCCTTGGCGATATAGGCCTGCGCCGCCTTGTCGGCGGTCGCATATTTGATCGTGTTCGCGATCTCGGCATTCACCTGCGCATCGAGCAGGTGATTGAGGAAGGCATGGGCGTTGTCCGGATGGGGTGCGCCGGTCGGGATGCAGACATTGTCGGTCCACACCTGGGTGCCTTCATCGGGGACTACATAAGCCAGATCCTGATCTTCGGCCATGACCGAGATGATGTCGCCGTTCCATTCCATGACCAGGTCGCATTCGCCCGAGAGGAGCATGTCCTGGCCGCTGTCGGGGGCGAAGGCCTTGATGTTCGGCTTCTGCTTGATCAGCAGTTCCTTGGCCTTCTGGACCTCGGCCTCGTTGGTGGAGTTGATGCTGTAGCCGAGATAGATCAGCGCGATACCCAACACCGAGCGCATGTCGGCCAGGAGCGCGATCTTGCCGGCATGGCTCGAATCTTCGAACAACACCTTCCAGCTCTTCGGTTCCTGGACCTTCGACTTGCGGTAGCCGATGCCGATCGTGCCCCACATGTAAGGCACGCCGAACTTCAGGCCAGGGTTGAAGGCGGGATCCGAGAACTGCTTGGCGGGATTGATGTTCGCCAGGTTCGGGATCTTGGAATGATCGATCGCCATCAGCATGTTGAGCTTCGCCATGGATTCGATCATGTAGTCGGACGGGAAGATCACGTCATAGCCCGGATTGCCGGCCTTGAGCTTGGCGAACAGCTCCTCGTTGTTGGCATAAAGGTCGTACTGGACCGCGATGCCGGTTTTGTTGGTGAAGGTCTGCAACGTCGTCTGGCCGATATAGGTGTCCCAGTTATAGACGTTGAGCTTCTTCGCCTCTTCAGCCCACCCCTTCTTCGCAAAGGTGCTCAGGCTGACGCCAACGGCGGCGGCGCCGGTGCCGGCGAGGAAATTGCGACGCGAGAAACGGGGTGCCGAAAAACGGTTCATGATGAAATGCCTCCTGTCTGTTCATTCGCCAAGACCGGGCCGGCCCCGGGGGTCCGTTCGGACTTTCTCTATCTTCTGCCGGCAGGCCCTTTGGTCCGACCGCGTGAGGTTCGCACCGGCGAACCGTTCGATCATGGGCGCACCTACCATAGAAAGCCGGGAGAACGCGATCAACCCACTTGGCGGCGCCGACACCGGCACACGCCCCGGTCGCAGGTCTCTACGGTATTGAAAAATCAAGAGACTTTGGCAGGGGTGCCGATCTCGCCGTCCTGTTTGCGCAAGCGGCTCTGCGTCAGTTCTCCGGTCGCTTCCAGGATCGGATAGGCGACCGACGTGAGGTGCGAGTTGATACGCTTCAGGTCGCGCAGGATGTCGAGATGCAGACTCGACGTCTCGATGCTCTCGGTCTTGCCGCTGCGCAACCGGCCATAGTGGCCTTCCGACGCCGCCCATTCCATCTCGCGAAACGCCACTTTCTCTTCGAGGAGGCGGCGAGCGAGCTTCACATCGTTCGAGACGAACACGTTGAGGGCGAGCTTGAGGTTGTTCTCGACGCGGGCATGCATGTTGCAGATCTCGGCGAAGCCTTCCGCCGAGAAATGCAGCTTGTTCTTGATCTTCTTGGCCGCGAGCTCCATCAGGTTCTTGTCGATGATGTCGCCGATATGCTCGAGGTTGGTGGTGAAGGTGATGACGTCGATCGAGCGCTTCTGGTCGCCCTTGTCGACCGCGTCGCGGCTCATCTCGGTCAGATAGAGCTTGATGGCATGGTGCAGCTTGTCGACATCGTCGTCGAGCGCTTCCACCTCGCGCAGCAGCTTGCGGTCGTCATTGCGAAACACTTCGAGCGTCTGGCGCAGCATCTTCTCGATGATGTCGCCCATCCGCAGGGTCTCGCGCGCGGCATTGGCGATGGCGACCGCCGGCGAATCGAGTGCCGCGATGTCGAGATAATGCGGCTTGCCGGTCTCCTCGCCCCGCGGACGCTCGGGCAGCAGCTTGGTGCAGAGGCGCGCCACGAGGCCGATCAAGGGCAGGAACAGGATCGCGATCGCCAGATTGAAGGCGGTGTGGAAATCCGCGACCTGCCGCCAGGGCTCGGGTTCTATCCGCGCGACCCAGGGCGTGATCCAGGACAGCAACGGCAGGGCGATCACCACGCCGGTCAGGCGGAAGATCAGGTTGGCGAGCGGCACGCGCCGGGCTTCGGGGCCCGAGGTTGCGGTCCCGATCAGCGGCATCAGGGTCGAGCCCAGATTGGCGCCCAGGATCAGCGCGAGCGCCAGCGGCAACTGGATCAATCCGCCGCTGACGAAGGCGATCACCAGCAGGACCACGGCCAGGCTCGAGGTCGAGAGAACGGTCAGCAGGACGGCCATGAGGGCCGCCAGGAGCGGCTCGTTGCCCAGCGCCTCGAAGACCTCAAGCAGGATGCCCGAGCTGCGCACGGGTTCCGCCGCCATGGCAATGAGCCGCAGGGAGAGCAGCATCAGCCCCACCCCCACGATGGTCCGCCCGATATCTTTCAGCCGGGTGCCGCGGCTCATGGTGAAAACCACCACGCCCGCCAGGATCATGAGCGGCGCCAGCCCATGGGGCAGAAGGGACACGATCTGGGCCACGACGGTCGAGCCGACATCGGCCCCCAGCATCACGGCCAGGGCGGAGGCGGTTCCCATCAGCCCGTGGGAGGCGAAGGACGCGGTCAGCAGCCCGGTCGCAGTGGCGCTTTGCAGCAGGATCGTGATCCCCAACCCGGCCGCGAAGGCGGCGAACCGGTTGCGCAGGCTGCGGCCCAACCGCCGGCGCAGATCGCCGCCGAAGGCGCGCATGACGCCGGTGCGAACCATGCGCAAGCCCCAAACCAGCAGCGCCGCCGCGCCCAGCAGGTTCACGAGAAAGTCGGTGCCGTTGATGCTGGCCTCCTTGATTGGCCTGCGGGCGCTGTTTCGACCTCGGGCGAGGCCGGCGGCGGAAGGACAGCGCGGGTCGAAGCGCCGTTGCCTGGATCATCGCGGCGGCCGGCACTGGCCGAAGTCGATGCCCGTCGGAGCGCTGTCGAACGGCATAACGCCGCTGTCACATAAATGCAATATGCCCGCCCGGCGGGGACCTCAACTGTGCCGGCGCGGCCGGAATCGGTCCCCTGGCGACGAGGCGTTCTACCGACGGCGCGGGGGCGTCTCGGCCATGCCTCGCTCGGTGACGAACTGCCGGCTCAGCACATGCTCGGCATGCTCCATGCGCCAGGAGAGCATCTTCTGGGCGCAAGCCAGCATCTCGCCGGCATAGGCCGGATCGCCGGCAAGATTCTTCTGCTCGAACGGGTCCTTCTCCAGGTCGAACAGCAGCGGCGGCAATGCTGCGAAATGGACATATTTGAACCGTCGCCCACGCAGCACCGCCAGCTTGCACTGGTCGCTGGAGATGCCCAGGGTCGATTCCGGGATCTGGTGAACGATGTCCTGGAAATCGAACTCGTAATGAGCTTCCTCGCGCCAGGGCGCGACCGGCTCGCCCTCCAGCATCGGGATCAGCGAGCGGCCGTCGCATTGATGCGGGATATCCCGCCCGAGCCATTCGAGGATGGTCGGCATCAGATCCACGGCTTCGGTGAAGCGGTCGATCTGCTGGCCGCGGGTGCCGTCGGCGACGCGCCGCGGATCGCGGATGATGAGCGGGATGTGATAGGCCTGATCGAAATAGCCCGATTTTCCCCACATCCAGTGATCGCCGAGCATCTCGGCATGATCGCAGGTGAAGATCACCAGGGTATGCCGGTCTTCGCCGGTGGCCTTGAGGTGCGCCATGATGCGACCGATCTGGTCGTCCACCTGGGTCATCATGCCGTAATAGGTCGCCCGCAGCTGGCGAACTTCGGGCTCCCCGATCTCCAGCAGGTCATCCGGGTAATGCTCGTCGAAGGCCCCTTTCTCGCGCAGGCTGGCCAGCGCCAGCTTGAGGAAGGGATGCTGCTTTCCTTCTTCCTCGGCATCGCTCGCGCGCACCGCCATGGCGAGCTGTGCCGGATCGTAAAGCGCATTATAGGGTTCCGGCGCGATGACTGGCGGATGCGGGCGCAGGAACACCGCATGGACGAACCAGGGCTGGTCGCTTCGCACCGAAAGCCAGCGCAGCACGGCATTCGCCATGAAGGTCGTTTCGCTGTCTTCCGCCGAGAACAGCGTCGGCGCGAACGAGTGCCCGCGACCGGGCGGCCGGACGAAGCCGGCCCTCGGCTTATAGACATCCCAGCGATCGCGGAATTCATAGCCCTTCGCCTTCAGGTCGGCGATCCAGGGCGCCATATGGTCGGGCAGTTGAAGCCCAACCGTCATGCCTGGCAGCACGCCTTCATAAGTCTTCAGGACCGGATCGTCCGGCGCGTAGCGGCGCGGGTCGGGCGTCGTGTCGGTATAGCCGAACAGGGTGGGATCGTAGCCCGCCTTGCGCACTTCCAGCGCGATGTTGGTGTGGCGGCTGTCGAGCGGCGTGCCATTGCGGCCCGAGCGGTGATTCATCAGATACATGCCGGTCAGCATGCTGGTCCGCGACGGCCCGCAGGGCGAAGCTTGCGCGTAATGGCGGCGGAACAGCACCCCCTCGCTCGCCAGCGCGTCGAGATGCGGGGTCTTGACGACCGGATGGCCGACGGCGGAGAGGCATTCGGCGCGCCACTGGTCGGCGCTGATGAAAAGCACCTTGCGGATCGGCAGGTCGGACATGATCGGTCGCGTTTCTTCTTGAACGGGGCGAGCGGAGCGCGGGGCCGCTCGCGGCGTGATTCCGGAGCAGCCCCCAGCCTAGCCTATCGATGTGTCAGGTCACGCCTTGATTCGTGACATGGACGGGTCGTAAAGCGCGTCGAGATGGATCTGCGCCGGCACGCGCTCGGCCGCCACCTCGAGCTCGTAGCGTCCCGACTTCAGCCAGTCGGTCGGCACGCCCTCGGGATTGCGCACATAGCCATAGCCGATGTTCCGGTCGACGGTGTAGCCCCAGCCGGCGCTGGTCAGCCAGCCGACCTGCTTGCCGTCGCGGAAGATGGTCTCACGGCCCAGCAGCACGATGGCCGGGTCCTGGATGCTGAATCCGGCCAACCGTTTCTTGAGCGGGCCCAGGGCCTGCTTGGTGAGAGCCTCGCGGCCGAGGAAGGGCGTGTTCTGCTTGAGCTTGACCGCCCAGCCGAGTCCGGCCTCGAGCGGCGTATGGTCGGGCCCGATATCCGACCCCCAGGCGCGGTAGCCCTTTTCGAGCCGCAGCGATTCGATCGCCCGATAGCCGGCATTGACGATCCCGTGCGGCTGGCCCGCCCCCATGACCGCGTCATAGACGGCACCGGCGCATTCGACCGGGAAATGCAACTCCCAGCCCAGTTCGCCGACATAGGTGACGCGCAGAGCCCTGACCGGGGTCCCCGCGATCATGACGGTCTGCCAACTGCCGAAGGGAAAGGCCGCATTGGAGAAATCGGCGCCCGACACGGCGCTCAGCGTGTCGCGCGAGCGCGGACCCATGACCGACAGCACGGCGAAGGCCGAGGTCACGTCGATCAGCCGGGCGTCGAGCCCCTGCGGGATGGCCCGCTCGATCCAGGAGAAATCGTGCGTCGCGAAGCCGGTCCCGGTGATGATGTAGTAGCTTTCGTCGGTCAGGCGGGTGACCGTGACATCGCACTCGATTCCGCCCTGGCGGTTCAGCATCTGCGTATAGATCAGCCGTCCCGGCGCCTTGGCGACATCGTTGGCGCAGATCCAGCTCATGGCCAGCTCCGCATCGCGCCCGATCATCATGAATTTCGCGAAGGAGGTCTGGTCGAAGACGCCGACGCGCTCGCGCACCGCCCGATGCTCGGCGCCGACATGCTCGAACCAGTTCTGGCGCTCATAGCTGTAGATGTCCTTGGGCTCGACGCCGTCGGGCGCGAACCAGTTGGGGCGCTCCCAGCCGAGCTTCGAGCCGAAGCAGGCGCCTTGGGCCTTCAGCCGCTCATAGAGCGGCGAGACGCGCACCGGCCGCGCGCTTTCGAGCTCTTCATGCGGCCAGGCCATGCTGTAGTGATGGGCATAGGCCTCGAGCGTGCGGGTCAGCACCCATTGCGGGTCCTGATGCACCGAGCCGAAGCGGCGGATATCGACCGGCCAGAGATCCATCGGCGGCTCGCCCGCCGCGACCCATTCGGCCAGCGCCTTGCCGGCACCACCGCCCGACGCGATGCCGAAGGCGTTGAAGCCGGCGCCGACATAGAAGTTCTTCAGCTCGGGCGCCTCGCCCAGGATGAAATTGCCGTCGGGCGTGAAGGATTCGGGGCCGTTGATGAGCTGTTTGATGCCGGCAGTCTCGAGCGCCGGGATGCGGCCCAGCAGACGCCCCATCATCGGCTCGAAATGGTCCCAGTCGGATTCCAGCAGCGAGAAATGGAATCCCTCGGGAATGCCCTTCAGGGCCCAGGCGATGGGATTGGGTTCGTAGCCGCCCACCACCAGCCCGCCGACCTCTTCCTTGCCATAGATGAGCCGATCGGGATCGCGCAGGGTGGGGAGATTGCGCGGCACGCCGTCGATCGGCTCGGTCACCAGATACTGATGCTGCACCGACTGCAACGCGACATTGACGCCGCAGAGCCTGCCGACCTCGCGCGCCCATTGTCCGGCGCAATTGACGACCACATCGGCCGCGATGGCGCCCTGGGCGGTGACGACACCCGTCACCCGACCTTGTTTCGTAGCAATCGCGGTGACGCGGCAATCCTCGATGATGGTGACGCCGCCGGCGCGCGCACCCTTCGCCAGCGCCTGGGTGATGTCTGCGGGATTGGCCTGGCCGTCGGTCGGCAGGAAGGCGGCTCCCACCACATCGTCGACGCGCATCGGCGGCCAGAGCTTCTGCGCTTCCGACGGTGTCAGCACCTCCATGGCGAGGCCGAAGCTGTGCGCGGTGGTGGCCTGGCGCTTGATCTCGGTCAGACGCTCTGGATTGCAGGCGAGGCGCAGGCCGCCATTCATCTTCCAGCCGGTCGACAGGCCGGTTTCCGACTCGAGCCTGCGATAGAGCTCGACCGAGTTTTTCAGGAGCTGGGTGATGTTGGCCGAGGTGCGGAGTTGGCCCACGAGCCCCGCCGCATGCCAGGTCGAGCCGCTGGTGAGTTTGTTGCGCTCCAGCAGCACGACCTCTTTCCAGCCCAGCTTGGCCAGATGATAGGCCGTGCTGCAGCCGACGATGCCGCCGCCGATAATGACGGCGCGGGCATGGGTGGGAAACGACGCCATTCTCGTCAACCTCAATGATGTTTCAATGAATCGTAGGCTTGCTGAAATCTTGCGCGGTAATCGGCGGTGTAGGCGGCATAGTCGAAATCGAGAGTCGAGAAGGACTCCGCGATCATGCTCCATAGCGTCTCGCGCAGGAGCGAGGCGCATTTCATCGCCTGGTAGCGATGGCGCAGCTGGTCGTCGACCGGCCGCTCGAAATAGGCGCCCAGCAGCCATTCCTCGTCCGCCGGCGCCACCTCGTTGTTGGAGCAGAGATTGCCGAGGTCGAAGAGCGCGCTCGAATAGCCGGCATAGTCGTAGTCGATCAGCCAGAGTCGGCGTCCGTCGTCGATGAGATTGCCGCAGAGCAGGTCGTTATGGCCGAAGACCAGCTCGACAGGGCCCAGCCGCCTTTCGAGATCCTCGGCGATGGCGAGGAGGGGCGGCAGCTCCTTGACGCGCGGGCTGCCGGCGTCGCGCAGGCTCGCCGCATAGTCGCGGAAAATATGAAACGGCCAGAACATCAGCACCGGTCCTCGCAGATGCCGTGGCAGCTCGTAATGGCAGCGCTTCACCAGCGGCAGGATCCGCTCCAGCATCGGGCGCGGGCGCACCGCTTCGGGCGTCAGCGTCGTACCCTCGATGAAGTCGAACACGATGGCACCCGGCTCGTGATGGAGCACCGCCGGTGCCAATCCGGCCGCATGGGCCGCCCGGCTCGCGGCCAGCTCCGCGAAGCGCATCACGCCATGGACCGGGATGTCGTCACCGATCCGGACGAAAAAGCGCCGTCCGCGATCCCGGACCTCGAAATTGGCGTTGGTGATTCCGCCCTTGAGCGCGATCGGCTCCACGGGTCCCGACCAGAACCTCAGGGCCGCAGCCCGGGCCAGCGGATCGAGCGTCGTCATCGCCACCCTTGCCGAGGCTGTTCTTGTTCTTGGTGCTTCAGGCAGCGGCGAAGCATGGACCCCCCGCCCACCGCTTCGCCGCGCCCCCAACGCTCCGGTATCGCGGCCCCCCGCCGCGCTGCCGTCACGGTCGCCCTTTGAAAGGCGTTTCTTGACGGGTGATTGCCCCCACTCACTCGCAAGAGCCATACCTTCCGGTGATTGCCCGCCGCGAACCATTCGATTCCGAAAATTCCCACATATCTCCAAATATCATCGGTGGAGTTTGACCAATTACCAACTAGTGGTACATATTATCAATATGTTAGTGTAAATCATCGCTGTGGCTATGTGGGAGTTTCAACACATGGATCGTCAGACGCGGCGTCGCTCCATTCTGGAAGCGGTTTCGCAGGCGGGGCAGGCCCGGGTTCTGGAACTCGCCACGCGCTTGCGCGTGTCGGACGAGACCATCCGCCGCGACCTGAAGGATCTCGAGGCCGAGGGCCTGGTGCAGAAAATCCACGGGGCCGTCATCCCGCCCGAGCCGCTCGGCGAGCCGCGCTTCGATCGCCGCATGAGCCAGGAAACCGAGGCGAAGAAGGCGATTGCCCGATCGGCCGCGGCACAGGTGCGCGATGGCGATGCCATCCTGCTCGATACCGGCAGCACGACCGCCTATGTCGCGCGCGCGCTTCACGGTCATCGCAACCTTCTGGTGGTGACGAACTCCGTCGACATCGCCCGGACGCTGGCGACCCGCAACGGCAACCGGGTCTATATGGCGGGCGGCGAGCTGCGTGCGGACGATGGCGCGGCTCTGGGCGTGTCGGCCACCGCCTTCGTCCAGCAGTTCCGGGTTCGGCTCTGCTTCCTTTCGATCGGCGCCATCGACCTGGAGGACGGGCCGATGGATTTCCATCTGGAGGAGGCCGAGTTCTCGCGCGTCGCGATGCGCCGGGCCGAGCGCACGATCATCGTCGCCGATCACACGAAATTCGGGCGCCGCGCGCTGGTCAGCGTGTGTCCGCTGGCCTCCGTTCAGACCCTGATCACCGACCAGCCGCTGCGAGCCCCGTTCCAGGACCGGCTGCGCCGCGCCGAAGCGACGGTGCTGATCGCCGAACGGGCGGCGGCTTAGCCATCCCAAGCGTTCAAGCGAGACCCAGGCGCCGGCGCGCGCGGGCGCTGCCGGCGCCGATCAGCCGGTCGGCGACGATGCCGATGAAGGCGACGGCGAGGCCGGCCACGATGCCGCGACCCGAATCCGCCTTCGCCAGCGAGATGAAGACCTCCTGGCCCAGGTCGCGGGTGCCGACCATGGCGGCGATGATCAGCATGCTGAGCGCCAGCAGGATCGTCTGGTTGATGCCGAGCATGATCTCGGGCAGGGCCAGGGGGAGCTGGACGCGGCGGAAGATCTGCTGGCGCGTGCAGCCGGAGACCCGGGCGGCCTCGATCAGGGCCGGCGGCACCTGCCGGATGCCGTGGTCGGTGTAGCGGATCGCCGGCACGATCGCGAAGGACACCACCGCGATCAGGGCCGTCACGTCGCCGACGCGGAACAGCATCACCACCGGGATCAGGAAGACGAAGGAGGGTAGGGTCTGCAGCGTGTCGATGATCGGCGTGATGATGCGGTGCGCGGTGTCGCTGCGCGCACCCAGCACGCCGATGGGAATGCCGATCAGCGCCGCGATGATCGAGCCGATGCCGCAGAGATAGACCGTGGCCATGGTCTTGTCCCACAGGCCCACGGCCGCGCAGAAGAAGGTCAGCCCTGCCGCGAGAATCGCCAGCTTAGCGCCGCCCAGCCGCCAGCCTGCCAGTCCCAGCAATCCCGTCGCCGCGAGCCAAGGCATGCCGTCCAGGAAGGCGCGCACCGGATTGAGGATATGCAGCAGCATGAAGGTGCGAACCACCTCGATAATGTCGAAGAAGTTCAAATTGATCCAATCCACCATCGACTTCCAGATCGGCGCGGTACTGATGGTGATCGAGCCCGGCACCTTGTAGAGCGCCGGCCAGCCGAGGCTGATCAGCGTCGTCACGGCGAGCGCCGCCAGGGCCGAGACCAGATAAGGATGGCGCTGCCAGAGCGTGCCCTCGATGCGGTGCGTCGGGCGCCGGCGGGCGGCGGCCTGGCTCAACTGGTCGAGGGCGATCGCGAGCGCCACGATGGCGAGCCCGGCCTCGAGGGCCTGCCCTACTTTGAGCGCGCGCATGGCGAGGAGCACGTCATAGCCGAGGCCGCCGGCGCCGATCATCGAGGAGATGATCACCATGTTGAGCGACAGCATGATCACCTGGTTGACGCCGACCATGAGGGTGGGGCGCGCGGCCGGGACCAGCACGCGCCACAGCTTCTGCAAGCGGGTGCAGCCCGCCATGGTGCCGAAATCGCCGATCTCCTGCGGCACGCGATTGAGGGCGAGAATGGTCGCGCGCACCATCGGGGGCGTGGCGAAGATGCCGGTGGCGAGCAGGGCCGAGACCGGGTTGTTGCCGAACAGCAGCAGCATCGGCACCAGATAGGCGAAGGTCGGCATGGTCTGCATCAGGTCGAGGATCGGCGTGATCAGCAGCCGGTCGATCGCCGGGCTGCGATAGCCCCAGATGCCGACCAGGATGCCGGTGACGACGCAGAAGGGAACGCAGATCGCGATCAGGGCCAGGGTCAGCATCGAGCTTTCCCATTGGCCGAAGATCGCCAGATAGAGGAAGCAGGCGCCGGCGACGATGCCGATCGACCGGCCGCCCAGCGCCAATCCCGCCAGCGCCACCGCGATCACGATGCCCACCCAGGACAGACGTGGGATCACCAGGGCGTCGGCGCCATGGCCGATCTTGAAGCTCTTGGCGAGCAGGCCGAAGGCGGCGTCGAGCGGGATTGCAACGAGGCCGGAGAAGCCGCGCGTCAGCCAGGTGAAATTGGTCTTGATCCAGCCCATCACGGCGCTGATCCAGGCGCTGAGCGGAACGATCCATTCCTTCGGGTAGTCGACGGCCCAGGGCGCGACGTCGCGGAAGATGTAGAGCAGGGCCGACAGCAGGAGCGCACCCAGCCATACCCAGACCCAGGGGTCGGTCGCGGCGCGCCGGGCGCCGGAGCCGTGGGCGATCGCCGTCACGCCGCGCCCTCGCGACCCGCCAGGAGATTGATGACGGCGGCCGGCGTCACCTGGCCGATGACGGCGCCGTTCTCGTCGGCGACCGCGAAGGGCCGGCCGGCCGCGACGATGTCGGCGGCAAAGCTGGCGATCTTCGCCGTGGCGGCGACCTTCCGCGCGGCGGCGGAATCGGCGCTTGCGGGCGTCATCAGCGTTCGGGCCGAAAGCACCTTCGAGCGCTGCACGTCGCGGGTGAACTCCGCCACATAATCGGTCGCCGGCTTCGTGACCAGGTCCTCGGGCGTGCCGATCTGGATGATCTCGCCGTCTTTCATGATGGCGATGCGATCGGCGAGCCGGATGGCCTCGTCGAAATCGTGGGTGATGAAGACGATGGTTTTGTGCAGCACGTTCTGCAGGCGCATCAGCTCCTGCTGCATCTCGCGCCGGATCAGCGGATCGAGCGCCGAGAAGGGCTCGTCCAGGAACCAGATCTGCGGTTCGACCGCGAGGCTGCGGGCGATGCCGACACGCTGCTGCTGGCCGCCCGACAATTCGCGCGGGTAATAGTTCTCGCGGCCCTTGAGGCCGACCAGGTCGACCATCTCCTGGGCGCGCTTCCTCTGCTCCGCCCTGGGCCTGCCCTGGACCGAGAGGGGAAAGGCGACATTCTCGAGCACGGTCAGATGTGGTAGCAGGGCGAAATGCTGGAACACCATGCCCATGCGGTGCCGGCGGATCTCGATCAGTTCCCGCTCCGTCGCCTCGAGGAGATTGCGTCCTTCGAACATGACTTCGCCGGCGGTCGGCTCGATGAGCCGCGCCATGCAGCGCAGCAGGGTCGACTTTCCCGACCCTGACAGCCCCATGATGATGAAAATCTCGCCTTCCTTGACCTCGACGCTGGCGTCGCGCACCGCGCCGATCAGCCCTGCCGCGTTCAAATCCGCGGCGCTGGGCTTGCCGCCCGCAGCCGCCATGACCTCCTGCGCGCCGCGCCCATAGACCTTCCACACATTCCGGCTGGCGAGCATCACCGGGCGCTGATCCAGCGCCGTCGTCACTTTCATTGCGGATCGCGTTGCATTCATCCGGTCCGTTCCCGCCCCCCACGGCGGCATCGATTCATGTCTCCGATGCCGTTGCCTGCCCGATAACCGGCCCGTTAACCGGAAAGACCGGTTCGAGGTGTTTCAACCCTCGAACCGGTCCCTGCTTCCGGCGTTGGACTCAAGCCCGGCGCTTGCGCGCGTTCTCAAGTCGAAGCGACTGCTTACTGGGCCCACGCCTTCCAAGTCGATTCATGCGCATCGACCCAGGCCGTGGCAACGTCGTCGATGGACTTGCCATCGAGATCGACCTGGCCGCTCAGCTGGTTCAGATCGTTGACGTCGATGACATAGGCCTTCGCCACCTTATAGGCGACCGGCCACTTGTCCTTCATGCCCGCCCACGCATATTTCCAGATCTCGCCATGCGGCTTGCCGCAATCATGCGCGAGGTCGGGGTTCACACCCCATTTCGGGTCGTTGTAGCACTCGGGCGTATATTCCGGGAACTGCACCCATTCGCCCTGATACTTTGCCGGCGCCCAATGCGGTGAGTAGATCCACAGCATGATCGGGGCCTTGCGCTGATAGGCGGAATCGAGCTCGGCGAACATCGCCGCGTCGGTGCCCGCATGCACCACCACGAAGGGCAGCTTCAGCGCCTCGACACGCTCGTCGTCGAACCCTTCCCAGGTCACGGGGCCGCCGAGATAGCGGCCCTTCGGCGCCGTCTCCGGCGTCGAGAAGGCTTCGGCGCATTTCGGATCGAGCAGCGCCTTCCAGTCCGGCAGACCGGGGCACTTCTCCTTCATGTACATCGGGTACCACCACTCTTCCTTCGCCTTGGGGCCGAGCGCGCCCAGCCGTTCGGTCTGGCCGGTCGCGTCCGACGCCTTCATGGCTTCGCCCGCGGTCGTGTCCCAGAACTCCAGGCCGACATCGAGGTCGCCATTGGTTAGGCCCGTCGTCAGGCTCGAAAGATAGTCGGCCGTCGGATATTCGACGTTGTATCCCAACCGCGTCAGGATGGTGCCCAGGATCTTCGCGTTGATGTTGACGCTGGTCCAGTCGAACAGGGCGATCTTGATCGGGTCGGTCGATTCCGGCACTTCGGCCTTGGCCGATGAAGCCCATCCCGCCGCCAACGCCAGACCGCCGATGACGGTTGCAGCGCCAGCGAGGGCCTTGAAGCCTTTCGCCATAATGATTCCTCCCTTGGAATTCTTGGTGCCGGTTGCGGTCATCCGTTCCAGCGCCTGTTTGCCGCAGGAATGAAAGCGCGGATGGCTGGCCCTTGGCAAGCCAGAACCATACCGCCTGAACCAATTCCGCGCCATTTACGGCGCAGAACAGTTGGGTTGGCTGAGAATCCTATCGGCGGGATTCGATCAGATCTGATCGGGCGCGAGGCGAAGGGTGCTGTCGGCGCCCGCGGTCACGGCCGCGGCAAGCCCCTGGCTGTGCGGCAGGATATGGGCCGCGAAGAACAGCGCCGTGGCGATCTTGGCCGAAAGATAGTTGCCATCCTCGCCGCCCGCAGCCAGACGGCGGCGCGCCGCTTGCGCCTGCCGCGCCAGCTGCCAGGCGCCCACCGTCGTTCCGGCGAGATCGAGATAGGGCGTGGCGCCCGCGAGAACCTGGGGCAGGCCGCTCTTGAGCCGCTCCACGAGCCATTGCGTCGCTTTGGCGAGATCGTCGAGTGCGGGCGCCAGCGCCTTCGCCAATGTCGCCAGGTCCTTGTCGCCATCGCCGTTCAGGCTCGCCAGGTCGGCGCGCATCTCGGCGATCAGCGCCGTCATGGCCGCGCCCTGGTCGCGACCGAGCTTCCTTCCGACGAGATCGATCGCCTGGATGCCGTTGGTGCCTTCATAGATCGGCGTGATGCGCACGTCGCGCAGATGCTGGGCCGCACCGGTGCTCTCGATGAAGCCGAGGCCGCCATGGATCTGGATGTTGAGCGAGGCGACGTCGACGCCGCGATCGGTGCTCCAGGCCTTGGAGAGCGGCGTCAGCAGCTCGGCGCGCATCAGCGCCTGGGAGCGGGCCGCTTCGTCCGTGGCGCGTTTGGCGCGATCGAGCGCCGCCGCATTCAGATAGATGAGGGCGCGCATCGCCTCTACCAGGGCCCGCATGGTCATCAGCATCCGGCGCACGTCGGGATGATGGATGATGGCGGCGGGCGCGCCGCCTTTTGCATCGACCGGCCGGCTCTGCACGCGCTCGCGCGCATAGCTGCGCGCCTGTTGCAGCGCACGTTCGGCGACCGCGAGCCCCTGGACCCCGACATTGAGCCGCGCATTGTTCATCATCGTGAACATGTACTCCATGCCGCGCTGCTCCTCGCCGACCAGGAAGCCGATGGCGCCGCCATCGCTCTCGCCATAGGCCATCACGCAGGTGGGGCTCGCCTTGATACCGAGCTTATGCTCGAGCGAGAGACATCGCAGATCGTTGCGGGCACCCAGGCTCCCGTCCGGATTGGGCAGGAACTTCGGCACGATGAAGAGCGAGATGCCCTTGGTGCCGGCCGGCGCGTTGGGGGTACGCGCCAGCACCAGATGGACGATGTTCTCGCTGAGATCCTGCTCGCCATAGGTGATGAAGATCTTCTGCCCGGTGATGCGATAGCGGTCGCCTTCCTTGACCGCGCGGGTGCGCAAGGCGCCGACATCCGATCCCGCCTGGGGCTCGGTCAGATTCATCGTCCCGGACCATTCGCCCGAGATCAGCTTCGGCAGATAGGCGGCTTTCTGCTCCGGCGAGCCATGGCGCTGCAACGCCTCGACGGCACCTTGCGTCAGCAGGGAGCAGAGCGAGAATGCCAGGCTCGCCGACGACCACATCTCCTGCAGCGCGGTGGCGATCGACCAGGGCAGGCCTTGTCCGCCCCATTCGGCGTCGAACGGCACGCTGTTCCAGCCGCCTTCGACGAAGGCCCGATAGCCCTCGCGGAATCCCTTTGGCGTGACGACGGCGCCATTCTCGAGACGGCTGCCCTCCTCGTCGCCGATGCGATTGAGCGGTGCCAGCATGCCGGCGGCGAACTTGCCGGCCTCGGTCAGGACCTGCTCGACCAGTTCGGGCGTCGCATCCTCGAACCCCGGCAGCTTTGCGATGGCATCGAGGCCCACCGTCTCGTCCAGCACGAAACGCATTTCGGCCAGGGGCGCGACATAGTCCGTCATGACTCGGGATCCTTCCGATGGCGGGGCGTTACCCAAGCTTAATCGCGCGCCTTGGCATCGAACAGCGCTCTTCGGGCGAGTCGCGACGATCGACGCCGGGAATCAGCGGCCCGAGCGGGGCGCTGCCGCGCGCCGCAGACGATCGTTGATCGCGCGCCCGAGTCCGCGCTCGGGGATCGGCATGGCGGCGATGCCGGTGAGCCCCTGCTTGCGCCCCTGCCGGTCCAGGCGCCGCAGCGCCGCGAAGAGCTGCGCCGCCGCCTCCTCGAGATCGCCGCGGGGGCTGAGATTGATCGCCAGCTTCGCTTCTCCGATTGTCAGCGGTCCGAATCCCAGCAGGGCCTCGCCTTCACGCAGCTCCCTGGCATCGAGTCGCAACGGCAGGTCCGGCGCGTAATGGCTGGCCAGCATGCCGGGTCCCCGCGGCTGTCCGCCCTCGCCGGCATGAGCGATCGGACCGATCGCCGCTTCGATTTCTTCTTCGGTGACGGCGCCCGGGCGGAGCAGCAGCGGTCCGCCGCCGAGAAGCGCCACCACGGTGGATTCGATTCCGATCTTGCAGGGGCCGCCATCGAGGATCAGCGCGACGCGCTCGCCCAGCTCCTCAGCGACATGAGAGGGCTGGGTGGGGCTGATACGGCCGGAGCGGTTGGCGCTGGGGGCGGCGAGGGGTTTTCCGAATTTGGCGAGCAGGCGCTGCGCCACCTCATGGCGCGGGACGCGCACCGCCTGGCTGTCGAGGCCGGCGCTGGCGAGCAGGCTCACACGGCAGTCCGCGCGGCGGGGCAGCACCAAGGTCAGCGGGCCCGGCCAGAACCGTCGTGCCAGCTCGCTGGCCTTCTCGTCGAACGTCACATCGCGGGCGGCTTCGCCGGCGGATGGGTAATGCGCGATCAGCGGATTGAACTGCGGCCGTTCCTTGGCGGCGAAGATGGCCGCGACCGCGAGGTCGGAGGTGGCGTCGCCGGCGAGGCCGTAGACCGTCTCGGTCGGCAGGGCGACCAGCGCACCCGCTCCGAGCAGGGCCGCGGCTTCGGCGATCGCGGCGTCGGTCGGCGGCAGAATCCGTGACGCCGGCTTGCTCACGCGTCCCGACCGCGCGCCACGAAATGCGGGTTCTCGAAGCCCGGCTTGCCATAGCCGAGTTCCTTGCCGTCCAAGGTCCGGACCGAGCCGCCCGCCGCGGTCAGTACCGCCTGGCCTGCGGCCGTGTCCCACTCCATGGTGCGGCCCAGCCGGGGATAGATGTCGGCGAGGCCCTCGGCGACGCGGCAGAATTTGAGCGAGCTGCCGGCATTTTCGAGCGTCGCCACCTGCTCGGTCGAGAGAAAGGCCTGGAGTGCCGCCTCGTTGGCATGGGAGCGGCTGGCGAGCACGATCGCCCCGTCCTTGGGCTGTTGGCGGCAGGCGATGGGCCGGGGCCGGTCGCCGCGATGGGCCAGCATGGCGATGCCGGCGCCGCCCGTGGCGGGTGCGCTGCCGGTATAGGTCGTCCCCAGCGCCGGCAGATGCACCACGCCCAGGATCGGCCGGCTGCCCTGGATCAGGGCGATATTGACGGTGAATTGCCCGTTGCGGCTCAGGAACTCCTTGGTCCCGTCGAGCGGATCGACCAACCAGAAGCGCCGGTCGGGCGACCTATTGGGGCCGATCGCCGGCGTGTTTCCCGCAGCGCTGGCTTCCTCGGCGATCACCGGGACACCGGGCAGGAGCGGGGCCAGCGTCTCGAGGATGATCGCTTCCGCCGCCTGGTCCGCCGCCGTGACCGGTGAGGCGTCGGCCTTTCGCGTCACCGCGATCGGACCCTGATAATGGCGCAGAATCTCGTCGCCGGCCTGCTCGGCGAGGCCCGCCAGCCGTTCGAGCAGCTCGGCGGTCTCGCCCGCCTGCGCGTTCATCGCCGGTCCTCTTTCATTCCAGGCTGTCGGGGTGTCGTGAGCGGCAGCCAGGCGGTCGTCGATGACATCGTCTGTTCCATGAAGTGAGCGCCCGAGAAAATTTTCTGTGCCCGCAGGTCGATCGGCGCGTGATGATAGGCGCGCGGCGGCTCTTGTCTAGCATAAGGGATTCCACGGCGAGTCAATCGCTTGTGTTCTGTCATTGATTTCTCACATTGCGTGCGCGCCCAAAATCCATGATCTCGGGAGTCGAGAAAAGCGAGATTTCATCGGCAAAACTTTCGATGCCACGATCGCGCTTCATCCTTTGTTCAGCGCCCGGCCTTTATGGTCGATCCCGACGCGAGGAGCGGTCCCTGCAAGCCCATGCAAGGCGGCGTCTTCCGTCTCTCCCTGTGGCCTAACCCGCTGACAGAGTCCCCTCTCTGTCGGCGGCGGCTGCGGCGGTGGCTCAAGGATCGCGCTTTTCGCGCCCGCGGGGCGATCCGGCCTCGGTTCCTTCCGGCTCGTCCGGCCCTACCCCACAAGACGATGACAGCCACCGCCGGCCATCGGTCCGGCGGGGCGAGGCCCTTTCTTTGCCGGTCGGTCCGGATCGAGCCTGTAACGATTCCTTCGGCGCTTGCCCCGCCCGGTGGCACCGGTCACATTGCCGGCGCATGAAAATCCGTCCTTCCCTGCAGAGTTTCGCCGCGGCCGCTTCGCTGGCGGCGCTCATGACCGCGGCGAGCCTCACCGCGCGCGCCGACAACCCACCCGTCCCCCCGGCCATGCCCGCGACGCCGGTCCAGACCGCGCCGCTGGCGCCGCCGCCGCCGCAGGAATTCGAGGGCTCCGCCATCGTGCTCGACGGCGGCACGCTGCAATTGGGCGAAGAGCGCCTGATTCTGTTCGGCATCCAGGTTCCGGCCATGGCGGCGCCCGGCGGCATCAAGGCGCGCCTGGCACTCGACGGCCTGCTCGGCGGCGACGGCCGGGTCCATTGCGTGGTCGCTGCGCGCGACCTGCAGCTCCATAAATTCGCCGTCTGCCGGTTGGGCGACATCGACTTGAGCGAAGCCCTGCTGCTAGCCGGGGTGGGTACCGTCGATCGCTATGCGACACGCGCCAAGGATGCGGATCCGCAGCTGGCCGAGCGCTACGACCAGGCCGAGGCCGAGGCGCGGCGCACCGGCAACGGGCTGTGGGCCGAATTCGTCAAGCCGCCCGCCGCCGAAAAGCCGCCGGCACCGACCTTCCTTCAGCGGCTTTGTCACTTTCTCCAGGTCTGGCAGGCCGGGCTCGGGGCCCTGGCCGGGTTCCTGCTGGTCGGAATCCTGCTGCTGGCCACAAGGCGGCGCGCGCCGGCAAAGTGACGGGCCCCTCGGTCCAGATTTTTTTCCTACGCCGCGAGTCCGCCCTGTCGCCCGGCCTTTCCCATGGCTCCGGCGCATGAACGAGAATTCACGAAGCGAGAATCCGGGTCGTTCATTCTCCTTCTGAATTCGGCATGACCTTAACAATAGATATGAAATGGGGTTCGCAATCGGCCGTAGGCTGACGTCGGTTCGCGACGTCCGGGGGAGTGGCGCATGGCAGACGGAGCGCTTGGCGGCAACACGGGTTCTGGATTGGAAAGTCCGGGCATCGCCGCTCCGGGAGTTCAACTGGCGCAGTTGCAGGGCCAGGCGATCGGCCAGATCGCGACGGCCGAGGGCGCCATTCATGTGAAGCATGCCGACGGCAACGAAGCCACGCTGGCGGTCGGCGATAAGGTCTATGCCGACGACACGATCCGGACCGACCCCGAGGGAGGGGTTCAGATCCGCTTCGTCGACGGAACCGATTTCGTGCTCGGCGGCAACGCCGAAATGACCATCGACAAGCTGATCTACGATCCGTCGGCATCGGACAACGCCATGACCGTGGCCGTGGCCGGCGCCTTCGTGTTCGTCACCGGATCCATCGCCGGGAGCGCCGGTGATGGCATGACGGTCAACACCCCGGCCGGTTCGATCGGCGTGCGCGGGACCTCCGTCGCCGGCCAGCTGTCCGAGACCGAGCATGGCCTCCTGCTGGCGCTGCTGCGCGACATCGCAGGGCATGTCGGGCATGTCGTCGTCTTCAATGCCGCCGGTCAGGTCGAGCTCGACGAATTGTTCGAAGCCACCGTGCTGCATGACCAGCAGACGCCGCCACAGACGGCATTCAAGCTCACACTCGAGCAGATTCAGCAATTCTTCGGCCCGCTGTTGCAGTTGGATCCGGAGCTCGATCTGCAGAACGAAAGCTATGAGAAGCACACCGAGCTCGAGAATCTGATCGTTCCGGCTGCGGGCGGTGGCGCCGGCCCGTTCCACAATGGCGGCATCAACGCCGCCTTCCTGTCGCAGCTGTTCGATTCGCTGCTCGGGCTGCCCGGCCTGACGGGCCTGGGCGGAGCGGGCGAAACCGGGCCGGGCGGACCGCTGCATCCGCTCGAAAGCACCTTCCTCCCCAATCTCGAACCGCCGGTGCCGCCGCCCAATCCTGAGCAGCATACGCTTCACGGGGCCGAGAGCGACACCATCACCGGCACGCCCGGCCCCGACACGCTGGTGGGCGGACCCCACAACGAGCTCATCCTTGGTGAGGACAGCAACGACACGATTCTGGCCGGAGGCGGCAACGACACGGTGGTCGCGGGCAACGGTGCAGACTCGATCGATGGCGGACCCGGCAACGACTCGATCGACGCCGGATCCGGCAACGACACGGCGCTGGGAGAGGACGGCAACGACACCCTGGTGGGCGGCCCGGGCGACGATTCTCTCGCCGGCAACAACGGCAACGATTCGATTCTGGGCTCGGCGGGCGCCGATCGTCTCGACGGCGGGAACGGCGACGACACGGTCCATGGCGGCGACGGCAACGACAGCATCAGCGGCGGCGACGGCAACGATATTCTCGTCGGCGGCGACACCACGGGCGGCAATGGGGAGGAAGCGCCGCACCTCCTGGCGGCGGCAGCGGTCCCGGAACTCGGAACCGGCGGCAACGCGCTGATCAACGGCCTGGGCGGGCCGGCCGGTTTCGGCGAAGGAGTCTTGAGCCCGAACGACGACGGGTCGACGGGATTGATCGACATCTCCTCGGTCTTCCCCACCGGGATGAACTTCTTCGGCACGACCTATAACGGGTTCTACATCAACAACAACGGCAACATCACCTTCGCCGCGCCGCTGGGCACCTTCACCCCCTTCTCGCTGACGGGGGCCACCAACAATCCCATGATCGCGCCGTTCTTCGCGGACGTGGACACGCGCGGCGATGGCACGGACGCCGCTCATCATCTGACGCCCACGCCGGGCGGAACCTCGACCGGAAGCAACGAGGTTTATTACGACCTGGACCCTGAGAACGGCAGGATCACCATCACCTGGGACGATGTGGGCTATTTCGGAGGGCATACCGACAAGCTCGATGCGTTCCAGCTCGTTATCCAGAACACCGGCGACGGCAACTTCGCCTTCGAGTTCCGCTATGAGAACATCGACTGGACCACGGGCGACGCCAGCGGCGGCTCCGGCGGCCTGGGCGGCACCGTCGCGCGCGCGGGCTGGAACTCCGGCGACGGCTCGGATTTCTTCGAGCTCCCGCAATCGGGCAATCAGGACGCGATGCTCGGGCTCGAGACGACGAGCAATCCCGGCACCGATCCGGACGGCAACTGGGTCTTCAACGTCGTGGGCGGCCAGGTCGTCGGCAATGACGGCGACGACACGATCGACGGCGGCAATGGCAACGATTCCATCCTCGGCGGCGGTGGCAACGATTCGCTGCTGGGCGGCGCCGACAACGACACGCTCAATGGCGGCGGCGGGGCCGACCAGCTTCTTGGCGGCGATGGCAATGACCGGCTCGATGGCGGCGGTCACGATACGAGCGAGGGCGCCGGCGTCGACACGCTCCTGGGCGAGAACGGAAGCGACACGCTGGTCTTCAACAATTCGGACAACGTCTATGATGGCGGCAATGGGATCGATGCGCTGGAGCTGGGCCAGTCCGTCGATTTCACCACGCTGCCCGCCGGGCATTTCCAGAGCATCGAGATGTTGGATCTCCGGCCGGCGGGCGCCCAGGCCGTGACGCTCGATGCCAGCGACGTGCTGGACCTCGCGACTGGGAACAATACGGGCGAGACGGTCGCCGGCCACGCGGTCGAGCTGGTCGTTCGCGGTACCGCGGCGGATTCCGTCGATCTCTCGAGCACCAGCTTCACCTCGGTAGCCACCGGGGTGCATCTCGGTGCGGCCTATGGCGGCGCGGCTGTAAGCTACAATGTCTATCAGGATGCCGGCGGGCATGACGTCGCCGTCGAAAGCGGCGTGGTCGTGCATACCGCGACCGTCTGAGCGGCTTCGCAACCCTTCGTTTGACCTCGAGCGGCCGTCTCGCCGGACAACGCCGGCAAGAAGGTGAGGCTATGTCCTGCCGGAGCGCCGCGCCTCAGAGCATGGGGCGGCCCTCATGGGCCACCAGCAGGTCGTGCATGTCGTTGGCATGCTCTTCCTCGACCATCAGGATCCCTTCCAGCAGGGCGCGCGTGCCGGGATCGTTGTCACCGAAGTAACGGATCAGCTCGCGGTAGTGGTCGACGGCGATCCGCTCCGCGATCAGATTCTCCTTGATCATGTCGACCAGATTCTCACCTTCGACATACTGGGAAGCGGAACGCCCCAGCAATCCCTCGGGGTTGAAGTTCGGCTTGCCGCCAAGCTGGTTGATCCGCTCGGCGACGGACATCATGTGTTCCTTCTCCTCCTTGGCATGCTGGGCGAACTCGGCTTTGACGCCTTCGCTCGAAATGCCGGTCGCTGTGACGGCGTGCATGGTGTAGCGCAGGACGCAGACGATCTCCGTCGCCAGGACGTTCTGCAGGATTTCCACGGTCTTCTTCACGTCGCCCTTGTAGGTCTGCGTGACGCCGCCGCGATCGAGATGCTGGCGGGCGCGTTCGCGGAGCGTCTTCACATCGGTCAGAAACGGCGTTTTGGTGTCGTTCATTTTCCTGCTCCATTTCGCTGCCAGCGACGGGTGGCGGCACTTGGGTGAAAGATTGCGCTGGCTCGTCCAAGCGGATCTGTCACCGGGCGTGATCGGGGATCCCGGCTGGCCAAGGTGGTGCCAGCCGGACAGTTCATGAACGACGCCGGTGGCGCCGGCGTTCCGCAGCGATTCGGGAGGATGGGGAGGAATATGGCCGGGCAGGGCGCGCTCTCGCCGAGGCGCCAGGACCTGCATGATTATCAACCGCTTATCGTCGTCAGGCAGGAGCCCGCGCGGTTTCCGCAGCGCGTCGCGCGGATCAACCGCGCGATTCGACCTCGGGCACCGGCACGTCGTAGCCGTTCAGCGTGACCGAGACCATGCAGTAGAGCCCGACCAGGCTGATCAGCTCCGCCGTTCCGCCCTCGCCGAAGAAAGTCACGGCCTGTTGATAGGTGAGTTGCGGCAAGACCCCGCCCGAGACCAGGGCCGAGGCCATGTCATAGGCGACGGCTTCCTCGCGGGTGAGATCGCCGGGTCGCTGGCCGGCGATGATGGTCGCGATCTTCTCGTCCGCGATGCCGCGCAGCTCGGCCACCAGCACATGGGCATAGATCTCGTAGGCGGATTTGAACTTGGCGCCGGTGACGAGGATCGCGACTTCGCGCACCGGCCGTGGCAGCGACGGCGAGGTCGACAGCGCCTTCACCAGCTCCCAGACGGGCTTCCCGAACTTCGGAAAATGCAGCCAGAGATTCCAGGGGCCGATCAGTTCGCCCCCCTCGCCGATGGCCGTGAACCCTTTGAAATTGGTTTCGATCCCCTGGCGCATATCGTCATAGAGGGGCCGCTGGTCGGGGCTGAGGGCGGATGGCGGGAGAAGCTTCAGGCGCATGTCGGCCTCCCTTGGGGGAACAGATCGGCGAGTCTATCGTTCGGGATGCGTCGGGGCTTGGATCCGACGCTTGTCGCTGGAACGGGCCTTGCCACATCGCGAAGACCGGGAAAGCAAATGAATCCGGGTTCAGCGCCGATGCCGCGGCCAGCCGACCGGCTCCGGACGTATCGGGGAGATCGCAAGGGAGGGAATGGTGGGCGCGACAGGGATTGAACCTGTGACCCCTCCCGTGTGAAGGGAGTGCTCTCCCGCTGAGCTACGCGCCCGTCCCGGATGCGGAAAATGCGAAGCGGGACAACGCCGTCCCCGGTTCGCGAAGGCGCGCAGCTTTAAGCCAAGCCGGCGTCCCCTGTCAACCGGACCGGGATGATGGCGAAAAACCCTTCGAGCGAAAGGCCTTGTGCCCGCCTCGAGCCCCTTCGCAGGGCCGACTATGGTTATAATCTGCCCCGATCTTTCCGCATTTGCCGGTTATCCCTGGGAGGCCGATCTCAAGGGACCCCCGGCTCGAGAGGCTTTCCGATGATTCGCCGCCTGACGCCCATGCTGACCGGCCTGGCCTTCGCCCTTGTTCTGTCGGGTCTGATCCCGCAGGCCCAGGCCGAGGAGAGCCGGCTGGTGCGGCTCAGCTACTACGGCTATTTGGGCACGCTCCAGGTCGGCCAGATCGACCTCATGATCGAGATGGCGCCGGGCCCGCGGCCGGCCAAGGACTACGACATCACCGCCAGCGTCACGCTCTCGCCCGTCTATGCCAAGATGGTGGCGTTCCAATGGCAAGGACAGGCGCGTGGCGGCGCCACCAGCAGAAGTGTGCGTCCGTCGACTTACCAGAGCCAGATGGATCTCATGGGCACCCACGAGACCATGGCGCTGGCCTATCACCCGAACGGCGAAGTCGACATCCACAGCGAGCCGCCGACCGTCGAGGCCCGCGTCGCGCGCGAGCAGAATCTGGGCCTCAGCACGATGGATCCGCTGAGCGCCGCCGTCGCGATCGTCGATACGGTGCTGCGCACCGGCGGCTGCGACATATCCCTGCCGATCTTCGATGGCGCGCGCCGCTACGACCTGGATTTCGTCTCGATCGGGCCCGACGTCATCGAGAAGACTCTGTTCTCGACCTATCAGGGCCAGGCGCTGCACTGCGCCGCGACGGCAAAGCTGATCGCGGGTTTCCAATCGAACGCCGTCAGCTCCAGCTTCTATCCGAGCAAGACCGATCTCTGGCTGGGGCAGGCCGTCAAGGACGTCCCGCTGCTACCGGTCCGGGTTCTGGCGCAGAGCCAGATGGGACTGATGCGAGTGGAGCTGGTCCAGGCCACCACCGTTGCCAGCGCTACGCCTTGACCTGACCGCACCAACTTGGATCAGCGTGCCGTTTCCAGTTGATCCAACGCGTCGGGCAGGCCTGCGAAATCCTCGAGGATGAGATCGGCCCCGAGTTCGCTCAGCGGCGCCCGGCCATAGCCATAGGCCATGACGATCGAGGGCATCGAGAGGGCGCGGGCAGGGGCCACGTCATTGGCGCTGTCGCCAATCATCACCGCCTCGCCGGACGTGGCGCCGATGGCGGTCAGCGCCGCCGCCAGGTGATCGGGATGGGGTTTGCGGTTCTGGACCGCGTCGGCGCCGAGGATGGCGCCGAAATAGGAGGCCAGGCCCAGCGCCTCGAGGATCATGTCGGTCGCGCGCTGCGGCTTGTTGGTGCAGACCGTGCAGCGATAGCCGGCCGCCCGCAAGACCGCCAGGGTTTCCGGCACGCCGGCATAGGCCCGCGTCAGCCGCACCGGCTCGGCCTCGTAATGCGCCAGGAACCGCTTGAGATAGCCGTTGAGCTCCTCGGCGCGATGCGGCACCGAGGCGGCGGTCAAGGCCCGCTCCACCAGCGTGCCGGCGCCGTCGCCGATCATGCGGCGGATGTCCGGCAGGTCGAGCTCGGGCCGTCCGAGGTCGGCCAGGAGCCGGTTCACCGCGATAGCGATATCGGGCGCGCTGTCGATCAGCGTGCCGTCGAGGTCGAAAGCCAGAGCGTCGCGTCTTTGGGACAAATTCCATCCGCCATGAAAACGCCACGGGCGCGCGCAAGCATGCTCTCTTGGAGCGGCCTTGCGGCTGTGGCAGGGTGCCCCAAGCGGCGTTGAGGGTGCTTGGTTTCGGCGTTCTTGCCGGATCGCGCCTCGGCCGACAAGACCCTATCGTCCGGGCGGAGGCGACCTCCCGGCGAGAAATGGGCCGACCCGGCCCCGATTGGAGCCCAGAAGCGTCTCCCATGCCGAAGTCTCGAACCGCTGCCATCGTCCTCGCCGCTGGCAAGGGCACCCGCATGAAATCGCGCAAGCCCAAGGTCATGCACGAGATCGCCAACCGGCCGATGATCGGCCACGTGATGGCGGCCCTGAAGCCCCTGCATTGCGATCCGGTGGTGCTGGTGGTGGCGCCGGGCATGGAAGACGTGGCGGAAGCGGCGGTGTCGGCGCAGATCGCCGTCCAGCGCGAGCAGCTCGGCACCGGTCATGCGGTCATGGCGGCACGCGCCGCCCTCAAATCGGTCTCGGGCGATCTCCTGGTGCTCTATGGCGATACGCCCTTCATCGCCACCGCGACGCTGGAGGCGATGCTGAAGCGCCGCCGGGGAACGGACGATCCGGCGGTGGTGGTGCTGGGATTCCGGCCCGACGAGCCGGGTGGCTATGGAAGATTGGTGCTGGGCGCGTCCGGCGGGCTCGACGCCATCGTGGAGGCGCGCGACGCGACGCCCGAGCAGCGCGCCATCGGCCTGTGCAATTCGGGCGTCATGGCGCTCGATGCCGAGCGCATGCTGCCGCTCCTGAAGGAGCTGCGGAACGACAATGCCAAGGGCGAGTACTATTTGACCGACCTGGTGGCGCTGGCCCGCGGTCGCGGCTGGGACTGCGCCGTGGTCGAGGCGTCGGTCGCGGAGCTGATGGGCATCAACAGCCGCGCCGACTTGGCGGCGGCCGAGCAGGTCTATCAGGATCGCGCCCGTGCCGCGGCGATGGAAGGCGGCGTCACGCTGCTCGAGCCGGGAAGCGTCTTTTTCAGCCATGACACGCGGCTGGGCCAGGATGTCGTGATCGGGCCCCATGTCTATTTCGGGCCGGGCGTCACGGTCGAGAACGAGGTCGAGATCAAGGGCTTCTGCCATATCGAGGGCGCCCGCATCTCGGCCGGTGCCCGCATCGGTCCCTTCGCGCGGCTCCGCCCCGGGGCGGCGATCGGGCCCGATGTCCACATCGGCAATTTCGTCGAGGTGAAGAACGCGCGGCTCGGGCCCGGCGCCAAGGCCAACCATCTGACCTATATCGGCGATGCGGAGATCGGCGGCGGCACCAATATCGGTGCGGGGACCATTACCGTGAATTATGACGGCTTCTGCAAGTCGCGCACCGTGATCGGCCCGAACGTTTCCATCGGCTCGAACAGCTCGCTGGTGGCGCCGGTGACGATCGGGGCAGGGGCCATCGTCGGCGCCGGCAGCGTCATCACCGAGAATGTGCCGGCCGATGCGATGGCGATCGCGCGCGGCCGCCAGGTGAATATGACCGGCCGGGCCCAGACCTTCCGCGCCAAGCGCAAGAAGACGAAGACAACGACCAAGGCGAAACCGGCCAAGAAAGCCGGCGCCAGATCCGGGGCGAAACGCAAGTCAGGCAAGTGATTGAGCCGCCGCCCCGCGCTCCGGTGCGGGGCGGACAGATCGAGGAGATCGGAACATGTGCGGCATCATCGGCATCATCGGCAAGGCGCCGGTCGCCCCGCTGCTGATCGAGGGCCTGAAGCGGCTCGAATATCGCGGCTACGACTCCGCCGGGGTGGCGACGCTGGTCAACGGCCATATCGAGCGCCGCCGCGCCGAGGGCAAGATCGCGCGGCTCGAGGCCCTGGTCGGTTCCCATCCGCTCGCCGGGACCATCGGCATCGGCCATACGCGCTGGGCGACGCATGGCCGCCCCTCCGAGACCAATGCCCATCCGCATGCGACCGATCGGGTCGCGGTGGTCCATAACGGCATCATCGAGAATTTCCAGGAGCTGCGCGAGGAGCTCGAGGGCCTCGGCCGCAAGTTCGAGACCGAGACCGACACCGAGGTGGTCGCCCATCTCCTGACCCATCTCCTGGAGCAGCAGAAGACCCCGCAGCAGGCGATGGCGATCGCCATGGAACGGCTGAAGGGTGCGTTCGCGCTGGGCGTGATCTTCGCCGGCCGTTCCGATCTCATGATCGGCGCGCGGCGCGGCAGCCCGCTGGCGGTGGGCTATGGCGACGGGGAGATGTATATCGGCTCCGACGCGCTGGCCCTGGCGCCCTTCACCTCGCGCATCTGCTATCTCGAGGAGAACGACTGGGTCATCGTCACCTCCAAGGGCGGCGAGATCTTCAACGGCCCCAACAAGGTCGAGCGCGAGATCAAGCAGACGGCCATGACGGGGGCCCGCGTCGGCAAGGGCAATTTCCGCCATTTCATGCTCAAGGAAATTTATGAGCAGCCGGCGGTCATCGGCGACACCCTGCAGCGCTACGTCAATCCGCTGGCGCGCACGATCGAGATGCCGGCGCTGCCTTTCGACTTCGCGACCCTGCCGCGACTGACCATCGTCGCCTGCGGCACCGCCTATCTCGCGGGTATGGTCGCGAAATACTGGTTCGAGCAGATCGCGCGCGTGCCGGTCGAGCTCGACATCGCCTCCGAGTTCCGCTATCGCGAGGCGCCCTTGCCCAAGGGCGGCGCCACGATGGTGATTTCGCAGTCGGGCGAGACCATCGACACGCTGGCGGCGCTGCGCTACGCGAAAAGCCAGGGCCAGAAGATTCTTTCGGTGCTGAACGTGCCGGAGAGCACGATCGCGCGCGAATCGGATCTGGTGCTGCCGACGCTGGCCGGCCCCGAGATCGGCGTGGCTTCGACCAAGGCTTTCACCACGCAATTGACGGTGCTGGCCTGCCTTGCCATTTCGGCGGCCCGGGCGCGCGGTGCCATCGATCATAAGCGCGAGACCGAGCTGTCCCAGGCGCTGCTCGAGGTGCCGGCGCGCGCGGCCGAGGTGCTGAACCACGACGAATCCATCCGGCGTATCGCCTACGACATCGCCGAGACGCGCGACGTCCTCTTCCTCGGCCGCGGCACCAGCTATCCAATCGCGCTCGAAGGCGCGCTCAAGCTCAAGGAGATTTCCTACATCCACGCCGAGGGCTATGCCGCGGGCGAGATGAAGCATGGGCCGATCGCGCTGATCGACGAGAATGTTCCGGTCGTGGTGGTGGCGCCGTCGGACGATCTGTTCGAGAAGACCGCCTCCAACCTGCAGGAGGTGATGGCGCGCGGCGGCCGGGTGATCTTCCTTTCCGACCACAAGGGCGCCAAGAAGCTCGGCGGCAAGGCCGCCATCACCGTGGCGCTGCCCCAAGTCGATCCCTTCGTGGCGCCGATCCTGTACGCGATTCCGGTGCAGCTCCTGGCCTATCACGCCGCCGTCGCCAAGGGCACCGACGTCGATCAGCCGCGCAATCTCGCCAAGAGCGTGACGGTCGAGTAGCCAAGCTCTTCATTCAGGCAAAGAAAAAGGCGGCCCTCCCGAGGGAACGCCGCCTTTGTCGTTCTGGGGCGAGCGATCAGATCAATTCAGGCTCTGATCGATCGACTTCTCGATGATGTCGAGGCCTTCATTGACCAGCGCGTCGCTGGCGGTCAGCGGCACCAACAGGCGCAGCACGTTGCTGTAGACGCCGCAGGAGAGAAGGATCAGCCCGTTCTCCTGGGCCTTGGTCACGACCTTCTTGGTCAGGTCGGCGTCGGGCTCGTTGGTGGTGCGGTCCTTGACCAGCTCGACCGCGATCATGGCGCCCAGGCCGCGCACGTCGCCGATGCAGGAGAAGCGGTTCTTCTTCGCCATGGCGTTGAGCCGCTCGGTCATGAGCTTGCCCATCTTGTCGGCCCGCTCCAGCAGCTTCTCCTCCTCGATCACTTCGAGCACGGCATTGCCGGCGGCAACACCCAGCGGGCTGCCGGCATAGGTGCCGCCCAGGCCGCCCGGGGGCACCGAATCCATCACCTCGGCGCGGCCGATCACGGCCGAGAGCGGGAAGCCGCCGGCCAGGCTCTTGGCCGAGGCGATGATGTCGGGGGCGATGCCGCTATGCTCGATCGCGAACATCTTACCCGTGCGCGCGATGCCGGCCTGGACCTCGTCCGAGACCAGCAGGATCTTGTGCTCGTCGCAGATCTTGCGCAGCGCCTGGACGAAGTCCTTCGGCGCGATGTTGAAGCCGCCTTCGCCCTGCACCGGCTCGATCACGATGCAGGCGACGCGCGACGGATCGATGTCGGCCTTGAACAGGGTCTGGAGCGCCGCCAGCGCCTGCTCGACGGTGACGCCGTGGAGCGCGTTGGGGAAGGGGACGTGATAGACCTCGGGCACGAACGGCCCGCCGACCTTGTAGGGCTGGACCTTGCCGGTCATTGCCATGGTCAGGCTGGTGCGGCCATGGAAGGCGCCGGCGAAGGTGATGACGCCGGGGCGGTTGGTGTAGTGGCGCGAGATCTTGACCGCGTTCTCCAGCGCCTCGGCGCCGGTGGTGAAGAAAATCGTCTTCTTGGCGAAATTGCCCGGTGCCGCCTTGTTCAGGCGCTCGGCCAGCGTGATGTAGCCGTCATAGGCGACGACCTGGAAGGCCGTGTGGGTGAACTTGCCCATCTGCTGCTCGACCGCCTTCATCACCTTCGGGTGACGATGGCCGGTGTTCAGCACGGCGATGCCGCCGGCGAAGTCGATATAGCGGTTGCCCTCGATATCCCACAGTTCGGCGTTCTCGGCCTTGGCGGCATAGAACGGCATTGCCGTGCCCACACCCCGGGGAACCGCATTGGCGCGGCGCTGCAACATTTCCTGATTCGTCGCCATGGTCATGTCTCCTTGGAGAAACGCCGGCCATCGTCATGGTTCAGAACAGCGGCAGGGAGGGCCTGCCGGATGGCGTGGGCGTGAAAAACCGGCCCCGGCGATAGCACGAATCCGGCCATTGCCGCCACCCCCGGGCGGCATTCCTGTCATGCGTCAAGGGATTTGCGGGTGGAGGCCCGCCTCCCCATTTGGGTGGATGCGGCCAGATGTCTACTTCAGCGATGGTCGATAGTTCAGGGAATTGACCGGATTGCGCCTGCGCAGCCGGCGGCTATACTCCGGCCAACCTCCCGCCAACCCCTTGTTTCGAGGACCCACCATGCAACAGGTCGCCATGAAGGTTGCCTCTCAGCTGCCGCTGAAGGACCCGCGGCTTTTCCGTCAGCAGGGCTATATCAACGGCAAATGGGCCAATGCCGATTCCGGCAAGACCGTCGACGTGACCAACCCGGCCACGGGCGAGGTGCTGGGCACCATCCCGCTCATGGGAACGGCCGAGACCCGCCGCGCGATCGAGGCGGCCAACGCCTCCTGGCCGGCCTGGCGCAAGAAAACCGCCAAGGAGCGGGCCAACATCCTGCGCAAATGGTTCAACCTGATGATGGAAAACCAGGACGACCTGGCCGTCATCCTGACCGCCGAGCAGGGCAAGCCGTTGGCCGAGGCCAAGGGCGAGATCGCCTATGGTGCCTCCTTCGTCGAGTGGTTCGCCGAGGAAGCCAAGCGCGTCTATGGCGACACCATCCCGGGCCATCAGCCGGACAAGCGCATCGTCGTGATAAAGGAGCCGGTCGGGGTCGTGGGCGCCATCACGCCCTGGAACTTCCCGAACGCGATGATCACCCGCAAATGCGCCCCGGCGTTGGCGGCCGGTTGCCCCGTCGTGATCAAGCCGGCGACCGAGACCCCCTATTCGGCCTTCGCGCTGGCCGATCTCGCCGAGCGCGCGGGCTTCCCGGCCGGCGTCATCAACATCATCTCCGGCTCGGCCCGCGAGATCGGCGCCGAGATCACCTCGAACCCGATCGTGCGCAAGATCTCCTTCACCGGCTCGACCGAGGTCGGCAAGATCCTGCTGAAGCAGGGCGCCGACACCGTCAAGAAGATGTCCATGGAGCTCGGCGGCAATGCCTCCTTCATCGTGTTCGACGACGCGGATCTCGATGCCGCGGTCGAAGGCGCGATGATGTCGAAATACCGCAACACCGGACAAACCTGCGTGTGCGCCAACCGCATCCTGGTGCAGGATAGCGTCTATGACGCCTTCGCCAAGAAACTCGCGGCCGCGGTCGCGAAGATGAAGGTCGGCGACGGCCTCAAGGGCGAGACCCAGCAGGGTCCGCTGATCAACATGAAGGCAGTCGATAAGGTCGAAGAGCATATCGCCGATGCCGTGAAGAAGGGCGCCAAGATCATCGCCGGCGGTCATCGTCACGCGCTGGGCGGTTCCTTCTTCGAGCCGACGGTGCTCACCGGCGTCACCACCGACATGGCGGTGGCGCGCGAGGAGACCTTCGGCCCCGTGGCGCCGCTGTTCCGCTTCAAGACCGACGAGGAAGCCCTCAAGCTCGCCAACGACACCGAGTTCGGTCTCGCCAACTATTTCTATGCCCGCGATATCGGCCGCGTCTGGCGCGTCGCCGAGGGCCTGGAAAGCGGGATCGTCGGCATCAACACCGGCATCATCTCGACCGAGGTCGCCCCGTTCGGCGGAGTCAAGGAGTCGGGCTTCGGCCGCGAAGGCTCGAAGTACGGCATGGATGACTTCCTGGTGATCAAATATCTCTGCATGGGCGGCGTCTGATCGACAGACCGCGCGTTCGCGCCATGAGTCTGGGGGCCCGATGATCCGGGTCGAGGATCTAGTCTTCGACTATCCGGGATTTCGGGCCCTCGATGGCGTGACCTTCGCCATCGAGCCGCATTCCATCACCGCCCTGGTCGGACCGAACGGTGCCGGCAAGACCACGCTCCTCAATTGCATGGCGGGGCTGGCTCTGCCGGCCCATGGCCATGTCTATCTCGATGCGATCGATGTCCATCGGGTGCCGCGTCAGGCCCATGCGCGCATGGGCTATCTCTCCGATTTCTTCGGCCTCTATGCCGAGCTGACGGTCGCGCGCTGCCTGGATTATCGCGCGCGGGCGCAAGCCATTCCCTCGGCACGCCGCGCCGCCGCGGTCCAGCGCGCCGCCGAGCGGCTCGGCCTCTCCGACCGCCTCAAGCAGCGGGCGGGTGAGCTGTCGCGCGGCCTGCGCCAGCGTCTCGCCATCGCCCAGGCGATCGTGCATGAGCCGGCAGTGATCCTGCTCGACGAGCCCGCCTCCGGTCTCGATCCGGAAGCCCGCTTCGGCCTCGCCGCGGTGCTGCGTGGGTTGAAGGACGAGGGCATGACCCTGGTGGTCTCCTCCCACATCCTGGCGGAGCTCGAGGATTATTCGACCCATCTCCTGGTGATGGAGCAGGGCCGCATCCTCGAACATCGCGCCCTCGACGGTACCGTGGCGCCGGGCGGCGCGCGGCGCTTCGAACTGACACTGGCCGAGCCGCGCAGCGATCTCTCGGCGGTGCTCACCTCGATCGGGGTCGGCGAGGTCCTGGTCGAAGGCCCGATGGCGCGCTTCGTCGCGACCGGCGATGCGGCCGCCCAGGCCGCCTTGCTGCGCCGCCTGATCGAAGCGGGCCTGCCGGTCGCGAGCTTTGCCGCGGCCAAATCCGATCTGCAGGATGCCTATCTCACGCTGCTCAAGGACAACCGGGCCCGCGGCCACGCGCTGCCCCCGCCGGCCGCGGCGCCAACAGCCCCGGCAGCCCGCCCATGAATCCGGAATTCCTGCGCAATCTCTGGCTCGAAATGACCCTGCCGCGGCTGATCGCGGCGCCGCTGGTGCTGGGCGCCATTTTCCTGCTCGCCTGGTATATCGGCGGGCGTGACATGGGCGAGGTCTCGCATGTGGCGCTCTGGGCCTATTACATCATCATGCTGCTCTGGGGTACGCGCCGCGCCGCGGCCTCGCTCGGCGATGAGATTTCCAACGGCACCTGGGACAGCCAGCGCATGTCGGCGCTGGGGCCGCTCTCGATGGCCTGGGGCAAGCTCTTCGGCGCCACCAGCTATGTCTGGTATTGCGGCCTGATCTGTCTCGCCGTGATGGCGGTGGAGAGCGACCAGAGCTGGCAGGTCTTCCTGCTGCATCCGATCGCCGGTGCCACCGCGCTCGCCGTCGCGCTGCTGGCCGTCCTCCTGCGGCGCGGACGCGCACGGGCGGGCGGGCGCGGCTCCTCGCTGATCGCGCAGGGCCTCGGCATCGTCGCGGGCGTGCTGCTCTCGCCGGCAGGCCCCGGTCTGCTCGATCTGAGCCACATCGAAGTCAGCTTCATGGTCGACTGGTACGGGCTCGAGGCGCGGCCGAATAATTTCTTCCTGGCCGCCGCCGCCGGTTTCCTTGCCTGGGCGCTCTTCGCCGTCTATCGCGCGCTCTGCGCCGACCTGCAGAAGCCGGTCTGGCCCTGGGCCTGGACGCTGTTCTCCATCTATGTGATCGCCTTCTTCGCCGGCTTCACCGATGCCGCGGCGAAGGCGAAGGGCATCGACTGGCTGGTGGTGGCGGTGCCGCTTTCGGCCCTGTTGTTCTACGTGGCGATCTTCGCCGACAGCAAGGACAGCGTGCGCTATCGCTGGTTCCTGATCTCGCTCAAGACCGGCGACTGGGGCCGCGCCGCGCGGCTGATGCCGCTCTGGCTGCCCTCGCTGCCGCTGATGGCCTGGTTCGTGATCGCGCTGGGGCTTCGCACCGATCAGACCGATCCGGCGCTGATCCAGCCGCTCTTCTACGACATCTTCAGGATCGCCGATGTGAAGATCCTGGCGGCGACCGCCTGGGCCATCGCCGCGCTCCTGTTCGCGCTGCGCGATCTCCTGATCCTGCTGTTCCTCAATTTCGGCAAGCGTGCCCGCAGCCCGGATCTGGCCGCGCTCATCTATCTGGCGATCCTCTATTGGGTGATCCCGGGTATTCTCGGATTTCTCGGGCACGGCTGGATCCAGGCGCTGTTCCTGCCCTGGCCGCTCGAAGGCCCTCTGGTCGCGATCGGCCTGCCGCTGGCCGAGGTGGTCGTGATGGCATTGCTGACCTGGCGGCGCTGGCGCGCCCTGGCGCCGCGCCCGATGCCTTCGGATCTGGCCAGGGCGCAGCCGCAAGCCGCGTAGGAGACCCGGGATGGCGGGCTACGATTACGATCTTTTCGTCATCGGCGGCGGCTCGGGCGGCGTCCGGGCCGGACGCATCGCCGCCACCCATGGCGCGCGCGTCGCCGTCGCCGAGGAATACCGCTATGGCGGCACCTGCGTCATCCGCGGCTGCATTCCCAAGAAGCTCCTGGTCTACGCGTCGCATTACCGCGAGGATTTTGCGGATTCCGCCGCCTATGGCTGGGATCTGCCGGGCGAGCCCAGCTTCGACTGGGGCCGGCTCATCGCCAACAAAGACAAGGAGATCGACCGGCTCTCCGCGATCTATCGCAAGATCCTCACCAGCGCCGGCGCCGACGTGTTCGAGGGCCGCGCGCGTCTCGCCGATCCGCACACGATCGATCTCGAGGGCCGTCGCTTCACCGCCGGCACGATCCTGATTGCGACCGGAGGCCGGCCGCAGCGCCCCGGCCATCCCGGCGCCGAGCTCGGCATCACCTCGAACGAGGCGTTCCATCTCGATCGCCTGCCGGAGCGCGTGCTGGTCGTCGGCGGCGGCTACATCGCGGTCGAGTTCGCCGGCATCTTTCACGGGCTCGGCTCCAAGACCACCCTGATCTATCGCGGCGAGCAGATCCTGCGCGGCTTCGACAAGGATATCCGGCATTTCCTGGCCGGTGAGATCGGCAAGAAAGGCATCGATCTGCGCCTCGGCACCGACCTCAAATCGCTGACGCGCGAGGGCCCCGGTTTGATCGCGGTGCTTTGGGACGGCACGCGCCTGGAAGTGGACCAGGTCCTCTATGCCACGGGCCGCGTGGCCAACACGGAAGGGATGGGGCTGGAGGCGGTGGGAGTGAAGCTCGCCGGCCAGGGCGCGGTGGCGGTGGACGAGGAATCGCGCTCGAGCGTGCCGCATATCTATGCGATCGGCGACGTGACCAACCGCATCAATCTGACGCCGGTCGCGATCCGCGAGGGCCATGCCTTCGCCGACACGGTCTTCGGCAAGAAGTCCTGGCGCATGAGCCATGAGACCGTGCCCTCGGCCGTCTTCAGCCAGCCGCCGGTCGGGACGGTGGGCCTGAGCGAAGAGATCGCGCGCGGGCGCCATGGCGCGCTCGACATCTACAAGACCAGCTTCCGGCCGCTGAAACACACCCTCACCGGCCGCGAGGAGCGCACCTTGATGAAGCTGGTGGTCGATCGCGCCAGCCAGCGGGTCCTGGGCGCCCATATGGTGGGAGCTGATGCCCCGGAGATCATCCAGGCCATCGCCATCGCCGTGAAAATGGGCGCGACCAAGGCCCAGTTCGACGCCACGGTCGCCCTCCATCCGACCGCCGCCGAAGAGTTCGTAACCCTGCGCACGCCGGAGCCCGATCCCAAGGCGTAGCCGGTACGGAGTGGGTATCCACGAGCGGACGACAAATCATCGCAAAGAATGGACGGCCGGTGGCGGTGGTGGTTCCGATCGCCGAATGGCAGCGGATCGAAGCGGCACTCGAAGATCGCGCCGACGCCGCTTCCGTCCAGGCCTATCTCGATCAGCCGGGCGAGGCTTTCCCCGATGCCGTGCTGGCCGCCATCCTCGATGGCACCCCTCCCATCAAGGCGCTGCGCGAGCATCGCGGCTTGACCCAGGCGCGCCTGGCGCGGGCGGCGGGTACGAGCCCGGTTTACATCTCGCAGATCGAGCGAGGCGAACGGGAGGCGGGGCGGGCGCTCGTCCGGAAGCTGGCGAAGGCTCTGAAGGTGGATCCTGAGCTGCTCGCGGGCGGCGGCCCCGGTCGCTGAACCCATCCGCTTGGCTCCTTGAAAATCTAGCGATTCCAACTCCTAAACGAGAGTGCGGGCCAAGTCGGCCGATGCCCGCCAGCCATCGGCTTCGGGCACCGGGGGAAGGCTCCCGGGGGTTGGTTGAAATGACAGGCGCGAGGGCGTATATGCGGGGACCTTGCTCGGGAATGGGGGCAGGAAAGGAACTTTCATGACCGCGAAGTGGATGCCCGACGGTTGGCGCGCCAAGCCGATCAGCCAGGTGCCGGAATATCCGGACCCGGCCAAGCTCGACGATGTCGAGCGCCGGCTGCGTGCCTTTCCGCCGCTGGTCTTCGCGGGCGAGGCCCGGCGGCTGACCGAGCGGCTGGGTGCCGTGGCCGAGGGGCGGGCTTTCCTGCTCCAGGGCGGCGACTGCGCGGAAAGCTTCGCCGAATTCAACGCCAACAACATCCGCGACACCTTCCGCGTCATGCTGCAGATGGCGGTGGTGCTGACCTTCGGCGCCGCCTGCCCGATCGTGAAGGTCGGGCGCATGGCCGGCCAGTTCGCCAAGCCGCGCTCGGCCCCGACCGAGACCATCGATGGCGTCGAGCTGCCGAGCTATCGCGGCGACAACATCAACGGCATCGAGTTCACACCCGACGCCCGCCGTCCGGACCCCGAGCGGCTGGTGCAGAGCTACAACCAGTCGGCGGCGACGCTCAACCTGCTGCGCGCCTTCGCGCAAGGCGGCTTCGCCGACCTGCACAAGGTCCATCGCTGGAATCTCGACTTCGTCTCCGACAGCGCGCAAGGCCATCGCTATGCCGAGCTGGCGGACCGTTTGAGCGAGACTTTGGACTTCATGGCGGCCTGCGGGCTGACCGGCGAGACCACGCCGCAGATCCGCGAGACCGAGTTCTTCACCAGCCACGAAGCGCTGCTGCTGGTCTATGAGCAGGCCCTGACGCGCGTCGACAGCCTGACCGGACAGTGGTACGACTGCTCGGCCCATATGCTCTGGATCGGCGATCGCACCCGCCAGCCCGACGGCGCTCATGTCGAGTTCCTGCGCGGCGTGCAGAATCCGATCGGGCTCAAATGCGGCCCGACCATGCCGACGGACGATCTGCTGCGGCTGATCGAGATCCTCAACCCGCAGAACATCCCGGGCCGCCTGACGCTGATCGCCCGCATGGGCCACGACAAGGTCGAGGCGAAGCTGCCGGCCCTGATCCGCGCGGTCGAGCGTGCCGGCGCCAAGGTGGTCTGGTCCTGCGATCCGATGCATGGCAACACGGTCAAATCCTCGTCCGGATACAAGACCCGGCCCTTCGACCGCATCCTGTCCGAGGTGCGCGGCTTCTTCGCCGTGCATCAGGCCGAGGGCACCCATGCCGGCGGCGTCCATTTCGAGATGACCGGCCAGGACGTGACCGAATGCATCGGTGGCGCCCAGGCGATCACCGACGAGCGGCTCGCGGATCGCTATCACACCCACTGCGATCCGCGTCTCAATGCCAGCCAGTCGCTCGAACTGGCCTTCCTCATCGCGGAGTCGCTCAAGCGTGAACGGCTGGCCGCGGGCAAGCGCGTCGCCCAGGCTTCCTGATCGAACCCGATCGTCCCCGCTCCAACAGCGACGCGGTCATGAATCCCGAGCCCGACGAGATAGCGGCCTGGACCGACCAGTATTTCATGCGCACCAAGGAGGCGGTGGGCCGCTTCGGGGACCGGCGCGTGACCTATGCCGTGTTCATGCGCCGCCCGGTCGTCTCCGCACCGCGCCTCGCGGTCGAGTGGCTCCAGGGGATGGCCAAGGCGCGCGGAACCGAATTCAAGATCGACGTGAATTATGCCGAAGGCCGCTGGGTCGGCGCCGGCGAGCCGATCCTCTATATCGGCGGCTCGCTGTTCCATCTCTGCGATCTCGAGACCATCTTCCTGCAGAAGCTGGGACCCGCCTGCGTCGCCGCCTTCAACGCCTATACCATGTGCGCCGATCTGCCGAAGGTGGCCTTCCTCGCCATGGATGCGCGCCATTGCGCCGGGCTCGAGATGGCCGAGATCATGGCCTATGCCGCGAGCGTCGGTTCGGCCCGCGCGCGGCGCAAGGTGAATGCCAAGGGCTTCATCGGCAACGCCACCACCGCGACCGCAGGCTATTTCGGCCTGACGCAGGGGCTCGGCACCATGCCGCATGCCTTCATCGGCTATGCGGGCTCCACCTTGCGCGCCGCCGAGATGTTCCATGAGAGCTTCCCCGACCAGGACATGACCGTGCTGGTCGATTATTTCGCGCGCGAGGTCACGGACTCGCTCGCGGTCTGCCGCCGCTTTCCGGAATTGGCCGAGGCCGGGAAACTGGGCGTGCGGATCGATACGCCCGGCAGCCGCTTCATCGAAGGGCTCGATCCGCCGGCGTCCTATGCGGCGCTCGAGCGCCATGCGCCGGCCGCGATCCGCGGTTATCGCAGCGAGGCTGAACTGCGCTATCTCGTCGGCGCCGGAGTCTCGGCTGCGGCCTGCTGGCATATGCGCGACGCGCTCGACAATGCGGGCTTCCAGAAAGTCAAACTGGTGGCCTCCTCCGGATTCGATCCGGCCAAATGCAAGGTGATGGCCGACGCCAAGGCGCCGATCGACGTGATCGGGACGGGCTCCTATTTGCCACAGCGCTGGACCGAAACCTATGCGACAGCCGACATCATCGAATATGACGGCAAGCCGATGGTGAAGGTCGGCCGCGAGTTCCTGTTGCGCCGATAAGAAGACCAAAGAAACGACAAGGGATGGCCGGCGCCCGCGCCGGCCGGCAAGCATGTTTGGAAGGGCCTACTTCAAGCGCCTGAAGCGCATCGTGATCGGTGCGCCGCGCAATCCGCTGGCGAGCCAGCATCGCGAAGGCATGCTGCTGGTCGCCTTCCTGGCCTGGGTCGGGCTGGGCGCGGACGGACTCTCGTCGGCCAACTACGGACCCGAGGAATCCTTCCTCGCGCTGATGGGCTACAACCATCTGGCGCTCTATCTCGCCGTGGCGACGGCGATCACCGTCTTCATCATCTGCCTCGGCTATATCCAGGTCATCGAGCTCTTCCCCCAGGGCGGCGGCGGTTACCGCATCGCCTCGGTGCTGCTGGGCCCGAAGGCCGGCCTGGTCTCGGGCTCGGCGCTGATCGTCAATTTCATGCTGACGATCGCCATCTCGATCGCCAGCGGTGTCGACGCGCTCTTCAGCCTGCTTCCGGTGGAATGGCAGCCCTGGAAGCTGCCGGTCGAAATTGTCATCACATTGGCGCTCCTGGTCGCGAACCTGCGCGGCATCAAGGAGGTCGTGCTGGTGCTGATGCCGATCTTCCTGGGATTCCTGGTCACCCATGGCGGCCTGATCGTGCTCGGCATGTCGATGCATGCGGACCGGTTGCCGACCCTGGTTCCGGACACGATCACGGAAACCCGCAATCTGGTCGGCGCCATCGGGCTGCCGGCGATGCTCGCTGTCGTGCTGCAGGCCTTCGCGCTGGGCGGCGGCACCTATACCGGCATCGAGGCGGTCTCGAACAACGTCCATATGCTGAAGGAGCCGCGGGTCCGCAGCGCGCGATGGACCATGGCCTATATGGCGACCTCGCTGGCCTTCACCGCCGGCGGCCTGATCATCCTCTATCTGCTCTGGGCGGTGGTGCCCGAGCATGGCCGGACCCTCAACGCCGCGACCTTCCGCCTGATCCTCGAGCAATTGCTGGGCGCGGATTCGCCGGTGCTGCCGGTCGTCATGCTGATGACCCTCGCTTTCGCGGCCGGCCTGCTGTTCGTCGCCGCCAATACCGGTTTCCTCGGGGGCCCCGCGGTGCTCGCCAACATGGCGGCCGACCGCTGGGTTCCGCATCAGTTCTCCCAGTTCTCGAACCGGCTGGTGACGCAGAACGGCGTGCTGATGATGGGCCTCTCGGCGGTGGGGGTGCTGATCCTGACCGGCGGCCAGGTCAGCATCATCGTCGTGCTCTACAGCATCAACGTCTTCATCAGCTTCGCGCTCAGCTTCGCCGGCCTCCTGGTGCATTGGCTGGCCGAGCTGCGCCACGGCCGCCCGCGCATCGGACGCCTGCTGCTGGCGATCCTCGGCACCGTCGTGACCGGCGGCATCCTGGGCGTCACGGTCTATACCAAGTTCACGCAAGGCGCCTGGATGACGATCCTGATCACGGGCCTCGTGATCGGCCTCTGTCTGATGATCCGGCAGTATTACGAGGAGCATCGCCGTCAGATGGCGAAGGTCGACGCGCTCTTCGCGGCGACCGCACCCGGCGGCCCGGTCGACAAGCCGCCGCCGCTCGATCCCAAGAAGCCGACCGCGGTCTTCCTGATCGGCGCCAATACGGGTTCGGGCATGCATACGCTGCTGACCGCCCGCAAGCTCTTCGGCGACCGCTTCAAGAACTATATTTTCCTGCGCGTCGGCGAAATCGATTCCTCCAGCTTCCGCAGCGAGGACGCGCTGAAGCAGCTCGAGGGAGAGGTGAAGGCGAGCCTCGACCAGTTCGTGAATTACTGCCAGCGCCGCGGCATGGCGGCGGCCGCCTATTACCGGCTCGGCGCCGACGTGATGGCCGAACTGACGCAGCTCGCGGACAAGGTGCTGGCGGAGTATCCCGACTGCGTCTTCCTCGCCTCGAAACTTCTTTTCCAGCGCGAGAACCTGGTCACCCGCCTGCTGCACAACCAGACCGCGCTCGCCATGCAGCGCGAGCTCCATATGCGCGGCGTGCCGATGCTGATCCTGCCGATGAAGGTGTGACGCTCGCTTCGCGGCTGAGCCTTCCTTGCTTCACCTCCCCGCTTGAGGGGGAGGCTGGGGTGGGGGCTGCCGCTGGGCTCGCTCTCACCATTCCTGTCATGCCCGGACTTGATCCACGGCTGTCCGGTTGAGTTTTTGTGGACGCGGTGCATGGCGTTGATTCTACTCGGTCCTGAACGTCGGCAAACGTTTCGGGACACGGGCAGAGGGTCAGCGCCATGCGGCACCAGAATAGCGTATTTCATTCGGTTCTTAAGCAGGTTGCGTGGCTCGACTTCGATCGGCTGGTCGAGGCCCACAATAGCGATGCTCGGGTGCGGCGGTTGACGACCAAGGGCCAGTTCGTGGCGCTGCTCTACGGCCAGCTTTCGGGCGCGACGAGCCTGCGGGAGATCGTGAGCGGGCTGACGAGCCACGCGGCGCGGCTCTATCACCTGGGAACGGGCGAGGTTCGCCGTTCGACGCTGGCCGATGCCAATGCCATAAGGCCGAGCGGGCTGTTCGCCGAGTTGCTCGCCGTGATGATCAAGCAGGCCCATCGCGGGCTGCGCCGCAAGATCGCCGAAACCACCTATCTGATCGATTCCACTGGCTTGCGATTGAGCGGTCTGAGCGCCGATTGGGCCCGTTTCAGCGCCGGCGTCTGCGGCGCCAAGCTGCATGTGATCTACGATCCCGACGCCGACCGCCCCATCTATGCCGCTGTCAGTGCGGCGAATGTCAACGACATTACCCCCGCCCACGACATGCCGGTCGAGCCCGGCGCCACCTATGTCTTCGACCTCGGCTATTACGACTATGCCTGGTGGGCCAAGCTGGACGCTGCCGGATGCCGCATCGTCACTCGCTTCAAATCCAACACACCCCTGACCCTCGTCGCCGAGAACGCCCTGCCCCGGGGCAGCGCCATTCTCTCCGACCGGATCGGATATCTCCCGGCCCGCCAAGCCGCCAGCCGCAAAAACCCCTTCCAAGACCCGGTCCGCGAGATCCGCGTGAAGACCGAAACCGGCAAGATCCTGCGCATCTTGTGCAACGATCTCGACGCCAGCGCCCAGGAGATCGCAGACCTCTACAAGCGCCGCTGGGCGATCGAGCTGTTCTTCCGGTGGGTCAAGCAGACCCTGAAAATCACCCGCTTTCTCGGCACTTCCGAGAACGCCGTTCGCATCCAGATCGCCGTCGCCCTGATCGCTTTCCTGTTGTTGCGATTGGCACAGAAAGCCATCAAGGACGGTCACAGCCCGTTGGCCTTCGCCCGCCTCGTGCGCGCCAACCTCATGCATCGCAGGCGCATCGACCGCCTGCTCGAACCCGAAACCGCCCCAATTCCGAACCCACATCAAATGGCGCTACAATGGAGCTGAAACCGGAACCGGACAGCCGTGGACTTGATCCGGGCATCCAGTCTCTCCGGCCCTGGATCGCCGGGTCGAGCCCGGCGATGACAGAAAAAGAGACCGAGGCAGTCGAAGGGGAGGGAGTCTCTACTCCCCGCGATCCGCTTCCGGCTCCTCGCCCGCGCGGCGCACGGCAGAATTCTCGATGTCGGCGCCCAGCAGGATCTCCGTCGTCACCGCGAGATGGCGCGTCATGAGCGCGACGGCGCCGGCCGTATCGCGTTTCAGCGCCGCTTCCATGATGCTTTGATGCTCCTCGCCGACATTCCTGTCTCCGGTGCTGAGCGGAACCGAGAGCCGGCGATAGCGCTCGCTCTGGGCATAGAGCTGACTGTGGATGCGCAAGAGCCAGGGGCTGTCCGCGCCTTCGACCAGCGCCCAGTGAAAGGCCGCATGGGCATCCGCCCATTCATCGTCCGATCGCATCGGGTCGGTGACGGCGCGCTCGGGCGTGCGTGACAGCCGGTGGAAGGCCGCGACCAGCTTGGCCTCCCAGTCGACCGTGCCCGCCGCGATCGCGCGCGCGATGCAGAGCCGCTCGATCTCGATCCGCACCATCGTCAGGTCGCGCAGATCGGCGACCGAGATCGGCGCGGCGCGAAACCCCCGCTGCGGCTCCGAGATGACCAGGCCTTCTGACGTCAGGCGCGAGAGCGCTTCGCGCACGGCGCCGAGGCTGACCGAGAAGCGGTCGCAGAGATTCTGAATCTTGAGCCGGCTGCCGGGAAGGATGCGGCAGGCGAGGAGATCGGCCCGCAGCCCTTCATAGGCGCCTTGCGTCAGGTTCTGCGTGGCGTCGCGCCCCATCCAGGCCCCTCTGGCTTTGCTCGCGCCCGTTGCGGTCGGCAGTCAATATATTATCCTCAGTTTAAATTCTAAGTATCATAAAATATATTTTCTTTTGACAAATATAATTTTTCTGCGAAGCTTTTCGGGATCGGCGCGTCAAATCAGGGCCGCGGCGAACGCGAGGCGGCGGTCTACGGCTGTCCGGACGGGCTGCCGTGACAAGAGGCGCGCCGCCGGATGGGCCGTCGCCATTCAGGGGTCGGATCGGACGATGATCGAAGTGCAACGCGTCTCGAAGGCCTTCATCACCCGGGATGCCGGGACGGTCTATGCGCTGAAGTCCGTCAGCGTCGAGATCGGCAGCAACGAGTTCTTCACGCTGCTGGGGCCGTCGGGCTGCGGCAAGACCACCCTGCTGCGTCTCATCGGCGGCTTCGACCGGCCCACCGAGGGCGCCATCCGCATCGGCGCGCTCGACGTGGCCGGGCTGCCGCCGCAGAAGCGGCCCGTCAATACCGTCTTCCAGAGCTACGCGCTCTTCCCCCATATGACCGTGGCCGAGAACGTTGCCTTCGGCCTCGATATGCAGGATTGGCCCGAAGCCGAGATCGCGGCGCGGGTGAACGAGACGCTCCAGCTCGTCAGGCTCGACGGCTTCGCCGCGCGCAAACCCAGCCAGCTCTCGGGCGGCCAGCAACAGCGGGTGGCGCTGGCCCGCGCGCTGGCGCCGAAGCCCAGCGTCCTCCTGCTCGACGAGCCGCTCTCGGCTCTCGATCTCAAGCTGCGCAAGGAGATGCAGACCGAGCTCAAGCGGCTGCAGCGCGAGACCGGCATCGCCTTCATCCTGGTGACGCATGACCAGGAAGAGGCGCTCGCCATGTCCGACCGCATCGCCGTCATGCGCGACGGCCATATCCTCCAGGTCGGCAGCCCGCGCGAGATCTACGACAATCCGAACTGCCGCTTCGTCGCCGACTTCATCGGCGAGGCCAACCTGATCCCGGGCGATCTGCTGGGCCGGAGTTCGTCGATCACCGTGACGGTGCGCCCCGAGCGGATCTCGATCCGGTCGGGCCCGAATGGAAAGCCAGCCCGCATCGAAGGCGTCGTCTCGGGCGTGACTTTCCTCGGACTCGACACGCTCTATGAAGTGGCGCTGCCGCAAGGCATGAGGCTGCGCGCGCGGCTGCGCGACAGCGAGGATCGTTTCCGGCATGGCGACCGGGTCGCGGTCGACTGGCCGGACGGCGTCGAACGCCAGCTGGCGAACTGAGCGGAATCGGGCGATGGGGGCGAAGCGCACACTCTTCCTGATCGCGCCGGCCGTCCTGGTCATCGGAATCTTCATGCTGATTCCGATGTTCATCGCCATGGGCTACTCCTTCATGACCGCCAACCCCTATGGCGGCGTGAACCTGCCCCTGACCTTCGATGCCTATGTCCAGTTCCTGTTTCAGCGCGACTTCGACGACACGCTGGTCTTCGCGCCCGACTACATCTTCATCATCCTGCGCTCGATTTATCTCGCGGTCGCGACCACGCTGATCTGCCTGGTGCTGGGGCTGCCCGTCGCCTGGTACATCGTCTGCCAGAACGAATCGCGCCGGCGGATCCTGCTGTTCCTGATCACGCTGCCCTTCTGGATCAACACCCTGATCCGGACCTATTGCTGGATCCTGATCCTGCGCGACGAGGGCCTGATCAATGACGGCCTGCGGGCGGTCGGAATCACGTCGGCGCCGTTGCCGCTGCTCTACAACGACGGCTCGATCCTGCTGGGACTCGTCTACACCTTCTTGCCCTTCATGGTGCTGCCGATCTATTCGACGCTGGAGCGGATCGACTTCCGGCTGATCGAGGCCGCCTACGATCTCTATGCCGATCGCATCGCCGTCTTCAAACGCGTGGTCTGGCCCCTGGCCAAGCCGGGCGCGCTCGCCGGCGTCGGGCTCGTCTTCGCGCCGGCGCTGGGTTCGTTCCTGGCACCCGATCTTCTGGGCGGCGGCAAGAAGCTCCTGATCGGCAGCCTGATCCAGATGCAGTTCAGCTCCTCGCGCAACTGGCCCTTCGGTGCCGCGCTTTCGACCGTCATCGCCATCGCCGTGCTGTTGGTCTTCGCGCTGCGGGCTCGCCGGGTGCCGCCGCAGGGGAGCCACGCATGAGCGCGCGCGTCTCCCGACCCTTCGACTGGCGCCGGACCCCCGGCCTGCCGTCCTTCACCGGCGCGATCCTGATCTTCCTCTACGCACCGTTGCTGATCCTGGTGCTCTATTCCTTCAATGCCAGCAAGCTCGTCACCGTCTGGTCGGGCTTCAGCCTGCGCTGGTTCGTCCAGGTCGCGAACAACGACGATATCCGCAGCGCCGCCCTCAACAGCGTCATCATCGCCGTCGCCGCCACCATCGCCTCGACCGTGATCGCGACCGCGGGCGCGCTGGCGCTCGAGCGCGGCACCATCCGCTTCGGGCGCGGCATCGTCACCGGCATGATTGCCATGCCGCTGGTGGTGCCGGAGATCGTAGTCGCGATCACGACCCTGGTCTTTTTCTCGCTGCTGGGCATGCATTACGGCCTGCTCAATCTGATCATCGCCCACACCGTCTTCTGCATTCCCTTCGCGCTGCTGCCGGTCCAGGCGCGGCTGCGCGACATGGGCGGGACGCTGGAAGAGGCGGGGCGCGACCTCTATGCCGACGAATGGCGGCTCTTCCGCCATGTCACGCTGCCTCTGCTGGCGCCGGCGATCGCGGCGGGCGCCATCATGGCCTTCGTCGTGTCGCTCGACGATTTTCTGATCAGCATGATGGTCTCGAGCGCGGGCTCGACCACCCTGCCGGTCTATGTCTACGGGATGATGCGCCTCGGCGTGACGCCGGAGGTGAATGCCATCTCCACCATCCTTCTCGTCATCTCGCTGATCTTCGTCGCGACCGCGCTCCTGGTCGGCCGGCGATATCGGCGCGCTTTCTGACCGGCCTAGGACCAAAACTGAAAGGGAGGACGACAATGAAGAACTGGAAAACGGGCCTCGCCAGCGTGCTGCTGGCGGCTGGCGTGATCGTCGGCGCTCCGCAAGGGGCGAAGGCCGATGGCGGCGAGCTTCATATCTACAACTGGACGGACTATACCTCGCCGGAGATGGTGAAGAAGTTCGAGGACGAGACCGGCATCAAGGTCACCATCGACACCTATGATTCGAACGAGACGGCGCTCGCCAAGCTGAGCTCCGGTGCTGCCGGCTATGACGTCATCATCATCAGCAACGACTTCATCCCGATCTTCGTGAAGCAGGGCCTGCTGCAGAAGGTCGACGTCGCCCATATGGCAAACTTCAAGAATCTGGACCCGCAGTGGCAGAAGCGCTCTTGGGACCCGGATGCGCAATATTCGGTTCCGTGGGTCTGGGGCACGACCTCCTATTCCGTCGACACCGCCGTGTATAAGGGACCGACCGACAGCCTGAAGCCGCTGTTCCAGCCGCCCGCGGATCTCAAGGGCAAGATCGGCATGTTCGGCTCGCCCAGCGAGGTCATGTCGCTCGCCCTCGTCTATCTCGGCAAGCCGCAATGCAACACCAACCCGGATGACCTGAAGGCGTTGAACGCCCTGCTGCAGGCGCAGAAGCCCTTCGTGAAGGTCTACAACTCCGACGGCACCGTGGAGCGCCAAGTTTCGGGCGAGACGGTGATGCATGAGCAATGGTCGGGCAAGGCGCTTGCCACTCGCACCGAGAAGGCGAGCTTCAAATATGTCTATCCGAAGGAAGGCGTGGTCGGCTGGATGGACAATGTCGCCGTGCCGAAAGACGCACCCGATCTCGAGAACGCCAAGAAGTTTCTCAACTTCCTGATGGACCCCGAGAACATCGCGCTCCAGTCGAAATCGACCGGCTATCAGACGGCGGTGGTGGGCTCGAACAAGTTCCTGCCGCCGGAGATCGGCACCTCGCCGGAGTTCAATCCGCCGGCCGACCTCAAGATCACCTTCGCCCCTGCCTGCGAGGAGAAGGCGACCCGCGCCTACGACAAGATCTGGACGGGCCTGCGTCAGTAACCTGATCGAGCCGTGAGATGCCGCCGGCGAGAGTCGGCGGCATCTCCATTTTTGGGGTAGGCTCGTCAGCACCGGCTTCTGCTTGTCCTGAAAGAGCGTCTCGATGACCCCCGATCATAATTCTGCCGTGCGGCTGACCCAGGATCTCATCCGGCTGCGCTCGATCAATCCGCCGGGCGACGAGCAGGCCTGCGCCGATCATCTGGCCCGGAGTCTCGAGGCGGCGGGCTTCGAGGTCGCGGCCTACAGTTTTGCCGAAGGCCGCACCAGTCTCGTCGCTCGCCTCGATGGTGATGCCGACGCCAAGCCGATCTGCTTTACCGGCCATCTCGACACAGTGCCGCTGGGAGGCGCGCCCTGGGATCGCGATCCCTTGGGGGCGGAGATCGACGGCGGCCGGCTCTATGGCCGCGGCTCCAGCGACATGAAGAGCGGCGTGGCTGCGATGGCGATCGCCGCCATGGACGTCGCCCGGCTGCCGGACCGGAAGGCCGGCCTCGTGCTGGTCTTCACGGCGGGCGAGGAGACCGGCTGCGACGGCGCGCGTTTCCTGGCGGGGCTGGAGAACGTCTTGCCGCGAGCCGGGGCGCTGGTGGTCGGCGAGCCCACCGGCAACGATCCCCTCATCGGCCATAAGGGCGCGCTCTGGCTGCAGGCGGTGTTCCGCGGCGTCACCGCCCATGGCTCGATGCCGGAGCTTGGCGACAACGCGGTCTATAAGGCCGCCAAGGGTGTGCTGCATCTGGCCAAGCATGAGTTCAAGGCGCCCGGCCATAACCAGCTCGGCCGGCCCTCGCTGAATGTCGGCACTCTGAATGGCGGCCTGAACGTCAACTCGGTGCCCGATCACGCGCGGGTCCAGGTCGATATCCGCACGGTGCCCGGACAGTCGAACGAGACCATCTTGGAGGAGATCCAGGCCCTCTTGGGCGAGGAGGCCGAGATCGCGCGCATGGTCGATGTCGGCGCCATCGCCAGCAATCTGCATGACGCCTGGGTCGCCGGCGTGTTCGAGCTTTGCGAGCGCGTAACAGGCCGGCGGCTCGATCCGCGCGGCGCGCCTTTCTTCACCGATGCCTCGGTGCTGGTGCCCGCCATGAGTCAGCTGCCCGCCGTCATCCTCGGTCCCGGCGAAACCGCGATGGCGCACAAGACCAACGAATATTGCGAGGTGGCGAAGATCGAGCAAGCGGTCGGGCTCTACACCGAGATCGCGCGAAAGTGGATGGGGCTTTAGGCGGAAGCTCTACTCCGCCATCTCCCGCTGCCGCTCGACCTCGAGGTTGGCCGTCAGCAGGATCCGCGTCGTGGCGCCGAGATGGGCCGAGAGCAGGGCCACCGCCTTGTCGGCGTCGCGCGCCAGGGCCGCGTCGACGATGCCCTGATGCTCCGCCCCGATGTTGCGCTTCTCGGTCGTGAGCGGGACGGAAAGACGCCGATAGCGCTCGCTCTGGTCATAGAGCTGGCTGCGCAGCTTCAGGAGCCAGGGGCTGTCGCAGCCGTCGGCCAGCGCCACATGGAAGGCCGCATGGGCTTCGGCCCATTCGTCGCTCGACCTTGCAGGGTCGGCCGCCGCGCGCTCGGGCGTGCGCGAGAGACGGTGCAGTGCCGCCACCAGCCGCGACTCCCAATCGACGTCGCCGACCGCGATCGCGCGCCGGAGGCAGAGCCCCTCGATCTCGATGCGCACCCGCGTCAGGTCCTGAAGGTCTTCCTGAGAGATGGGGGCGGCCCGGAACCCGCGTTGCGGTTCGGCCACCACCAGCCCCTCCGAGGTCAGGCGGGACAGCGCCTCGCGGATGGCGCCCAGGCTCACCGAGAGGCGGGCGCAGAGCTCCTGGATCTTGAGGCGGCTGCCCGGAAGGATGCGGCAGGCGAGGAGATCGGCGCGCAGCTGCTCATAGGCGCCTTGGGTGAGGTTCACGGCGGGATCCCGGGCCATTGCAGTGCCTCAGCGCTGACGAGCGAACGAGAATAATAGAGCAATATATTATCTCTGTCATGGACCGCTCTTGACAGAAAATATATTATCCGTTGACAGATATATATGTGCACGGCAAGGTCCTGTCACCGGCCGGTTTGAGATCATTCGGGGAGAAGGCACTTGCGGTTTGCGACCTATCGGTCAGGGAAAAGGGTCGGCTTGGCTCTCGGATCGGCCAATGGCGGGTTCCAGGGGCTCCTCGATGGCGAGCCCGGCTTTCCAGGTCCCCTGAGCGGGCTGATTTCGGAGGGTTCAGGCGCGCTGCGCGAGGCCGGCCTGCGGCTGGCCAAGGCGCCGGCGATCGACCCGGCGACCATCGAATGGCTGCCGCCCTTGCCGGCGCCCGGCAAGATCATCTGTGTCGGGCTCAACTATGTCGATCATTCGATCGAGAGCGGCTTCGTGCCGCCGACCTACCCGACGATCTTCGCTCGCTTCTCCTCCAGCCTGATCGGCCATGGCGCGCCGATCCGGCGCCCAGCGGCCTCGGTCCAGCTCGATTACGAAGGCGAGATGGTGGCTGTCATCGGCAAGGCGGGGCGCCATATCGGCCGCGCTCACGCCCTCGACCATGTCATCGGCTATTCGGTGTTCAACGACGTCTCGATCCGCGATTTCCAGACCAAGTCGCCGCAATGGACGGTGGGCAAGAATTTCGACGATACCGGCCCCTTCGGGCCCTTCATGGTGACCGCGGACGAATTGCCGGCAGGCGGAAAGGGCTTGCATATCCAGACGCGGCTTAACGGCCACACCGTCCAGGACGCCTCGACCGACGACATGATCTTCGACGTGGCGTCGCTGATTTCCATTCTGAGCGAGGCGATCACCCTGTGGCCGGGTGATATCATCGTCTCAGGCACGCCGTCCGGCGTCGGCATGGCCCGCAAGCCGCCGCTCTTCATGAAGCATGGCGATGTCTGCGAGGTGGAGATCGAAGGCATCGGCACCTTGCGCAACCCCGTGGCCGACGAAATCGGCGCCGCCCCGGCCCGGAAGGCCCTGGCGAGCGCCTGAGACAACGGAGAGCGACGTCGCTCGAGAGCAGGACAGGAGAACATCCATGAACCGCGTCTTCTTCCGCAATGCCATGGTCTGGGACGGCAGCGGCGCCAATTCCTTTCCGGCCGATGTCCTGGTCGAGGGCAACCGGATCAAAACCGTGGCGCGACAGGTCGGCCAGCTTTCGGCCGACGGGGCGACCGTGATCGACTGCCGCGGCCGGACCCTGATGCCGGGCCTGGTCGAAGGCCATGCGCATATCTCCTTCGGCGGTGCGGTCAACGATTCCGATCTCGGCAACATCCCGCCGGAAGAGCATGTGCTGCTCACCATGCGCAACGCCAAGACGCTGCTCGATCACGGCTTCACCAGCGCCTACAGCGCCGCGAGCTCGAAGCTGCGCCTCGATGTCGTCATCCGCAACGAAGTCGATGCCGGCCGCCTGCCGGGCCCGCGCATCAAGGCCTGCAGCCCCGAGATCACGGTGACCGCCGGGCTCGGCGACGAGCGCAAGCAGCATATGTATTACGAGAGCTTCGGCATGATCGCCGACGGCCCCGACGAGATCGCGCGCGCCGTGCGGCTCTGCTGCCGCGAGGGCGTGGACAATATCAAGGTCAACATCTCCGGTGACGATCTGGGCCCCAAGGCCCATGGCGGCGTGACCGTGATGCGCGAGATCGAGGTGCAGACGGCCGTCGAGGTCGCGCGGGACTTCGGCAAGAAGATCAACTGCCATGCGCGAGCGGCGGCCTCGGTCAAGCGCGCGGTGAAATGCGGCATCGACGTGATCTATCACTGCGAATCCGCCGACGAGGAAGCGCTCGACATGCTGGAGTCGGTGAAGGACAAGATCTTCGTCGGTCCTGCCATCGGCATCATCTATGGCACGCTCTATGAGGGCGAGCCCTGGGGCTTCACCCGCGAAATGGCGATCCATATCGGTATGCAGCGCGTCATCGACGACAGCTGCAAGGTCTATACCGAGCTGCGCAAGCGCGGCGTTCGCGCCCTCATCGGCGGCGATTACGGCTTCGCCCAGTCGCCGCAGGGCACCAACGCGCGCGACCTCAAGCATTTCGTCGATCTGCTCGGCTACACGCCCAGCGAGGCCCTGCAATGCGGCACCCGCGTCGGCGGCCAGGTGATGGGCATGGGCCATGAGCTCGGGCAGGTGAAGGAGGGCTTCCTCGCCGACCTGCTGCTGGTCAATGGCGACCCGCTCAAGGACTTGTCGATCATGGTGCCGGAGGAAAGCTTCCACGTCATCATGAAGGACGGCGCGCTCTACAAGAACGTGGCCCAGGCCAAGGCGCAGGAGCGGGCGGCCTAGGTTCGGGACCGGCGATGGCCCGGCCCGAAGTCCCCATCGAGGTCGATCCCGAGACCGGCATCTGGCGGACCGACGGTCTGCCGATGGTCTATCTGCCGCGCCATTTCCTGGTGAACAATCACCGCGCCGTGGAAGAGGCGCTCGGGCTCGAGGCCTATCGCGAGATCCTGCGCGCCGCCACGGCGAAGTCGGCGATCCACTGGTGCCAGGCCGAGGCGCGCACCCATGGCCTCACGCCCGAGGCGACCTTCCGCCATTACTTCAAGCGGCTCTCGCAGCGCGGCTGGGGCCAGTTCACGGTCGATGCGCTCGACATCGGCCGGCGTCGCGGCAGCATCAGCCTGCGGAACTCCGTGTTCGTGCTGGAGCGTCCCGCCGGTGCGGAAGCACCCGTCTGCTACATGTTCGAAGGCTTCATGACCGGCGCCATGCGCTTCCTCATCGAGACAAGCGAGGCCCGGGTCGAGACCCACTGCCACGAAACCCAATGCGCCGCCCAGGGTGGCGGCGACCATTGCCGGTTCGAGTTCGGAGCGTAAGTTTCGGCGTCACCTCGCACAGGATTGTTGTTTCGGGAAGAGTGACGCGCCGCGCGCCGCCCCCTTGTCACCCCCGCGAAAGCGGGGGCCCATGCTTCAGGTTGCGGCGCTGGATGGAGATGGGTCCCCGCTTTCGCGGGGATGACTATGGGAGGGACGCCGTGACTCTTTCGCGGGGGTGACGATAAACGCAACGTCGAGGTGATGGCCTCGATGGCGAAGAAAACTACCCCGCCTTCACCCCGCACCAATCCGCGATGAAGAGCGCGATCGTTTGCGTCACTCGGCGGATCGAGTCGATGTTCACCCGCTCGTCGAAGCCGTGGATGTCCTCGGACTCCGGGCCATAGACCATCGCCGGCGTGTCGGCATAGAGGCCGAAGAAGCGGGCATCGGTGGTGCCGGTGAAGGCCATGCGGTCGAGCTTCTGGCCGAACACGCTTTCATGGCAGCGCTCCAGCAGCGCCTGCGGCTCGGCACCGCCTTCCAGCACGTAACCTTCGGCCTGGAAGCCGTGATAGACGATCTTGGGCGGGCTGTTGGCGAGGAAGGAATCCCCGCGTGCGGCTCTCGCAACCGTCTCCTCGATCTCGCGCCGGCATTGCGCCAGGTCCATGCCGGGGAAGAGCCCGACGCGCATGTCGAACACGCACCAGGCCGGCACGCTCGAGGTCCAGTCGCCGCCCTTGATCTTGCTGACGACGAAATTGATCGGATGCTTGTGCTCGGCGAAGGCAGGATGGCCGCGCTTGTTCCAATCCTCCTCGAGTTCATGCAGCGCGCGGATGATCGGGAAGCAGGCCTCGATCGCGTTGGCGCCGCTGCCGGCGCGCGCCACATGGACAGGTCGTCCCTGCACATGCACCTGAAACCACATCACGCCGACCTGGGCGGCACCCAATTTGCATTGGCTGGGCTCGGGAATGATCGCGGCATCGGCCTTGTAGCCGCGCTGCAGGCAGGCGAGCGCGCCATTGCCGGTGCATTCCTCCTCGACCACCGACTGGACATAGACGTCGCCCTGCGGCGCATAACCGGCGCGGCGCACCGCGTCGAAGGCGTACATCCCGGCGACCAGACCCGCCTTCATGTCGCCACCGCCGCGGCCATAGAGCCAGCCATCGGCGATGCGCGGCTCGAAGGGCGGGCTCGCCCACAATTCGGCCGGACCCGTGGGCACCACGTCGATATGGCCATTGAGGATGAGCGAGCGGCCGCGGGCCCCTTGCGGGCGCCAGGCGCCGACCACGTTCCAGGCATTCTCATAGGAAACCATGACCGGCGAGAATCCTGGCAAGTTGCGGATCGATTCCACATCGATCAGCCAGCGATCGACCCCCAACCCCCGGTCCCGCAGCGCGCGGGCCATCATGTCCTGGGCGGCCGCTTCCTGGCCCCGGAGCGAGGGCTGGCGCGTCAGATCCGCGGTGAAGTCGATCTGGTCGTCGAAACCGTCCTCGACGGCCTTGAGGATTCGGCGCGCGGCATCGGCATCGGTCATGGAAAACCTCGGGAAAACGGGCTGGAATAGAAGGCGCTGCGCCCGGCGAGGGCCCGCCGGGGACCCCGACATCATGCCGCTTCGGCGGCCGTGGTCAATCCAGGCCCGCTGTTGTATCTCTCTTGCCACCATGACCCTCCGATTTCCGCTTGCCCTTGCCTGGCCTTGCCCGACCGGACCCGTGGCCCGATGACCGTTCGCGTCCGTTTCGCGCCCAGCCCCACGGGCCATCTCCATGTCGGCAATATCTTCGTAGCGCTGCATAACTGGCTCTTTGCGCGCAAGGAGGCCGGCGAGTTCCTGCTGCGCTTCGACGATACCGACCAGTTGCGCTCGAGCGCCGAATTCGCCGACGAGATCCGCAAGGACCTGACCTGGGTCGGTCTGGTCTGGGATCGCGAGGTCTCGCAGTCGCAGCGCCTCGCCGTCTATGACGCGGCCGCCGCCCGGCTCAAGAAATCCGAGCGGCTCTATCCCTGCTATGAGACTGCGGAAGAGCTGGCCCTCAAGCGCCAGGCGCAGCTCCAGTCGGGCCGGGCCCCGGTCTATGACCGCGCGGCGCTGGCCCTCTCGGCCGCCGATCGCGCCAAGCTCGAGGCCGAGGGCCGCCTGCCGCATTGGCGCTTCCGCCTCGATCTGGGCGAGGTGCGCTGGATCGACATGGTGCGGGGCCCGCAGCATATCGACGAGGCGAGCCAGAGCGATCCGGTCTTGATCCGCGAGGACGGTACCTATCTCTACACGCTGCCCTCGGTGGTCGACGACATCGACCTCGGCGTCACCCATGTGATCCGCGGCGCCGACCATGTCACCAACACCGGCGCGCAGATTCAGATCTTCGAGGCACTGGGCGGACCGGTGCCGCGCTTCGGCCATCTCCCGCTGCTGAAGGGCAAGGGCGGGGAGGAGCTCTCGAAGCGCATTGGCACCATGTCGATCGGCGAGCTGCGGACCGCCGGCATCGAGCCGCTGGCCCTGGCGAGCTATCTGGCGCGGCTCGGTACCGGCGATCCGATGAAGCCCGTCCATAGCTGGGACGAGCTGATCCCCGACCATAATCTCGGCAAGCTGGGTGCGGCCTCGCCGCATTTTGATCGCGACGAGCTGGCGCAGATCAATGCGCGGCTGCTGCACGAGACCGACTTCAAGGAGGTCGCGGCCCGCGTGGCCTCCGACAGTGTCGACGAACGGCTCTGGAATGCCGTGCGCGGCAATATCGAGAAGCTCGCCGACATCGAGCTATGGGCGAAGATCTGCCATGGCGAGATTCTCACCCGCGGCGACGATGTCGACCTGACGCGGATCGCGGCGGCCGAGCTGCCGCCCGAGCCCTGGAACGAGGAAACCTGGAAGAACTGGACCGGCGCCATCACCTCGGCCACCGGCAAGAAGGGCAAGGCCTTGTTCCAGCCCCTGCGCCAGGCCCTGACCGGCCTCGACCATGGACCCGAGATGCGGCTTTTGCTACCTCTCATCGGCCGCGCCCGGGCCTCGGCCCGGTTGCTGCGCGGCAAGGGCTGAAACGGGCTGGCGCAAGCGATCATCGGGACATGCCGATCCAACTGCACAACACGCTGACGCGCCGCAAAGAGGCGTTCGCTCCGCTCGATCCGCGGCAGGTGCGGATGTATGTCTGCGGGCCGACGGTCTATGACTTCGCCCATATCGGCAATGCCCGGCCCGTCGTCGTGTTCGACACGCTGTTCCGGCTGCTGCGCCATGTCTATGGCGCCGCACATGTCGTCTATGTGCGCAACATCACCGACATCGAGGACAAGATCATCGCCGCCGCGAACGAGCGCGGCGAGAGCATCCGCGAGCTGACCAAGCGCACGGCCCAGGCCTATCAGGACGATATGGCGGCCCTCGGTGCGATGGCGCCGACGCATCAGCCGCGCGCGACAGAGCATGTCACCGGCATGGTGGCGATGATCGAGAAGCTGATCGCGCTGGGCCACGCCTACCCGGCCGAGGGCCATGTGCTCTTCAACGTGCCGTCGATGCCGGATTACGGAAAGCTCTCCGGCCGCACGCTCGACGAGATGATCGCGGGCGCGCGGGTCGAGGTGGCGCCCTACAAGAAGCACCCGGCCGATTTCGTCTTGTGGAAGCCCAGCACGCCCGACCAGCCCGGCTGGGACAGTCCCTGGGGCCGCGGCCGTCCGGGCTGGCATATCGAATGTTCGGTCATGTCGGAGGCGCTGCTGGGGCCGGTCTTCGACATCCATGGCGGCGGCATCGACCTGATCTTTCCGCATCACGAGAACGAGATCGCGCAGAGCCGCTGTGCCCATGGCACGCCGGTCTTCGCGCGTTACTGGATGCATAACGGCTTCGTCCAGGTCGGCGGCGAGAAGATGTCCAAGTCGCTGGGCAATTTCTTCACCGTGCGCGAGCTGCTCGACGAGGGTCATCGCGGCGAAGCCATCCGCCTGGCGCTGCTCTCGGCCCATTACCGCCAGCCGATCGACATCACCCGCGACGGGCTGGTGGAGGCCAAGGCCACGCTCGATCGCTTCTATACCGCGCTGGCGCGGGCCGGCGGTGCCGCACTGCCGGCGCAGGATGCGATCGACGAGGCGCCGCTCGACGTGATGGCGGCGCTGGAAGACGACCTGAACACCCCGCTGGCCATCAGCCATCTGCATGAGCTGGTGCATCGGCTGAACAAGGCCACGACCGACGCGGAGCGCGAGCGGGCGGTGCAGGCCCTGACCCGTTCGGGCGCGCTGCTGGGCTTGCTGCAGCAGGAGCCGGAGGTCTGGCTGCGGGGCGGGGCCGACGACAGCGCAGAAATCGAGGCGGCCATCGCCGCGCGCACGGCCGCACGCCAGTCGCGCAACTTCGCCGAGGCCGATCGCATCCGCAAGGATCTGGCCGCGCGCGGCATCCTGCTCGACGACGGGCCGCAGGGAACGACTTGGCGCCGAGCCGGCTAATGCTGGTGGCCGGCCGGGCGCTCAGCGCTGCGTGAGCGCCATCCGCGCCGCCAGGCCGACGAACAGGCCGGCGGTGATCCAGCGTAAGGCCGCCACGGCGCGGCGCGAGTTCAGGATCCGCTCCCGGGCGGCGCTCGCCGACAGCGCGACGATCAGCAGCACGCTCGTGCCGCCGATATTGAACAGCAATCCCAGGAACAGGATCTGGCCGGCGACCGACCCGCGCGTGGGATCCACGAATTGCGGCAGGAAGGCCAGGATGAAGAGCGCCACCTTCGGGTTGAACAGGTTCGTCACCACCCCGTCGAGGAAGGCGCGATGCGCGCGCCGGGGCGGCAGGGACACGGCCTGGAGGGGACCGGAGCGGTCGGTCGCGGCGCGCCAGGCGAGATAGAGCAGGTAGGCGGCCCCGGCATATTTGACGATGAGGAACGCCGCCTCGGATTGCTGCAGCAGGGCCGACACGCCGAAGGCCGCCAGCAGGGAATGGATCAGACTGCCGCCCGCCACCCCGAAGGCGGCCCAGACCCCGGCGGACCGTCCGCGGCCGAGGCTTTGGGCCAGGACCATGGTCATGTCGGCGCCGGGCGTCAGATTGAGCGCCAGGGCCGCCGCGAGAAAGGGCAGGAGGGTCGCGAGATCGGGCAGGAAGCTCGGCATGACGGGGCCATTCTTGGTTAAGCGCGCCGGTGAAGCGTCCGGATGTTCTGCCATGGGCGAGGGCTTCGCAGGATAGGGGGTCTGCGCAGGGCTGTCAGACCCGGGACGCGGCCTCCGGCTGGTTGACGGCGGGGGGTTCCCCAGGCAGAAAGATGGGCTTGCGGTCGCGCGACGGCCGCCAATCCCCTGCTTTCTCGGGTCTTTTCGGCGATGGACGACAGCCGCATCTATCTCTTCGACAGCACGCTGCGCGACGGGGCGCAGACCCAGGGCGTCGATTTCAATGTTCTGGACAAGCAGGCGATCGCCGAAGCGCTGGACAAGATCGGGATCGACTATGTCGAGGGCGGCTGGCCGGGCGCCAACCCGACCGACGATGCCTTCTTCGCCCAGCCGCCGGGCTTGAAGCGCGCGAAGCTCGTGGCCTTCGGCATGACCCGCAGGCCCGGCCGCAGCGCCGGCAACGATCCGGGACTGGCGGCCCTGACCGGGACCAAGGCCCGGGCGGTCTGCATGGTCGGCAAGAGCTGGGACTTCCATGTCGATGTGGCCCTGGGCATCTCGCGCACCGAGAACATCGACATGATCGCGGAGAGCGTCATCCACGCGAAGACGCGCGTCGACGAGGTCATGTTCGACGCCGAGCATTTCTTCGACGGCTATCGCGCCAATCCGGCCTATGCCCTCGACTGCGCCAAAGCGGCGTTCGAGGCGGGCGCCCGCTGGATCGTGCTCTGCGACACCAATGGCGGCACGCTGCCGCACGAGATCGAGCGCATCGTCGGCGAAGTGGCGAAAACCATCCCGGGCACGCAGCTCGGCATCCATTGCCACAACGACACCGAGAACGCCGTCGCCAACAGCCTGGCCGCGGTGCGCGCCGGCGCGCGCCAGATCCAGGGCACGCTCAACGGCCTTGGCGAGCGCTGCGGCAATGCCAATCTCGTCTCGCTGATCCCGAGCCTCCTGCTCAAGACCGACTACAAGCTCGGTGTCGATCGCGAGGCGCTGAAGGGCCTGACTCATCTGTCGCGGCTGCTGGACGAGCGGCTCAACCGCGCGCCGTCGCGCAACGCGGCCTATGTCGGTGAATCCGCCTTCGCGCATAAGGGCGGACTTCATGTGTCGGCCGTGGAGAAGGACCCGCGCACATACGAGCATATCGATCCGGCGCTGGTCGGCAATCGCCGCCACATCGTCGTGTCGGACCAGTCGGGGCGCGCCAACATCCTGGCGCGGTTCCGCGACATAGGGCTCGAGATCGAGGCCGACGATCCCAAGGTCGCGAGCCTGGTCGAGCTGGTGAAAGTCCGCGAATATGACGGCTATGCCTATGACGGCGCCGAAGCCAGCTTCGAGCTGCTGGCGCGCCGCGAGCTCGGTGGCATCCCCGACTATTTCCGCGTCGCGCGGTTTCGCGTGATGGACGACCGGCGCTGGAACGCGCGCGGCGAGCTGGTGACGGAATCCGAGGCCACGATCACGCTCGAGGTCGGCGAGGAGCGGCTGATGACGGTCGCGACCGGCAACGGTCCGGTCAATGCGCTCGACAGCGCGCTGCGCAAGGCTCTGCTCGCCTTCTATCCCGAGCTCGAGGATATGCGACTGGTCGATTACAAGGTGCGCATCCTGACGCCCAGTGCAGGCACCGGAGCCGTCACCCGCGTCATGATCGAGAGTGCGGACGGCACCGGCGAGCGCTGGTCCACGGTCGGTGTCTCGCCCAACATCATCGACGCCTCGTTCAACGCCCTCCATGACGGCATCAGCTGGAAGCTCTATCGCGCCGGGGCTCCCGTGCGCAGCGATGCGCCCAAGGGCGCTGCAAGGAAATCCTGATGGCCGCGGCCGGCCGCCGGGCGCAGGTCTCGCTCGAGGCGCCCGCGGTCATCCTGATCGAGCCGCAGCTTCCGGAGAATATCGGCGCCACCGCGCGCGCCATGATGAATTGCGGCCTCGTCAATCTGCGGCTGGTGCGTCCGCGCGAAGCCTGGCCCAACGAACGCGCACGCGAGGTTTCCTCGGGCGCGCATGAGGCCATCGACAAGGCGCAGGTCTATCCGTCGGCGCGCGCCGCGATGGCCGATCTCACCCGCGTCTATGCGACCTCGGCGCGCCATCGCCAGATGATCAAGACGGTGATGACGCCGCGCGAGGCGGCGGCCGAGATGCGGGCGCTCGCCGCGCGCGGCGAGCGCGTCGGTGTGATGTTCGGCCCGGAGCGGGCGGGCCTTGAGAATGACGAACTCTCGCTGGCCGATGCCGTGATCCGGGTTCCGCTCAATCCGGAGTTCACCTCGCTCAACCTGGCCCAGGCGGTGCTGCTGATCGGCTATGAGTGGTATCAGGCGGGCGATGCGACGCCGCCGCGCGAGCTGGTGGTGAACGGCACGCGGCCGGCGGAGAAGGAGGAACTGCTCAACTTCTTCGACCATCTCGAGCGCGAGCTCGATGCCTCGGGGTTCCTGCGCAATGCCGAGAAACGGCCGGGCATGGTGCGCAATATCCGCAACCTGTTTCAGCGCGCCAGCCTGACCCGCCAGGAGATCCGCACCCTCCATGGCATCGTCAAAGAGCTCTCTTCCAAGCGGGAAAACCGGCCCCGGCGCCGGAAAACCACTGCAAGCGATTGAATTCACGTAATTTAATCGGCTTTGACAGGCCGGCCGGCAGCGGCTACAACCTGCCGCCTCATTCCCGAGAAAGTGGATCTTGCGCCATTGGGCCGTGATCCCGTCCGCCTGCGTCCGGAAATGGACGTCTGGGATGGAACTATCGGGACAACAAACAGACGAAGGAACCACCGGTGACAAAGCGCGCCGAATCCAAATACAAGATCGACCGACGCCTCAATGTGAATCTCTGGGGCCGTCCCAAGAGCCCCCTCAACAAGCGCGAATATGGCCCCGGCCAGCATGGCCAGCGCCGCAAGAAGCCCTCCGACTTCGGCCTCCAGCTGATGGCGAAGCAGCGGCTCAAGGGCTATTACGGCAATATCGGCGAGCGCCAGTTCCGCCGCATGTATGAAGAGGCCGCGCGCCGTCGTGGCGACACCGGCGAGAATCTGGTGGGCCTGCTGGAGCGTCGTCTCGACGCGCTGGTCTATCGCGCCAAGTTCGTGCTGACCGTTTTCGCTGCGCGCCAGTTCGTCAATCACGGCCACATCAAGGTCAATGGCAAGCGCGTCAACATTCCTTCCTACCAGGTGAAGGAAGGCGACATCATCGAGGTGAAGGACCGCTCCAAGCAGCTCGCCGTCGTGCTCGAGGCCGCGGCCTCGAACGAGCGCGATGTGCCGGACTATATCGAGGCGGACCATAAGGGCATGCGCGCCAAGTTCGTGCGCGTCCCGGCGCTGGCCGACGTGCCCTATCCGGTTCAGATGGAACCGCATCTGGTCGTCGAGTTCTATTCGCGCTGATCCGCCGAAGGAACGATGGTTTCGCGAAAGGCCGGCCCCTTGGGGCTGGCCTTTTTCGTTTTGGGCGTGTTGGGTCTGGTCTCTTCCCCCGCTTTGCGGGGGAAGGTCAGGAAGGGGGATGACGCGATCGCCGAGCAGCCCCCTCCCTATCCCTCCCCCGAAGACGGGGGATCGACAGAGCAACCCATCGTCATGGCCCGGCGCACCCCCTTCCATTACTCTGACTTGCCGCCGCTGGGAGGCGGTCCGCGAGGAACGATCCGAGGGATGACCGCATCCGACGATTCGGCTGCCGCCGCTGCGCCAGGTGCTTCGGCCCTGTCAGAGCTTGCGGTCGCCCGGGCTCATCAGGCGGCGGCGCGATGGCCGGAGGCCGTGGCCGGCTTCCGCCAGGCGCTCGCACAAGAGCCCGGCTCTACCGAAGCCCTGGCGGGCCTTGGCGACAGCCTCCGCGACCAGGGCTCGGTCGACGAAGCCGTCGGCCTTCTGGAATCGGCGGTCGGCCGCCATCCGGACTCGGCCCCGCTGCATTACAGCCTGGGCCGCGCCTATCAGCGCGCCGGCCGCCTGCGGGAGGCGATCGACATCTACAAGACCGTGTTGCGGCTCGATCCCCGCCATGCCGACGCGCTGAACAGCGTCGGGCTCTTTTTCAGCACGCGCGGCGATCTCGAGAACGGGATCAAGCTGTATCGGAGGGCGCTGGCGGCGCGTCCGGATTTTCCCGACGCGCTCGTGAATATGGGTCTCAATCTGAAGATCCTGGCGCGCTATCAGCCGGCCCTTCAGGCGTTCCAGGAAGCGGCCCGCCTCGATCCGGATTACGCGCGGGCCCATTGGGCCGAGGCCCAGCTTCAGCTCTTGCTCGGGCGGTTAAGGCGGGCTGGCGCGGCTATGAATGGCGCTGGCGCACCCGCGAGGAGAGCGACGATCGCGGCCGGCTCTTCCCTCAGCCCGTCTGGGACGGCAGGGCTCTGCCCGACGGCAAGCTGCTGGTCTGGCGCGAGCAGGGTGTGGGCGACGAGATCATGTTCGCGAGCCTGCTGCCCGAACTCGCCGCCACGACGGGCTGCGTGCTGGAATGCGATCCGCGACTGCTGCCGCTCTTCGCCCGTGCCCTGCCGCAGGTCGAGCTGGTGGCGCGCGCCGATCCCTTGCCGGCAAGGTTGAAGGCCCCCGACATCCGCGCCCAGATCGCCGCCGGCAGTCTCGGCCGCTGGCTGCGGCCGGACCGCGCCAGCTTCGCCGGCCATGGCGGCGCCTATCTTCGGCCCGATCCCGAGACGCGCGACCGCTGCCGGGCGCGCTACGGGACCGACAGGCTGAATGTCGGGATCGCGTGGGATACCACCAAGAACGAGCCGACCGCCCAGCGGCGGATCAAGCTCGAGGAGCTGCTGCCGATTCTGCAGGTGCCGGGCGTGCGCTTCGTCAGCCTGCAGTATGGCGACCATCGCGAGGCGATCGCGAAGCTCAGATCCGAAGCCGGTGTCGAACTGCTGCAGGACTCGGCGATCGATCAGCTCAAGAGTCTCGACGACTTCGCGGCGCAGACCGCCGCCCTCGATCTGGTCATTGGCATCGACAACAGCGCCGTCCATATGGCCGGCGCCCTCGGCGTCCCGGGCTGGGTGCTGCTGCCCCAGCCGCCCGAATGGCGCTGGCTGATCGAGGGAGAGGATTGCCTCTGGTGGCCGTCCTTACGGCTCTTCCGGCAGACGACATGGCGGGATTGGAGGGCGCCGGTCGCGGCGGCCGCCCAGGCGCTGGCCCTTCTTGTTGGGCAGCGCTCCCCATGAGCCAGTCACCGCTCGCCATCGCCTTCGCGCAGCACAAGGCCGGCCGCCTGGCCGAGGCCGAAGCCGCCTATCGCCGTCTCCTGGCGGCGGCCCCCGGCAATAGCGACATCGCCATGCTGCTGGGCCTCCTGCTCGACCAGCGCGGCGCCCATGAAGAGGCCGTGCAGCATCTGACCCGTGTCGCAAAGGCGAAATCGACCGATCCCGCCTCGCATTACAACCTGGCCCTGGCCCTGCAGCATGCGGGGCGGCGCGGCGATGCGGCGATCGCCTATCGGCGCGCGCTGGCCTTGCGTCCCGACTATCTCGCCGCCCGGGTCAATCTCGGCAATGTCCTGGCCGAGGCCGGAAGCGACGCGGACGCGATCGCTGTCTTCCGCGACGGGCTGGCCCGCCATGGCGACCAGGCCGACCTGCATTACAACCTGGCGCGCGTCCTGCAGCATGCAAGCCGGCAGGATGAGGCCCGCGCCCATTATCGCGCGGCGCTGGCGCTCAAGCCCGACCTGGCCGGTGCGATCAACAATCTCGGCCTCCTGCTTCAGGCGAGCGGCGAGAGCGACGAGGCGATCGCGCTCTACGAAAGAGGATTGGCGGCCAACCCCTCGAACGTCGATCTGCTGCTCAATCTCGGCAACAGTCTGACATTGGTGGACCGCTTCGACGACGCCATCGCGACCTATCGGCGGGCGCAGGCGGTTGAGCCCGGCAATGTGGATGCGCATCACTTCGAATCCTTCATGCTCCTGCTGCTCGGCCGCTTCAAGGAAGGCTGGGAGGCCTATGAATGGCGTCTGCGCACGCCGCAGATGCAGAGCAAGATCGTTCGCTATCCGCAGGCCCGATGGAACGGGCAACGCGATCTGGCGGGACGTCTTCTGGTCTGGAACGAGCAGGGCGTCGGCGACGAACTGATGTTCCTCAGTCTCCTGCCGGAGCTCGCCCGGGACATGCGGCTGCTGGTCGAATGCGATCCCCGGCTGTTGGCCCTGTTCCGCCGCTCGCTGCCAGCCATCGAGTTTGTCGCTCGATCTCCCGAAGGCGCGGCAGCGCCAGGTTGGCCCGCCGATATCGCGGCGCAATGTCCGGCTGGATCCCTGATGCGCCAGTTGCGGCCGGATCTGGCGAGCTTCGCCCGAGGCGGTTCCTATCTCACGGCCGATCCTCAACGCCGCGACGCGCTGATGTCACGTTATGGTCGCGATCGCCTGCGGGTCGGCATTGCCTGGCACACCACCGCGCCCAATGCGGGCCTGCGCCGGCAACTCGCCTTGTCGAAATTGACGCCGCTGCTGCACCTTTCGGGCGCGCATTTCATCAGCCTGCAATATGGCGATCATGCCGCGGAGATCGCGGCGCTCGCCGCTCAGGGAATCGAGCTGCGGCAGGATCCCCAGATCGACGCCTGGAACGACCTCGACGGATGGGCCGCGCAGATCGCGGCGCTCGATCTTGTCATCACCATCGACAACAGCACGGCCCATATGGCGGGCGCCCTCGGCGTGCCTTGCTGGGTGATATTGCCGCACCCGCCGGAATGGCGCTGGCTCCTGGCGCGCAAGGACTGCCTGTGGTGGCCCAAATTAGAGCTTTTCCGCCAAACCCGACCCGGCCAGTGGGGCCCTGTTATTACCGAGTTAACCGGCAGGCTGGCAGAGAGGATTGTTTCCAACCGAGACGGCCAAGCCTTATCCTGACAAACATCAGGGATTTAATCCCCAGAGGCGGAGCGAGGATAGAGATGCTGCGTGTCTTCATTGGCTACGACCCGCGCCAGCCGGTCGCCTACAACGTGCTGCAATTCTCGCTGATGCGGCGCTCGACGCGGCCCGTTGCGATCACGCCGCTGGTGATCCAGCAACTGCCGATGAAGCGCATGGGCCTCACGCCCTTCACCTATTCGCGCTTCCTCGTGCCGCAGCTCTGCAACTACGAGGGTTGGGCCCTCTTCCTCGATCTCGACATGCTGGTGCAGGGGGACATCGCCGAGATTTTCGATCTCGCCGACGAGAACCAGGCGGTGATGGTGGTCAAGAGCAACGCCCGCTTCGAATGGGCCTCGGTGATCCTTTTCAATTGCGGCCACCCGGACAATCGCAGGCTGACGTCAGAATATGTCGAGACCGCCGAAGGGCTTCACGGCATCGGCTGGACCGACAAGATCGGGACCCTGCCGGCCGAGTGGAATCATCTCGTCATGTACGATCAGCCGAAGCCGGCGAAGCTTCTGCATTACACCGCCGGCATGCCCTGTTTTCCGGAGACCAAGGATCTCGGCTATGCCGACGAATGGACCAAGGAGCTGAAGCAGATGACGATGATCGTCCCCTGGGCCCAGCTCATGGGCAACTCCGTCCATGCCAAGCCGGTGCTGGAACGGCTGGCGAAGGCCAAGGAACAGAAGCCGACCATCTGAGCCAGGCACCCTCGGGAGAGCAGGTTACCGGCGAGTGGGTCATGGAAGTTCGCGGTCGGAATCACTATCTCTAGCGCCATGATCGACAAGACGCTCCCTGTTCTCTTCCTCTCCCACGGCTCGCCGATGCTCCCCTTCGAGGAGATTCCGGCGCGCGATTTCATCGCGGGCCTGGGCGCGCGCCTGCCGCGGCCCGAGGCGATCCTTTGCATCTCCGCCCATTGGGAGACGCCGGCGCCGGCCGTCAGCACGGCCCGCGCGCCCGAGACCATCCATGATTTCTACGGCTTCCCCGAAGCGCTCTACCGCATCGCCTATAAGGCGCCCGGCGCGCCGGCCCTGGCCGAACGCACCCAGGCGCTGTTGAACGCCGCGGGGCTGCCCACCAGTGCGGACCCCACCCGGGGTCTCGATCACGGTGCGTGGAACCCGCTGCTGCTGATCTATCCCGACGCCGACATCCCCGTGACGCAGCTCTCGATCCAGCATCCGGCCGGTCCCGGCCATCATGTCGCCTTGGGCCGCGCCCTCAAGCCCTTGCGCAAGGAAGGGATCCTGATCCTGGCGAGCGGCGGGGCGGTCCATAATCTGCGCCAGTTCGGCGTCGATCGCGAGACGCCGGCGGACTGGGCCACCGGCTTCGACGATTGGCTGGCCGACCGGGTTGCGGCCCAGGATACCGCCAGCCTGATCGAATATCGGCGCCTCAAGCCCGAGGGCCGGCAGGCCCATCCGCGTGATGAGCATTTTCTGCCCTTCTTCGTGGCGTTGGGCGCGGGCGAGGGCGAGACGGGTCGTCCGATCCATCGCAGCTTCGCCCATGGCAGCCTCAGCATGGCCTCCTACGCCTGGGGCGATATCGCGCCTGAGCGCGCCCGCGCGGCCTGACCCCTCGACGCCGTTCGATTAAGCTCGCAAGATCGTTTTTTTGCGAGAGAGGTGGCCCATGGCACCTGGCAGCCATCCGCCCAAGACCAGCCGCGAGATCCGCCTGAAGCGCTATCCCCCGGGGATGCCGACGCGCGACGATTTCGACCTGGTCGAAGTCACCCTGCCCGATCTGGCCGACGGGCAGATGGTGGTGCGCAACATCGCCATGTCGGTTGATCCCTATATGCGCGGCCGCATGACGGGGGCCCGCGACAGCTACGTGCCGCCCTTCGAGCTGGGCCAGCCGCTGCTGGGCGAAGCGGTCGGCCAGGTCGTGGCCTCGCGCGACGGTACCTATCCGGTCGGCGCCTATGTCACCTCGATGCTGGGCTGGCGCGAGGCTTTCGTGGCGGCCGGCGATCAGCTCTCGCCGGTCGACGGCAAGGCGGCGCCGCTGACGGCCTATCTGGGCGTGCTCGGCATGCCGGGCCACACCGCCTATGGCGGGCTTCTCCGTTATGGCCAGCCCAAGCGCGGCCAGACCGTGTTCGTGTCGGGCGCCGCGGGAGCCGTCGGCAGCGTCGTCTGCCAGGTCGCGAAGATCAAAGGCTGCCAGGTGATCGGCAGCGCCGGTGGCCCCGAGAAGACGAAATGGCTGAAGGAGGTCGCGGGCGTCGATCACGTCATCGACTACAAGGCCGTGAGCGACCTCGGCGCCGAGTTGAAGCGCCTGGCGCCCGACGGCATCGACATCTATTTCGAGAATGTCGGCGGCGCCCATCTCGAGGCGGCGCTCGACAACATGAAGGTGCATGGCCGCATCATCATGTGCGGCATGATCGGCGCCTATAACGCGCGCACGCCCGGTCCGCCCAATCTCATGCGCATCGTGCGCCGGCGCCTGACGGTGCAGGGCATCCTGTTCCTGGATCTGCAGGATATGGGCCCGGACTTCGAGCTCGACATGCCGCGCTGGATCGCGGAAGGCCGGGTCAAATGGCACGAGACGGTGTTCGAGGGAATCGAGAAGGCCCCCGACGCCTTCCTCGGCCTCTTCAACGGCGCCAATCTCGGCAAGATGATCGTGCGGCTGGGGCCGGATAAGTAGGGAAAGGAAAAGTCTCACTCCCTTCCCTTGCGGTAGGGGGTAGGGGGAGGGGTGCAGCAACACGATAAAGGGGAGTGCGCGGCACCCCCTTCCTAACCTTCCCCCTCAAGGGGGAAGGGACTCTCACGTAGAGACGCGAAGTTCGTTCCTCACGCCGCCTTATGCGCGATGCCGCGTTCGGAGAGGAGCTGCTGCAGCTCGCCCGACTGGTACATCTCGCGCACGATGTCGCAGCCGCCGACGAACTCGCCCTTCACATAGAGCTGCGGAATGGTGGGCCAGTTGCTGAATTCCTTGACGCCCTGGCGCAGGCTCGGGTCGGTCAGGATGTCCACGCCCTTGAACTTGACGCCGAGATGGGTCAGCACCTGGACCACGGCCGCGGAGAATCCGCATTGCGGGAAGACCGGCGTGCCCTTCATGAAGAGCACGATTTCATTGTCGGTGATGTCCTGCTTGATGCGTTCGAAAACTGGATTGGTCGTCGACATGGGATCCTTCATCCTCTCTCGGGGGCGTCCGGCGTGCCTCTCCAACGCGCCGTCCGCATGATGCGAGTCACGTGACTATGCCTCAAGCGCCGTCCGGCAGGCCGGTCTGCAGGGCGAGGGCATGGAGCTCGTCGCCCATCCGGCCGCGCAGCGCCTGATAGACCATCTGATGCTGCTGGATACGGGTCTTGCCGGCGAAGGCCCGGGACTTCACCAGGGCCGCGTAATGGTCGCCGTCGCCGCGCAGATCCTCGATCGCGATCACCGCATCGGGCAGCGCTTCCTTGATCAGGCGTTCCAGCTCGGCAGCGTCCATCGCCATGAAATATCTGTCCTTCTGCCGTAGGCCGGGTTAGCTCGCCGCGCCCATATAGCCGGGCAGCCAGCCCTCGTTGATCTGGCTCAGCTCCGCCACGGATATGGACCCGTGACCGGTGACTGTCAACGCGGCTCCTCCCACGCGGCCGAGCCTGGTGGCGGGAACGCCGGTCTTCCGGGCCCGATCCAGCAGCGCCTCGGCCTCGGCGGCGGCGCAGGTCACTAGATAGCGGCCCTGATCCTCGCCGAACAACCATGCGAGCGGCGTGGCTTTGGCCTCGACCGGCAGCTCCAGGCTGGCGCCGAGGCGCCCGGCCATCGCCATCTCGGCCACCGCGACCAGGAGGCCGCCGTCCGAGAGGTCGTGGCAGGCCGTGAGCTTGCCATCGGCGATGAGGCCGCGGACGAAATCCCCATGGCGGCGTTCGGCCGCCAGATCGACCGGCGGCGGCGGACCCTCTTCGCGTCCCGCCAGCTCGCGCAAGGCGAGGCTCTGGCCGATATGGCCCTGGGTCGCACCCAACAGGATGATGGCGTCCCCTTCGGCCTTGAATTTGAGGGAGACCGAGTGGTCGGCGTTCTGCAGCAACCCGACCCCGCCGATGGCCGGCGTCGGCAGGATGCCCTTGCCGTTGGTCTCGTTGTAGAGCGAGACATTGCCCGACACGACCGGGTAGTCGAGGGCGAGGCAGGCCTCGCGCATGCCTTCGACGCAACCGGCGAACTGGCCCATGATCTCGGGCCGCTGCGGATTGCCGAAATTCATATTGTCGGTGAGGGCGAGCGGCGTGGCGCCGACCGCGGTCAGGTTGCGCCAGCTCTCCGCCACGGCCTGGGCGCCGCCCATCTTCGGATCGGCGAAGCAATAGCGCGGCGTGCAGTCGGTCGAGACCGCCAGGCCCTTCTTGCTGTCCGGCAGGCGCACCACCGCGGCGTCGCCGCCGGGCCGCTGCAAGGTGCGGCCCATGACGAGATGGTCGTACTGCTCCCAGATCCAGCGCTTGGAGGCGAGGTCGGGACAGGCCAGCAGCGTCTTCAAGGCCGCGAGCGGCTCGATCGCCGGCAGCGCCGAAGCCGCGACCGGCGCCTGGGCCGGTGTCGCCGCCGTCGGGCGGTCATAGACCGGCGCCTCGGAGACCAGCGGTTCCACCGGCATGTCGGCCTGGACCTTGCCGTCCTTCTTGAGGACGAGGCGGCCGGTGTCGGTCAGGCGCCCGATCACGGCGAAATCCAGCTCCCATTTCTCGAAGATGGCGCGCGCCTTCTCCATGGCTTCCGGCTTCAGCACCATCAGCATGCGCTCCTGGCTCTCGGAGAGCATGATCTCATAGGCTGTCATGCCGGTTTCGCGCACCGGCACCTTGTCGAGATCGAACTCGATGCCGAGCCCGCCCTTGGAGCTCATCTCGACCGAGGAGGAGGTGAGGCCGGCGGCCCCCATGTCCTGGATCGAGACGATGGCGTCGGTCGCCATCAATTCGAGGCAGGCTTCGAGCAGCAGCTTCTCGGTGAAGGGATCGCCGACCTGCACGGTCGGGCGCTTCTCCTCCGAATCCTCATTGAACTCGGCCGAGGCCATGGTCGCGCCATGGATGCCGTCGCGGCCGGTCTTGGCGCCGACATAGATCACAGGGTTCCCGACGCCGGCGGCCTTCGAATAGAAGATCTTGTCGGCCTGGGCCAGGCCCACCGTCATCGCGTTGACGAGGATGTTGCCGTTGTAGGAGGGGTGGAAATTCACCTCGCCCCCCACGGTCGGCACGCCCATGCAATTGCCATAGCCGCCGATGCCGGCGACCACGCCCGCGACCAGATGGCGGGTCTTGGGATCGGCGGGGCTGCCGAAGCGCAGCGCGTTCAGATTGGCGATCGGCCGGGCGCCCATGGTGAAGACGTCGCGCATGATGCCGCCGACACCCGTCGCAGCACCCTGATAGGGCTCGATGAAGGAGGGATGGTTGTGGCTCTCCATCTTGAAGACCACGGCCTGCCCGTCGCCGATATCGATCACGCCGGCATTCTCGCCGGGCCCCTGGATCACGACGGGCCCCTCGGTCGGCAGCCGCTTCAGCCAGCGCCGCGAGGATTTGTAAGAGCAGTGCTCGCTCCACATGACCGAGAAGATGCCGAGCTCGGTCAGATTTGGCGCGCGGCCCATGATCTTGAGGATCGACTGATATTCGTCGGCCGTGAGCCCATGCTCGGCGACGATGTTGGGCGTGATCGAGGCGGTCGTGGCGAAAGCGGTCACGAGAGCGCCTCCGCGAGGCTGCGGAAGAGTCCGCGGCCATCGACCGAGCCCAGCAAGATGTCGATCGCATTCTCGGGATGCGGCATCAGCCCAAGCACCGTCTTGGTTTCGTTGAAGATGCCGGCGATGTTGCGCGCCGAACCGTTCGGATTTCCGGCCGCCGTCACGGCCCCATTGGCTTCGCAATAGCGGAAGGCGACGCGGCCCGACTGCTCGAGCTTGTCGAGCGTGGCCGCATCCGCATGGTAGTTGCCGTCGTGATGCGCGATCGGCACCGACAGCACCTGGCCCTGCTCATAGCCGCCGGTGAACATGGTCTGGCTGTTCTCGACCTTGAGGTTGACGTTGCGGCAGACGAATTTGAGCGCCGCATTGCGCAGCAGCGCCCCCGGCAGCAGCCCCGCCTCGGTCAGGATCTGGAATCCGTTGCAGATACCCAGGACCGCCACGCCCTTGCCAGCGCGCGCCTTGACCTCGCGCATGATCGGCGAATGAGCGGCGATGGCCCCGCAGCGCAGGTAGTCGCCATAGGAGAAGCCGCCCGGCACCACCACCAGATCGACCTTCGGCAGCTCGCTGTCGCGATGCCAGACCAGCTGCGGGGCGGACCCGGTCACCTCGGCCAGCGCCTGCCAGGCGTCGCCCTCGCGATTGGATCCCGGAAATACGATGACGGCGGATTTCATGGAGAAGAGCGCCCTTTCAAGCCCGCGCCCTGCCGGCGCGGGTGGGGGAGAGGGAGGGTGAGAAGCTCGTCATATGGGATGTCAGTCCGCGAAGTCGATCGCGTAATTCTCGATCACCGTATTCGCCAGGAGCTTCTGGCACATGGCGTCGAGATTGGCCTTGGCCTTGGCGCGGTCGGTTTCCTTGAGCTCGATCTCGATATATTTGCCCTGGCGGACATCTTCGACGCCGGCAAAGCCCATGACCCCCAGCGCATGCTGGATGGCGCGTCCTTGCGGGTCGAGAACGCCGGATTTGAGGGTGATATGGACGCGCGCCTTCATGGGTGTTCCGGCTCCTGATGTCCTGGGGTTACTGCATCGTCGAGGGGCCCTTGAGGTCGCGCGGTCCGCCCTCGGGCAGGATGCCGAGCCGTCGCGCCACCTCTTGGTAGGCCTCCGCCACCCCGCCGAGATCGCGGCGGAAGCGGTCCTTGTCGAGTTTCTCGTTGGTCTTCACGTCCCAGAGCCGGCAGGAATCGGGGCTGATCTCGTCGGCCAGCACGATCCGCATCTCCTCGTTCTCATAGAGCCGCCCGAACTCGACCTTGAAGTCGACGAGCCGCAGGCCGACGCCGAGGAAAAGCCCGGTCAGGAAATCATTGGTGCGCAGCGACAGCGACAGCATGTCGTCGAGGTCCTGGGGGCTCGCCCAGCCGAAGGCGGTGATATGCTCTTCGCTCACCATCGGATCGCCCAGCTCGTCGGACTTGTAATAATATTCGACGATCGAGCGCGGCAATGCGGCGCCCTCGGCCATGCCGAAGCGCTGCGACAACGAGCCGGCGACGACGTTGCGGATCACCACCTCGATCGGGATGATCTCGACCTCGCGCACGAGCTGCTCGCGCATGTTGAGGCGCCGGACGAAATGAGTCGGCACGCCGATCTCGCCCAGCTTCACCATCAGATATTCGGAGATGCGGTTGTTGAGCACCCCCTTGCCGGTGATGGTGCCCTTCTTCTGATTGTTGAAGGCCGAGGCGTCGTCCTTGAAGTACTGCACCAGCGTGCCCGGCTCAGGCCCTTCATAGAGGATCTTCGCCTTGCCTTCATAAATGCGACGCCGACGCGACATGGCGAGCTCCGGGGGGTGGGAGGGGCCGCGTAAGGCTTGGCGCGCCCAAGAAAAATCGGCACGGCGGTCCCGCCGGTCGGGGTCTCTATAGCAGGCGCGATAAGGAGTGACAACCGCGCCCGGGGACGCAGGGAAACCCGCTTAAAAGCTGAGGTTTTGGAAGGGCTGGAGGTCGGGACGGCCGGCCGCGAAACGCCAGATCGCGCGGCGGTCGAGTCCCACTCTGGGCAGGGCCAGGAGCGAGCTCGAGACCGTCTCGAATCCGTCTTCGCCGACGATGCACATGGCGTCATAGACCGAGCCGCCCGGTGCCGGCGTCCGATCCTTCAGCAGCCCTTCCCAGCCCTGCCAGCCGTTCGTGGCGGGTTCGGGGACGGGCGCCTTCTCGAACTGCGGCAGGAAATGCGCGATCCGCTTGCTGTGGGCGCGGTCGTTGCGGTCATGGGCGGTCAGCATGGAGACGCCGGGCGGGATGCGCTCGACCGAGACGCCCCGGCCTTCCTCGCGGCTGCCGAGATTGCGCATCCAGAAGGCGTCGCGATTGTCCGCCACTACCAGATTGAAGGGACGATAGGCCTCGGGATCGAGGTCGGTGAGGAAGCCCACGGCCGCGCGCGCGTCGGCATGGTCCAGCGCCTCGAGCACCAGCTCGCCGCGGCTGCGCTTGCCGGCGGCGGGCCCGAGCGTGTTCATCCGGTTCATGATGGCCGCCACGACGCCGTGGTCGTTCAGCCCCATCCAGCTGCCGCCGGCGAGCTTGTCGATGCCCGCAACGACTTCCGGCCGGTCCGGCCAATGGCGCGCCGGGGGCGCCCAGGGCCGGTTCTTCATTTCGTCACGATTGGCGCCGACGATGACCGGCCAGTCATGGCCGGGCCGCAGCAAAATCACCACACTGCACATGAGCCGAGGCCAATGACAGGTTCAGGCGCCGCTGGCAAGAGGTCAGGAGCTGGCTTTGGGAGGGCGACCGCCGTGCTATCGACGTTAACCATCGGACAGAAAATCTTGACGGCGGCGCCCGCCAGGGCCACTTCTGAGGCGGGCAAACCGGACCGCCCGAGGCACCAATAGGAGATCCAGGGGTATGACGAGCTTTGACGATCGCGAGCGCGGATTCGAGGGGAAATTCAAGCATGACCAGGAGCTTGGATTCAAAATCTCAGCCCGCCGCAACAAGCTGTTGGGCCTCTGGGCCGCCCGGGAAATGAAGCTGCCGGCGGCCGAGCATGACGCCTACGCCAAGTCGGTGGTCATGGCCGACCTGGAAAAGCCCGGCGACGACGATGTCGTCGACAAGCTGCTGGCCGATTTCAAGGCGAAGGGCATCGAGATGACGGACCATCGGATTCGCCATCAGCTGACCGAGTTTCGCGAGATCGCGCGCCAGCAGGTGATGTCCGAGACGAAGTGACGTAGCCGGCCGCGCAGCCACAGCGGCACCGACGCGTCACTTCATGCGAGCGGGGACCGGGTTCATCCCGGCCCTCGCGACAGCGGAGGAAGTGACCCATGTCGGTATTCGACGATCGCGAGCGCGCCTTCGAAGGCCAGTTCCAGCATGAGCAGGAACTCCAGTTCCGGATCCACGCCCGGCGCAACAGGCTGTTGGGGCTCTGGGCCGCACGCCTGCTGAGGCTGCCGGCTGCGGAGCATGACGGCTATGCGAAGAGCCTGGTCATGACCGAGATCGACCAGCATGGCAGCGAGGCGGTCATCCGGAAGCTTCTGGCGGATTTCGAGGATCGCGGCATCGAGATCTCCGAACACCGCATCCGCCGCCACCTCACCGAGCTGCAGGAACTGGCGCGGAAAGAGGTGATGTCGGAAGTGAAGGGCTAAGATTCCTGTTCCCTCCCCCGGAAAGACGGGGGAGGGGATTGGAGCTAGCCCTTCCCGAATACCCGCTTGAACACCGTGTCCACATGCTTGAAGTGGTAGTCGAGGTTGAAGAGCGCCTCGAGTTCCGCCGGTTTCAGCTTGGCCGTCACGGCCGGATCCTGCTTCAGCAGCGCCAGTAGATCGCCGCGCGTCTCCCAGGCCTTCATCGCGTTGCGCTGGACCGTCTGATAGGCCTCCTCGCGGGCCATGCCGGCTTGCGTGAGCGCCAGCAGCACGCGCTGCGAATGGACCAGGCCGCCGAAGAGGTCGAGATTGCGCTGCATCGCGGCGGGATAGATCACCAGCTTCTCGACCACCGTCGCCATGCGCGACAACGCGAAATCGAGCGCGATGGTGGCGTCGGGGCCGATCACGCGCTCGACCGAGCTGTGCGAAATGTCGCGCTCATGCCAGAGCGCCACATTCTCCAGCGCCGGCGTGACCATGCCGCGGATCAGCCGCGCGATGCCGGTGACGTTCTCGGTCAGCACCGGATTGCGCTTATGCGGCATCGCCGAGGAACCCTTCTGGCCCGGCGAGAAGTACTCCTCGGCCTCGGCCACCTCGCTGCGCTGCAGATGCCGGATCTCCGTCGCGAGATTCTCGATCGAGCCGGCGATGACGCCGAGCGTGGCGAAGAACATCGCGTGGCGGTCGCGCGGGATCACCTGGGTCGAGACCGGCTCGGGCTTGAGGCCCAGTTTCTTCGCGACATGCTCTTCGACGCGCGGATCGATATTGGCGAAGGTGCCGACCGCCCCGGAGATGGCGCAGGTCGCAATCTCCTCGCGCGCGACCGTGAGGCGCGCCCTGGCGCGGTCGAAGGCGGCGTAATGGCCGGCGAGCTTGAGGCCGAAGGTGGTGGGCTCGGCATGGATGCCATGGCTGCGGCCCATGGTCGGCGTGAGCTTATGCTCGAAGGCGCGCTTCTTGATCGCGGCCAGCAATTTGTCGAGATCGGCCAGCAGCAGCTCGGAGGCCTGCTTGAGCTGCACCGCGAGACAGGTGTCGAGCACGTCCGAGGAGGTCATGCCCTGATGCACGAAGCGCGCGGCCGGGCCGATATGCTCGGCCAGGTTGGTCAGGAAGGCGATCACGTCATGCTTGGTCTCGCGCTCGATCTCGTCGATCCGCGCGATCTCGAACTTGCCCTTTTCCCAGACCGCTTGGGCCGCTTCCTTCGGGATCACCCCCAGCTCGGCCTGGGCGTCGCAGGCATGCGCCTCGATCTCGAACCAGATGCGGAAGCGGTTCTCCGGTTCCCAGATCCGGGTCATTTCGGGACGGCTATAGCGTGGAATCATCGAGGTTTAGGCCCTGGCAGGTCGGTGGGAGGTGCCCATTATGGCACAGTCTCGCGGACCATAAGGGGCAGGGACGATTCGGTCCACCGGCGCCCTTGCCGCGGGAGTCCAATTCCAGGCCAGTGAAAGTTTTTTGATAATTTTCACCGGCGGCACTAGCCTGCCGCTCGATATGGCGGGGAGAGCCCAGAAGACCTCGGCGAATGCCAACCGGCGCATGATCCGCGCCTCCAAGCTGCTGCCCGGCGAGCCCGCTCCCGGCAGCAGCGGCGAGCTCTCGCATCATCTGGGCCGCGAGGTGCGCAGCCTGCGCCATGCCCGCGACATGACGCTGGAGGAGCTCGGCGAGAAGACGGGCCTCTCGGTCGGCTTCCTCAGCCAGATCGAGCGCGGCCTCTCCAACCCATCCGTCATCGCGCTGCACGACATCGGCAAGGCGCTCGGCGTCAACATCAGCTGGTTCTTCGCCGAGAACGCGCCGGGGCCCGAGGAGGAGCGCGACTTCATCGTGCGCGCCGACCGGCGCCGCACGCTCCATTACAGCCACGGCATCACCGACAGTCTGCTGACGCCCTATCTCGACGGGCAGCTCGAGCTGCTGCTGAGCCGCTTCCCGCCGGGTGCCACCAGCGGCGAGGCGCCCTACACCCATATCGGCGAGGAGGCCGGCATCGTCATCGCCGGCCAGCTCGATCTCTGGATCAACGCCAAGCGCTTCCGGCTCTGGGAAGGCGACAGCTTCACCTTCAAGAGCACGCTGCCCCATCGCTATCGCAATCCCGGCGCCATCGAGACGGTGGTGATCTGGGCCATCACGCCGCCCAGCTATTGAGGGCGGGAATCAACAGCAAGAATCCAATCGATCTCAGGGAGGAACGACGACTATGACCGCACTCGCCGAATTCCAACGCCTCAGCAACCGCCTCCTGATCGGGGGCGAGCAGCGCGCCAGCAGGGCCTCGACCCAGTTCGACGTGATCGACCCCGCGACCGAGGATGTCGTGGGCAAGGTCGCAGATTCCACCGAGTCCGAGGTCGAGGAGGCGATCCGCGTCGCCAACAAGGCGCAGAAGGTCTGGAACAAGACCAACGCGCTCACCCGCGCGGAGCTGCTGCATGAGGTCTCGCATCTTCTGCGCGAGACGCGGCCGGTGATCGCCGAGATGCTGACCCGCGAGATGGGCAAGACCTACAAGGAATCCTTCGACGAATGCACCTGGGCCATGTCGGCAATCGACTACTACGCCGAGGTCGGCCGCGCCGAATGGGGCAAGGTGCTGGGTCCGGCCACCGACGGCCAGTTCCACTACACGATCAAGGATCCGCTGGGCGTCGTCGTCATCATCCTGCCCTTCAACTACCCGCTCTGCCTGCTCTGCTGGGAGGCGGCCGCGGCACTGGCCTCGGGCAATGCCGTCATCATCAAGCCGTCGGAGATGACCTCGCTGGTGACGATGAAGTTCCTCGAGGCCTTCTCGGCTGTGCTGCCGCCGGGCGTGGTGCAATGCGTAACCGGCGGCGGTCGCGTCGGCGGCCAGCTCGTCGCCAGCCGCGACACCCACATGATCGCCTTCACCGGCGGCATCGAGACCGGCCAGAAGGTGGCCCAGGCCTGCGCCACCGATTTCAAGCGCTGTCTGATCGAGGCCTCGGGCAACGATCCCTTCATCGTCATGCCTTCGGCCCCGCTCGACATTGCGGCGCGGGGCGCTTCCTTCGGCGCCTTCATCAATTGCGGCCAGGTCTGCGCCGCGGCCGAGCGCTTCTATGTGCATGAGAAGGTGCATGACGAGTTCGTCGAGCGTGTCGTCGCCGAAGCGAAGAAGGTCCGTATCGGCAACGGCCTCGCCAAGTCGGATATGGGCCCGCTCGCCTCGCGCAAGGAACGCGACCGCTACGAAGGCATTGTCGCCCGCGCGGTCAAGGAGGGCGCCAGGGTCGTGACCGGCGGCGGCAGGCCCGCCGGCCTCAATCGCGGCTTCTTCGCCGAATGCACGGTGATGACGAACGTCACACCCGAGATGGAGATCATGAACCGCGAGAGCTTCGGGCCGGTGCTGCCGGTCTGCAAGGTCAAGAACTTCGACGAGGCGATCGCACTCGCCAACCGCTCGCGCTATGGCCTGGGCGCGACGATCTATACCAAGGACCTCGAGGAGAGCATGCGCGCCGTCAACGAGCTCGAAGCGGGCATGGTCTGGGTGAACGCGCCTTTGCTCGACAACGATGCCGGTCCCTTCGGCGGGCGCAAGATGTCGGGCATGGGCCGCCAACTGGGTGCTGAAGGCCTCGACACCTTCCGCCACACCAAGCTCGCCATGATCGATCCCGCCGCCAGCGCCCATGATTTCTGGTGGTTCCCCTACAAGGACAGCGAGATGTATCAGGGCAAGAAGTAACCGTCTCGACGAGGAGCCGCCGCTCTCCGGTCGCGCGGAGGGCGTCGGCTCGACGCTTTCACGATGTCCGTCTTCCGCTTCCGGTCCCTTGATCCTCAGAGTACATCGCCATGGCCTCCGCTCCCTTCCCCCATCTCTTCTCGCCGATCCAGGTCGGCCACGTCACGATCAAGAACCGGATCCTCTCGACCGGCCACGACACCAGCATGCCGACCGACGGGACGGTCAACGAGAAGCTGATCGCCTATCACAAGGCGCGGATCGAGGGCGGCTGCGGGCTGATCGTGATGCAGGTGGCGGGCGTGCATGAGAGCGCGCGCTACACCTCGCATATCCTGATGGCGACCACGGATGCCTGCATTCCCGGCTATCGGAAAGTAGCGGAGCTCGCTCACGCCCATGGCACGCGGATCTTCGGCCAGATCTTCCATCCCGGCCGCGAGATCATGGAAAGCCAGGATGGCAGCTTGCCCGTGGCCTATGCGCCCTCGGCCGTGCCCAACGAGCGCTTCCATGTCATGCCGCAGCCTTTGTCGCAGCGCCTGATCGACGAGATCGTCGCGGGCTATGCCGGGGCGGCCGACCGTCTCAAGCGCGCCGGCATGGATGGCTGCGAGATCGTGGCGAGCCATGGCTATCTGCCCTCGCAGTTCCTCAATCCGCGCCTTAATCTGCGCGAAGACAAATATGGCGGCAGCTTTGAGAACCGGCTCCGCTTCCTGCGCGAGGTGGTGACGGCCATCCGCGCCAAGGTCGGCCGCGACTTCGTGGTAGGCCTGCGCATCTCCGGCGAAGATATGGACCATAACGGCCAGACGGCCTCCGAAGCGCTCGAAGCCTTGCTGGCGCTCGATGCGGAGGGTGCACTCGACTATTACAACGTGATCGCCGGCTCGTCCGCCAGCATGCAGGGCGCGGTGCATATCGTGCCGCCGATGATCGTCCAGACCGGCTATGTCGCGCCCTTCGCCGCCACGGTGAAGGCGAAGGTCAAGAAGCCGGTCTTCGTCGCCGGCCGCATCAACCAGCCGCAGATCGCCGAGCAGATCCTGGCCTCAGGGCAGGCCGACATGTGCGGCATGACGCGGGCGCAGATCTGCGACCCGCAGATGGCGAACAAGGCACAAGCCGGAAAGCTCGACGACATCCGCGCCTGCATCGGCTGCAACCAGGCTTGCATCGGCCATTTCCATCTGGGCTATTCGATTTCCTGCATCCAGCATCCGGAGACCGGCCGCGAGCTGCAATATGACAGCCAGCACCGGCAGCCTGCGGCGAAGAGGCGCAAGGTGATGGTCGTGGGCGGCGGCCCCGGCGGCATGAAGACCGCGGCGGTCGCGGCCGAGCGTGGCCATGACGTGACCCTCTATGAGGCGGCGGAGCGGCTGGGCGGTCAGGCGCTGCTGGCCCAGCTCCTGCCGGGGCGCGCCGAGTTCGGCGGCATCGTTACCAATCTGACGCGCGAGCTGGAGCGCGCGGGTGCCAGGGTCGTCAAGCGCACCCGCGTCGATCGCGCGCTGGTCGAGCGCGAGAAGCCCGACGTGGTGGTGATCGCCACCGGCGCCGAGCCCTATCTCCCAGAGATCGAAGGGGCCGCGGAAAGTGGCCATCTGGTCAATGCCTGGCAGGTGCTGAAGGGCGAGGTCAATGTCGGCAGCTCGGTCGTCGTCGCCGACTGGCGCTGCGACTGGATCGGCATGGGGCTGGCCGAGAAGCTGGCGCGCGATGGCTGCAAGGTCCGGCTCTGCGTCGACGGCCTCCATGCCGGGCAGCGCCTGCCGCTCTATGTTCGCGACAGCTGGAACGGCATCCTGCACAAGCTCGGCGTCGAGGTGACCAACTATGCGCGCCTCTATGGGGTCGATGGCGACACCGTCTATTTCCAGCATGCCACCAGCGCCGAGCCGATCGTGCTCGAAGGCATCGACACCGTGGTGACGGCGCTGGGCCATCGCCGCGTCGCCGGGCTCGATGACGAGCTGGTCGGCTGGAAGGGCGAGGTCCATATGGTGGGCGACTGCGCCACGCCGCGCACGGCCGAGGAGGCCGTATTGGACGGGCTCAAGGTCGGTTCGGCCATCTGATCGCAATTTTTCACAGGATTTCACACTGCGACATCCCCGCCGCTGGCCTACGGTTGACCGCAACAGGAAAGACACCGATGATTTGTTGAATTGAGTCGTCGCGGGATCGAGGATGCTTCGCCCGCAACGAATGCAGCCCCCTTGCGGAAGCGCCGAACCGCTCCCCTGAGCCACCCGGAGCCAGCCATGCAGTCCCGACGCGGCGATGCTGGACGACCGACCAGGGCCCGGGGCCCGGCCCGGGAGATCGCGGTGGCGCTGACCCTGAAGCTGGTGGCCCTGGGGGTCATCTATGCGCTTTTCTTCAGCCCCTCGCAGCGCCCCACGATCGACGCCGAACGCGTCAGCGAGACCCTGATCGGGCCGGCTCCTGCCGGCACGGGCTCTGCCCCCTCATCCGTTTCCCTGCCAACCCCGTCTGACGAGGTGCGCCCATGATCGATAGCGGTCTGGTCGAGTTGTCGCGGCTGCAGTTCGCGCTCACGGCCCTCTATCACTTCCTGTTCGTGCCGCTGACGCTCGGCCTCTCCGTCCTGATCGCCATCATGGAGAGCGTCTATGTCATGACCGGGCGCACCATCTGGCGCGAGATGACGAAGTTCTGGGGGCTCCTCTTCGGCATCAACTTCGCCATGGGTGTCGCGACCGGCATCACCATGGAGTTCCAGTTCGGCACCAACTGGGCCTATTACTCGCATTACGTCGGCGACATCTTCGGTGCCCCCCTCGCGATCGAAGGTCTGATGGCCTTCTTCCTCGAGGCCACCTTCATCGGCCTCTTCTTCTTCGGCTGGGACCGGCTCTCCAAGCTCGGCCATCTGATCGTCACCTGGGCCGTCGCCATCGCCAGCAATTTCTCGGCTCTCTGGATCCTGATCGCCAATGCCTGGATGCAGAATCCGGTGGGTGCCAAGTTCAACTACGAGACCATGCGCATGGAGCTGACCTCGTTCCGCGAGGTCATGTTCAATCCCGTGGCCCAGGCGAAGTTCGTCCATACGGTCAGCGCCGGCTATGTCACCGGCTCGATCTTCGTGCTGGCGATCGCCGCCTTCTATCTGCTCCGGCGCAACCATGTCGAGTTCGCGAAACGCTCCATGACCGTGGCGGCCAGCTTCGGCCTCGCTTCGGCGCTTTCGGTCGTGGTGCTGGGCGACGAGAGCGGCTATACGGCGACCGCCAATCAGAAGATGAAGATCGCGGCGATCGAGAGCATGTGGCACACCGAGCCAGCGCCAGCCTCCTTTGCGGCCTTCGGCATCCCCGACCGCGAAGCGCGCGTCACCCATGCCGAGATCAAGATCCCCTGGCTCCTGGGAATCATCGCCACGCGCAGCTTCGACACGCCGATCCCCGGCATCTTCGAGCTGGTGGAGGACGCGAAGGGACGCATCCAGAACGGCATTCCTGCCTATACGGCGCTGCAGACCCTGCGGGCCGATCGCGGCAACGAGGAGGCCAAGGCGGCCTTCGCGATGCACAGTCCCGATCTCGGCTATGCGCTGCTGCTCAAGCGCTATACCGACGATATCGCCAATGCCACGCCCGACCAGATCGACCAGGCGGCCTGGTCGACCGTGCCCGACATTGGGCCGCTCTTCTGGGCCTTCCGTTTCATGGCGGGGCTCGGATTCTATTTCATCGCGCTCTTCGCCGTGACCTTCTATCTCTCGGCGCGCCGGCAGCTCGACCGCTACAACTGGCTCCTGCGGATTTGTCTCTGGAGCCTGCCTTTGCCCTGGGTCGCCGCCGAGTTCGGCTGGATCGTCGCCGAATATGGACGTCAGCCCTGGGCCATCGAGGGCGTGCTGCCGACCTTCCTCGGCGCCTCCTCGCTCCATTCGGGCCAGGTGCTGTTCAGCCTGCTGGGATTCGTCCTGTTCTATTCGACGCTCGCCGTCGTCGACGTGTTCCTCATGCTCAAATACGTCAAACGCGGGCCCATCATCGACGAGACTGGCGAGGCAGGCGGGCTCACCCGGCCACCCGGCCGGGCTCCCATGACGACGCGCCGCCGCGTCGCGACGGCGCGGTGAGGGAGGAACCCCATGCTCGATTATGAAACGCTGCGCCTGATCTGGTGGCTGCTGCTGGGCGTGCTGCTGATCGGCTTCGCCATCATGGACGGGTTCGACCTGGGCTCGGCCTTCCTCCTTCCGATCGTCGGCCGGACCGACATGGAGCGCCGTGTCGTCATCAACACGGTCGGGCCGGTCTGGGAAGGCAACCAGGTCTGGTTCATCGTCGGCGGCGGCTCGATCTTCGCCGCCTGGCCGCCGCTCTACGCGATCAGCTTCTCCGGCTTCTACATCGCCATGATCCTGACCCTCGGTGCCCTCATCCTGCGGCCGGTCGGTTTCAAGTTCCGGTCCAAGCTCGAGCACACCCGCTGGCGTACGGCCTGGGACACGGCGCTCTTCATCGGCGGGCTGGTGCCCTCGATCGTCTTCGGCGTCGCCGTCGGCAATCTCCTGCTGGGCGTGCCGTTCCGCTTCGACTCCTCGATGCGGGCGAGCTTCGAGTTCGGATTCTTCGATCTGCTCTCGCCCTTCGGGCTGCTCTGCGGCCTGCTCAGCCTCTCGATCATTGCAACCCAGGGCGGCGGCTGGCTCTCGGTCAAGACCGATGGCGTGGTCCAGGCCCGCGCGCGCCAGGCCGCGATGATCGCGGCCGCGGCGGCGATCCTGCTCTTCGCGGTCGGCGGCCTCTGGGTCGCCCGGCTCGACGGCTTCGTCATCACCTCGGCGATCGATCCCTCGCTGCCCTCCGACCCGCTCGCCAAGACGGTGACGCGCGAGGCCGGCGCCTGGCTCGGCAATTACGGCCGCCATCCCTGGATGGCGGTGGCACCGATCCTGGGATTCGCCGGCATGGCGCTGGCCCTGCTGATGGCCTGGGTACGGAAGCCCCTTGCGGGTTTCCTCGCCAGCTCGGTCGGCATCCTCGGCGTCATCTCGACGGCGGGCTTGAGCCTGTTCCCGTTCCTGATGCCGTCATCGAGCGATCCCGCCTCCAGCCTCACGGTCTGGGACGCGTCCTCGAGCCGTCTCACCCTCACGGTCATGCTGGTCGCGGCGGCGATCTTCCTGCCGATCATCCTGGCCTACACCGCCTGGGTCTATCGGGTGATGCGCGGCAAGGTGTCGGGCGAGCATGTCGAGCATTCGGATTCGGCCTACTGAGCCTCGGCGGGCAAGGGAGCAAACGATCATGTGGTATTTTTCCTGGATCCTCGGCCTCGGCCTGGCTTGTGCCTTCGCGATCCTGAACGCGATGTGGTTCGAGCTCGACGCCGATCGTCGCGCCAACCAGCCCGGAGAAACCAAAGGCGAAGCATGACCGGCGATAGGGAGGCCGGCCCTTATTATCGGGCACCTTCTTGCGCGGTACTCGACGGACGCGAGGTCGCGAGTGCAATCTGGGCCCTTCGCCGCCTAGGGCCGGGGCATGAGACCATCAGGAAACCAGTCCTCGATTCCGCCGGAGTTGCTCGACAAGCTCGATAAGCGCCTTGGGCGGCTGCATGCGCGCCAGCGCCTCGGCATCGAGACCGATCACGAGGTTCGCGTCTTTGGCGGCGGCCTCAATTTCTTCCATATCGAAAACTGGTATTCCGCGCCTTGGGTCATTCGTCTCGCCTTGCAGCTGACGGGCCTCTATGGCCGGGCCCGGCGCAATGCCGAGCGGGTGGAGATCCGGGAGAACCCGGTCCGCCTGCGCCGCCTGCCGAAGAGCTTCGGCGGTTTCACCATCCTCCAGATCAGCGACATGCATGTGGAGATGAACGAGGGCGCGATGCGCCGGCTGATCGAGCTGCTGCCGGGCCTCGCTTACGATCTTTGCGTCCTCACGGGAGATTTTCGCGCCCGGACCTTCGGCCCCTTCGACGCCATGCTCGAAGGACTGGCCCAGGTGCGATCTCATCTCAACGGCTCGGTCTATGGCGTGCTTGGCAACCACGACACGGTCCGCATGGTGCCGGGCCTGGAGGAGATGGGTATCCGCATGCTGCTGAACGAGTCCGTGCCGATCGAGCGCGGCGACGGACGCATCCATCTGGCAGGCATCGACGATGCGCACTATTTCAGAGTGGACAATATCGAGAAAGCTGCAGCTTCGGTCCCGCCTAACGAGTGCTGCATTCTGCTTTCACATACGCCGGAGATCTATCGCCAGGCGGCCCATGCAGGCGTCGACCTTCTGCTCGGTGGCCATACTCACGGCGGCCAGATCTGCCTGCCCGGCTCATTTCCGATTACGCTCGATTCCCATTTGCCGCGTTGGATGGGATCAGGAGCGTGGAGCTACCACGATATGGCGGGCTATACCTCGGTCGGCGTCGGCTCCTCCATCCTGCCCGTGCGGCTCAATTGTCCGCCGGAGATCACCTTGCACCGGCTCGAATGCACCTGAGCTCGGGCGGCGCGCTCGGGATGACGCCTAATAGGGGCGATCGCGCAGTCCGAACCTGAAGAGCAGGCGCGAGAGCAGCACCTCGCCGACAAAGAAGAGCAGGACGATCGCAAGGATATCCAGGAGCGTCAGCGCCAAGGCGCCGCGACAGGCCAGAACGGGCAGCAGGCACTCGGGAAACTGATCGAGCCCGCTGGCCTGGCTGCTGGAGGCCATGCCAAGCCGCCGCTTGATGAAGCTCGAGAGCAGATCGCCTATCATGGCCAAAATGCCCACGAGAACGCCGATCTTCCAGTCGAGCCCGATAAGCGGAGCGCCGGCGGTTGTCATCAGGATTGCCAGCAGGGCGCCGCGGATCGTCTTCGAGCTGCCGAACAGGGGGCGGCCGTCGAAGAAACGCAAGCCTCCGTCGATCGGCCGGGAGAACCGCCCATCCAGGATCTTCTTCGCGAACACCGGAGTGCCATTGGCGAGGGCCAGAAGGATCAGCATTTGCGCAATGGGCCAGGGCTGCATCGGAGTGGCCTCCATGGACGCTCCAGCGGCGATCTTACCCCTTTTTCTCCGGGGCCTTCTTGCGGACCGACCCGATCAGCTCGACCCAGAGGGCGGTCGCCGTCGCCTTGCCGTCATTGCGCCAGGAGAAAGGGACACCGGCGTCGAGCACGATCGCGTCGCCCTTGCCGAGCACGAACTCCTCGAGCCGTTCGCCGGTCTGAAAGGTGAGCGTGCCTTCCAGCACGAAGACGAAACTTTCGCCAGGCCGCACGAAAACGCCGCCGCTGCCCCGTCCCCGCGGCACATGCAGCAGCGCCGGCTCTAGATCGTGACTGCTGGGTGCGACCAGTTCCTCCCAGCTCACCCCTTCCGCCAGCACCGTTCGGGGGCGGTCCGCCACGCGCATCACGCGCTTCTTCGGATCGGCGGCGACGGCAAAGCCGCTCATGGCAATGCCGAACGCATCCGCCATCTTGGCGAGAACCTTGGTCGAGACGCCGGATTCGCCGCGTTCGACGGTCGAGAGGAAGGAACGCGAGATGCCGATCCGTTTGGCCGCGTCCTGCTGGCTCAGGCCATGCTCGATCCGCGCGCGCCGGATGCGCATGCCGGTCGAGGCCAGCTCGATCATGTCGGGCGACGCGGCGGGCCGGGCGGCCTGATGGTGCTGGCTGCGTCGCGATCCTGCCGCCAGCTCGGCGGCGCGCTTCACCATCTCGCCCGTGAATAGCCGCTGTCCCCCGTCGGTGCGGGTGGAGCTCAGCTGGCCGCGTTTCTCCCAGAGCCGGATGGTCTGGGTGGTGACGCCAGCCGCGGCGGCAACATCGCCGATCGGGTGGAGGCCCGCTTTCCGTCTCTGACGAACCATCGATTCGCTATTCTTCCCTGATTCCAGACGCCTTGGTGTCACAAGACAATGGCCCGCTCAAGCCGCGTTTGTGGGATCTTCGTTTTCTCAAATCAACCGATAGCCAGGCTGGCGCGCGTGGCATTATTATATTGACAGTAATAAAGTCAGACTTTAGCTTTCACCGTCAATTTTAGGTTTGGCGACCGATCGACCATCGCTCGGGATAAGCCATGCCAGCGCGGGAGAAAGCTCATGGTCACAGCGGAACAAGCGGCCGGTGAAGCCAATCAGGCCTTCGCCGTCGAACAGAACGGCATCAACCTCATTCCCGATTCCGAGCGCCGCGGCCATCCGCGTGAGCTTTTCTGGGTTTGGGCCGGCGCCAATCTCATTCTCACCTACATCATCGTCGGCGGCCTTCTGGCGGTGCTGGGCCTCACCACGGGGCAGATGCTCCTCGTCGTGATCGTCGGCAATCTGCTTTATTGGCTGATCGGCTATAACGGAATCCCCGGTGCTCGTGTCGGCACCGCGACCTTGGTCGTGAGCCGCGCCGCGTTCGGCCGCAAGGGCAACGCGGTGCCGTCCTTCCTCTCCTGGCTGACCGCGGTCGGTTGGGAAGCGGTCAATCTCGTGCTCGGCGCCTTCGCGCTCTATTCCCTGGTCGAAGGCTTCGGCATTCCGCTGGGCGTTCTGGGCAAGGCCATCCTGCTGGGCGTGCTCGCCGTCTTCACCTTCGGCGTCGCCATTCTCGGCCATGCGACCATCGTCTTCATGCAGCGCATCTTCACCTGGGCGCTGGGTCTGGCGATGCTGGGCCTCATCCCGCAGGTGCTGAGCTATGCTCCCGCCACGGCCCCCGCGGCCCCGGCCGGCGCGGATATCCCCACCTTCCTGATCGCGCTCACCCTGGTGGCTGCCATGCCGATCAGCTACGCCAACTGCGCCGCCGACTACACGCGCTACCTGCCGCGCAATGCCAGCGGCGCCGCGATCACCTTCTGGACCTTTCTCGGCTCCTTCATTCCGGCGGTGATCATTACCGGGATCGGCTATATGGCCGCCCGCGAGGTCGATCTCACCGATCCGATCGGCGGCTTTGCGCCAATTCTGGCACCCTGGTACTTCAAGCTCTTCGTGCTGCTGGTGATCGGCGGGTCGATCACCAACAACTTCATCAACACCTATAGCTCGGGCATGTCGCTGCTGGCGATGGGCCTCAATGTCTCGCGGCCCAAGGCGATCATGATCGACGCGGTGCTGGCGACGGCCGCTTCGGTCTATGCGATCTTCTTCTATGATTTCACCAGCACCTTCATCGCCTTCCTCTCGCTGATGGTGGCCTGGATCGCGCCCTGGTGCGCCATCTATGCCATCGACATCTGGCTGCGGCGCGGCCGTTATGATGGCGCCAGCCTGTTGTCGGCGGAGGGCGGGCGTTACCGCTACGCCAATGGCTGGCACCGCGCCGCCTTCATCGCGTGGATTGCCGGCGTGATCGCGGCACTGGCCTGCACCTCGGCCGACATGCTGAAATCGCCCTTCGCCGAGAACGTGCTCGGCGGCGCCGACCTCAGTATCGTCGCGGGGCTGGTGGTGTCCGGCCTGCTCTATTGGATGCTGGCCGGACGCGAGATTGCCAAGGCCTGAGCGTCCGGTCGCGCGGGGACGCCCGTCATGAAAGAGGATGACCGATCGTGGGCTTGCAGGTTGCCGATCACTGGTTCGAGTTGCGTCGCCTCGGTGACGGCATCACCTTCCTCTGGGAGCCGCATGTGGCGCCGCTCCTGCGCTGCAACATCTGGCATGTGCGGGGCCGGGACCGCGACCTGATCGTCGATACCGGCATGGGCATCTGCTCCTTGCGCGATTTCGCCAAGGACATCCTCGACAAGCCGGTGACGGCCGTCGCCACCCACGCCCATATCGACCATATCGGCGGCCATCACGAGTTCGAGGATTGCATCGCGCATGCGCTCGAGGCCGAGGGGCTGCGCTCGGCCGCCGGCGACTACACCCTGGCCGATCCCGATTTCGATCCCGAGGACATGGCGACGCTGCGCATTCCGCCGGTGCCCGACTACGAGATCGAGGGCCCGATGATCACGGCCCTGCCCACGGCGGACTACGACATCCAGAGCTTCCGCATCCGCCCCACGGGCAAGATCCGCGTGGTCGAGGAGGGGGACAGGGTCGATCTCGGCGACCGGGCCTTCGAGGTGCTGCATCTGCCCGGCCATTCGCCGGGCTCGATCGGCCTCTGGGAGCAAAAGACCGGGACGCTGTTTTCCGGCGACGCGATCTATGACGGCCCGCTCATCGACAATCTCCACCATTCGAGCCTGCCCGATTACATCCGCACGCTCCGCCGCCTGCGCGCCGTGCCGGCGAGGACGATTCACGCGGGCCACGAGCCGAGCTTCGGTCGCGATCGCCTGGTCGAGCTGGTCGACGAGCAACTCGCGCGGTGGGAGAAGCGAGGCTAGATCGATCCTCTTCTTTTCCCTTCCCCCTCGGGGGGAAGGTTAGGAAGGGGGAAGACGCGATTTCAGACAACGAGCAGCCCCCTCCTTAATCCTCCCCCTCGAGGGGGGAGGAGATAAGAAAAGAACCTCTACGGCAGCGCCACCGCCTCGAACACCGCCAGCACCGCGCCATACTCGTTCGAGAGCGTCAGATGCTCGCCGTCGATGTGCCACTGGCGGACCTCGTCGAGGGCCTTGAGGAACTCGCTTTCCGTGTCCATGCCCTTGACGCAGGCCATCTTGGTGGTGGCGGTCTGGCTGAAGCGCAGCTCGTTCTCCTTGAGCGTGTAGCTGCCGGTCATGCGGTTGCAGCCGGCATAGCCGGTAAGCCTGCGGTCCTGGGCCTGGAGCACGAGATAGGGCTCGCGCTGTCCCGGGGCCAGGACGATCGGCTGATAGGCGACGCGCGTGAGCTTCCAGTAGCTGTTCTCGAGCGGCGAGGTGGCGAAGCGCTGGCCGCAGGTCTCGCCCGGCCAGATATAGTTGAACCGCATGACCGAGATGACCGGCAGATCGCCCCCGGTGCCGGCCGGCGGCGTCAGCGAGATGCGGCCCTCGAGCTCGACCTTGAGCGGCTGCCCCGGCTCGTGCGGCATCTTGTTGTAGGCCGCCTCTAGCGCCGCATTGTCGTCCTCCTTCAACACGGCGAGCTTCATGCCGGTGCTGCATTCGGTAAAGATTCCGCCATCGTCGCCCTGGGCATACATGCCCGCGAGCGGTGCCGCGGGGTCGAGGGCGGCGAGCTTGTCGTCGCGCACCAGCTCGTAATTATGCTTCGAATCGATCTCCTTGCCGGTCCGGTCGAGCATACGCAGGTGACCGGCCGTCGGCAGCGAGAATTGCGTCGGCTCGCCGGTCTCGGGCGTCAGCACCAGACGGCCGCCCTCCGGCGGGACCGACCAGTTGCCGATCTCGTCATGGACCGTCTGGCGGCCCTCATAGACCATGCGCGAGAAAAACAACTGATCGGGCAGGAGATCGACCTGATAGCGAATGGCCGAGCAATTGGCGCAGGGAATCTCACCGGCGAAGCGCGCGGGCAGCGTGCCGATATTGGGATCGACGCCGGCGCTCCCGGCCGCCGCACCTCCGGCCGCGCGCACCAGCAGCAGCTTCGCGGGGCCTTTATGGGCCATGGTCAGGATCGGGTAGGCGGTGTCGGTGACGAACAGCACGTCGGTGCCCGACAGGATCCGCGCCCGCACCACATAGGTGTGGTTGGTCACGATGTCCTTGGGGTTGTAGGGAATCGCGAAATCGAAGGGCGGGTTTCCCAGATCCTCCAGCCGGGTCTGGCCGACGATGACGGCAGGCGCGTCGGCCTTCGACACATCCTCCAGCGTCGCTTCCAGCACCGTGCCCGGCAGCAGCGCCATCCGCTCGCGATAGCTGGCCGAACCCGTCACCACCGCGCCATGGGTGGCGCAGCCGGCGAGCAGGAGGACCAGGCAGAGGAGGGAGAATCGTTTCATGGCGGGCTGCCTTTTCGGTCACGGAACGAGGGGCCGGACAGTCTTGTTGGCGATCGCGAGCGCGTCGTCGGAGTATGGGCAGATTCTCGCCGCCGGAAAATAGTCTTTGGGCCTCTTGACGGCCGCCGAGGCCGACGCTTCATAGGCGTTTCGAAACGGGGAATGCGGGGTCGTCATATGTCCTTCACCATCCGTCAGGCGCGGCCCGACGATTCGGCGGCCCTGCTGCTGCTGTTCCAGGAATTCTCGGATTATCTGAAGTCGATCAATCCCGAGCCCTCGCCGGAGGACGACTGGGCGGGGCCGGCGGAGATGGAGCGCTGCATCGCGCTCTCTTTCGAGAAGGACCCGGTGGTTGCGACCCTGGTCGCCGAGCAGGCGGGACGGCCGGTCGCCTATCTCGGCTGGCATATGGGCATCTTCGAGATCTACAAGGCCCTCTTCGTCGCCGGCCTCTTCGTCAGCGAGCGCGCCCGCGGCAGCGGCATCGGCCGCGCACTCATGGAAGAGGTGCGCCGGCTGGCGACGGAGCGCGGCGCCAGCCATGTCGCCTGGATGGTGTGGCGGCAGAATCCGGGTGCCACGGCGTTCTATCGGCGTCTCGGCGCCGAGACCTATGACGACAATTTCCAGATGATCTGGCGGCTGACGTGATCTGGCGGTTGGCGTGATGGGCCGCGACCGCGCGACAAGGGCCGCGCCGACAGGCTAAGATTGTTGTCGCCGAACGCGGCATTCCGCCCGAGGCAAGAAAGGACCGTCCCATGTCCAGAACCGCATCCTGCTCCTGCGGCCAGATGTCGATCACCGTCGAGGGCGACCCGCTCCGGGTGCTGGTGTGCCACTGCTTCGAATGCCAGAAGCAGACCGGCAGCGTCTTCGGCAGCTGGGGCTATTGGCCCAAGAGCGCGATCTCCTCGATCGAGGGCGAGGCCACGCTCTATCGCCGCAGCTCCGACGCCGGCCGCTGGGTCGATAATTTCTTCTGCCCGGTCTGCGGCAGCAGCATCTATGGCTATAGCGAAGGCGCGCCCGACGAGGTCACGATCGCCGTCGGCAATTTCGCGGATGCCGGCTTCGACCCGCCCGACGCCGCCATCTGGGCCGCCTGCCGCCATGGCTGGTTCCCCTGGCCGGAGCAGGTTCCGGAATATCTCGACCAGCCGGATTTGTGAGCATCGGCGAGAACCCCTCCTCCTACCCCCTCCCGCAAGGGGAGAGGGCGTGGTCTCTGATGTTTCTCGCCCCCTCCTCAGCCGCCGAAGGCGGCGTGCGGGAGGGGGTAGGGGGAGGGTGCTTCGGTCTCTCCGCCGTTTCCTTGCTCCCATCCCCTTGATCCCCGCAACAACCCCGCCTCTCGCATTTGTCACTTGCCCCGAAGTGACAAAAAACATATTTTGTCATTTATCATATTCTCCCGAAAGGATCGCTCCCGATGCGCACCCGTCATCTGGGCCGGAACGGCCCCGCGGTTTCCATGGTCGGTCTCGGCTGCATGGGCATGTCGGATTTCTACGGGCCGGCCGACCGGACCGAGAGCCTGGCCACAATTCATGCGGCGGCCGAGGCCGGCATCACGCTGCTCGACACCGGCGATTTCTACGGCATGGGCCATAACGAGATGCTGGTCGCCGAGGCGATCAAGGGGAAGCGCGACAAGTTCTTCATCCAGGTCAAGTTCGGCGCGCAGCGTTCGCCCGACGGCGCCTTCATCGGCTTCGACGCCCGGCCCAATGCGGCCAAGACCGCGCTGACCTACAGCCTCAATCGCCTGGGCACCGACCATGTCGATCTCTATATGCCGGCACGGCTCGATCCCAATGTGCCGATCGAGGAGACGGTCGGCGCCATCGGCGAGATGGTGAAGGCGGGCTATGTCCGCCATATCGGCCTTTCCGAGGTGGGGGCGGCCACGATCCGCAAGGCCCAGGCGACGCATCCGATCGCGGCGCTGCAGATCGAATATTCGCTGGCCTCGCGCGGCATCGAGGCGCAGATCCTGCCCACCTTGCGCGAGCTCGGCATCGGCGTAACCGCCTATGGCATCCTCTCGCGCGGCCTGCTCTCCGGCAGCGCGCCCACCGGCGCCAAGGACTTCCGCGCCATGAGCCCGCGCTTCCAGGGCGAGAACCTGGCGCGCAACCAGAAGCTCGTCGAAGCTCTCACCAAGGTGGCGCAGCGCCTGCGCGTCACGCCCACGCAGATCGCGATCGCCTGGGTGCTGCATCAGGGCGCCGACATCATTCCGCTCGTCGGCGCGCGCAAGCGCACGCAGCTCGCGGAATCGCTGAAGGCGCTGGAGCTCCGGCTCGAGCCGCAGGACCTCGCCCAGATCGAGGCCGCGATGCCGAAGGGCGCGGTCGCCGGCGACCGCTACCCCGCCCACGGCATGCAGTCGCTCGACAGCGAGCGCTGAGCCATGCCGTGAGAGATGGATGCTGATACTGTCGATTTTGAAGCCACCCGCGTTCCTATCCCCTCCCCCCTTGTGGGGGAGGGCTAGGGAGGGAGGTACCCCTATACTGATGGTGTCGCGGCCATTCCTTCCTCTTCGCGAGGGGAAGAGGGCCGTTGCCTAAATCCATCACCCCACCCGACGCCGCCCGCCCGATGCGCGAGCGCATCCTCGACGCGGCCGAGACGCTGCTGCGCCGTCACGGCCCCGCCAAGACCACGGTCAGCGACGTCGCCCGCGCGCTCCAGATGAGCCACGCCAACATCTACCGCCATTTCGAGAGCAAGGCGGCGCTGCAGGATGCCGTGGCCGAGCGCTGGCTCGACGCGGTCTCCGCACCGCTCGAGGCGTTCGTGACGAAGAAGGGCCCGGCCGCCAAGCGGCTCGAGGGCTGGGTGCTGGCGCTGGCCAAGGCCAAGCGCCGCAAGATCCTGGACGACCCCGAGCTGTTCGCGGCCTATCACGCGGTGGCCGAGGCCGCGCGCGACGTGGTCGAGCATCACCTCGCCACGCTCGTCCGTCAGGTGACGACGATCATCGTCGACGGCGTCAAGCAGGGCGAGTTCAAGGTCAAGGATGCGGCCCAAGCCGCGCGCGCGGTCCTCAGCGCCACGGTGCGCTTCCATCATCCCCATCTGGTCCGCGCCAGCGGCGGCGCCGACACCGATTCCGACATCAAGGCGGTGATGAAGCTGGTGATCGCGGGGTTGAAGGCGGGGGCGGCGTGACGCGGCTGCTCTTCGTCTGCGGCCGCAACCGCTGGCGCAGCCCGACAGCCGAGGCCGTCTTCGCGCGCTATGACGGCATCGAGACGCAATCGGCCGGCATCGGCAAGGACGCCGACACGCCGGTCTCGGCCGAGGCGATCGAATGGGCGGACCTCATCCTGGTGATGGAGCCCGCCCACAAGGAGAAGCTCGCCAAGGCGTTTGGCCCGCTCCTACGCTCGAAGCGCGTCGTCGTGCTCGGCATCCCCGACGAGTTCCGCTTCATGCAGCCGGAGCTGATCGCGCTGCTGGAGGAACGGGTCGGGCGCTTCATCGATCTCCCGGGGCTCTGAGCCCTCCGGACTGTCCCTCTCGCACGCCGTCGGTCTCGGGCCTCTGCCGCTCAGGCGACGCGGTTCATGACCTCGATGAAGGATCGCATTTCGGCATTCAGGTTCTCCGCCTGCTTGGAGAGCTCGGTCGCGGCCCCCAGCACTTGCGTTGCGGAGGAGCCGGTTTCGCCGGCAACCGTCGTGACTTCCTGGACATTCCGGGTGACGTCCGTGGTCCCCGCCGAGGCCTGCATGACACTCGCGGCGATCTCCTTCGTCGCGGTGCTTTGCTCCTCGATCGCGGCCGCGATGGCGGATGCGATCTCGCTCACCTCGCGCACCGTCTTGCCGATCCCGTTGACACCGGCCACGGCCGCGGCCGTCGCCGTGCGGATGGCGGCCACCTGCGCGGTGATGTCCTCCGTCGCCTGCGCCGTCTGGCTCGCCAGTTGCTTCACTTCCTGCGCGACCACGGCGAAACCCTTGCCGGCGTCGCCCGCCCGGGCCGCCTCGATCGTGGCGTTGAGCGCCAGCAGATTGGTCTGGCTCGCGATCTCGGTGATCAGATCCACCACCTCGCCGATCTTCTCCGCGGCGATGGTGAGACCTTCGACACGCTGGTTGGTCTCCTCGGTTTCGCGGACAGCGGCCGCCGTGATCTGGGTGGACCGCGCCACCTGCTGGCCGATCTCCTGGATCGAGCCGGTCAGCTCCTCAGCGGCGGACGCGACGGTGCCCACGCTGGCGGCTGCTTGCGACCGCGAGCCGGGCGGCCCGGTTGCTCACCGAGGTGCCGCGGCCCAGGGGCACCCTGAACCAGAAGCAGCTTCTTTTCCCGGGCTCGCTTTCCCCCCGATCTCGCCGCCCATGAGCGTCACCCGCTGCTAGTCGACCCTTTTGCAGATCGGCGCGATGTTGCAACGCAACAGCCAGAGACCCATGCATCCGCGGACTTTTGCCCACGATTTGTGCGGCGCAGAAGCGCGGCACGACAGCGTTTTGCATGCGTATGCATATCTTCTTTGCAATCGTATGCATAAAATTATTGCAAACGTATGCAACGCCGGTACCATGCCGCTCGCTTCGATCGCCGGCCACGACCGGCCAGGTTCTCCGAGCGAGCCCGCTAAAGACGGGACGCGGGGGGTCGCAGAAGGATCGAAGAAATTGCCACCGACCTCGCAATGGCGGGGCCGTGCTCCTCGGGAGGGCATGATGGAAACGCACTTGGTCCGCTCCAACATCGGCCGCCTTCACCTGCCGGCCGTCGCGTCGTCGGGCGCATTCCGCCAGTGATGACCGGCCCGATCGCCATCGTCGGCTGCGGCCTGGTCGGCAGGGCCTGGGCCATCGTCTTCGCCCGTGCCGGCCGCGATGTCCGGCTGTTCGATTCCGTGCCGGGTGCCGCCGACGCGGCCCGCCGACAGATCGCGCGCGATCTGTCGAGCCTGGCCCGCCAGCGGCTGATGGACCGGCCCGAGACGGTTCTCGAGCGCATTGCGGTCGCGAAGAGCCTGGCGGAAGCCCTCGATGGCGCTGTCTACGCGCAGGAGAGCGTGTTCGAGCGCGTCGACGTCAAGATCTCGCTCTTTGCCGAGATCGACGGCGTCATCGGGCCGGGCACGATCGTCGGAAGCTCTTCCTCGGGCATCCCAGCCTCGGCCTTCACCGAGGGCCTGCGCTGCCGCGAACGTTGCCTCGTCGCGCACCCCGTCAATCCGCCCTATCTGATTCCGGTGGTCGAGCTGGTGCCGGCCCCCTGGACCAGGTCCGAGACCGTCGCGGCGGTGCGGGCGCTGATGGAACAGGTCGGCCAGGTCCCGGTCGAGATGAGCCGCGAGATCGAAGGCTTCATCCTCAACCGTCTCCAGGCCGTGCTGCTGATGGAAGCCTGGCGCCTGGTCGAGGAAGGTTATGCCTCGGCCGAGGATATCGATCGCACCGTGTCGCATGGCCTCGGCATGCGCTGGGCCTTCATGGGGCCGTTCGAGACCATCGACCTCAACGCGCCGGGCGGCGTCGCCGACTATGCAAGGCGCCTCGGCCCGCTCTACCAGCGCATCGCCGCCTCGCGGCCGGAGCACAAGGTCTGGGGCGAGGCCCTGATCGCCAAGGTCGAGGCGCAGCGGCGGGAGACGCTGCCGGCGGGCCAGCTCGCCCGGCGCGGCGAGTGGCGTGATCGCCGGCTGATGGCGCTCGCCATCCACAAGCGCGAGATCGAGCGGCAAGAGGCCGAGGACGCTCTTGCCGCAGACGAGGCGACCCGATGAACCCGCCCGCGAGCCCGGCCGATATCGTGCTGGCGGTGCGCGACGCGACCAAGGCCTATGGCGCGACGGTGGCGCTGGCCGGCGTGTCGCTCTCCGTCGCTCGCGGCGAGGCCCATGCGCTGCTCGGGGAAAATGGTGCCGGCAAATCCACGCTGGTGAAGATTCTGAGCGGCGTGGTCGAGCCCGACGGCGGCAGCGTGACCCTCGAAGGCCAGCCCTTCCGTCCGCGCAGCCTGACGATGGCCCGGGCGCTCGGCGTCTCGACGGCCTTCCAGGAGTTGAGCCTGCTGCCGAATCTGACGGTGGCGGCCAACCTGATGCTGCCCTCGCCGCCGCGCAACGCGTTCGGCCTCGTGTCCGCACGTCGATCGATCGCCAGGGCGCGGGAAATTCTCGGCGCCTATGGGGCCTCGGACATCGCGCCCACGGCGCTGGTCGGCACGCTGTCGCTGGCCGAGAAACAGCGGGTGGAGATCGTGCGCGCCGTCAGCCGGCGGCCGCGCCTTCTGATCCTCGACGAACCGACCGCGGCGCTGGCGGAGCCGGAATGGCTCTTTTCCCTGATCGACCGGTTGCGGGGCGAAGGCTGCGCCATCCTCTATATCTCGCATCGCCTCTCGGAAGTGCGTCGCCTCTGCCGGCAGGGCACGATCCTGCGCAATGGCCGCAGCATCGCCACGGTCGACCTGACGGCCACGCGCGATTCCGAGATCTTCCGGATGATGGTTGGCACGGCACCCGAGGGTGCGAGCCGGAAGGCCGCCGCCAAGCTGGCGGGGCCGGTGGCCCTGCGCGCCGCGGGCCTCACCTGCCGCAACATTCGCGGCGTCAGCTTCGATCTGCATCAGGGCGAGATCCTGGGAGTCGCGGCGCTCGAGGGACAGGGCCAGCGCGATCTCTTTCGCGCCCTGGTCGGCATCGAGCGGATCGAGGGCGGCGGGATCGAGGTGGCCGGAAAGCCGGTTCGGCTGCACTCGCCGGCCGACGCCTTGCGCTGCGGTCCGGGCATCGCCTTCGTGCCCGAAGAGCGCAAGACCGAGGGCGTGTTCCTCGGCATGAGCACCAGCGCCAACATCTCGCTGTCGATCATCGACCGGCTGGGACATCTCGGATTGGTCGACCGGGCCCAGGAGCGCGCCGGCGTCGGGGCCCAGGCGCAGGTCGTGGATCTGCCGGAACGATATCTCGATGCGCGCCTCTCGGTGCTCTCGGGCGGCAACCAGCAGAAGGCCCTGATCGGCCGCGTCCTGCTGTCGGGTGCGCAGATCCTCGCCATGTTCGATCCGACCCGCGGCGTCGATGTGGGAACCAAGCAGGTGATCTACGGCGCGATCCGGCGCTTCGCCGGGCAGGGTGGCTCGGTCCTGATCTACTCGACCGAGATTCCCGAGCTGGTCAGCCTCTGCGACCGCTGCCTGGTGATCTATCGCGGCTCGGTGATCGGCGTGCTCGATCGCGCCGCCTTCTCGGAGCAGGCGCTGGTGGCGCTGGCGACCGGTCATGCCGCCGAGGCTGCGGAGTAGGAGCCCCTCATGAGCGCAACCGCCACCGTCAGGACCGCGCCTTCTCCGACCGGCGGTCTCGTCCGCCAGGGCCTCGGCAACGGCACGCTGATCGTCATCGTCATCTATGCCGTGCTGTTCGCGGCCTATGCGATCGCGCAGCCCGACGCCGCCTCCCTGTCGCAGATCACCGAGCAGCTCAACAATGCCCTGCCGCTGGCGCTGGCGGCGGCCGGCGGCACCTTCGTGGTCCTGACCCGCGGCTTCGACCTGTCGGTCGCCGGCGTGGTGTCGATCGCCAATGTCATCATGGCGACCCAGGTCGGCGACGGGCCGCTGGGCGCGCTCTATGGCCTGGCGCTGGTGATGGCGGTCGGCCTCGTCGTCGGCGCCGTCAATGGCTGGCTCACCGCCTATGTCGGCCTGCAATCGATCGCCTCGACCCTCGGCACCATGATCATCTGCTCGGGGATTGCGCTGGTCATTCTCGATGCGCCCGGCGGCACCGTGCCCGACTTCGTCTCCTACGATCTGCTGGACATGTTGTGGAACCTGGTGCCGGTCACGGGCTTGATCGCCGCTGTCGTCGTCGGCATCTGGCTGATCATCCAGCGGACCGGATTCGGCATCGCCATCTATGCCGTCGGCGCGGACGAGACGGCGGCGACGCTCGGCGGCATCGATGTGCGCCGGACCAAGTTCCTGGCCTATTGCCTCGCCGGCATCTTCTACGGCCTCGCCGGCTACATGCTGAGCGCCCAGACCGCGACCGGCAATCCGAATGCCGGCAGCCCGCTGCTGCTCCAGGTCTTCGCGGCGATCGCGATCGGCGGCACCTCGTTCCGCGGCGGGCGCGGCGGCCTGGTCGGCTCGATGGTCGGGGCGGCGACGCTGATGCTGCTGCAGAAGGTCCTGTTCGCCGCCGGCGTTTCGTCCTTCTACACCGGCCTGTTCCAGGGCGTGATCATGATCATCGCCGTGCTGATCGCGGCGCTCTCGGCCTGGTTCGCGCAGGCGGGGCGCCGATGACGGCCTTCAATCTCAAGAAGCCGATCGAGCCCGAGGCCGCCATGACCGAGCCCCCGATGGAGAAGCGGTCGGGACTCCGGCTTGGCGGGGCCAGCAGCGAGACCTGGACCACGATCGCAGTCTTCGCCATCAGCATCGCGTTGATCCTGGCGTCGCGGGTCATCAGCCCGGCCTTCGGCGGCTTGAACATGGCGCAGGCCATTCTGGTGCTCTCTTCCTTCGTGATGATCATCGGCTTCGGCCAGGGGCTGGTGATCCTGCTCGGCGGGCTGGATCTCTCGGTCGCCTCGGTCATGACCTTCGGCGGCGTCCTGACCTTCAGCTGGATCGGCGCCTCCGGCCCGGCCCTGCTCTGGGGCATTCCTGCGATCCTGCTCGTGACCGCCTTCGTCGGCATGGTCAACGGCATCGGCGTCACCCTGCTGCGGGTGCCGCCCTTCATCATGACGCTCGCGGTCGGCATCATCGTCTACAGCCTCTGCCTCGGCTTTACGCAAGGCACCCCCCGGGGGCAGGCCTCGCCGCTGCTCTCGGCGCTCTATACCGGCCGCCTGTTCGGCATTCCGCTGGTGATTTTCTTCATGCTGCTGGCCGCGATCGTCGGGCAGCTGCTGCAGTCGAGAACGCCCTTCGGCCGCAAGCTCTACGCCATCGGCACCAGCGACGGCGCCGCCTATATCGCCGGGATCGGCGTGCGCCGCCTGACGATCGCGACCTATGCGATCGCCGGCGCCTGCAGCGGGCTCGCCGGCATCATGATGGTGGGCTATGCGGGCGGCGCCACCTTGACGATGGGCCAGCCCTATCTGCTGCCCTCGATCGCCGCGGTCGTCGTCGGCGGCACCTCGATCCTCGGCGGTCGCGGCACCTATCTCGGCACGGTCGGCGGCGCCATCCTCCTCACCACGATCTCCACGATCATCGGCGCGCTGCAGATGGCGGAGGGCTGGCGCACGGTCATTTATGGCGCCGTCATCCTCCTCGCCCTGCTGCTGATGCGCGAGAAGCTGCTGGCCTCGCTGGAGCGCGGCCTTCGGCGCAAGGCCAGGTGAGGCGGCCGATGGCCATTCATTTCCCCTCGCGGACAATACCGACGATCGATCGAACCATTCGGGCCGGCGCAAGCGGCGGCCCCGAGGCACTCCGGCAGGCCGGACCGGAGAAGCTGCGGATGTCCGGCAAGAAACGCGAACAAATCAGCGTGACAACGGAGGAAACAGACACATGACGTGGAAACGGAAACTCATCGGCGGCCTGGCCGGCCTGATCGCGGCCGGCTTCGTCTTCGTCGGCGTGGCGGACCATGCGCAAGCCGATACGAAGAAGTTCAAGATCTATCTGAGCCTGAGCTACAGCGGTAACTCCTGGCAGAGCGAAGCCGCGAATATCGTCAAGGCCCTCGCCGCGACTCCGCCTTACGACCAGATGGTCGAGCTCAAGGAAGTGATCTCAGGCACCGAGGTGTCGGCGCAGATCTCGGCCTATGAGAGCATGATCGCCGACGGCGCCGACGGCATCATCAGCTTCCCGGTGTCGCCGACCGGCCTGAACCGCACCATCCATAAGGGCTGCGAGAAGGGCGTGCTGTTCTTCATGTATGACGGCACGGTCACGGAACCCTGCGCCTACAATGTCAGCTACATCACCGCCGGCTTCGGCGAGAACACCGCGCAAGCCCTCGTCAACATGCTGGGCGGCAAAGGCAACATCTTCCTGAGCCGCGGCGTGCCCGGCAACTCGGTCGACAAGCGCCACTATGACGGCGCGATGGCGATCTTCAAGAAATACCCGGGCATCAAGGTCGTCGACGAGTATTACGGCATGTGGGATGACCAGACCACCCAGTCCGAGACGGCCAAGGCTCTGGCGGCTCACCCGGACGTCGACGGCATCTGGGCGCAGGCGGGCGAAGACGGCGTCATCAAGGCGCTGCTGGCCACCGGCAACAAGAAGCTGATCCCGGTCACGGGCGAAAACTCCAACGGTTTCCGCCTGGCGATCGCCAATCCGGACCTGCAGGCGCGCGGTCTGCAGGGCACGTCCTCGGGCTCGCCGCCGGCGACCTCGGGCTATGCCTTCAAGCTGATGATGGAGCTGCTGACCAAGAAGCGGACCCTGGACACCCACAACATCCAGTATCCGCTGCCCTGGGTTCCGGCCGATCAGGTGAAGCTCTGCCCCGGCGACAAGTTCGAGAATGGCTGCAACACCTTCCCCGAAGGCAAGGTTCCTGATTCCTTCGTGACCGAGGTGTTCGAGGCCAACCTGTTGCCCGAGCTCTCGCTGGAGACTGCGCTCAAGGGTGAGCCCACCCCTGGTGCCACCATCCAGCCTCTGCCGGCGACGGTCGAGGCGGCGCCCGACGAGCCTGGCATCAACTGTCAGAAATGCCAGCCGGCGGCGAATCTCTACCACCTGACCAAGATCGAGCCGACGGTGCAGGCGACGAATTGACAGGGCTGCCCGGCCGGTTTCGGCCGGCCGGGCGCTCTTCTACCGGGAACGGCGGCGCATCGCCGCCGTCCGACATCGATGATGGAGTGAGGAAGACATGATTCGGCAGATCAAGACCGGAATCAGCGACGCCGAGAAGCATGATGCCGACGTCAAGGTCCGGCAGACGGTCGAGACGATTCTGGAGGACGTGGCCAAGCGCGGCGACGTCGCTGTGCGGGAACTCTCCGCCAAGTTCGACAAATGGGAGCCGAAGGAATTTCGCCTGACCAAGGCGGAGATCCAGGCGCTGATCGACAGCTTGCCGGCGCAGACGATCGCGGACATCAAGTTCGCGCAGGCGCAGATCCGGCGCTTCGCGGAGGCCCAGCTCTCCACGATGGGCGAGATCGAGATCGAGACCATTCCCGGCGTGCGTCTGGGCCAGAAGAACATTCCGGTCAGCAGCGTCGGTTGCTATGTGCCGGGCGGCCGCTACCCGATGGTGGCCTCGGCCCATATGAGCGTGCTGACCGCGCGCGTCGCGGGCGTCAAGCGGGTCATCGCCTGCACGCCGCCCTTGAACGGCAAGCCGCCGGCGGCGACGATCGCCGCCATGGCGCTGGCGGGCGCCGACGAGATCTATGTGATGGGCGGGGTCCAGGCAGTGGCGGCCATGGCGCTCGGCACCGGCTCGATCGCGCCGGTCGACATGCTGGTCGGGCCCGGCAACGCCTATGTGGCGGAGGCGAAACGGCAGCTCTTCGGACGTGTCGGCATCGATCTGCTGGCCGGTCCGACCGAGACGCTGATCATCGCCGACGACAGCGCCGACGTGGAAATGTGCGCGACCGACCTGCTCGGCCAGGCCGAGCATGGCCCGACCTCGCCGGCCATCCTGCTGACGACCTCGCCCAAGCTCGCCAGCGGGATCGAGGCGGAGCTGCAGCGGCAATTGAAGACGCTCCCCACGGCCGACGTCGCCAGCGTGGCCTGGCGCGACTATGGCCAGGTCATTCTTTGCGACAGCGAGGACGAACTGGTCGCGGAAGCCGACAGGATCGCGTCGGAGCATGTCCAGGTGCTCACGCGCAATCCCCAGTATTTTCTCGACCGCATGGCCAATTATGGCGCGCTCTTCCTCGGCAAGGAGACCAATGTCGCTTATGGCGACAAGGTGATCGGCACCAACCATACCCTGCCGACCAAGCGCGCCGCCCGCTACACCGGCGGCCTCTGGGTGGGCAAGTTCATCAAGACCGTGACCTATCAGCGTTGCGACGAGCAGGCCAGCGTCGTCATCGGCGAGTATTGCTCGCGGCTCTGTGCGATCGAGAACTTCTCCGGCCACCAGGCGCAGGCCGATTTGCGTGTCCGGCGCTATTCGGGGAAGAATGCCGCCGAGTGAAAACCGGGGGCGGTGGGGTCATGAGTCGCGGAAACGGCAGCAAGTTGCGGGTGCTCGACAGGCCGAAGGCCGGGCCGGTGACGGCGAAGGAGGTCGCGCGCGAGCTCGGCGTCTCCCAATCGACGATCTCCCGCGCCTTCACCAAGGACGCGAGCATCTCCGCCGATATGCGGCTCAAGGTCATGGAGGCCTCCGAGCGGCTGGGCTACAAGCCCAACGCCATGGCCCGCACCCTGATCACCCGGCGATCGGGCATCGTCGGCATCGTCATGGGCGACCTCACCAACCCGTTCTACCCCGAGGTTCTCGAGGTGCTGGCCAAGAGGCTGCAGCAGCAGAACCTGCAGACCCTACTCTTCAACGTGCCGCCCGGGCAGGAGGTCGACGACGAGCTGCCGCTGCTCCTGCAATACCAGGTCGATGCCGTCGTCATCACCTCGGCCACCATCTCCTCGGCGATGGCGAAATCCTGCGCCGCCCGCGGCATACCGGTGCTGCTCTTCAACCGCTATGTGCCCGGATCGGGCGTGCATGCCGTCTCCTGCGACAACTATGAGGGCGCACGCCTGGTGGCGCGCTACCTGGCCGGGCGCGGGCATCGCAAGCTGGCCTATGTCGCCGGCAAGAAGGACACCAGCACCACCATGGATCGCGAGCGCGGCTTCAACGATGAGCTGGCCGCTCTCGGCCTGACGCTGTGGGGCCGGGAGGAAGCCACGGACTATACGCATGAACAGGGCCGCGAGACGGCGCTGCGGCTGCTGCGCGGCAAGCGCCGGCCCGATGCGATCTTCTTCGCCAACGATATCATGGCGATCGGCGGCCTGGATGCGATGCGCGGCGAGCTCGGGATTCGCGTGCCGGAGGACATCTCGGTGGTCGGGTTCGACGATATCCAGATGGCTGGCTGGCCCTCGCACAGCCTCACCACCGTCCGCCAGCCGATCGGCGCGATGGTGGAGAAGACCGCTCAGCTCCTGGAGCTGTCCGCGGCCGGCAAGCTGCCGAAGCCCCGCTCACACCTCATACCAGGACAGCTGATCGAACGCAGCTCCTGTCAGAACCGGAGAAAATGATCATGCGGATCGACCATAGCCTGCGGCCGGATCCGGCCCCGCTCTCCGTCGCGGGCGTGGCGCCCGCGGCGTCCTGCTGCGACGACCATGCCGCGCCGGCGCCCGACGAACTGGCACGTTCGCTCGACGATGCGACCGTCGCCTATGTCCTGGCGACGCGCCAGGCGTTCGACGGTCTGCGCCGGGCCGCCAGCCAGCTGGCCGGGCTTCTGGCCCTGGCGGCATCGGGCGCAAAGTCGATCACGCAGGAACACGCCATGCTCGAGGCGGCCCGCCAGGCGCGGGCCGAGGCCATCGATGCGATCGCATCGGCGACGGTGCCGGCGCGGGCGCGTCATCATCACCGCCATCTGAGCGAGGCGGCGCAGGTGATCGGGATCGCGCTGCAGCAGGCCGGCGCGAGCATGCACCACTATGCGGCGGGCCGGCGCGATGTCGATGCCGCGCTGGCGCCGCTGAGGGCCGGCTATCGGCATCTGCAATGGGCGGCGGCGGCGCTGCCGGGGTTCGAGCTGATCGATTTCCAGAACGCCTGCTGCGCCGTCCCCGGCCAGGAACCGGCGAGATACTGAAACGCGAACGAGATCGGAAGAGAGGAAGAGGACAATGGGTGCTTACTCGATCTGGGTTCTCGAATACAGCTACGTCAAGAAGTACCACCAGAGCGGCGTCATCTATGGTGCGCATAACGAAGGATATCGGAAGCTTCCCTATTGCTACGTCCTGATCAAGGGCCCGAACGGCGCCGCCATGGTCGATGTCGGCTACAACAACAAGGACTATGGCGGCGTGATGGCCCGGAATTTCGGCGTCGAGAACTGGCATCCGGCCAGGACGGTGCTCGCCGAATGCGGCGTCACGCCGGAGCAGGTCTCTGACGTCTTCATCACCCATGCCCATTTCGACCATCTCGGCGGCACCGACGACTTCCCGAAGGCGACCTTCCATATCCAGGAGAAGGAGCTTTCGAAGTGGATCTGGGCCATGTCGATGGGACCCCAGTTCAAATGGCTGATGGCCGCCACCGACCCGGGCGACATCATGCGCGCGGTCGATCTCGCCCGGCAGGGCCGGCTCTCGGTCATCGACGGCGACCGCCAGGACGTCGTTCCCGGCATCGACCTCTATGCCGCGTTCGACAGCCACACCTGGGGCTCGATGTATGTCGCGGTCCGCAACGACAAGAAGCAGGACAGCAGCGATACCTGGGTGCTCGCGGGCGACCTGGTCTATTGCTTCGAGAATCTGCGCGGGCGCAAGGAAGGCGACAACACCTACATCCCCGTCGGCCTCGCGGTCGGCAGTCAGACCAACCTGCTGCTGACCACCCACAAGATGCTGGGGCTGGTCGGGCATGAGGTGAAGCGGGTCATCCCGATTCACGAGGAGGGGTTGAAGGACACCTTCCCCTCGCGGATCACGAAGGAGGGTCTGCGCATCACCGAGCTGTGCCTCGGCGAAGGGGAAACCAGCCGGGTTCATTGATGGTTGCTCTTTCGCCACCGGGGGATGGCGGTGCCCCGTTCCGATCCGAGGATCGGGTGCCGCCGCCTCATCCCGCGCCGGTGGTTCGCATCCTGGCCGACGATCTCACCGGCGCGCTCGATACTGGGGCGCAGTTCACCGGATTGATCGGTCCTGTTCCGGTGTCGCTCGGCGCCATCGAGGGCGTGCGGAGTCTCGCCTTCGACAGCGCGACGCGCGACGAGCCCTGGGCCGCGGCGAGCGTTCGCATGCGGGGCCTCGACAGGGCCTTCGAGGGCGCGGACATCGCCTACCGGAAGATCGACAGCCTGCTGCGCGGCCATACGCTGCAGGATATCGCCGCCGGCCTGGGCGCCGGGGGGCGGCGCATCTGCGTCCTGGCGCCGGCCTTCCCCGCCCAGGATCGCATCACGCGCGGCGGCATCCAATTGTTCCGGGATCGGGCAGGCGCCTGGCGACCGGCAGGACCGCCGCTGCCCGACGCTTTGCGCGCCCTGGGCGTGCCTGCCCGTCTCATCGCTTCGCCGGCCGATCTCGAGGGCGAGGGCGTGCTGGTCTGCGACGCGGCGACCGATGGCGATCTGGCGGCCATTGCGGCGGCGGGCGCGAGGCTGGCCCACCGGTCGCAGGGCACGCTCCTCTGGTGCGGTTCCGCGGGCCTGGCGCGCGCGGTGGCGGGGCTGCCGCCGCCCACGGTACGGCCGCGTCTGAGGCCGGTCCTGATCGTCGTGGGTTCCGATCACGCCCAGTCGCGTGCCCAGATTCAGAGTTTTGCCGAGGCCTATCCGGCGCAGCGGGTCGAGATCGCGGAGATCGCTGCCGGTCTTTCGGCCCGGGTGAGCACCGTGCTGCATGTCACGGGCGCGGCGCTGGTCTCCTTCCGGTTGGGCGACAGCTTCGAACCGCCGCAGATGATGCAGCGGATCCGCGCGGCCCTGGCGAAGTTCCTGCCGGCCGTCGAGCGGCCGGGCGGGCTGATCGTCTCCGGCGGCGAGACCCTGCGCGCGATCTGCGAGGCGCTCGGCGCCGATCGGTTGATGGTGACGGGCGAAGTCCGCGCCGGCATTCCGGCGGCGGCGCTCGTCGGCGGGTTGTGGGACGGGCTGCCGGTTCTGTCGAAGTCGGGCGCCTTCGGGCGGCCGCGGACCCTGGTGAATCTCGCGGCGGCCATGATGTCGGCCGCCTCGAATCCCGAGATTGTCGAAAGTGGAGAATGGAAATGACGGGTCCTACCAGCATCGCCTTGACCATGGGCGATCCCGCCGGCGTCGGACCGGAGATCATCGTGAAGGCCCTGCCGGCCTTTGCACCCCGCCTCGCCGCCGGCGAGCTGGAGTTGATTCTGGTCGGCGCCACCGAGTGCTTTCGCGAGGCGGCGCGGCGCCTGGGAACCGCGTTCGATCCGGCGACCATCGATTCCTCCTCGCCGCGCGCCGGCCGCGCCGCCCTCCTGGCGGCCGGCGTTCCGACGCAGGCCATCAAGCCGGGCGTGACGTCGGCCGAGGCGGGACGGCTCGCCTTTCGCGCGATCGAGGAGGCGGTCAGACTGGCGGTCTCGGGCCGCGTCGATGCGATCGCCACCGCACCCCTCAGCAAGGAAGCGCTCAACCTGGCCGGCTTCCATTATTCGGGCCATACCGAGCTGCTGGCCGATCTGACCGGAGCCCGCGATTCGGCGATGCTGCTGCTGCATGGCGACATGCGGGTGAGCCACGTCTCGACCCATGTCGCCTTGAGCGAGGCGGTCAAGCGGCTGACGCCGCAGCGCCTGCGTCGGGTCGTGGAGATGACGGTGGGAGCGCTGCGACGCCTGGGCATCGAGCGCCCGCGGATCGCGATCGCGGCCCTCAACCCGCATGCGGGCGAGGGCGGCATGTTCGGGCGCGAGGATTTGGAGATCACGACGCCGGTCATCGCGCAGCTGCGCGCCGAAGGCCATGAGATCGAGGGACCGGTGCCCGGCGACACCGTGTTCGTCAAGCTGCGTGGCCGGCGCTACGACGCGGTCGTCGCGATGTATCACGATCAGGGCCATATCCCGGTCAAGCTGCTGGGATTCTCGGTCGATCCGGTGACCGGCAAATGGGACGCGCTGAGCGGCGTCAACGTGACCCTGGGCCTGCCGATCGTGCGCACCTCGGTCGATCATGGCACGGCCTTCGACATCGCCGGCAAGGGCATCGCCAACGAGCGCAGCCTGATCGAGGCGATCGACTGCGCCATTCAGTTGGGCGCAGCGAGGAGCAAGGCGGCGGCCTGAGGCCGGTCAGCCGTCGGAAATTCGTCGCGACTCGTAGCGCGCCCGCTGCATGAAGCTGGCCCGCGGGTCAGCGCCCGCGACCTGATTCCAAATTTTCAGATTTCGACGTTGGGCTCAACGCCGCGAAAAAATCAGAAGGCAAGTTTGTTTTCTGTTCCCGAAAGCAGCCGTCTTATGTTTGACCTATGCTTGAAAATAATAATTAGCGCCATCAAACACGCAAATATATGAAAATAAAGGCCATGCCCGAATACAGGTATGAATGAAATAATCAGAAAAAATATCGTAGCGCCTATCGTGCCCAAAGAAACATAACGCGTCGAAGCGACGATCATCACAAAGAGGCCAAGGCATATAAGGGCCATAACCCAGTCCAGCATAAACAGCACCGTTACTGCCGTAAGTGCTCCCTTGCCCCCTTTGAACCCAAAATAGACCGGCCAGTTATGCCCCAGGACTGCGCCCGCGCCCGCTGCCAAAAGGCTTATACAATCTCGGGCCTCGCCGGAATAGACATAGACGCCGAGGCGCAAGCCGATAAGGCAGGCGATTACTCCCTTCAATATATCTCCCGCGAGAACAAACGCTGCGGCAGATTTCCCAAGCACCCTCAGGGTATTGGTAAGTCCGGCGCTCTTGCTCCCGTGGCTGCTGATGTCCTTGCCGTATATTTTCCCCACGATCACGGCTGTGTTGAGGCTGCCCAAAAGGTAGCCCAGACCCAAGGCCGCCAAGGTCTTTAAAACATCGATCATCAAGCTTCTCTCTTGGATCTACTTCGATGGCCGACGATAGGGGCGGCGCCGGCGGGGCATGTTCACCTGTCTTCTAGAAATCCTTCGCAAACCGCAGCGCGTCGTAAATGGCGGCATGGATGTTGCGCGATGAGACCGCGTCGCCGATGCGGATGAGGCGATAGCGTCCTTCCGGGTTGCGGACCACCGTCTGTGGCCGGCCCGCGATCAGCGCCTGGTAGTCGACCTCGCCGCGATTGACCGAGGCCGGCTTCAGCGCCTCATAGAGCTCGGCATTGGGCAGCGTGCCATGCTCGACCACCACCTGGTCGACCTCGCGCGTCTCGACATAATCGCCGAAATCGCTGCCGATCAGGGCCTGCAGGCGATTGCCGGCCCGTTTCACGGATGTAAGCCGGCGCACGATCGTGATCCGCACCCCATGCTGCTGGAAGCTTTCGGCATAGGGCACATGGTTCAAGCCGCCGATCTCGGGCGCGAAGAAGCGCTCGGGCGACACGATCTCGAGCTTTGAGCCGGCCTCGGCGATGACTTCCGCCGCCTGCATCCCCGGATGCGCGCCGTTGTCGTCGAACAGCAGCACCTCCTTCGCCGGCTTCACGTCGCCGGAGAGGATGTCCCAGCTCGACACGGTGAGATCCGTGCCGGCCCCGAGCGCCGGCGCCTGCGGCAGGCCGCCGGTGGCGATCACCACGATGTCGGGTTCCTCGCCCGTGACGTCCTCGACCTCTGCCCACTTGTTGAAGCGCGACGTGACGCCGAGCTTCTCGAGCTGCTGCAGCCGCCAGTCGACGATGCCGAGCAGCTCGCGCCGGCGCGTCGCGCGCGCGGCGAGGCGGATCTGGCCGCCGGCTTCGTCGGCCGCCTCGAACAGGACGACCTCATGCCCGCGCTCGGCCGAGACGCGGGCCGCCTCGAGCCCGGCGGGGCCGGCGCCGACCACGACGACGCGCCGCTTCTTGCCGGTTGTTTTAGGCACGATTTGCGGCATGGTCGCTTCGCGTCCCGTGGCCGCGTTGTGGATGCAGAGCGCCTCGCCGCCCTCATAGATGCGGTCGAGGCAGTAGGTGGCCCCCACGCAAGGACGGATCTCTGCCTCGCGCCCCTCGGCCACCTTGCGCGCGATATGCGGATCGGCGATGAGGGCGCGGGTCATGCCGACCAGATCGAGCTTGCCCGAGGCCACCGCGTGGCGCGCCGTCGCCACATCCGCGATTCGCGCGGCATGGAGGATCGGCACGCCCAGCGCCGTCTTCATCTCGCCGACGAAATCGAGGTGCGGGGCCGCCTTCATGCCGGTGATCGGGATGATCCTGGCCAGCGCCGGGTCGGTGTCGATATAGCCCCGGATCACATTGATGAAATCGACGCCGGCCTCGTCGATCAGCTTGCGCGCGATGGCGAGGCCCTCGCTGCGGCCGAAGCCGCCGGGCTTGTCCTCGTCCAGCGCCATGCGGATGCCGACGAGGAATTTCGGGCCCACGCGTTGGCGGATTCCCTTCACCACCGCGAGGCCGAAGCGCATCCGGTTCTCGAGCGAGCCGCCATAGTTGTCGGTGCGCTTGTTGACGCTGGGCGTCCAGAACTGGTCGACCAGGTGGCCGTAGCATTCGAGCTCGATGCCATCGAGGCCCGCCGCCTGCATGCGCTCCGCGCCGTCGGCATATTGGCCGATCCAGCGCTCGATATCCCAATCCTCGGCCTCCTTGGGGAAGGCGCGATGGGCGGGCTCGCGCACGCCCGAGGGGGCGGTCACCGGCAGCCAGTCGGCCTTGTTCCAGCCGGTGCGACGGCCCAGATGGGTGAGCTGGATCATGACCGCGCAGCCTTCGCCATGGCAGTCGTCGGCGAGGCGCTTCAGCCAGGGAACGATCTCGTCCCTATAGGCGTGGAGGTTGCCGAAGGCCGCCGGCGAATCCTCCGCCACCACCGCCGACCCCGCCGTCATGGTCAGCGCGATCCCGCCCTTGGCCTTCTCCAGGTGATAGAGCCGGTAGCGCTCCTTCGGCATCCCGTCCTCGGAATAGGCCGGCTCATGCGCGGTCGACATCAGCCGGTTCTTCAGAACCAGATGCTTGAGTGTGAAGGGCTGGAGGAGGGGGTCTTTGCTGGACATGGTGTTTACCGCCAATTCTTTCCTCTCCCTCACGCAGTGAGGGAGAGGGTTGCGAAGGCTTAGTCGGAGCGCAGCGGAGACTTAGCCGGAGCTGGGTGAGGGTGCCCTTCCTTGCTCGCACCGCACCCCTCACCCTCCCGTCGCAAGTGCGACGGGGGCCTTCCTCTCTCCACAAAGTGGGGAGAAGATAAAAGGACTCACCCCCGCATCTTGCCGCCATTCGGGTCGTAGAGGGGCGTCGCCGTCACGGTCGCGGGGTAGAACTCGCCCAGGAGCTCGACCTCGAGCTTGGTGCCGTGCCCGGCCAGCGCCGTCGGGACATAGCCCATGGCCATGCTCTTCTTCACCGAATGGGCATAGCCGCCCGAGGTGACGTAGCCGACGCAGGCGCCGTCATGGAAGATCGGCTCGTCGGCGACGCAATCCACGTCCTGGGTGTCGACCACGAGCGTCACCAGCTTCTTCGCGGGGCCGCGTTTGCGCTCGGCCAGCGCCGCCTTCTTGCCGACGAAGTCGGCCGGCTTGTCGAAGGCGACGAAGGCGTCGAGGCCGGATTCGGCGGCGGTAAAATCGGGCCGGTAATCGAGAGTCCAGACGCCCCAGTTCTTCTCCAGCCGCATCGACATGAGGGCGCGGCCGCCATAGGTCCTCAATCCCAGATCCTTGCCCGCCTCCTCAAGAGCCTCATACAGCCTGAGCTGATATTGCGGAGCCACATATATTTCGTAGCCCAGCTCGCCCGAAAAGGAGACGCGCGCCACCAGCGCCGGCACCAGCCCCACCACCATTCGCTTGATGTCGCGGAACTTGAAGGCGGCGGCCGAGACGTCGGCCGCCGTCAGGCGCGACAGCAGCTCGCGGGCGCTCGGGCCGGCGATGGCGATGCCCTGCAGATCGTCGGTACGGTTATGATAGGCCACGCCCTTCTCCGGCAAATGCTGCTCGAACCAGCGCCGGTGCATCTCCTGGGCCGCGCTCGAGCCGAACAGATAGAAGCGCTCCTTCTCCATCCGCGCGACGGTGAGGTCGCCATAGAGCTTGCCCTTGGGCGTCAGCATCGGCGTCAGCGCCAGGCGCCCTTCCTTGGGCAGTTTGTTGGCCAGCATTTTATCGAGGAAGGCCTCCGCACCCGGCCCGGAGACCTCATGCTTGGCATAGTTCGCGATCTCGATCATGCCGACCCGCTCGCGCACCGCCTTGATCTCCTCAGCCACATGGGCAAAGGCGTTGGAGCGGCGGAAGGTCGGCGTCTCCTTCGCCTTGTCAGGAGATCCTGCGAACCAGAGCGCATGCTCCAACCCGAAGGAGACGCCCATCACGGCGCCGCGCGCGATCAGCCGGTCATAGAGCGCCGTGGTCTTCTGGCGCCGGCCGGCGGGCAGGGTCTCGTTCGGATAGGTCAGGATGAAGCGGCGCGAATAATTCTCGGCCGATTTGATGCGGCCCCAGTCGCGCGTCGCGAAGCTTCCGAAGCGCGCCACATCCATGCCCCAGACATCGATCGAGGGCTCGCCGTCGATGATCCATTCGGCCATGCAGAGGCCCACGCCGCCGCCCTGGCAGAAGCCCGCCATGACGCCGACCGCGGTCCAGTAGTTCTTCAGGCCCGGCACCGGTCCGATCAGGGGGTTGCCATCGGGCCCGAAGGTGAAGGGCCCGTTGATCACCTTCTTGATCCCGGCGCGGCCGAGCGCCGGCATGCGCTCGAAGGCAGTGTCGAGCCGCTCGCTCACGCGCGCCAGATCGTCCTGCAGCAGCTCATGGCCGAAATCGAGCGGCGTGCCCTCGACCGCCCAGGGCACGCAGTTGGTCTCGTAGGTGCCGAGCAGCACGCCCTGATGCTCCTGGCGCGTATAAGCGTTGCCCTCGTAATCGACGGTGACGGCAATCTCCTTGCCATGGTCGCGTACCTCCGGGATCGTCTCGGTGATGAGGTAGTGATGCTCCATCGGCTGCACCGGCAGCTCGAGCCCGGCCAGACGTCCGACCTCGCGGGCCCAGAGCCCCGCGGCATTCACCACGATCTCGGCGCGGATCGTGCCCTTGGGCGTCACCACGTCCCAGGAGCCGTCGGGCCGCTGCTTGGTCTCGATCACCGGCGTGTCGCGATAGACCTTGGCGCCGTAATGGCGGGCGCCCTTGGCATAGGCATGGGTCACGCCCGAAGGATCGACATGACCGTCCACCGGCTCGAACAGGGCGCCCAGATATTTCTTCGGATCGATCAGCGGATTGAGCTCGCGCGCATGCTCGAGCGAGATGAAATCGGTCTCGAGCCCCATATAGCGGGCCTTGGCGCGCTCCTGCTTCAGATAGTCGAGCCGCTCGGGCGTGGCCGCGAGATAGATGCCGCCGGGGCGATGGATGCTGCAGGACTGGCCGGTCAAGTCTTCCAGCTCGTTATAGAGCTTGATGGTATAGCCCTGGAGCCGCGCGATGTTGGGATCGGCATTGATGGTGTGGATCATGCCGGCCGCGTGCCAGGAGGAGCCCGAGGTCAGCTCCTTGCGCTCCAGCAGCACGGCATCCTTCAGGCCATGCTTGGCCAGGTGATAGAGGATCGAGCATCCGACGACGCCGCCGCCGATGATGACGACCCGGGCATGGGTTTCCATTGTCGATTGTCTCCGCTTGCTCGGCTCGCGGCGCTCAGTGCCACATATCCGGTTTTTCGTTCTTCCGCTTGGTGACGAACTCGGTCAGCGCCTCGTCGATCGCGGGATCGAGCGGCGGCGGCTGATATTCCTGCAGCAGCCGGCGCCAGCGCGCATTGGCGCGCTGGTTGGCGTCGCGCTCGCCCTCGTCGCGCCACTGCTCGAAGGAATTGTTGTCGGCGGTGTCGGAATCCCAGAACGCCGTCTCGTAGTTCGCCAGCGTGTGGGCGCAGCCGAAGAAATGCTTGCCGGGGCCGACCTCGCGGAAGGCGCCCAGCGCCATCTGGTTCTCGTCGAGCGACATGCCGGCCATGTAGGTGTGGAGCGAAGCGCAGTAGTCGGCGTCGAGAATCATCTTCTCATAACCCATGGTGAGCCCGCCCTCGAGCCAGCCCGCGGCGTGGAGAATGAAGTTGGCGCCACATTGGACGGCGGAGAGCATCGAGACCGTGCTTTCCGTCATGGCCTGGCCATCGGCGATTTTCGACGAGGTGAAGGCGCCCGAGCAGCGCAAGGGGAGCTCCAGCCGGCGCGCGAGCTGGCCGATCACGAGCGAGCCCAGCGCGGGCTCGGGCGTGCCGAAGGTGGGCGACCCGGAGCGCAGCGCCATCGAAGAGAGGAAATTGCCGAAGATCACCGGCGCGCCGGGCCGCACCAGCTGGGTGAGGGCGCAGCCCGCCATGGTCTCGGCCAGCGATTGCGCGATGGCGCCGGCCGTGGTGACGGGGCCCATGGCGCCGCCGAGGATGAAGGGCACCACCACCGCGGCCTGGTTGGCCCTGGCATAGGCGCGGAGCGCGTTGGTCATAGTGGCGTCGAACACCAGGGGCGAGTTGGCGTTGATGTTGCCGAGGATGACGCAGTTGCGATCCACGAACTCGTGGCCGAACACGATCCGCGCCATCTCGATCGAATCCTCGGCCCGGTTCTCGGCCGTGACCGAGCCCATGAAGGGCTTGTCGGTCAGGCGCAGATGCGACGAGACCATGTCGAGATGGCGCTTGTTCACGGGGATATCGACCGGCTCGCAGATCGTGCCGCCAGAGTGATGCAGCCACGGGATCATGTAGGCGAGCTTCACGAAATTCTCGAAATCCTTGAGCGTGCCGTAGCGACGTCCGCCTTCGAGATCGCGCACGAAAGGCGGGCCATAGGCCGGCGCGAAGATCACCTGATTGCCGCCGATGGTGACGGAGCGGGCGGGGTTGCGCGCATGCTGGACAAAGCTCTTCGGCGCGGTCTTGAGGATCTGGCGCAAGAGGCCCGGTTCGAAACGCACCAGCTCGCCTTTGACGTCGGCGCCGGCGGCTCGCCAGAGCCGGAGCGCCTCCGGATCCTCGCGGAACTCGATGCCGACTTCCTGGAGGATCACGTCGGCCGCGGTCTCGAGGGCCACGAGCCCTTCCTCGCTCAGCAGGTCGTAGGTCGGAATGCGGCGCTCGACCCCGGCGATGAGCGCGGCCGCCCGCTGGCTCTGGCTGCGCTGGCGCTGCCGGGCGGTCCGCCCACCGCGTCCGCGCCCTGTGGCCGTCTCGGAAGCTGGATCTGCGGTCATGGCCTGTCGCCCTTTGCCAAGTTCGGTCGGAGGATGGCGCGCTCCGCGCTTTGCATAAGTTTATCAGGGATATAATCTGGCTGTGATCCTGAAAATTCTTCGATTTTGAACAAGTCTGGCTTATGCAAGATCTTCGCCGTCTGCTGCAGTCGCCCTCGGCCCTGCTCGCCTTCGAGGCGGCCGGCCGGCTCCAGTCCTTTTCGGGCGCCGCGGCCGAGCTCAACCTGACGCAGGCCGCGATCAGCTATTCGATCAAGCGGCTGGAAACGGCGCTGGGCGTGACGCTCTTCACCCGCGCGCACCGGTCCGTGACCCTGACCGAGGCGGGCGAGCGCTTCTTCCATGACGTGTCGCTCGGGCTCGCTCATATCCGGCGCTCGGCCGACGCGATCCGGCGCGAGCGGGAGCCCGGCCATGTGACGCTCTCGGTCTCGACCGCCTTCGCCAGTTACTGGATGGTGCCGCGGCTTGCCCGCTTCCATGCCGCCCTGCCTCATATCGATCTGCGGCTGCAGACGGTCGACAAGGATATCGACCTCGCCCGCGAGGCCATGACGCTAGGCGTCCGGCGCGGCGACGGCAACTGGCCCCAGTTCGAGTCCGTCCTGCTTGCCCGCGAGGAGATCTTCGCCGTCGCCAGCGCCGCCTATGCCGCCGCGATCGGCGCGCCGGTGCCGGCCGCGCGCCTGCCGGAGCTGAAGTTGATCCATCTGGACGAACCCTACCGGCCGCGCCCGAGCTGGACCGACTGGTTCACGGCGCAGGGCGTGCGCTGGAGCGATCGCGGCGAGGGCCTGCGCCTCAACGACTATGCGCTGGTGCTGCAGGCGGTGCTCGAGGGCGAGGGCATTGCCATGGGCTGGCGCCACATCACCGAAGGCATGATCGCGCGCGGCTCGCTGCGGCGGGTGTGCAACGAGAGCTTCGTGTCGACCGAGGATTTCCATGTGGTCTGGCCGAAGGGTGCTTCCCTGGCGCCGGATACCGCCCAGGTGCGCGACTGGCTGCTGGCGCAGGCAGGAGCCAGTTGAACGTCGCTTTCGCTCTTTTTTTCCTCTCCGCCCGCCCCATAGCATCTCTCCCCCACTTTCGTGGGGGAGAGGAAGGAAGTAACAGAAAACCGCCTACAGCTTCGGCCGATATTTCCGCCAGGGCCGCGCCTTCTCGAAGGCCGCGGCGGCCTGGAACACGGTGAGATCGTCATAGGGCCGGCCCACGATCTGCAGGCCGATCGGCACGCCGGACTTGGCGAAGCCGCAAGGCACGGTCGCGGCCGGGAGCTGGCTCAGCATGTTGAACGGGAAGGTCATGACCCAGCCGATTTCGGATTCGACCTTCTTGCCGTTGATCTTGAGGGAGCGATCGACCGGATTGTAGTTGGCGGGCTGCGCGGGGATCGCGAGCGTCGGACAGAGCAGGACCTGGCAACGCTTCAGGACGGGGGCCAGCTTCGCCCACATATCCGCGCGCAGATTGAGACTGTCGGCATAGGTCAGACGTTTGGCGAGGTCGGTGCGCGGCGTGTTGGCGCGGATATAGTTCGTCAGTAGTTTTCGTTTATGCATCGGCAGCAGATGCGCCGGCTCGAAATCGTTCTCGCGCGCATGGGCGAGAAAGCCCAGCACGATATCCTTGCTCCAGCCGAGTTCGACCTCCTCGATCTCGGCCCCCGCCTCGCGAAAGGCCTCGAGCGCGGCGCGCGTCGCCTTGGCCACCTCGGGATCGACCTCGAAGCAGCCCAGGTCGGGCGAGTAGGCCACCCGCCAGCCCTTGATCTTCTCGTAGCGATCGGGATAGCGCAGCTTCTCCCTGACCGAAGTGATGTCGCGTGGATGCTGGCCGGCAATCACGTTCATCATCAGCGCCGCATCGGCGACCGACCGGGTGATCGGACCGAAGACGGCATAGCCGTTCAAGTTCCAGGGCTGCGAATGCGGAACGCGCCCGGCCGGCGGCTTATAGCCGAACACGCCGCAACTCGAGGCCGGCACGCGGATCGAGCCCGCATAGTCGCTGCCGTCCGAGAGCACCGTCATGCCGGCCGCGACCGCGGCGGCTCCGCCGCCGGTCGAGCCGCCGGAATTGTAGCGCGTGTTCCAGGGATTGCGCGTGATCCCCCAGAGCCGCGAATGGGTGATGCAGGAGGCGGCAAATTCGGGGTTGGTGCTGCGTCCGATCAGGACGGGCTTCGCCTTCAGCATGCGCTCGACGAAGAGCTCGGTGACCTCGTCGACATTGCGCTTGTGGAGCAGGGATCCGAAGGTCGTGACATAGCCCTTGATCTGGTGGATGTCCTTGATCATGAGCGGCACGCCCTCGAAGGGCCGGGTCGGCCGGCCGGTCGCGTAGCGCTTCTCGGCATTGCGCGCCTGGATCAGCGCCTGGTCGAAGAAGGTGTAGGTGAAGGCGTTGACCTTGCCGTTCGCCTTGTCGAACTGCGCCTCGACGGCCTTCAGCAGCTCGACCGGCGACAGCTTGCGCGCCTTGAACGCGGTAATCGCCTCGGTCGCGGTGATGAAGGCGAGATCCTTGTCGGCCATGCTTCCTCGAGGGTGAAACCGACTATATCTTCGGCCGGTGCTGGCGCCAGGGGCGCGCCTGCTCGAAGGCGGCGGCGGCCTGGAAGACGGTGAGATCGTCGAACGGCCGCCCCGCGATCTGCAGGCCCACCGGCACGCCCGACTTGCCGAAGCCGCAGGGAACGGTCGCCACCGGCAATTGCGGCAGCATGTTGAAGGGGAAGGTCATGCACCAGCCGATCTGCGGCTCGACCTTCTTGCCGTTGATGGTGAAGCTGTCGTCGAGCGGATCATGCTCGGCCGGCACGCTGGGCACGGCCAGCGTCGGGCTCAGCAGAATCTGGCAGCGCTCGAGGATCGGCTCGAGCTTGTCATACATCGCGGCGCGAATCGTGAGGCTCTGCGCATAGCTGGTGCCCTTGGCCAGGAACTTGCCTTTGCGATTGCGGATATAATCGCAGAGCAGCGCCCTCTGCTTGGCCGGCAGTTTGTCGAAAGGCGCGAACTCGTTCTCGCGCACATGGGCGATGAAGCCGCGCACCACATCGTCGGTCCAGCCGAGATCGACCTCCTCGACCTCGGCGCCGGCCTCGCGGAAGGCGTCGAGCGCCGCGCGCGTCGCCTTGGCGACGTCAGGGGCCACGGGATAGAAGCCGAGATCGGCGGAGTAGGCGACGCGCCAGCCCTTGATCGGCTTGTATTGGGAAGGATAGCGCAGCTTTTCCCGGACCGAGGTCAGGTCGCGCGGATCGTGGCCGGCCATGACATTCATCATCAGCGCCGCGTCGGCGACCGTGCGCGTGATCGGCCCGATCACCGCATAGGGGTTGAGATACCAGGGCGGGGAGGTGGGGATGCGCCCGAAAGGCGGCTTGAAACCGAACACGCCGCAGGCCGAGGCGGGAATCCGGACCGAGCCGGCATAGTCGCTGCCATCCGACAGCACCGTCATCCCGGCCGCGACCGCGGCGGCACCGCCGCCGGTCGAGCCGCCGGAATTGAAACGCGTGTTCCATGGATTCCGGGTCGCGCCCCAGAGCCGCGAGTTGGTCACGCAGGCCGAGGAGAATTCGGGGCAGGTGCTGCGGCCGATGACGGCGGGGCGCGCGCGCATCATGCGCTCGACGACATATTCGGTCTCGCCGTCGACATGATCCTTATAGAGGAGCGAGCCATGGGTCGTGACCTGGCCCTTGATGGCGAACTCGTCCTTGATGACGAGCGGCACGCCCTCGAAGGCGCGCGTCGGCTTGCCGGCGGCGTAATTCGCCTCGGCTTTCTTCGCCTGAATGCGGGCCTGGTCGAACGAGGTCTGGGTGAAGGCGTTGATCTTGGGATTGGCGGCGTCATGCCGTGCGATCACCGCATCCAGCAGTTCGACCGGCGACAGGCTCCTGGCGCGAAATTTCGCGATCGCCTCGGTCGCACTGATGAAGGCCAGATCCTGGTCGGCCATCGACTCCCCCGCCCTCGAGAGCTCGTCGGAACGTCCTTGTCGGAACGCCCGCAGCCGGATCCCTCGACTCGCCATGCTCCGCCCGAGCCGCATCGGTTGAGCGCGGCGAGATTATCGCGCTAAACCCTTGGATTCAATGACAGTGTAAACGATTGCGAGGGCCGGTGCCGGCAGCGGCGCCCAGATTGATATGTAGCACTACAATCAAGCCGTGCGCCCGTCTTCCGGTTTGCGACCGTTGATGAGCAGACGCAGGAGTCCAATGGCCGCCACCAGCGCCCAGACGCTTTCCAGAATGACGAAGGGCAGGAAATCGATCAGCCAGGAGGACAGGCCGGCGAGACCCGCGCCCAGAAAGTTGAGCCCGAGATAGATCGCGTTCTCGCCACGCAGCACCTTCAGCAGGTTGAGCAGGAAGGCGACGAGCAGCAGCGCCACCCCGATGAAGCCGATGGTTTCGGAAGAGAGGAGGTCCATGGGCGGATTCCTTGCGGAAGAGGAAAGGCTGTGACTCGGGAATTACTGCATTGTCGAGCTTTATGCTCACCCCTCCCCCAGCCCCCTCCCGCAAGGGGAGGGGCTAGGTTGGCGTGGATCGCGTTCTAAGCTTTGAAGAAGCGCGAAGCGATCACATCAAATCAGGGGTAGGGGGAGGGGTTGTCTCAGAATGGCGTGCGATGCGGATATTGCTCCGCGTCACTTAATCCCGTGCCGCTGGCGCCAGTCGACCGGGAAGACGGCGTAGCAGACCGTCGATTTTTCGCCCTCATAGCGCAAAGGGGTGTTCTCGGGGATCCAGATCATGTCGCCGGGGGTCGCGTCATAGACGTCCTTGCCGACGCGCAGCCGGAAGGTGCCCTCGAGCACCACGATCATCTCGTCATAGAGCACGGTCCACTCGATCGAGCAGCCGTCGAACTGCGCCAGTCCGGCACCCAGCGTCTTGCTGAGATCGGGACCGATGATCCGGGCGATGCTCCCCGTGCCGGTCTTGGCGCCGAAGTCGTCGAACTTCATCTCGCTGCGCTTGAAATGCTTCACGCCGGTCATCGGGATCCCCTGTGGTTGGAATGCAGGCGCGGGGATGATGGCGGGTGACGACGGCCTTGTCACCCCGGCAGGCTTCCGGGCAGTGGAGGAGGCTTATTCCGCGGCAGCGGGATGGCGGGTGGAGACGAGGGGCAGGCCCAGCGCCTTCCAGGTTTCGGTCATCGCGGTCGCCAGCGCCGCCATATGGTCGTCGCTGTGGAAGGGAGTCGCGGTGAAGCGGAGCCTCTCCTCGCCGCGCGGCACGGTCGGATAATTGATCGGCTGCACATAGATCGCATGCTCGTCGAGCAGCCGGTCGCTCGCCTGCTTGCAGAAATGCGCGTCGCCCACCTTGACCGGCACGATATGGCTTTCCGACGCCATGACCGGCAGGCCGGCTTCGCCCAGCACCCGCTTGAGGCGTTGGGCGCGCTCATGCAGGCGCACGCGTTCGATCCCGCTGCCCTTGAGGTGGCGGATGCTGGCGACCGCGCCGGCCGCGACCGAGGGCGCCATCGCGCTGGTGAAGATGAAGCCCGGCGCGAAGGAGCGCACGAAATCGATCGTGGCTGCCGAGCCTGCGATGTACCCGCCGACCACGCCGAAGGCCTTGGCCAGCGTGCCTTCGATCACCGTCAGGCGATGCATCATCCGGTCGCGCTCGGCGATGCCGCCGCCGCGCGGGCCATACATGCCCACCGCATGGACCTCGTCGAGATAGGTGAGGGCGCCATGGCGCTCGGCCACGTCGCAGATCGCGCCGATCGGCGCGATATCGCCATCCATGCTGTAGACGCTCTCGAAGGCGACGATCTTGGGCCGGGTGGGATCGGCACGACCCAGCAGCTCGTCGAGATGCGCGACGTCGTTATGGCGGAAGATATGCTTCTCGGCGCCCGAATGGCGGATGCCCTCGATCATCGAGTTGTGATTGAGCGCGTCGGAGAAGATCACGCAGTTGGGCAGCATGCGTCCGAGCGTGGAGAGCGTCGCCTGGTTCGAGACATAGCCCGACGTGAAGACCAGCGCCGCGTCCTTGCCGTGGAGGTCGGCCAGCTCGCGCTCGAGCACGACATGATAGTGATTGGTGCCGGAAATATTGCGGGTGCCGCCGGCGCCGGCCCCGCAGCGCTCGATCGCCTCGGTCATGGCGGCCAGAACCGCCGGATGCTGGCCCATCCCGAGATAGTCGTTCGAGCACCAGACGGTGACATCCTGGATGCGGCCGTCGGCCCGGAATCGGCGTGCGCGCGGGAATTGGCCGGCGCAGCGTTCGAGATCGGCGAAAACCCGGTAGCGCCCCTCGCGCTTCAGATCGTCGACCTTGGTCTGGAAGAAGCTCTCGTAATTCATTGAATTCCCGCCCGGCGCTGCCGCTGGACCACCGTGTCCGGCGACCCTTTCGGATGCCGGTCAATCTGCCCGGCTCTCTTGGCCAATTTATGGCGCTCTTTGTCGCAGGTTTGTCCGGGCGGTCAAAGCCGCATTTTGTCGCCCTGGCAAAGGCTTGTGATTCCAGAAGTGGGCTGGCCAAAAGGGGTTGCCAAGAGGATGGACATGCTGGAATCGGACAGTCTTGCGGCCGAGTTCAGGGGGCCGACTCGGTGGCGGTCAGGCGGCGCGACGGGCCGGCAGCGAGCGTAGCTGGGCCTGGAGCAGCCCCAGCACCACCAGGGCCGTTCCCGCCAGCTGGAGCCAGGTCGGCAACTGGCCCATCAGCGCCAGAACCAGAATTGTGACAATCGGCATCAGATTGAGGAACAGCGCCGCCACCACGAGTCCCAGCCGCTGCACCCCGAAATTCCAGAACAGCATGGCGAGCGTAATGCCGCCGACCGCGATCCAGAGCACGAGCCCGACATCGAGTGCGCCCCGCGGCGGCCCCGGCGAGAAGCTCGAGAGACCCAGGAGAGCCGCGAGCAGGTAGAAGGCGATGATCATGGCCACCCCGGGCCCGAGGGTCGCGGTGGTGATGCGCAGCTGCGACCAGCCCGTCAGCCAGCGCTGGGCCGCCAGGGAGTACCAGCTCCAGAGGAACATGGAGACGAGGATCAGAGGCTCACCGCCGCGCACGGCGAAGGGATTGCCCGCATTCGCCGGGTCCCAGGTCGCCAGGATGCAGCCCAGCACGGCCAGGGCGATCGCCGGAAACATCCGCCGCTCGATCGGATAGCCGAAGCAGACCCGCCCGACCAGGGCGGCCACCGCTGGCGAGGTCGCGTTGATGATCGCGACCATGATCGGGTTGGAGGTATCGATTCCGGCATTGTAGAGCGGGCCGAACAGCCCGGCGCCGGCGGCGCCCAGGACCCAAAGCCGCCAGGTTTCGACCGGAGCGCCCGTGCGGCGCACCGCCGGCTCGCGCCATTGGAACACCAGCCAGAGGGTGATGTAGCCGATGCCGAAGCGTAAGACCGAGACGAACCAGAAGTCCCAATGCTCCATCAGGACGGCCGTCGCCGGGATATTGGTGGCCCAGGCGAGGATGACGAAGAGAAGCGCCAGATTCGGGCGAAGCATGGGGGTGACGGGACCTGGGAGGACGGGGACGCCGAGGCTCGTCATAGCGCCATTTGGGGGGAAGGCCGGCGGCCATGTTGCCGACCCCTGCCTGACTGGTCAATAAATGGAGGTCACAAAAGAAGCCCCGCCCGGCCGACCATGGCCCGTGGGGACCGATTGCAGGGAGACCTCGCCCATGGCCTACGAAACGATCCTGTTCGAAATGCGCGGGCCGGTCGGCCTTCTGACGCTCAACCGGCCCGACAAGCTCAACGCGATCAATGGGAAGATGGTCCAGGAGGTCAACGGGCTGCTCGATCGCATCGAGCGCGATCCCGAGGTGCGGGCCCTGGTCGTCACCGGCGCCGGCCGCGCCTTCTCGGCGGGCTTCGATTTGACCGAAGGCGCCGACCGGCCCTGGAACACCGTCGGCGATGTACGGCCGGTGCTGCAGGCCGATTTCGACTTCGTCATGCGCTTCTGGCACAGCCCGTTGCCGACCGTGGCCGCGGTCAAGGGCTATGCGCTGGCCGGCGCCTGTGAGCTCGCCATGGCTTGCGACATCACCATCGCCGCCGCCGGCGCGCGCTTCGGCGAGCCCGAGCTGCGCTTCGGCAGCGGTATCATCGCGCTCCTGATGCCCTGGCTCTCCGGTCCCAAGCGGACCAAGGAGGCGCTGCTGACCGGCAACGACAAGATCTCGGCCGAGGAAGCGCTGGCCATGGGGCTGGTCAACCGGGTCGTGCCCGAGGGGGAGGAGGTGAAAGCCGCGCTGGCCATTGCCCGGGAAATCGCGATCAATGACCGCGAGAAGGTCCGGCTCACCAAGCAGGCCATCAACCGGACCTACTCGATCATGGGATTCGAGCAGGCCCTGGAGATGGGCCTCGATACCGACGTGCAGATCGAGGCGCTGCAGACGCCCGAAGGCAAGACATTCCGCGAGATCCGCCAGCGCGAGGGCCTCAAGGCCGCGCTCGCCTGGCGCGACGCCCGCTTCGACAAGAAGGAATGAAGCCGGCTTTCGACCGACAAGAAGAAACATCCGAGGGAGGACCCGCATGAACGACCATAGCCCGCGCCACAACGAGCCGCTGCGCCCGATCGATTCTTCCGTCATCCCGCGCTTCGCCGGATTGGCGACCTTCATGCGCACGCCCTATCGGCCGAGCGCCGTTGGCCTCGATATCGCGCTCGCGGGCGTGCCCTTCGATCTGGGCTCGACCAATCGTGACGGTCCCCGTCATGGGCCGGCCCAGATCCGCGAGATGTCGCGGCTGATCCGGCAGGTGAATCCGACCACCCGCGTCGCCCCCTTCGATCTCTGCCAGGTGGCCGATGTCGGCGACGCGCCGGTCAATCCGCTCGATGCGGCCGGCAGCATCGACAAGATCACCGAGTTCTTCTCCGAGATCGCGAAGGCGGGCGCCGCCCCCGTCTCGGTCGGCGGCGACCATACGGTCACGCTCCCGATCCTGCGCGGCATCGTGAAGAACGGCCCGGTCGGTTGCGTCCATTTCGACGCCCATGCCGATACGCTGGACGAGCTGCTGGGCTCGCGGATCAATCACGCCACGCCGTTCCGCCGCGCGGTCGAGGAGGGGATCATCGACCCGAAGCGCACGATCCAGATCGGGCTGCGCGGCACGCGCTACAGCGACGACGACATCCAATACGGCTACGACGTCGGCATGCGCGTCATCACTATGGACGATTTCGACGAGATGGGACGCAAGGCGGTCGTGCAAGAGGTCCATCGCGTCGTCGGGCAGCATCCGACCTATGTGACGTTCGACATCGACGGGCTCGATCCGGTCTTCTGCCCGGGCACGGGCGCGCCGGAGCCGGGCGGGCTGACCATGCGCGACGCGCAGGTCGTGCTGCGCGGGCTGATGGGGCTGAACCTGATCGGCGGCGATGTCTGCGAGGTCTCGCCGCCGCTCGACCCGCAGGGGCATACCGCCCTCAACGGCGCCAATCTGATGTTCGAGATCCTCTGCATCGTCGCGGATTCGGTGGCGCGGCGAAAAGCCGGACGCTGATGGCGACGGCCGCGCCGCACGGCGCGGCCGCCTCGCGCGATTGATCGAAGGATATATTGCCGCAGGCCTGCGTCGCGGTGCGCCGGAGGCGTATCTTTTTCTCGCGGCAGCGGCGGGAAGTGATTGTCTTGTCAGCAATTATCCGCACGCCGCGTTGTGCCGACCGCAACGGTGATGCGCAGCCGGCACATGGCAGCGTCGCTGCCGTACCTAACCAAATGTTTATTGCCCCGGGTCATCTTGCGACCAGTTGGACGGAGGCAAGGCGATACGCCGCGGTCTTCGTCCCTTGGTGTTTCGATCACGCGGGGACTTCCTTCTATGTCTATTGGCAATGCGATCAACAAGCTTCCGATTGGCCTGAAACTCCTCCTGCCGGTGATGCTGGCCCTGATCGTCGCGCTCAGCGCGTCGGCCTGGCTCACGGCGTCCAAGAGCGGCGCCATCGCCAAGGATCTGGCGCTGGAAGCCGGCAAGCAGCAGGCCGACGGCATCGGCTCCGACGTCGAAAAGACCTTCGCGGCCGCCTTCGGGACGCTCGATACGCTGCGCGGCAGCTTTATCGAGCTGCGCAAGCAGGGCATCACCGACCGTCAGGCCTACGTCAACATGCTCAAGGCGGCGCTCGCGGATAATCCCAGTTTCTTCGGGACCTGGACCGGCTGGGAGCCGAATGCGTTCGACGGCAAGGATGCCGAGTTCGCCAATACCGGCGGCGTGAACGACAGCACGGGCCGTTTCGTGCCCTATGTCGTGCGGTCGGGCAGCAGCATCTCCTTCGAGCCCTTGAAGGACTATGACAAGCCGGGCGCCGGCGACTATTACCAGCTCGCCTTCAAGAGCGGCGAGCCGCAGCTCCTCGAGCCCTACAGCTACGACGCGGCCGGCCAGACCGTCATCATGACCAGCCTGGTGCTGCCCATCGTCATCGACGGCAAGACCGTCGGCGTGATCGGGCTCGACATGTCGCTCGACCAGATGGCCGAGCAGCTCAAGGCGATCAAGCCCTACGGCACCGGTTCGGTCTCGCTGATCTCGAACCAGGGGGCGTGGGCCGCCTATGCCAAGACCGAGCAGATCGGCAAGCCCATTGTCGATACGGACAAGGAACTCGCCGTTGTCCTGCCGGACATCGCCGCGGGCAAGCTCCACACCCGTCAGGCCTTCTCGATCTCCCTGAACACGGATGTCATTCGCGTGTTCCAGCCGATCAAGAGCGACGCCGACAAGTCGCCCTGGTCGCTGATGGTCAATCTGCCGCTGGACAAGATCATGGCGCCCGTGACCGAGCTCACCTACTACACGGTGGGCGCGGCGGGCGGTGCTGTGCTGCTGCTGGCGCTCGTGATCTTCCTCCTGACCCGTTCGCTGGTGACCAGGCCGGTCGGCAGCCTGACGGGTGCCGTCAGCATGCTCGCCGAAGGCAACACGGCCATCGAGGTTCCGGCCACCAAGCGCGGCGACGAGCTGGGCGTGATGGCGCGGGCCGTCGAGTTCTTCCGCCAGAAGCTGATCGAGATCGAACAGCTGCGCGAGAAGCAGAAGCAGGCCGAGATCGAGGCGGCGCAGGCCCGCCGCAAGGGCATGCTCGAGCTGGCCGACAGTTTCGAGGCCAGCGTCAAGGGCGTGGTCCAGTCGGTCTCGTCGGCTGCGACGGAGCTGCAGGCAAGCTCGCAGAGCATGGCCTCGATCGCCGAGGAGACCACGCGCCAGAGCGCGGCGGTCGCGGCGGCGACGCAGCAGGCCTCGGCCAGCGTGACCACCGTGGCGACGGCCTCGGAGGAGCTCTCGGCCTCGATCGGCGAGATCAGCCGGCAGGTCAGCGACAGCTCGACGGTCGCGCGCAGCGCGGTCGACGAGGTGAGCCGGACCGGCCAGACCGTCGAGACCCTGGCGCAGGCGGCCGAGAAGATCGGCGGCATCGTCCAGCTCATCAACGAGATCGCCAGCCAGACCAATCTGCTTGCCCTCAACGCCACGATCGAAGCGGCTCGCGCCGGCGATGCCGGCAAGGGCTTCGCGGTGGTGGCCTCCGAGGTGAAGAATCTGGCGACCCAGACCGCGAAAGCGACCGAGGAGATCTCCGCCCAGATCGGCTCCATGCAGACCGTGACCAAGGATGCGGTCGGCGCCATGCAGAAGATCCGGACCACCATCGACCGTGTGAACGAGATCGCCTCGGCGATCGCCTCGGCCGTCGAGGAGCAGTCGGCGGCGACCAAGGAAATCTCGGGCAATGCCACCCAGGCGTCGCAGGGCACCGACGAGGTCACACGCAACATCTCGGGCGTGTCGCAGGCGGCGGCCGACGCCGGCCATGCGGCGTCTCAGGTGCTGAGCGCGTCGTCGGATCTCTCGCGCCAGTCGGAAACGCTCCGTCAGGAGGTCGACAGCTTCATTCGGAGGGTTCGCGAAGGGTAATCGCTTCCGGGGGTCCTGAAGCAAGGTCCGGCGACGCGTCCTCGCGTCGCCGGGCTTTTGCCTTTCCGGGCGGACCGAGCCCGCGCCAACGGGGATACCATGTTCGATTTTTCCATACCGACGGCGATCGCATCCACGATCGGCATTGCCCTGGTCGTGACCCTGACGATGCTGCAACTGCGGCTCGCGACCGGCCGGCCGGAGTATGGCTATTGGACATTTGCCTACGTCTGCTATTTCCTCCGCCAGGTCACGCAGTTCCTGCTCGCAACCGGCCTGATCTCCTTCGCCGCCGGTCCCGATATCCTGGTCGCGCTGTATTTCGGGTTCGTCTGGTGCGGCGTCCGCACCTTCCTCGGCAAGAACCGCCATCCGGTCGATGTGATGGCCGCGGTTGGCGTCGTTTCGATCTGGTCGGTCTTCGCGCGGCTCGATCAGATGCCGTTCCTGTGGGCTACGCTCCCGATCTACCTGGTCGGCATGGCCGTGATGGCGCATCTGGCCTATGAGTTCTGGCGCCGCCGGTCGCTGCCCCATGGCGAGGGCCTTGCGATTCTCGGCGTCCTTTTCATGCTGCGCGCCGTCCATTTCGGCAATTACCCGTTCCTGCGCCATGTCGAGTGGTTCGCGCCCTGGGGCTTCTTCCTCAGCGCCTGGCTCGATATCGCCATCGGTGTGACCCTGCTGGTCACGGCGCAGCGCCGAGAGAAACACAAAGCCCAGCGTCTCGCCGGATCGCTCCAGTCCGAGAACGAATTGCGCCGCGAAACCGAGAGTCGGCTGCGCGAGGCCAACGAGACCTTGAGCGAGTTCGCGGCAAGGCTCGAGATCGAGAAGGATCAGGCCAAGGCCGCCAATCGCGCGAAAAGCGAGTTTCTCGCCAATATGAGCCACGAGTTCCGCACGCCGCTCAACGCCATCATCGGCTTCGCCGAGATCCTGGTCGCCGCCAAATCCAAGGGTCTCGACCGGGAGGCAAACGATTACCTCAACCACATCCTGGTCAGCGGCAAGCATCTCAACAAGCTGATCTCGAGCATCCTCGATCTCTGCCGGCTGGAAGCCGGCCGTTGGCCGATCGAACCCCGCATCCTCGATTTCAGCGCGCTGCTCAAGGAGGGCGTCGGCATGCTGGCGCCGGAGATTGAGCAGAAGCGGTTGCAAGTGACGGTCGATGCCGATCCCGCCGACAGCCGTCTGCTCAGCGATCCCACGGCCTTGCGGCAGATCGTGATCGGCATCCTGGGCAACGCCATCAAGTTCACGCCGGAAGGCGGCCGGATCGCCTTGACCTTGAAGCGCGATCCGCGCGGCAGCACGACGCTCGTAATCGCCGACACGGGCATCGGCATCGCGGCCGAGGATCTGCCGCGGATCTTCGATCTGTTCTGGCAGGGCGACGCGTCGCTGACCAAACGCTATGAGGGCGTGGGCGTCGGTCTCCCGCTCACCAAGCGGCTGGTCGAGATGCTGGCCGGCCAGATCTGGGTTTCGAGCGTGCCGGGGCGCGGCACGACCGTGACGATCGAGCTGCCGGAATGCGGGCCCGGTGTGGCGCCGTCGAAGCCCGGTCCGATCCCGGCCGGCATCGTCGCCGACCTGCATCGCCTGGCGGCGGCCTATCCGAGCGAGGAAGCCTTCGGATCGGTGGCGCGCGCCGAATCGCCGGCGGGTGGCGCCGCGGCCCCGACCGCGCGCCGCGCATCGCTCTGATCCGCCTCAGCCGGCGGTGATCTCTTCGGGTTCTTTTGCCGCCGCGGCAGGCCGGGGCGAGACGCGGTGCTCGCGGATCGAGATATAGACTCCGCTGCCGATCAGGATCGCGATACCGACCCAGGTCCAGCGGTCGGGGAAATCGCCGAAGACCAGATAGCCCACCGTGACGGCGCCGATCATCTCGGCATAGGAGAAGGGCGACAGCATGGAGGCTTCGCCGCGCTCATAGGCGAGGATGACGAGCCAGTGCCCGAGGGCCGCGATCGCCCCCAGCGCCACCATCAGGCCCCATTGCTCGAGCGTGGGCGGCACCCAGAAGAACGGCACGACCAGGCTGGTGCCGACCATGCCCAGCAGTGCCGTATAGGCGAGCGTCACCAGGGCCGGGGCCGTCCCGGCCAGGCGTCGCGTGATGATGACGTAGAACGCATAGATCAGCCCCGTGCTGATGCCGAAGAGGGCGGCAGGCTGGAACACGCTGAGTCCGGGGCGGATGATCACGAGGGCCCCCAGCAGTCCCACGCCGACCGCGCTCAGCCGCCGGATGCCCACCTTCTCTCCCAGCAGGAACGGTGACAGCAGGGTGACCGTCAGCGGCGAGACGAAGCTCAGCGCCAGGGTATCGGCGATCGGCATGTAGGCGACGCCGGCAAAGAAAAGGAAGGTCGAGGCGGTCAGGCAGAGGCCGCGCAGGACCTGAAGCCCCGAGCGCGCCGGCAGCAACTCGCGGGTCCGGTGGCGGGCCAGGAAGGCCGGCGCCAGCCACAGCACATGGAAGGTGAAGCGCGCCCAGGTGATCTGCCACAGCGACATGTCGTGGCTCAGATGCTTCGCGATCGCATCCATCAGCGGCAGGATCGCCATGGCGCCCAGCAGCAGGAAGATCGCCTGCATCCGATGCTGGGTCGGCAGTGTGCTGGGGGTCATCGCGGAGAGCCGGTCAGGATTGCTGGTAGGCGGCCATGATTTCCGATGCGAGGCCCATCTCGCGCACGCGTCCGCCCTCGAGCCAGATGGCCTTGTTGCAGAGCTCCGCCAGCAACTGCGTGTTGTGCGAAGCCACCACCAGGATCTGGGTGCGTTGGATCAACCGCTGCATTCTCTCGGCCGCCTTCTTGGCGAACTGCGCGTCGCCGACGCCGATGACTTCGTCGAGCAGAAGCACGTCGGGCGCCACGCAGGTCGAGACCGCGAAGGCGAGGCGCAGCCGCATTCCGCTCGAGTAGGTCCTGAGCGGCAGGTGAATATGGTCGCCCAGCGCCGCGAACTCGATGATCTCCTCCATGCGCGCGCTGATCTCATCCGGGCTCATGCCGAGCAGGCGGCCGCGCATGGTGACGTTTTCCTCTCCGGTCGCGTCCTCCTCCATCCCGAGGCTCAGATCGAGCAGCGCCGCGATCCGCCCTTCGATCCGGACCCGGCCATAGGCCGGCTCGTAGATCCCGGCCAGCACCGAGAGCAGCGTCGATTTGCCGGCGCCGTTGCGGCCGACCAGCGCGACATGGTCGCCGGCATTGAATTCGCAGGTGATTTCCCGCAGCGCATGCACCAGGATCTGATGGCGCGGGCCCGGCGCGACGCGGCTGGAAGGAAGCAGCCTTGCCTTCAGGGAGCGGGATCCCGCGCTATAGACCGGCAGGTCCACCGAGACCTGGTCGAGTTGGATCCGCGCCATGTCGTTCAAACCCAGTAGGTGATGCGGGCGCGAAAGCGCACGAACATGAGGAAGCCGGCCAGGCCGCCGGCGACCAGCATTCCCAGGACCGCCAGCCAGTTCAGCAGCGAGGGCGCCTCGCCGAGGAAGCCTGACCGCATGATGCCGACGAAGTGGGTGGCGGGATTCAGATAGAGCAGGTCGCCCGCCTGGCCCAGATGGGCCGGCGCATAGAGGACCGGGGTCAGGAAGAAGGTCAGCTGCAGCAGGCTGGTGACGATCGGGATCAGGTCGCGGAATCGCGATGCGACCATGCCCAGCACCAGGCCGAGGATCACGCCGGCCGCCGCCGTCGCCATCACCGCCGGGATGAGCATCAGCGTCCAGAGGGTCGGGCGAATGCCGCAGACGGCGAGGATGATCAGCACCACCGGCAGGTTATGGGCGAAGACCATCAGATCGCGCCAGACCATGGCGAGGACGAAGGTGCTTTTCGGCAGCCGCATCTGGCGCAGAAAGCGCGTGGCCGCGATGAAGACGTTGCAGCCGTCGGAAACGAAGGAGGCCAGCAGCAGCCAGGTGACGTAGCCGGTGGCGACGTAAGGCATGAAGCTGCGCAAGCTGGTGCTCGCCAGCTGCGAGAACACTCCGCCGACCAGCAGGATGAAAATCGCCATGCTGAGGGTGATCCAGAACGGCCCCAGCAGCGAGCGATGATAGCGCCGCCGCAGTTCGCTCCAGCCCATGAGGGCCGAGATCCGCCAGGTGACCACGCCATCGCGGATGTCCGCGAAGGCGGTCGCAAAGGCGGCCCGGCTCCAGGCATGCGCGTGCCCGCTCATGAGGATGACGGGGAGCGACTCGGTGCCCGAGCCCATGGCGGGGCCTTCGGGTGCGCCCCGGCGAGGCGGTATCGGATCGGACATGGACAGGCGGTTCCCCGCGCAACGGTAGCGGACGGGCCAGACCCTAGGGCCTTGAACCGGTCGCGGCAAGCTGCCGTCGAGGCGCGAGGGAAGAGAGCCGGAGCGCGGCCTAGGCCGGAAAGGGTGGCTGGTTCCAGCCCTTGGGCGAGAGCGTGAAGATCTCGAATCCGTTGGCGGTGACGCCGATGCTGTGCTCGAACTGGGCCGAGAGCGAGCGGTCGCGCGTCACGGCGGTCCAGCCGTCGTCGAGCAGCTTCACCTCGAAGCGGCCGGCATTGATCATCGGCTCGATGGTGAAGAACATGCCTTCGCGCAAGGCGGGGCCGCTGCCCTTGCGGCCGAAATGAAGCACGCTCGGCGCGTCGTGGAAAACGCGACCGATCCCGTGCCCGCAGAAGTCGCGGACGACCGAATAGCGATGGCCCTCGGCGAAGCTCTGGATGGCATGGCCGATATCGCCCAGCGTGGCACCCGGACGCACCACCTCGATGCCGCGCATCATCGCCTCGTAGGTCACCTCGCACAGGCGCCGCGCCTTCACGCCGGTCTCGCCGACATAGAACATGCGGTTGGTATCGCCATGCCAGCCATCGACGATCGTCGTCACGTCGATATTGAGGATGTCCCCGTTCATCAGCTTCTTGTCGCCGGGGATGCCGTGGCAGACCACGTGGTTGATCGAGGTGCAGATCGACTTCGGAAAGCCGCGATAATTGAGCGGCGCTGGGATGGCGCCATGGCCGACGATGAAGTCGTGGCACAACCGGTCCAGCTCGCCCGTGGTCACGCCCGGCACGACATGAGGCGCGATGAAATCCAGGGTTTCGGCGGCCAGCCGGCCCGCGACGCGCATGCCGGCGAAATCCTCGGGCCCGTGGATCTTGATTCGGCGTTCTTCGGGGCGCCAGTCATGGGCAACATCGTTCGGGGTCATGGCGGGCGGGCGTTTTTCCGGGGCTGAGGCGGTTCGTGCCGGGATCGGCGGAGCAACCGTCCCGCATGGGACTGCATCCGATTTCGGAGGCGCGGGCGGTTCGCTGGCCCCAATTAATGGCGGTGGGCGGAGATTTGCAAGGGTCGGCACCCTGAGGCTGGCACAGGGCTGGCCTGCGTCCCTTGCTAAAAGTTGTTAGAACGCTGGATTCGGGTGTCTTTAACCCCATATTTCGATAAGGCCCCCAATGCTGCCACGAGGGGCAGGGGTGGGTTTCGTTGCGGTCGGCGTCCCGCCATTGCTAAGGTCGAGATTATCTTCACGGTCCCCCAGGCCGTAATGCCCGGGTTCGCTCGAGGTCGGGCGGCTCCGGATTACCATCAAAGGTCGTTGTCATGCGTTTTCTGGTCCTGGCGCTCCTGTTCTTGGTCACGGGCTGCTCGGAGTTTCCGTTGCCCAGCTGGGCACGCAGCGACGATACCTCCACCAGCAAATATGTCGGCACCAACGGCGGCACCAATGTGGCGGCGCCGGCCGATGACCTGGGGTCCTGCCAGGAGCAGGCCAACGCGATCATCAAGCGCGACGAGGCGATCGACCAGGACATCGCCAATCAGGACACCAATACAGACCTGCAGCAGGGCATCGGTGACCTGAACAAAAATCTGAGCCTTTACAATCGGAAGAACCGCTACGATCGGATCGTCGACGATTGCATGGCGGCGCGCGGCTATGACGCCCAGAACCCCAACGCCAAGCCGGTCCAGGTCGAGCAGGGCGGCAGTGCCGCGACTTCGCCCGCGACCGCGCCCGCACCAGCGCCCGAATTGACTCCGGCACCGTCCTCGGGGATCAATCCGAACCTGCCGACCTATCCCTGAGCGGCAGAGTCGTCCCCCTTTAAGGCTGCCCCCGGCGTCATGTCCCAGGATTCGCCTTCGGTACCCGCCGCGACCGCCGCGGTTCTCATCATCGGCAACGAGATCCTGTCGGGTCGGACCCAGGACGTGAACCTGGCCTATCTGGCCAAGGAGCTGAGCGCGCTCGGCATTCCCGTGCGCGAGGCCCGGGTCGTCCCCGATATCGAGGCCGAGATCGTCGCGGCGGTGAATGCCGTTCGCGCCCGCTACACTTACGTCTTCACGACCGGGGGCATCGGTCCTACCCATGACGACATCACTTCGGGCTGCGTCGCCAAGGCTTTCGGCGTCGAGCTGGTGCTGGATCCCGAGGCCGTCGCCCTGTTGCGCCGCCACTATACCGGCGACCAGTTGAACGAGGCCCGGCTGCGCATGGCGACCGTGCCCAAAGGCAGCCGGTTGATCGAGAACCCGGTCTCGACGGCGCCGGGATTCCAGATCGGCAACGTCTATGTGCTGGCGGGCGTGCCGGCGATCATGCGCGCCATGTTCGACGGGCTCAAAGACGGGCTCAAGGGCGGCCCCCCGGTCTCCTCGCGCACGGTCAGCACCTATCTGGGCGAGGGCGTGATCGCGCAGGCCCTGGGCGCGCTCCAGCAGCGTTTCCCCAAGGTCGATATCGGCAGCTATCCGTTCTTCCGGCGCGGCAAGTTCGGCACCAGCCTGGTCGCGCGGGGCACCGACGAGGCCGAGCTCGACCAGGTCGCGGAGGGCCTGCGGGCCCTGATCCGCGACGAGGGCGGCGATCCCTTCGAGGGCGAGATCAGCTGACGCCGGGCGGCGGCTCCGACCGGTCCCGCGCCGCTGGCTGGGCCTGCCTCACGAAATTCTTCGCCAGCGCGTGATAGACGCCTTCCGGACAGATGAGCCGCGACGCGCTCGAGGCGATGAGGGCCGTCGCCATGAGCGGCACCATCATGGCGTGATTGTCGGTCATCTCGGTCACGATGACGAAGGCCGTGATCGGCGCCTGCACCACGCCGGCGAAATAGGCCACCATGCCGAGCAGAATCATCACGCCCACCGGCACGCTGGTGAAGATCGCGCCGAGATTGATGCCGATGCCGCCGCCGATGGCGAGCGAGGGCGAAAAGATGCCGCCCGGGATGCCGCTGATGGAGGTCAGGATCGTCGCCGCGAGCTTGAGAATCGCGAAACTCCAGGGCAGGGCTGTACCGTCGGCAAGGACGGACTTGATCTGCTCATAGCCGGTGCCGAAGGTGGTATCGCCCGAGGCCATGCCGCAGAGCGCGACGCCGACACCGCAGAGCACCGCGAAGACCACGGGCTGCCGCTTGATCCATCCGCCGATCCTGCCGGGCAGCCCGCCGGCCAGCAGCACCAGGATCCGGCTGAAGATCCCGCCCATCAGGCCGCCGACCACGCCGCAGACCGGGACGGCCAGCCATTCGGCCGCGGTGTGGAGCATGTCCGAGTTATGTCCGAAATAGCTGTAGTCGCCGAGCAGCGCCGTCGCGGTCAGGCCGGCGGCGATGACCGCACCGATGACGAGCCCGCTGGTGCGCAGCTCGAAGGCGCGACTCAGTTCCTCGATGCCGAACACGATGCCGGCAAGCGGCGTGTTGAAGGCCGCGGCGACGCCGGCCGCGGCCCCGGCGAGGATCAGCCCCGGCTGGCGGCGAGGCGAAAGCCGGCCCAGCGCGAACATGATCGACGCCCCGACCTGGACGGTCGGTCCCTCGCGGCCGGCCGAGGCGCCGCAGAGCAGCCCCAGCAGCGTCACCAGGATCTTGCCGATCGCGATCCGGATCGAGACCAGCGCGTGACGCTGGTCGTAGCCCTCGAGTTCGCGGGCTGCGATGGCCTGGGGAATACCGCTGCCCTGCGAGTTCGGAAAGAAGCGCAGCGTCAGATAGACGGCCAGTCCGAACCCGGCCGGCGTTACGATCAGCGACGCGTAGCGCCATTGCTGCAGCAACTGGTGGAACGCCAGCTGGGCCCTGTCGGCCAGCAGGGTCAGCATCACCGCCACGGCGCCGACGGCGACGCCGCCCAGCAGGAACAAGGCGCGCCGCCGCCAGCGGGCTGCGAGCGCCTTGAGATGCCGGATATGTCGGGCGGAGAAGAGGGTCACGGTGCTCGTGTTGCGGCAAGCCGTTGGAGAGGCCCATCTTCGCCTCAACCGGCCCTCGAACCAACGATCTTCTGGCCATAACGCGATTGGGGCCTGAGCCTCAAGACTCGCTGTTGGCGTCGGAGCCGCAAAGCCGACTAGAATCGATGTCCGTCCGAGGGAGGCCCTGTTGGCAGCGACCGCTTCAGGAACCCGCGTGGCCTTGCTGTCGCATTGCCTCGCGAACCAGAACGCCAAGGTGGACGAGTACGCGCTCTGCCCCGGGATGGTGACGCCCGTCGTCGCCATCCTGAAGGAGTTCGGCTATGCCATCCAGCAGATGCCATGCCCCGAGATGGCCTTCCTCGGTGTCAATCGCTGGTGGCAGGTGAAGGAGCAGTACGACACCCCGGGCTTTCGCCGCCATTGCCGCGCGCTCGCGCAATCGGTCGCGGACCTGCTCGAAGAGCGCGTCGCGAAAGGCTGCCGGGATCTGGTGCTGATCGGCGTCGATGGCAGCGGCTCGAGCGCCGTGACCTTCACGGGCATCGGTCCTGCCTGGGGCGGCCGGCCCGAGGATATGAGCTGGGAGGTCGTGCCCGGCAAGGGCGTCTGGATCGAGGAGCTGGAGCAGATCCTGGCGGAGCGCGGGCTTCCCATGCCCCGCAGTTTCGGCGTTGCCATGGAGCTGCCGGGCTTCACCATGGCGCAGGCGATGATCGAGTTTCGGCAATTCCTCGACCGGGGCGGCGAGGGCTCGCATGCGCAACAATGATCCGCGCTCGCGCTGCATCGCGATCCTCCCCGACGCGCTGGTGAACGGCCATCTGCTGGCGCCGGGCGATCCACGGCGCGAGCCCCTTTTGCGGGCCTTCGCGCTCCTGGACGATGCCGGTTTCGGTATCGTCCAATTGCCGCCGAACGATCTCTCGGTCGAGCGGGCGCGCGCCTCGCTCGACTTTGCGCTCGACCAGGTCGCGGATTACCTCAAGCACGGCTATCGAATCCTTCAAGTCGAGATGGGCGCTCCGCCCGCCTGGCGATCCTATCTTCGGCAGGAAATCCGCCGCCCCGCCGTGGCCGGCATCGAGAGTTTCCAGCTGCGGGCCGACGAGGCGGGGTTGCAGGCTTTCGCGGAAAGGCTGGCTGCGATCCGGCGGGCGGCCGGCCCATCGTCGGCCTCGGCCGTCGGTTAGGACCGCGGCCTCATTCCGCCTTGTGCCGGCGGGGTCCTGGCGACTAGCCTCGGGCCGGTCTGCCCTGGACGGCGCGCGGCCCGCTTGGCGAAATTGGGAGACGCAAGGGACTTAAAATCCCTTGCGTCCACAGGTTTTCCTAAGTGTTCGATTTGAAGCGAAAAATTCTGGCGACCAATGGTTCCAGCGGCGCGCGAAACAAATCCGGACCAGAAAGTGTTCTCGGCCGAGAGATATCTGTAAGAAGTTGAATAGAAAAGGGTTTTCCATCTATTTTTAGCAATCCCTCTATCCGCTAGCGCATGGAATGTTGGCACATTTGGTCAATGTTGCGGCATGTTGCAGATTGATGCGGCCACCAATGTGCGGGCGTGGCGGAATTGGTATACGCACACGACTTAAAATCGTGAGCCGATAGGCATACGGGTTCAAGTCCCGTCGCCCGCACCATCGCTATAATCGAACATGAGATCGGATTGTATGAGTGTTCTCTCGTCGAGAGAACTATCTGAAGAATGAGGGGCACAGTTTGAAGGTCTCGATTTTCCGAGTAACCACGATTTTTCTTATCGTCGCGATTGTGACCTTCTTAGGTACGTTTATCGGATGGGCGCTCTCGCCTGGGAATGTCGCAGCGCCGTCGGTTGCGTCTGAAGTTCTGGGATCGATTTTCGAGATTTTGATATTTCCAGTTTTGGCTTTGCTTCCCTATTCGGTGGCAAACCAGCATTTCAGCGCTACGCTGATTCTAAACTCCTGTCTTTGGGGAGCTGCTGGGGTTCTTACCCTTCTGGGAATCGCATATTTGCGGGCTAGGGGACGGGCTAGGGCGTGATTCGTGTTTGACGGTGATCGACTGAAGTCGATTAACACTGCGCCGTAGGAGGAATGACAAACGCCGATTGAAACAGGATGACCATGACTCCAGAGGACAGGAAAAGTCTGCTCGTGGATTTTAATGGCAATCCCCCGGCAACGCCGGCTTCGCTTCGATTGTTCGAAATGACGGCGGGGCTGGCGTTGCCTCAAGACTATGTCGATTTTCTTCGGTACGAGAACGGCGGTGAAGGGTTCATCGGCAGCGCGTATCTCATCCTTTGGCGTGTGGAGGAGCTACTTGAGTTAAACAGGGCCTACCAAGTCACAGATTATGCGCCTGGTTTGCTTCTGTTTGGCTCAGATGGCGGAGGTGAAGCTTTTGCCTTCGACAGACGCTCTGATATTGCGCCTGTTGTGCTCGTTCCATTCGTTGGAATGGATCTGAAATTGATCCGCCCCTTGGCTTCGACCTTCACGGCATTCCTTGAAGCGATGCCGCGACTCTCGATCTGACAGAAAGTCATTGGCCAGGCTGCATGAATTGCAGGCGTGGCCGGTGGGCATTGGTTTGACATCGGCTCGGGTAGACACTCACTATTTTGGCACGAGGAGACTTCCGACGCCTAAGCCTAGGAGATAAAAATCCCCTGCGGTCGTACTTGTTGCGGCGCTGTTGCGGCCCATCCTTGTTGCGGTTACACCTCAGCAAGAAAAGGCCGGCAAACACTAGAGATTTCTCTGTTTGAGAGGACTTAAAATCCCTAGGCCCGAAAGGGCTGTGCCGGTTCAAGTCCGGCAGCGGGCACCAGCCGACCCGATAGGCGGCCCACGTCGGAAAGACTCCCCCGACGGTTATTGGCAAGGCGAGGATGTATCGTCACGCCGGCTCCTGTCCGATCTGCGAGACGGCGGTCACGTTCGCCTCCGGCAACGCGTGGTATCGCGACAATCTTCGCTGTCCGCTGTGCTGGTCGGTGGTGCGCGAACGGGCCCTGGCCCTTGCGCTCGACGCGGTGGCACCCGACTGGCGCGGGCTCGCGATTCATGAATCTTCGCCGGCCCGCCGCGGCATCTCGGTCAAGCTCCGGCGCGAGGCGCCCGGCTATGTCGCTTCGCAATTCTTCCGCTTCGGATGCCTCGAGGCGATGCTCCGCGGCGGCCGGCATGAAGACCTGGCCGCGCAGAGGTTTCCCGATGGGCGCTTCGATCTCGTGATCGCGCTCGACGTGATGGAGCATGTGTTCGAGCCGGCCAAGGTCTATCGCGAGGTCTATCGGACCTTGAAGCCCGGCGGCTATTGTCTGCTGACATTCCCAATCGACAAGAACCAGGCCGAGGCGGCGCGCCGGCGCGCGGAGCGTACGAAGCTGGGATTTGTCCGCCATCTCGTCGAGCCGCCCCAATATCATGGCGGCTCGATCGGTCGGGCGCGCGCCCTGGTCACCTTCGACTATGGCTATGCGATCGGGCACCAGATCCCGAAATGGGCGCCCTTCGAGGTCGACATCCGGCATTTTCACGACGAAGATCATGGGATCCTCGGGGAGTATACGGATGTCGTGATTTGCCGCCGCCCCGCATGAGTGTTCCGGACCGGGTTCGCGCAGGGGACGGGATCCTTGAGAGATCGCAACCTTCGAATCCCAGCCAGCGGATGTGGAGTTTCCCGACATGGCCCTCGGATAGATCCTCCCGCATGACCGATTCCGACCGCAAGCCGGACGAACATCAGTTCGCCACGGTCCGCAATCCCCGCCTGCGTCTGCTCATCCCCCTGGTCGTCGCGATCGCGTTCCTGATGGAACAGCTGGATGCGACGATCATCACGACCGCCATTCCGGATATGGCGCGCAGCCTGGGCACGACGCCGCTGCGGATGAACCTGGCGGTGACGACCTACGTCCTCACCCTGGCCGTGTTCATTCCCGTGAGCGGCTGGTTCGCCGATCGCTTCGGCGCGCGCCGGATCTTCGTGCTGTCGCTGGTGGTCTTCACCATCGGCTCCTGCCTCTGCGGCGTCGCGGACAGTTTCGCCATGCTGGTGGCGACCCGCGCCTTGCAGGGCTTCGGCGGCGCCATGATGACGCCCGTGGGGCGGCTGATCCTGCTGCGCAGCTTCCCGCGCGACCAGTTCTTCACGGCGATGATCTATATGAGCCTGCCGGCCCTGGTCGGACCGGTGATCGGTCCGCTGCTGGGTGGCGTGATCACGACCTACGCCTCATGGCGCTGGATCTTCTATATCAACATTCCGTTCGGCTGTGCCGGCATCCTGCTGGCCTTGCGCTATGTGGAGGAGATTCGCGGCGACAAGCGGGTGCGGTTCGACTTCCCCGGCTTTTTGATGGTGGGAGCGGGCGTGGCGCTCCTGCAATACGGCATCGAGAATGTCGGCCGGCCGACGATCCCGACCCCCGCCATCATCGCCGTTCTGATCGCCGCCGCCCTGTTCCTGCTGGCCTTCATCCGCTATGCGCGCAAGGTGGCGGCACCCGCCGTCGATCTGACCCTGTTCCGGCTGCGCTCCTTCCGGATCGGGACGCTTGCGGGCGGCCTCGCCCGTATCGGCATGAACGGCGTGCCTTACCTTCTGCCGCTCATGCTCCAGGTCGGTTTCGGCATGAGCCCGGTCATGTCGGGCTCGCTAACCTTCGTCACCAGTTTCGGGGCGCTGGCGATCCGTCCCATCTCCACGCGCCTGCTGCGCACGCTGGGTTTCGACCGTTTGCTGTTCTGGAGCGCGCTCCTGGGCGCCGCCGTGATCGCCGGCTTCGCTCTCATCGGGCCGGACACGCCCTACTGGGTCATCGCGCTCTATATCGCGTTCTTCGGATTGCTGCGTTCGGCGCAGTTCATGACTTCGAACACGCTCTCCTACGCCGAGATGCCGTCCGACAAGCTCAGCCGTGCCACCAGCCTGGGCGGGGTGCTGCAGCAGCTCACTGTCAGCTTCGGCGTCTCGCTCAGCGCCATGCTGCTGGGCCTGCTCACCACGGAAGGTGCGCCGCTCACCACCGCGCGCTTCCACGAGGTGTTCCTGCTGATGGCGATCATCCCGCTCCTGGCGCTCCCCGGTTTCCGCTTCCTCAAACCGGAAGACGGCATGGAGGTCAGCGGCCACCGCCGCGCCGCGAAAGACGGCTAGAACGAGCTCTTCGTTAGCCGGAGATCCCGTCCAGCCATTTGTTCAGCCAGGCGTCGTAATTGCCGGCATAAGACTGCTGGTCGATGATGATCTGCTGCTTCAGATTCTCCGCGCGGCCCGGATCGTTGCGGGCGAGTGCCGGGGGCAGCATGGCCGATGCGGCGGGATTGGCGCAGCCGTTCCCCATGATCTTGAACACTTCGATCTGCCGTTCCGGGATCTGGGTGGAGGCGATGAATTTCTGCGCTGCCGCGACATGCTCCGCTCCTTTGGGAATGGTCCAGGAGGAGGCGCTCAAGGCGCCCTGGTTCCAGGTCCAGGTCACCTTGCCCTTGGTATCGCGGTCGAGCACGCTCGCGCGCGTATGCCACAGCGCCCCCATGACGATCTCGCCCGTCAGCAGCATCTGCTGGCTGTCGGCGCCGCTCTCGAAATAAACCAGATTGTCAGCATGTTTGCGCGCTGCCTTGATGGCGCGGTCGATGTCGAGCGGATAGAGCTTGTCGGGCGCGATGCCATCGCCTAACAGGACCGCTTCCCAGGCGCCGATGCCGTATTTCCAGATGGCGCGCTTGCCCGGGTATTTCTCGAAATTGAAAAAGTCCACCCAGTTCTTGGGTGGCTCGGTGCCGACCTTGGTGGTGTCGTAGGTGACGACGGTGCTGTAGGTGTAGTTGCAGACGCCGAACTCGAGTGCATAACCGGGCTGGACCTTGTTCTTGTCGACGATCGAATAATCGATCGGCTCGAGCAGTCCTTGCTTGCCTAGGTCGATCGCCATGAAGACCTCGATCTCGGCAACGTCCCAAGTGACATGCTTGGCGTCCACCATGGCCTTGATATTGCCAGGCATAGGCCCGCTGCCGTCGATCTTGACGACAATCCCGGTATCGGCGGTGAAGGGCTTGCCCCAGCCTTCGCCTTCCGCGCGTTCGGCATCGCCGCCCCAGTTGGCGATAACGATCTCTTCGGCCGCCTTGGCCGAGCGGGCCAGTCCGAGAGTCGCGGGCGCAATGCCCAGCAGTGCGCAGGCCTCGAGGAAACGGCGGCGGGTCACGCTACCCTTCCGGTAGGCGTCGATGACTTCAAGCGCCTGCGAGCTCTGATTGATTCCCATGTCGCCCTCCCTGTTGATTCTTGCCGGCACTCTTCCCTTCAAACCATGATTTCGCCGCCGCTCGCCACGACGGTTTCGCCGGTCATGAACTGATTGCGTCCGGAGGCGAGGAACGCGACGACCTCGGCGATCTGATCCGGCGACGCCGCGTTCCCGATGGGGATGCGCTGGATCGCACGCGGCAGCCAGCCCTGCTCCTGAGCCCGTTCCGTGGCGATCGAGCCGGGGCTGACGCCATTGACCAGGACTCCCTTGCCGGCCAACTCGAGGGCGAAGGTCTTCACCAGGCTGAGGACGGCCGCCTTGGAGGCGGCGTAATGCGGATAGAGCGGCTTGGGGATGTAGGAGTCTGTCGAGGAGATGCAGACGATCCGCCCATATTGCCGGGCCGCCATCGCCGTCATGAAAGCCCGGGTCGTGAAGAACACGCTCTTGAGGTTGGTGTCGAAGACGCGATCCCAGGAAGCTTCCGTGATGTCGGCCGTCGCCTCGAAGGGATAGATGCCGGCATTGTTGACGAGGACGTCGCAGCGCCCCGATTCCTTCAGGATCGCGTCGCGGGCGGCGAGGATCGCCGCCTCGCGCATCACGTCGGCGATATGGGCTCGGGCGCGCGATCCCAGCTTCGCGGCGGTTGCCTGCAGCCGGTCCCGGTCGAAATCCATGAGATGGACGAATGCGCCGCGGGAAACGAGCAACTGGCTGATCGCGGCACCCAGACCCTGCGCCGCTCCGGTCACCACCGCCACCTGGTCGTCGAAGCGCTCGAATGCCATGACCGCCACGTCGGATGTCGCGCCTGCAGCTCTCGCAACAGTAAGGAGCCGCGCTCTGCCGTCGCTCCATACCCCGCGCGGGGTATCTCGGCTGGTTGGCGGGCTGGCATACTGACATGGCGGTGCCGCATCGACTGAACCGGTTGCTCGCAATGAGCGACACAAGGGTTGGCGCTCGAAGAAGCTGGGAGATCTCGCATGACGAATGTCGGTCTCACTCCTGGAACCTTCGATCCCGCGAAGATCGGCCCCGTCGAGCTTCCATTCACCGAAGCGGAGTATCGATCGCGCATCGCCAAGGTCCGCGGGATGATGCGCGAGCGCGGGATCGACCTGCTTTGGGTCACCACGCCCGAAGCCATCTGCTGGCTCCATGGCTACTTCACGAGCTGGTACAAAGCGAATTCGCCGATGCGCTATCCGCAATGCTACGGCACGGCGATTCATGCCGGATCGGACCGGGTCATCCATTTCGACAATCCGACCGAAATGCCCGTCATGGCGCGGACCTCCATCTGCAGGGATAACCGCTGGCTTCCCGATCGTCGGGCGACGCCGAACCTGCGATTCATCACAGAAGAACTGGCGAGAGAGGGCTGGCTCGGCGGTACGGTCGGGATGGAATTCTGGAGCTACATCCCCAACCGTGCCATCAGCACCATGTTCGAGGGCGCTTTCCGCGCCGCCGGTTGCGAGGTGGTCGATTCCAGTGCCTTGCTGCGCCGCGCGCGCCGGGTGAAGTCGGCTCAGGAGATCGCCTATATCGAGAAAGCGACCGAGATCTGCGACATCGGTCACCGCGCGATTCAGGATCTCCTGAAGCCCGGCATCACCGAGCTCGATCTCTTCGGTGCCGTGACCCACGAGATGATGAAGGCGGGCGGCGAGTTTCCGGCGCTCATTCCGATCTTCAACACGGCGCCGGTGGTCGATGGGGTTCCCCAGTCGATCGGCCACAGCATGGCCAGCACCAAAGTCATCAAGGCGGGTGAGATCCTCGTCGCCGACCTGTGCGGCGTCTACAACCGCTATCACGGCAACGCGATGCGGGGGTTCTTTGTCGGCGAACCGCCAAAGGCCCTGGCGGAGCGCTATCGCCTAGCCGCCGGCGTCTATGACGTCATCACGTCCGATCTCAAGGCAGGCTTGACCGTCCGCGAGGTGAATCGCCGCCTCCGGCGATATTATGACGAGGTCGGCCTTTGGTCCGAGACAGGCGGGTGGGCCCTGGGCTACGAGCTTGGCTTGAGCCTGCCGCCCGACTGGGTCGGCGACTTCTACTTCAATCTCGGCGACGACGAGTTCCTGGATCGCGTATTCGAGGACGGGATGGTCACCAACTTCGAGAGCCTGTTCGACACGGCACTCATCGATACCGTCGTCTGGGACAAGAAAGGCTGCCGTCTGCTGTCGAAGACGCCGCTCGAATTGATTGCGGTAGCCTGACGGCCGAATTTGCCTAGGTCGCCACGACCTTGTGCGGTTCGGTGACGTAGAGCTTGTTTCCGTCCGGATCGAAGAAGGCGCGGAAGCGATAATGAGTTCCGTTGGGATGATTCCAGGTTCCGATGCGGGGGCTCACCCACTCGACTTTACCGTTGAGCTCGGCCATGGCGACATCCAGGTTCTCGACCTCGAAGGCGAATGAATCGAGACCCGGCACGCTTTCCGCGCTGCTGCCGCTCCGGGGCGGCTCGTGGGTTCCCGCGTCGGTCTTCAGCACATAGAGGGTCAGGTTGCCGAGGTCGATGGCAGCCCAGCTTTGTCCCGGCGCATAAGGCAGGAAAAACCCGAGCCCCAGGGTTCCGTGATAGAAGTTCACCAGCCTCTGAACATCCCTGGTCAGGATGTCCATATTGTCGATCCGCTTGAGCTTCAGCATCACGCGCGTTCCCCGGCCAATGAAGACGTCGAGCCGGTGTTGTGTAACACCGTTTTGCGATCACGGCCGCGACTGACGTCGATGCCGGCGGCTGATGCGAACGAGCTCAGGCCAGGACGGCCAATCCCGCGGCCGCGATCTGCCCGTCCTGCTGCGCGGTGCCGCCGCTGACGCCGATGGCACCGATGATCTCCTCTTCGACGATCAGGGGCACGCCGCCTTCGATCGGGACCACGCCGGCCAGGCCCAGCGTCGGCATCCAGCCGCCGGTCAGCCGGTCCTCGAGCGCCTTGGTCGGTCGCCGGAACATGAGCGCGGAGCGCGCCTTCGCGATCGCGACCTCGATGCTGCCCAGCTGCGTGTCGTCCATCCGGGCGAAGCAGAGCAGGTGGCCGCCATCGTCGACGACGGCGATACACATGGTGAATTCCTGCCGCAGCGCTTCCGCTTCGGCCGCCGAAGCGATGCGCCGCGCGGCTTCGAGCGAGAGCTTCTTGCGCGCCGGCAGCGTCATGGCGACGGTGCCCTTCATGCCCGGTGTGGTCATGGCTGTTCGCTCCCTGGATCCGATGCCGGAGATCGGGCTCCGGCCATGGCTATCCTGGCCCAACGGGACCCCGCGGGTCTTACGGAAATTTAAAGCCCGGCCCTTCTAATGGGCGGCCTCGGGTGCGATGGCTGTGGCGAGACCTTCGCGCCGGGCCCGGGCCGCTGCCGGTCGCTTCTGCCAACTGACGGGTTTCATTGATAGATTTTTACCCTTCGAGGCCGCAAACCAGGACTTGCCCGGAGGGCCGGCGAGGGGCTATGCCGACCGCGTGGCGGGAGGGGATCCATGGCGGAACTGCGTGACAGGCTGATCGGGCTGGGCGAGCCCGCGCCCTGGTTCGAGGCGCATACCACCTTCAATCCCCGTTTCGCGATGGCGAGCCTCGGCGGCCGCTTCGTCGTCCTGGTGTTCCTCGGCCGCGCGAGCGCCCCGGCCTGCCGCGCCTTCGTCGAACAACTGGCCGCCGCCGCGCCATCGTTGCCCGACAACGACGAGATTCATGTGCGCTTCGCGATCAGTTGCGACGGCGGGGATCAGGTCGACCCGGTCATGGCGACGGCCTTTCCCAAGGCCCGCATCTTTCATGACGCGGACGCCCATGTGTCCGGCCTCTATGGCGCGATCGACCGGCGCGCCGAGACGCCGGAGCTGGGCTATCGCCCGCACTGGCTGGTTCTCGATCCGATGCTGCGGGTCTATGCTCGCGGCAGCATCGAGCGGCCGGATCTTTTCATCGCCGCGATCAGGGGCCTGCCGGCCCCCGGCGAGCATGCCCGGACCAACGCCGAGCTCTGGGCGCCCGTGCTTCTCGTGCCGCGGGTGCTCGAGCCCGATCTCTGCAGGGCCCTGATCGGGGTCTATCAGAACGGGCAGCCGGCGGCGTCGGGCTTCATGCGGACGGAGAACGGCCGGACGGTCGGCAAGCTCGATCCGAATTTCAAGCGCCGCAGCGACGTCACGATCGGCGATCCCACGCTGCGCAACGCCATGGTGCAGCGCATCCATGCGCGGCTGGTGCCGGAGATCAAGAAGTCCTTCCAGTTCTCGGTCAGTCGCATCGAGCGCTATATCGTCGCCTGCTACAGCGCCGAGGATTCCGGATTCTTCAAGGCGCATCGCGACAACACCACGGCCGGCACCGCGCATCGCCGCTTCGCGGTCACGATCAATCTGAATGCGGAGGAGCATAGCGGCGGCGAGCTGCGCTTCCCCGAGTTCGGCATGCGGCGCTACAAGACGCCCACCGGCGGCGCCATCGTATTCTCCTGCTCGCTCCTCCATGAAGCGCTGCCGGTCACGAAGGGCCTGCGCTACGCGACGCTGCCCTTCCTCTATGACAACGAAGCGGCGGCCATTCGGGCGCAGAACCTCAAATTCCTCGACAACAAGGGCGCCGGCGCCGTCGGCGAGGCCGCCGAGACGGCGGAAGCCGAGGCCAAGGCCGAGTATTGAACGCCGGTCGAGGCGACGGAGCGCATGCAAAAGGGGCCGCATTTTCATGCGGCCCCTTCAGCTTCAGGCCTGACTCGGGCTCAGGCCAGATGCTTGGCGAAGAAGGCCGCGGTCCGCGCATCCGCCTGGTCGGCGAGAGCGGGCACGCGCGACGAGCCGGTGTGGCGGGCGAAGGCATGGTCCGCGTCATAGTCGTGGATCGTGACGAGCGGATTGCCTTTCAGCGCGGCATGGACCTTGGCCTGGGCCTCGGCCGGCACGAACTTGTCCTGCTTGGCGATATGGAGCAGCAGCGGCTTGCGGATCTTGCTCTTCTCGCCCAGGAGACCGTCGAGGCCCGTGCCGTAATAGGCGGCGGTGGCGTCGCTGTCCGTACGCGTGGCGCAGAGGAAGGCGAGGCGTCCGCCGAGGCAATAGCCGATCACGCCGACCTTCTTGCAGCCGCGGGTCCGCAGCGCCGCGATGGTGGCCTTGATATCGTCGATGCTCTTGTCGCCGTCGAATTTGTTCATGTAGTCGAGGCCCTGCTGGAACTGCGCCGGCACATCGGCATCGAGTTCCACATTGGGCTTCAGGCGCCAGAACAGGTCGGGTGCCGCCGCCATATAGCCCTTCGCGGCCCAGCTGTCGGTCATCGCGCGGATGCCCGGATTGACGCCCAGGATTTCCTGGATGACGACGATGCCCGCCTTGGCCTGGCCGGACGGCGCGGCAAGATAGGCATTCATCTTTCCCGATTTATCGGGGACGGCGATCTCGATTTTCTGGCCCATGGGGGTGTCCCTTTGAAGAAGCTGCGAAGAATCCCCAGGCCTTGGGCCGACGCCGCCCGATGGCGGCGTCGGCAAACCGGCATCAGGCCTTGCAGAAAGCCAGAAGCTCGGCGTTGACCTGGTCTTTCAGGGTCGTGCACATGCCGTGCGGCGCGCCCTTATAGACGACCAGTTTGGCATTTTTGATGATCTTCGACGAGAGCAACGCCGAATCCGCGATCGGAACGATCTGGTCGTCGTCGCCGTGGAGGACCAGGGTCGGCACCTCGAACTTCTTCAGGTCCTCGGTGCAGTCGGTCTCGGAGAAGGCCTTGATGCAGAAATACGAAGCCGGGAAGCCGGCCATCATGCTCTGCAGCCAGAAGGATTCGCGCACGCCTTCGGAGACCTTCGCCCCGGGCCGGTTATAGCCGTAGAACGGCAGGCTGAGGTCTTTCCAAAACTGCGAGCGGTCGGCCTGCACGCTCTTGCGCAGGCCATCAAACACCTCGAGCGGCGTGCCGCCCGGATTGGAGGCGGATTTGACCATGACCGGCGGGATGGCGCCGATCAGCACGGCTTTGGCCACGCGCTTGTTGCCATGCCGGCCGATATAGCGGGCGACCTCGCCGCCGCCGGTGGAATGGCCGATATGGATCGCCTTCTTCAGATCGAGATGCTCGACCAGCGCCGCCATATCGTCGGCATAGGTGTCCAGATCGTTGCCGTTCCAGGGCTGGCTGGACCGGCCATGGCCGCGGCGGTCATGGGCAATGCAGCGATAGCCGTTGGAGGCCAGGAAGAACATCTGGTCTTCGAAGGCATCCGCGCTCAGGGGCCAGCCATGGCTGAACACGATCGGCTGACCGCTGCCCCAATCCTTGTAGTAGATCGAGGTGCCGTCCTTGGTGGTGATGTAGCTCATGTCCTGACTCCCGTTGTTGCTTTTCGGTAATTTTGAGTTGGCGTCGGAAATGCCATCCGCGGCTTGCGCCCGGTCCGGCAGGCTGGCCACCAGCGGGCCGGCGATGGCGGCCCCGGCGGCCAGACGCAGCAGATCGCGCCGACTTGGCGAGAGGTCGTCGAAAATGGTCATGTCGGATTCCCTGGTCGATGTCGGGGATATCCTGCGGCCGGCCCATGACATTCAATAGAACAAAAACCGCGTTCTCATCAGGATTGTGTTGATGACGAGAACGAGTGAACGGGAGTTTCGATCTTCGGCCGATGGCTAGAGGAAGCTCGCGCGGACCAGGAAGTTCCAGAGCGTGACGCGGGACTCCTCATAGATCAGCGCGTCATGCAGGACGCCGTCGGACTCGAACAGGCTGACATTCGCCGAGCCCCGCAGCTTCTGCCGGCAGCGCCCTCGGGCCTCGGGCTCATGATCTGCGTTGAACCAGAGGTCGCGGTTGGAGACGATGACGAGCGTCGGCAGCTTGTCGTCGCGCAAGGGCTGGAAGCGGCAGGGGGCTGCGATCGCGAAGCGGCCCGCCAGTGCCGGGTCGGAGAAGGCCAGCACCGCGTCGCCGCCCTCGTCGAAGCCGCCGGCGAAGATCCGCAGCTTGTCGGCCCAGGGCGCTTCGAGCACGCGGGTCAGCGCGTAGCTCAGTTCCTCGATGCGCCATTGCTGGATCTGCGCCAGGGGCGCCGTGAAGTCCCGCATCTGGGTGCGCGCGTCGCAGCCCGAGGGCCGATCGTGGCGCACGAAACTGTCGGGGGCGATCACCACATAGCCCAGTTCCGCGAGCGCGCGGCCCTGGTTGCGCACATCGGCCAGATCGTCCGAGCGTCCGCAGCCATGGAGATGGATGATGACGGGCAGCGGATCGGTTGCGTGCAGGGTCAGGAACCGCTGCATGTAGGGCTGGTTCATCGGCCCGCTGATGACCCGCAGATTGAGCTCGTCATCCTCGTAACGCACGAACACCTGCGCTTGCGCCCAGGTTTCGGCCAGATCGCCATCGAGGGCCTGGCGGATCGGAGGCGCCGTGCTGGCGAGGGACGCAGAAAGTGCATTGCCGGCGTCGGCTCCGTCCGCGGCGCGGGCCCCGGCATCGAATCCGGGTTCGGCTGCGGGAAGGCCGGCCAGTGCCAACACGATCACGAGGGCGGCGAGGGGCCGCATGGGGTCATGCTAGAGGGGAGGCCCCTCCGCGGCAATGGTGGGCGAAGGATTAAGGGCAGGTGGGGTCTGGGACAGGCGGGAACCGGGGCCGGCGGTCAGGCGGCCGCCTTCTCCCGGACCCGGTCCAGCAGGCGGTGCATGAAGCCCTCGCACAACGCCAGTTGGTCGAGGCTGACCCACTCGTCGGGCTTATGGGCCTGGGTGATGCTGCCAGGACCGCAGATGATGGTCGGGAGGCCGGCCTGCTGGAACAGGCCGGCTTCGGTGCCGAAGGCCACCTTGCGCACCATGTTGGCGCCGGCGAGCTTCTTGGCCAGGACCACGAGATCGGCTTCTTCCGGCATGTTCAGACCGGGAAAAGCGGAGATCTCCTCGAAGCTGATACCGCTGTCGGGGGCCACCGCATGCATGGCCGGCAGCAGCTCGCGATCGACGAATTCCCTGAGCTCGCCGAACATCGCCTCGGGATCGACGCCCGCGATATAGCGGAACTCGAAATCGAAGTAGCAATCCTTCGGCACGATGTTGAGCGCCGTGCCGCCATGGATCACGCCGGTATGAACGGTCGTGTGGGCGACGTCATAGTCGTTGTCGAACGGCCCGTTCTTGGCGCAGCGCTGCGCCATCCGCTTCAGGAAGGTGATCATCTCGGCCGCATATTCGATCGCGTTGACGCCCTTGGGCGCCAGCGAGGAATGGGCCTCGAAGCCGCGCACCCGCGCCCGCAGGCTCTTCTTGCCCTTATGCGCGACGATCACCTTCATGTCGGTCGGCTCGCCGATGATGACGGCCGACGGCTTGATGCGGAAATCCTTGAGCAGCGCGATCAGGCGGCGCACGCCGACGCAGCCGACCTCCTCGTCATAGGAGAAGATCAGATGGATCGGCTGCTGCAGCGGCTGCGCCAGGAACTCCGGCACCATGGCGAGCGCGATCGCCAGGAAGCTCTTCATGTCGCAGGTGCCGCGTCCGTAAAGCTTGCCGTCGCGCTCGGTGATGCTCCAGGGATCGCTGCTCCATTCCTGGCCGTCGATCGGGACCACGTCGGTATGGCCGGACAGAGCGATGCCCGGGCGGTCGGTCGGTCCCAGCGTCGCGTAGAGATTGGCCTTCTTGCCGCTTTCGTCGAACACCATCTGCGATTCCACGCCATGGCCGGCGAGATAGTCGCGGATGAAGTCGATGATCTGGAGATTGGAGTTCCGGCTCGTGGTGTCGAACGCCACGAGCTTGCGGATCATGTCGAGACTGCGCGAAGAGGGCGACAAGATAAGCGGTTCCGTTCGGGTCGGGGAAACTCCCATCATAGGACAGGGCGCGGCCCCAAGCCAAGAACCGGACCCGAAGGCGGATCGCAGGGATTGCTGGGCATTTTGCGGGCATTGACCGGCCAAGGCAGTATAGTCGCCCGATGCGAGAGCAAACCCTTGAAGAGCGCTGGTCCAGCCGCGAGCCCCGATGGGGATCGGCGCCCCTGGTGCTGGATTCCCCCCATAGCGGACGCGTCTATCCGGAGGATTTCGGCCATGCCGTCCCCTTCGAGGCGCTGCGCCGCACCGAGGACGCCTATGTCGATCGCCTGTTCGAGGGGGCGGCGGGGCTCGGGGCCGGCTTTCTGACCGCCCTCTTTCCCCGCAGCTATGTCGATGCAAACCGGCATGAGACCGAGATCGATCCGCTGCTGCTGGCCGATCCCTGGCCGGGCGCGGCCATCTTCACCGATCGGGTGGACAAGGGGCTCGGCGTCATTCGCCGGCTGGTGGGGCCGCGCCTTGCGGTCTATGACCGGCTGCTGCCATCGGCCGAGATCGAGGCGCGGCTGGAGCGCTATCACCGGCCCTATCACGAGAAACTCCAGGCCATGCTCGATGCGACCCATGCCCGCTTCGGCCAGGTCTGGCATCTGAATTGCCATTCGATGAAGGCGATGGGTCGAGGCCGTCAAGGCCAGCCCGCGCTGATCCGCGAGGATTTCGTGCTGGGCGACCTCGACGGCCAGAGCTGCGATTCGGCCTTCCGCGACCTGGTCGCCGGCGAACTGCGCGCCATGGGCTATAGCGTGGCGATCAACGCGCCCTTCCGCGGCGCCGAGCTGGTGACCCGCCATGGCTTGCCGGCCGAGGGCCGTCATTCGCTGCAGATCGAGATCAACCGTCGCCTCTATCTCGACGAGACGAGCGTCGCGACCCATCAGGGATTCGACCGCCTCAAATCCGACCTGGACCGCCTGGTCGCGCGCCTCGTCGACTTCGCCGCAGCGGAGGCGGAAGCGGCGGAGTAGGGATCGCGTTGCGGCATCCCTCCCCCTTACCCCCTAAGTCTATGTGATCGCTTCGCTCAACTTTAAAGCTTCGAGCGAGATCGACGCCAACCACGCCCCCTCCCCTTGCGGGAGGGGGTAGGGGGAGGGGTTGTTTCAAGGAAGAGCGGCGGCGGCGATCGTGAGTCTCGCTCTACGCTCGAAAGTAGAGCGTAGCGATCGTTTGAACTTAACGATCGAGATCAGGGCACGAACTGCTCGCTCAGGATCCGCTCCTCGAGATTATGCTCGGGGTCGAACAGCAGCGTCAGCTGGTGTTCGGGATGGACCCGTACGCTGACCTCGACGATGTCGCGCACCTCGGTGGAATCGGCCACGGCGCTCACCGGTCGCTTCTCGGGTTCGCGAATCTCGAACACCGTCTCCGAGGTCTCCGGCAGGAGCGCGCCGCGCCAGCGGCGCGGGCGGAAGGCGCTGATCGGCGTGAGCGCCAGCAGGTTCGAGCCCAAGGGCAGGATCGGTCCGTGGGCCGAGAGGTTGTAGGCCGTGCTGCCGGCGGGGGTCGACAGCAGGATCCCGTCGCAGATGAGCTCGCGCAGCCGCACCTTGCCATCGACGAGGATCGCGATCTTGGCGGTTTGCCGGGTTTCGCGCAGCAGCGAGACCTCGTTGATGGCGATCGCCTCGACGACCTTGCCGTCGCGCGAGCGCGCTTTCATCTGCAGGGGGCGCAAGGTCACGGCCTGGCTGCGGGCGACGCGCTCGGGCAGGCCGTCTTCCTGATACTGGTTCATCAGGAATCCGATGGTGCCGCAATTCATGCCATAGATCGGGACCGACCGGCCCAGATAGCGATGCAGCGTTTCCAGCATGAATCCGTCGCCGCCCAGGGCCACGACCACGCTGGCCTTCTCCGGGTCGACGATGCCATAGCGATGGGTCAGGCGCTGATGGGCGCTGCGCGCCTCGGCCGTGTCGGCCGCGACGAATGCGATGCTCTGGTCGGGCAAGCCGGATCCCCTGGGTTGCGGGCGGGGCCTCACTATACCGGCAAGGCCGACGCTTGCCAGCCGCCGGGCTGGCGCGGCAGAGTGCGCCCGCTTGCGCAGGATGCCGACGGCCAGGCCGGACGGGAGCGCCAAATGAGGAGTCTGGAATGAATTTGCTGCGAAATGGCGCCGGCCGCACCGGCTTCGGTGGACGGATGATGGTCCTGGCTGCCGGTCTGGCGATGGCCATGGCCGTCGTCGGGTCTTTGAAGGCCCTGGCCGACGACACCACCGCCAATGACGACAATCATGCCAACTACTACTACCCGCCGCCCCAAACGACCGAGACCTACGAGGCGCGCGTCCAGACGCTGGCTGAGAGCGACCGGAGCCGCCGGATCGGCTTCGTCACCGGCCTCACCAAGCAGCTGCTGTCGCAGCGCTACGATCCCGGTTATGCGATCTTCGCCAAGGGCGACGACGCCGACAAATTGATCATCGTCGCGACCGAGGGCGGGCATTTCGATACGATGTACCGGGCCCGGGCGCTCCTCGCCAACCTGACCGCCATCTCGCGCATGACGCCCTTCTTCCAGCAATACACCCTGGCCGATCAGGCGACCTTTCTCGATCTGCTGAAGCTCCTGGGCTTCAAGCAGGTGACGATCAGCGACGGCGCCAACTTCGCGCATCAGATCACGATCAAATAGAGAGGAACGCCGCGAGGGGAGCGTACGCCGGCGAACCGGCGGTCAGCCGCCGGTCACGCTCATATGGCGCGGGACGGCGGGGCCGCTATGCCGGCGGTCGATGATGAAGTCGTGGCCCTTGGGCTTGCGCGCGATCGCCTCGCGGATGGCGGCCTCGAGCGGCGCGTCGTCGCCGGGCGAGGCGCGCAAAGGGGCACGGAGATCGGCGCTGTCCTCCTGGCCGAGGCACATATAGAGCATGCCGGTGCAGGTCACGCGCACGCGGTTGCAGCTCTCGCAGAAGTTATGGGTCAGGGGCGTGATGAAGCCGAGCCGCCCGCCGGTTTCCTTGACGCGCACATAACGCGCCGGCCCGCCGGTCCGGTAGTCGATATCCTCGAGCGTCCAGCGCTGCGCCAGGTCGGCGCGCACCATCGACAGCGGCAGATACTGGTCGAGGCGGTTCTCGCCGCCGATATCGCCCATCGGCATGACCTCGATCAGGGTCAGATCGAAGCCCTCCGCACCACACCAGCCGATCAGCCGGTCGAACTCGCCGTCATTGACGCCCTTGAGGGCGACCGCGTTGATCTTGACCTGGAGGCCGGCGCGCTTGGCGGCCTCGAGACCTTCGAGCACCACCGGCAGGCTGCCGCGACGCGTGATCTCGGCGAACTTGCGCTCGTCCATCGTGTCGATCGAGACATTGACCCGGCGCACGCCGAGGCTCGCCAGCTCCGCGGCATAACGCGACAGCTGGCTGCCATTGGTCGTGACGGTCAGTTCCTCAAGCGCGCCGCTCTCGAGATGACGCGACAGGCCGCGGAAGAGCTGCATGATGCCGCGCCGGACCAGAGGCTCGCCGCCGGTCAGGCGCAGCTTCTTCACGCCCTGCCGCACGAAGGCGCTGCAAAGGCGATCCAGTTCCTCGAGCGAGAGCACCTCGCGCTTCGGCAGGAACTCCATGTCCTCCGCCATGCAATAGACGCAGCGGAAGTCGCAGCGGTCCGTGACCGACACGCGCAGGTAACGGATATGTCGGCCGAAGGGATCGATCATCGCCAAGGCTTTCTCACATTCCTCGACCCGGAATATAGGACGTTCCGGGCGGGATTTCGCCCCCGAACCGGGTAGGGCTAAATGTCCCTAAGGCCCCTGAAAAACGAGGAATTTTGACGGAGAACCGGGTTTCTGGACCCTCCCGCCGGTTTCATGGCAGTTTGCCGCAGGGAAGCCGGGGCGATGGGTCTCGAGGGACGGCGGAACGGCCTCGGGGCGGGCCCGCGCCCTTGGCAGAGACGGGAAGGGTGAGCTTGGCGGAAATTCCAGTGCTGTTCGTGGGCGGCTGCATGAGAAGCGGCACGACGCTCATCCAGCGGCTCCTCTGCGCGGCGCCGGGCGTCAATCCGGCGATTGCCGAATGCCACTACCTGACCGAGCTGCTCGCCGCCCATAAGCAGGGCGAGAAGCGCTTCGACCTGTTCCTGGCGGACTATTTCGCCTCGCGCGAGGCCTTCGACGCGTTCGGCCGCGAGACGCTGCGCCGATTCCTGCATGCGCTTTCCGCCCGTTACCCCAAGGCCCGGCAGCTGGTACTCAAGAATCCGGAGCTCGCCTATCATTTTTCGCTGGCGGCAAGATTGCTCCCCGAGGCGCGCTTCGTCCTGGTCGCGCGCGACCCGCGCGACATCATCGCGTCGATGGTGAAAGTGGCCGGGCGCCAGCGCGCGGCGGGCTCGGTGGCGCCCCTGGTTCATGTCGGTCGCGACATGGAGAAGCTCTCCGAGCTGGTGCTCGGCTATTACGCCGACAGCTATGCCAATCCCCAGCTGCTCCAGGGGCGCCTACATGTCGCGCGCTATGAGAGCATTGCCCAAGGCGATCCCGCGGCATTGCAGGCGTTGGGACGGTTCGCCGGCCTGGCTCTGGACGGGCGGCCGGCGGCGCTCACGTCAGAGACCTGGCAGCGCCAGCGCGACGACCAGCAGGCCGGTGCGTTCTGGTCGCCCGGCTGGCAGGAGCCCACGAGCCAGCCGCGCATCGGCGGTTATGCCGACGAACTGTCGCCGGCCGAGATCGCGGTGATCGAACGGCAATGCGCGCGCTTCGCCCGCAGCTTCCAATATTGGTGAAATCTCAGCGATAGCCGAGCGGGATCATCGTCGGCCCGGCGATCGCTTCGATTCTGGCGCTGACGGCCGGGTCGCGCTCCAGGCTGGCGATGCGGCCGGAATCGAAACGAACCCGGTCGCGAAAGCGCGACAGCATGTCGGCGGAGCAGTCCTCGAGGCCAAGGGCCTGGAGGATCCGGGCGATCTCCGTCTCGGGCTGCGTCACCAGATCCTCGAACCGGGTTTCGACGTGATCCGTGGGCCAGCGGGCGGCGAAGGCGCGGGCGGCCTCGATGCAGGATTGCCAGAAGCTCGCGCCTTCATCGACCGTCTGATGCTGGCCCCAGCGCCGGCTCAGCATCGAGGGCACCGCGTCGCGGGGATCGCGCGTGCAGTGGATGAACTTCATCGCGGGGAAGAGATGCTTCAGGAGTGGCAGATGCAGCACGTAGAGCGGCGTCTTGTTGATCCAGGCGGGCTTGCCGTCGCGCCGCGCATGGTCGGCGAAGAGGCCGGTGACGAAGCGGCGGAATCCCGCCTGAGGCTCGGCCGTGATCAGATCCTCGATCAGGGTGCCGGTGGCGGCCATGGCCGTGTCGCGATCGAAGAGCACGTAATGGGCGCCATGCCAGTAGCGCTCATACTCCTTCTTGTTGTGCGGCCGGTGCGGCAGGTCGCGCGACCAGTGCGACATCAATCGCTCGATCTGGTCTGCCACCATGAAGGCCGAGAGGCCGCCGCTCGAGAACAGGAGCTGCGCCACTTCCAGCACGAAGCCCGTCTCGTAAACCGGCGACAGCACGGGATGCATGCCGAGGAGGTCGACCGCCAGCGTCGTGCCGCTGCGCCCGCAGCCGCCGATGAAAAGCGGAGGAACGGCTCGAGCCCCTGACATTTCCGCTCCGGTTGATTCCATGATCGCTTCCAGGGGACCGGCGGGTTCAGCGCGTCTTGCGCGCGATCAGGCTGTAGGACAAGGGCGGGAGGATGGGCTGCGCCGTCACGTTCCCGAAGATGTTGGAGACGTCGTGGTCATGCTCGGTAAAGGCTTCGAGCGCGAAGCCAGTCCCAATGCAGGCCATCATCGTGTCCGACAGCTTATGCTGAAACCAATAGGTCGGCTTCGATTTGTAGGTTTCGCCGCTCCAGTAATCCAGCCCGGTCTCGTCGCGAAAGGGATCGGTCCTGAAATAGGAATGGCGGAGCCTGGGCTGGGGCTCCGGGTCGCCCGGCTCGAACATGCCCATGATCGGATGCTGCTCATAGATGAAGAGCTGGCCGCCGGGCTTGAGCAACCTCGCGACCACAGAGAAGAAACCCCTGAGATCCGGCATCCATCCGAGGACGCCGATCGTGATGATCGCGAGATCGAAATTGGCATCGAAGCGCGCCGGAATGCGATAGATGTCGGTCGTCAGGAACTCGGCCTCGATGGCGCCGGCCCGGGCGAGCTGCCGCGCCTGGGCGATGAAGCCGTCCGAAATGTCGAACCCGACGCAGCGCGCGGCCCCCAGATTCTTCACGCTCAGCAGTTCGCGGCCATTGTTGCAGCAGATCTGGGCGACCGCCTTGCCGGCGAGGCCGATCTCTTGCAGCGTCCGGGTCTCGAGCGCGTCGAGGCAGGAATGGCCGGGCTTGCGGAAGTCGGCCAGCAGCTGCTCGAATCTCTGCCGCGCATGAATTGGCGCCGCCTCGTTCCAGGCCTCGCGGTTGGCCGCGGTGTAATCGTCGCGCTTCATGCCGGGATCGCCCTGTCAGCCGAGGAGGAGGGAATCGTCGGCAAGCGCCTGGCCTTGTCCGCGCGAGAACAGCGCCAGCAGATCGGGCACGTCGAGACCTTTCCTTGTCGGACCCGCCACGTCGAAGGCGATGCGGCCCTCATGCAGCATGATGGTGCGGCTGCCGTGATCGAGCGCCTGGCGCATGGAGTGGGTGACCATCAAGGTCGTCAGGCGCTGGGCCGAGACGATCGCGTCCGTCAGCTGCAGCACGAACTGCGCGGTCTTGGGGTCGAGCGCCGCGGTATGCTCGTCCAGCAGCAGGATCTTCATCGGCCGCAGAGTCGCCATCAGCAGCGAGACCGCCTGGCGCTGGCCGCCCGACAGCAGGCCCATCTTGTCGGCGAGACGCGCCTCGAGACCGAGGCCCAGCTGCTTCAGCTTCTCGCGGAACAGGCCCCGCACCGATCCGCCGAGCGCGCGCGCAAACCCCCGCTTGCGGCCGCGCGCGGCGGCAAGCGCCATGTTCTCCTCGATCGTCAGGGCCTCGCAGCTTCCCGCCAGCGGATCCTGGAACACCCGTGCGATCAGGCCGGCGCGCGCCGGCGCCGACCATCCGGTCACGTTGGTGCCGCCGATCGTCACCGACCCGTGGTCGGGCCGCACGTCGCCCGTGAGCGCATTGAGCAGCGTCGATTTCCCGGCCCCGTTGGAGCCGATCACGGTCACGAACTGACCCGCCGGGATGCTGAGATCCAGCCCCTGGAGCGCCCGCGTTTCCATCGGCGTGCCGACGTTGAAGGTGACGGCGAGATCCTTGAGTTCGATCATGACGGGCTCTTTCCGGTGGCGTTCCGTCCCGCCAGAAGCGTGCGCAGCGGGTTCCGGGCACCGGGGAGGATGAGCGCGATCGCCACCAGCACCGCCGTCACCAGATTGAGGTCCGAGGCATTCAAGCCCAGCGCCGAGCTGTTGAGCGCGAGGCCGACCGCGATGCGATAGACGACCGACCCGATCACGCAGCCCAGCACCCAGAGCATCACGCTGCGGGTACCGATGATGGCCTCGCCGACGATCACGGCGGCCAGGCCGACCACGATCGTCCCGGTGCCCAGCGCCACGTCGGCGAAGCCGTTCATCTGGGCGAAGAGCGCGCCCGCGAGCGCCACCAGCCCGTTGCTGATCGCCATGCCGAGATAGGTCATGGCGGCCGTGTCGATGCCCTGGGCCCGCGCCATGCGGGGATTGGCGCCCGTGGCCCGCATGGCGAGCCCCATGTCCGAGGCCAGGAAGCGCACCAGCAGCAGGGCGACGATCAGGGTCACGACGCCGGCATAGATCGGGCGGAGATAGAGATTGCTCAGTCCGAGCCCCTGGAAGGGCGTCAGCACGGTGGCTTCGTTGAGGATGGCGAGATTGGGCTTGCCCATGATGCGCAGATTGATCGAATAGAGCGCGATCATGGTGAGGATGCTGGCGAGGAGATGGAGGATGCGGAAGCGCAGATTGAGCGCGGCCGTGACCAGGCCGGCGAGGCAGCCGGCCAGGATCGCGATCGCGGTCGCGAGATAGGCGTTGCCGCCGGCGACGATGATGGTGCCGCTCACGGCGGCCCCCAGCGGGAAGCTCCCATCGACCGTCAGGTCGGGAAAATTCAGCACCCGGAAGGACAGGAACACGCCCAGCCCGACCAGCCCGAAGACCAAGCCGATTTCGATCGCGCCGAGGAAGGCAACGAGACTCATCGCCAGCCGACTTTCATCTCGAGACCGAAGCGCCGCATCCGTCCATCGCCGGATGCGAGGCCGAAGATCCCGTTACTGCACCACCTGCTTGGCGCGCTGCATCACCGCGTCGGGGATCGTCACGCCCATGGCCTTGGCGGCGCCCGGATTGACGAAGAGCTGGACCGTGTCGACGCCCTGCACCGCGATGTCGCCGGGCTTCTCGCCCTTCAGCACCCGCACCACGATCTTCCCGGTCTGGCGCCCGACATCGTAATAGTCGAAGCCGATGGCGGCGATGGCGCCGCGCGAGACCGAATCCGTGTCGCCGGCGAAGACCGGGATCTGGTTGTCCACGCCGACCTTCACCACCGAGGCGAAGGCGCTGACGATCTGATTGTCGGTCGAGACATAGATCGCGTCGACCTTGCCGATCAGGCTCTGGGCGGCGGTCATGACGTCGGAGGATTTCACGGCGGGCGCTTCGATCACGGTGAAGCCCAGCGCAGCACCTTCCTTCTTCGCCAGATTCATCAGGGCCACGCCGTTGGCCTCGCCGGGATTGTAGGGCATGCCGATGGTCTTGGCGTTGGGCAGGATCTCGCGGATCAGCGCCAACTGCTTGCCGACCGGAGCGAGGTCGCTCATGCCGGTAACGTTCCCGCCCGGCTTCTGCATGTTCGAGACCAGTTTCGCGTCGAGCGGATCGGTCACGGCGGTGAAGACCACCGGAATGTCCTGCGTCGCCGCCACGACCGCCTGGGCGGAGGGCGTCGAGATCGGCACGATCACGGCCGGGTTCTCGCCGACGAATTTGCGCGCGATCTGGGCGGCGGTCGAGGGATTGCCCTGCGCGCTCTCATAGACGAAGTTCAGTCCGTCCCCCTGATAGCCTTCGGCCTCGAGCTCGTCGCGCACACCGTCGCGAACCGCGTTCAACGCCGGATGGTCGACGATCGCCGTGACCGCGATCAGGACGGGATCGGAGGCCCGGACCTGATAGGCGCCGAGAACGAGGGCGGCCAACGCCGCCGCGCCGGCCATCAGGCCCCAACGCGAACGCTTCATGAATTCCTCCTGGGGGATGAAAACGAGGCCCGCGCTGCCCGAGGGGGCGGCATTCCGGGAGCCGGCTCGGGTCCGGAACATGCCGGGAGCCCTGAGCCTCGTCAAGGCGTCGGCCGGCGCCTGCGGCCGGGGAAAGGGGCGTTTGTCGGGGCCGGGTCGGTTCAGGCCCGTTTGGCGAGGTAGGCATTCACCAACTGGATAAGCCGCTCCCGGCCGAAGCTGGGATCGTGGCCGGCATGGACGATCTCGACCGGAAGCTCGCGCAGCCGCTTCATGGTCCGGATATAGGTCGGGATATGGGCGCCGTCGATCTCGTCGAGGAGCGGGCCGTCATAGATCGCGTCGCCCGAGAACAACGTCCCGGTGGCGGCCTCCCAGAGACCGATACTGCCGGGCGAATGGCCGGGAAGATGCAGCACCTCGAAATGCCGGTCGCCCAGATCGACCACGTCGCCCTCGGTCACGATCTCGGTGACGGCTGCGTCTTTCGTCGCAAAGCTCGCCAGGTCGTAGCCGGCATAGGGTAGTGCGGTGACGAGATCGCCGTCGAAGGGATAGCCGGCCTTGGCCAGGCTGAGGATCGCGTCGGCACCCATGACCGAGGCCAGGAGCGTGCCACGATCGGACGGACGCCGGAGCTCCTCGGCCTCGAGCTCATGGACCAGCGTGTGCTCGAACTCGTGATGATTGCCGATATGGTCGGTGTGGGTGTGGGTCGCAACGGCGGTCACTTTCTTATCGAGGAGATGCCGGGCCGCCTCGCGCAGGCTGACAATGCCCATGCCGGTGTCGATCAGCAGATCGCGGTCCCGGCCGCGCACATGCCAGATGTTGCAGCGCATCAGCGGCACGACATGGGGTTCGAGCAGAAGCGTGATGTCGTCGCTGATACGGGTGATCTCGAACCAGCGGTCGGCAATCGGCAGCAGCGGCATGGCGGCGATCCAGGGATGTCGAATGGCGAAGGGCCGTCGACGATAAGGTCCTGTCCGCGTCCTGGCAATCGCCCGTACGCACCCGCATGGGCGTCCTTTTCCCTCTGATCCGGGCAAGAAATCCCAATTCCAAACCGGTCGCAATTCCTGCCATAAAGACAATGTGCCATCGTGACGATGGTCGAGGCGGAGGCCGGGATTGCAGCAGGTCGTCCTTCATATCGGTGCGCCGAAAGCCGCTTCGACGAGCATTCAGTCCTTCCTTCGGCAGAATGCGGGCCGGCTTCGCGATCAGGGCCTCTGTCCGCTCGACAAGTTCCTGGCGCCCATCGAGCCGGGCGGGCTCGCGCGCATGGGGCCGCATATGCGGTCGGAGGAAATCCTGGTCGGCGCCGGCAGTGCTGCGGAGAAGACCGCCGGTCTGTCCGATCTCTATTGCTCCGCGCTCGATCGGGCCACGCGGGTCTCCGGATGCGACAGAGTGGTGTTCTCCGCGGAGAACCTGGCGCGTCTGAATGCGGAGCGCGACATCGTGATCGCGGCCTTCCAGGAGGTCGCCCGGCATTTCGATCTGCGGGTGGTGTTTTACGTGCGCCGTCCCGATCTCTGGCTGGAATCCTGCTGGAAGCAATGGACGCTCAAAGTTTCTAAGGCGTCGCCGGCGCAGTGGGCGCTCGACTGCGCGAAGCAGGGATTGCCCGATTTCCTCGGAGAGGCTCGTGCCTGGTCAGCGGGCCTGGGGCAGGGACGGCTGGTCGTCCGCGCCCTCGATCCGGCCGCCTTGTGGGGCGGGGCCGTGCTGGAGGATTTCGCCGGACTTCTGGGAGCGACCGGCCTCGACCGCAATCTCGCCTATGAGAACCGGATGCTGCACCCCGCGCTGTTGCGGTTCTTCCATCGCCATGCCGATCTGCTGTTTCAAGGCCCTCACGACGTGCGGCTCTCCAAATGGGCCGAAACCATGGGGCTCTTTGCGAAACCGGGGCAACGTCTCTTGAGCGCCGCCGTCCGCCATCGAATTCTCGCCCTGCTCTCGGAGGGCAGCCGCACGCTCTTGACGGAGTTCTGTCCGAACGAGGCAACGGCGCTGCTGGCGAGCTGGTGCCCGTCAGGAACCGCCACAGTTGTGCCGGGCGATCTCGAGGCATCCGAAGCCGCGCCTGGGTTGGCGGCGCTGGAACGGCTGGCCGCCAAGGGTCTGGCGCAGGCCCTCCGGTTGCAGGACCGGCTGGCAAAGCGCTGACCCCGCCGGCGTTGCGCGCTTTCCGGGGCTTTCCTTCCCGATTTCGGGGATCGAATTGCGGGCGAATCCTGCCATAAAGGCGGGAACCATCGAGGGGTGGGCCCGCGAGTCTGGTGGGGATCGGGGATTGCAGAAGGTCGTCGTCCATGTCGGCGCGCCCAAGGTCGCGTCGACCAGCATACAGTCCTTTCTTCGGCGCAATGCCAGCGGGCTGCGCGAACAGGGGATCTATCCGCTGGATGCCTCGCTCATGCCCATCAAGCCCGACCGGATATCGCCCATGGGGCCGGATCTGCAATTCGAGGCGATCCTGGATGGGGCCGGCAGCGTCCAGGAAAAGACCGCCGCACTGATCGATCGCTATTGCCGGGCCTTCGAGGCCGAATCCAGGAACGCCAAGGGCGGCGTGATCGTCTGGTCGGCCAAGAACCTGACGCGCCTGTCGGCCGATCGGAGCATCCTGCTGGCGGCCTTCGGAGAGGTCGCGCGGCGCTTCGATCTCGAGGTGGTGCTCTATGTGCGCCGACCCGACCTCTGGCTCGAATCCTACTGGAAGCAGTTCGCGCTCAAGATTTCCCGGGAGTCGCCGGCGCGCTGGGCGCTGCGGCGTGCCGAGGCGGGCTATCCCGATTTTCTCGCGGCGGCACGCGCCTGGGCGGAGGCGATCGGGCGGCAGCGGATTGCGGTCAGGCCAGTCGACCCCTCGGCGCTATGGGGCGACAATCTGCTGCTGGATTTCGCCGCCCGGCTCGGTGCCGCCGGGCTCGATTGCAGCATGACCAGCGAGAATCGCATGCTGCATCCGGCCTTTCTGAGCTTCTGCCACCGTCATGCGAATCTTCTGTTCCGCGGCCCGCATGACGTCCGCCTGTTCGATTGGGCGGAGGCCGCGGGCCTGTTTGCCAGATCCGATGCACGCATATTCGGCGCCTCGGTCCGTCAGCGGATCCTGGAATTGCTCGCCGACAATAACCGGGCGCTGTTGATGCAGTTCTGTCCGGCGGAAGTGTCGGCTCTCATTCCCAGCTGGTGCCCGGCGTCGGGCAGGGTCGAGATCGCATCGGGCGATCTCGATCTGCCCCAACCGGCACGCGTCCGCAAGCAGGTCGAGCGGGCGATCGCGTGGGGTCTGGCACAGGGACTTCGCGTCCAAGGCCGCCTGTCCAGGGCCTAGGGGCCGATCAGGAGGAGGGCTCCGCATTGGGGAAGAACACCGATTGCCCCTCCACCTTGAAGTCGGCAATGGCCTTCTGACCTTCCGGCGACACCAGCCAGTCGATGAAGGTCTGTCCGTCGGCCGCCTTGACATGCGGGAACTTCGCCGGGTTCACCAGGATGACGCCATATTGATTGAAGAGGCGCTTGTCGCCTTCGACCAGGGCGACGAGATCGCCTTTGTTCTGGAACGCCAGCCAGGTCGCGCGATCGGTCAGGGTGTAGCCGGCCATGCCGACTGCCGTGTTGAGGGTCGGGCCCATTCCGGCGCCGGTCTCGCGATACCAGGTTCCGCTGGCTTGCTTGGGATCGATCTCCGCGGCCTTCCAGAGCGTCACCTCGGCCTTGTTGGTCCCGCTGTCGTCGCCGCGCGAGAGGAAGGGGACCTTGGCGGCCGCGATCTTCTTGAGAGCGTCGACCACGTCGCTCGTGCCGGCAATGGCGGCCGGGTCGGCCTTCGGGCCGACGATGAGAAAATCGTTATACATGAGCTGATAGCGCCTCACGCCATACCCATCGGCGACGAACTTCTCCTCCGACGGCTTGTGGTGAACGAAGAGCACATCGGCGTCCCCCGCCTGGGCCAGTTTGATCGCTTCGCCGGTGCCCTTGGCGACGACCCGAACCTCGATGCCGGTCTTGGCGGTGAAGATCGGCAGCAGATAGTCGAACAGCCCCGAATCCTGCGTCGAGGTGGTCGAGGCCACGGTGATGTAGCGATCCGCGGCGGCTGCCGGCGGGGGCGAAGCTGCCGATGCCACCGTGGCGAGGAGGACGGCGAAGAGCATGAGCCATCGGCGTCGGGTGATCGTCATGACGAAGTCTCCCTTCGGAATGCCCCCAAGGGGGCGGTCTCTACCAGTCGAGCCGGCCCTCGACGAAAGCCCTGGCGGCTTCGGTCTCGGGTCTCGAGAAGAATGACGCGGCCTCGCGCCGTTCGACGACCCGGCCGCGATGCAGAAAGATGATCTCGTCGGCCAGCCGGCGAGCCTGGACCAGATCATGCGTGGTCATCACGATCTTGGTTCCGGCGGCATGGATCGCGCCGATGATCTCCTCCACCATCTTGACGGCGGCGGGGTCGAGATTAGCGGTCGGTTCGTCCAGAAACAGAATCTCGGGCTCGATCGCCCAGGCGCGGGCCAGGGCCAGCCGCTGCTGCTCGCCGCCTGAAAGGGCGCGCGCGGGCATGCGCGCGAGAGCCGCCAGCCCGGTGCGGGCCAGCATCTCCCGCGCCCGGTCGCGACGCGCGTCGCGGTCCAGGCCGCGCAGCTTCAGCGCATATTCGACATTGGCGATGGCGGAGCGGCGCAACATCACCGGGCGTTGAAATACCATCGCCTGGCGATGCAGCAGACTGCGGCCGCCGCCATTGGCGCCTTCGCCCTTCCAGTGCACGCGGCCTCGCGAGGGTCGGATCAGGCCATGGCAGAGGCGCAGAAAGAGGCTCTTGCCCGATCCGTTGGGTCCGAGCAGGAGGCTGCGCGGTCCGCGCGTGATGTCGAGTGTCACGGGTTCGATCAGCGTGCGGCCGCTCGCTTCGAAGGCAACCGCCTCGAGCCGAAGCGGGAGGATCGTGCCGGCGCTCATGACGTGCGCTCCCGCGCGGTCTCGCGCAACAGAAATGCCGCGGCATTCACGCCGAGCGAGAGCAGCATCAGCACGATGCCGAGAGCGAGGGCCAACGGCAGATTGCCCTTGCTGGTTTCGAGCGCGATGGTCGTCGTCATGACGCGGGTCACATGATCGATATTGCCGCCCACGATCATGACGGCGCCGACCTCGGCGCTGGCACGCCCGAAGCCGGCCAGAATGGCGGTGATCAGGCTGAAGCGGCCGTCCCAGAGCAGCGTCGGGAGGGCATGCGCGGGCGTCGTGCCGAGCGAACGCAATTGTTCGGAATACTCCGCCCAGAGATCCTCGACGGTCTGGCGCGCCAGCGCGGCAACGATCGGCGTTACCAGGACGAACTGGGCAACCACCATCGCCGTCGGCGTGAAGAGCAGGCCGAGCACGCCCAGCGGGCCCGAACGCGACAACAGCAGATAGACGACAAGGCCGACCACGACCGGGGGCAAGCCCATGAGTGCATTGAGCAGTACGGTCGCCGCATGCCGGCCGGGAAACCGGAACAGCGCCAACGCTGCACCCAGCGGCAGGCCCACCAGCGTCGCCAGCACCACGGCACCCAGACTGACGGCAAGCGAACGGCCGACGATCTCGGCGAGAGCGGCATCGCCGTTCGCGATCAGATGGAAAGCAAGGCCGAGGGCCGCGCCTAGATCCTGCATGTAGGGGCCGGGCCCTGCGCGTGGTGATGTGGGGATAGCCGGCGATATGTATAATTCCCGGGAATCGGGGTGTCAAAGCGGGATGGTAGCCTGCGACCCGGCGCCGGCAGGGTGCGGCCGCCCGGCGGTTTCCAGCTCATGCCTTGTTCCGCTCGATGCCTCTCCCCATAGTGCGGTCCATGCAGGAATTTCGCGTTCGACCCGACCCCGACGATCCCCGGCTCACCCGCCGGGTCACCGGCCTCGACCAGGATGGCCGGGCGGTCGAAACCAGCGTCGTCGTGGAACGGCCGCTCACGCTGTTCCTGAACGGACAGGAGATCGTGACCATGATGACGGTCGGCGATTTTCCGAACTATCTGGCGGTGGGCTATCTCCTCAATCAGAACATGCTGCAGCCGGACGACCGCGTCACGGCGATCGACTATGACGAGGAGCTGGAAACCGTCGTGGTGCGGACCGAGCGCAAGACCGACTACGAGACGAAGCTCAGGAAGAAGACACTGACCTCGGGCTGCGCGCAGGGAACCGTGTTCGGCGATCTGATGGAGAAGTTCGAGGAGATTCGCCTCGATCCGGCGGCCCTGATCCGCACGTCGTGGCTCTATGCGCTCAGCAGGAAGATCAATACCGCGCCCAGTCTCTATCTCGCCGCCGGCGCCATCCATGGCTGCGTGCTGTGCGAGGAGGACCGGCCGCTGATCTATATGGAGGATGTCGGCCGCCACAATGCGATCGACAAGATCGCCGGCTACATGCATCTCGAAGGCATCCCGCCCCAGGGCAAGATCTTCTACACGACCGGCCGGCTCACCAGCGAGATGGTGATCAAGACCGTGCAGATGGGCATCCCCATCCTGGTGTCGCGATCTGGCTTCACCGCCTGGGGCGTCGAGCTCGCGCGCAAGGCGGATCTCACCCTGATTGGGCGGGCCAAGGGCCGCCGCTTCCTGGCGCTCGCCGGCGAGCACCGCATCCGGTTCGACGCGCCGGCCGCCGAAGGTGACGGCGAGGAGCCCCGCCATCAACGCAAATCGAGCCTCTCCGACGATGGCCCGGCGTGAGCGAGGACGCCCGGTGTTCCATGCCTGACACACCGCCCGTCATCGGCCTGCTGCTGGCGGGCGGGCTCTCGCGCCGCATGGGCGGGGGCGACAAGACCTTGCGCCTTCTCGCAGGTCGCCCCGTCCTTGCCCATGTGATCGAGCGCATGCAGCCGCAGGTTCGTCGGCTCTGCCTGAACGCCAATGGGGATCCGGTGCGCTTCGCGGATTACGGCCTTCCCGTGGTGCCTGACAGCATCGAGGGCTTCGTGGGACCTCTCGCGGGCGTGCTCGCCGGCTTGGACTGGGCCTCCGTCAACGCGCCGGATTGCCCCTGGGTGATCACGGCTCCCACCGATTCGCCCTTCCTGCCGCGCGATCTCGTCCCGCGCCTGCTGGGGCCCTGTCTCGCGGGCGAGGCGGACATGACCTGTGCCGCCAGCGGCGGCCAGGCGCATCCCGTCGTCGGGCTCTGGCCGGTCGCGGCCCGCGCGGCGCTGCGCCTCGCCCTGGCGGAGGAAGGAATTCGCAAGGTCGATCTCTGGACCGCGCGTTACCGGCTTGCGCAGGTCGAATTTTCATCGGAGCCTGTCGATCCCTTTTTCAACGCCAACCGGCCGGAGGACCTGGTCGAAGCCGAGCGGCTGGCGTCACGGGCGCCCTGAAGACTCCTTTCCTCCACCGCAAGAACGACCCATGTCTCACTCCGCGAAGCGGCTCTCACTCGACTTGCGACCGATCCTCGGGATTTTGGTGCTGTTGTCTCTCATGACGGCCGCGCCCGTCGCCGAAGCCGCGGCGCCGACGGCCGAACAGAAGGACGCGATCTGCGGGTCGCGGGCCAGCTGCAAGATCACCCAGGCGGTCGATGCCGGAAAAGACGACCAGGGCAAGGCCCTGACGGTGGTAGAGCTGCATCTGGCGCTCGCCGACAAGCCGGCCGAGGCGCCGGAAGAAGGCTGCAATTCGGATCCCGATTCCGAGAGCAAGGATGGCGGCGTCGAGTACTGGCTTCTGCGCGCCAGCGACGCTCCCCGGCAGCTCATGTCGCTCTGCAATGACGGCTATGGGGCGGCCGGTGTCGGCGAGGACGACGTCACGATCAAGCCCAACCGCCTGATCCATGGCCAGAGCGGCGGCTCGGCCTGGCGCTGGGATTCGGTCGTGACCTACAGCCTCTCGCCTTTTCGTGAATTGCGTGAGCGCAGCTGCTCCTTCAACACGGTGATGCCCAACTCGGGCACGGTGCTCGATCTCGATATGCGGGCCCTGCAGGCACGATCCCTGGCCTGGCAGGGTGCCGCCGAAGCCGCCTCGGACGACGACGGAGAGATGGGCTGCCCAGACTGGCCGGACTCGCTCGATCGCAAATTCGTGGCCCAGCCGACCGCGGACAGCGTCGCCGCCTATGTGATCCCCGCGCCCCTGGGCAGTGCCGCCGATCCCATCGCACCGGGGACCGTTCTCGGGAATTGCTCGCTCGAGCTGTCGACCGACGGCAGAAACGGGTTCCTCGTCTTCGGCAAGCCCGCCGGCAGCGACACGAGCGCCGACATCCGCGTCATGGCCCAGGGCTACAACGAGTTGCTGCTCCAGCTCTACGATCCGACCGCGGCCAAGGAGATCGAGGCCGCCAAGGGAAAGTCCTGGGTCCAGGCGCCGCATTTCGAAATCTGGACAGCCGTCGAATCGCAGAGCGCCGACGAAACGGCGAGCGTGGATTACGACCAGCTCGGCGTCGGCCTCGACGGCAAGCTTTATCCGGGTGCCGGTAAACCCGCCAGCCTGCCGGCCGTGGAACGCTGGTCGGGCACGGACGAGCAGGGCCGGGCGGTGCAGGTCGTCCGCCTTCATTGGGATGACCAATGGGCCTTCATGGCGGGGGTTGGCGTGGTCTATTCGCAGTCGCTCGAGGGCAAGCAGACGCGGCTGATCTCGACCGCCGCCATCGAGAAGAACCACCCTCTGTTCCTGCCGACGGTCTGGGCGCATCAACCCGAGGACAGCGGCGAGGGCGGTGCCCACTGCGCGGTCGAAGGCAAGATCCTGGCGGTTCAGCCCTAGGGAGCTGCCGTCAGGCGTGAGCGCTGCGCGCGATGCTTCGCAGCAGCTCGATGCTGCGGCGCGGACCCGGCACGACCGGCCAGTCCGCCAGCCAGGTCCGCAGCCGGTCCGCCGGCAGGGGACGGCTGATCAGATAGCCTTGCGCCGTGTCGCAGCCGAGATTGCCGATCGCGTCGAAATCCGACCTGGTCTCGACGCCCTCGGCGATGCAGTGGAGGCCGAGGCTCCGCGCCAGATCGACGACCGTGCTGATGATCTGGAGCGCGCTGTGCGATTGCTGGCAGTTCGTCACCAGCGCCCGGTCGATCTTGATCTGGGAGAAGGGCAGGTGGCGAAGCTGAGCCAGCGAGGAGTAGCCCGTTCCGAAATCGTCGATGGCCAGCTTGATGCCGCTGAGCCGCAGGCGCGAGAGGGCGGCGATGGCCTCCTGAGGCCGTTCGACCGCGGCCGACTCGGTGAGCTCCAGGGTAAGGCGGGAGGTGGCGATGTCGGCCGCCTCGCAGGCTGCCAGGATCGCGTCGGCAAGATCGGCATCCCAGAGATTGCGTGCCGACAAATTGATGGCGAGGTCGAGCTCGACCCCCTCCCGGGACCAGGCCCCGAGCTGCGCGATGGCGGTCATGGCGACCCATCGTGTCAGGGGCCCGACGGCGTTCGAAGCTTCCACGAAGGGAATGAAGGCATCGGGGCCGATCAGCCCCCGATGCGGATGGCGCCAGCGGATCAGGGATTCGACGCTGCTGATATGGCCGCTGCGGATGTTCGCCAGCGGCTGGTATTCGAGGAAGAACTCGCCCTGTTCCAGACCGCGCGTCACGGCGGCCTCCGTCAGCCAATGCCGGCTGTCGCGCAGGCTCGTCAGGGTCTGGACGATTTCGTTGCGATGCAGCGGCTTGAAGATCATGCCGCCCATCGTCAGGCCGCGGCCGGTCCCGAGATGCTGCAGAAGATGAAGCCTGCTCTGATCCGCGACCGGGCCCATCAACAGGGTCACCGCCGGGCTGCGCGATTCCCAGAGAGGCCGGAGCATGGCCATGCCGTCGTCGCCCGGGGTGCCGGCATCGAGCAGGACGAAAGCCGGATTCCAGAGCTGCAGATATTGCAGGAACTCGCCGAACGCGGTCGCATGCGCGGTCTCATAGCCCGAGTCCGCCGCCGCGCCGGCGAGCATGCCGCCGCTATTTCGGTCGGGGTCGAGAATCAAAAGCCGATTTGAAATCGAAGAACTCATGAATGGCCTTTAGACGGGAATGAACGGCAATAAGCGGCGTGACCTCACCTGAAGAAACTGGCCCAACCCGGCAAATGGCGTTGTGGCCAATCTGTGACCCGTTAACGACGGGTTCCGCCAATAACGGCGCCGCCTCAATGATTAACGCCGGCGCGCGGGGCGCCGCGCGGCAAACTGGCACGGGAACTGTGTGTTGATCGTGCAATAGCCGATCAGCCTTGAACGGCGGCCAGAGGATTGCCGTGGAACGCGTAGTTCCCGATATGGTCGAGCCTGCTGGTGAGGTCGACCCAGATCTCGCCGCCGATCTCGGTCCAGCGGCGGCAGAACAGATAGTCCTCGCTCAGATAGACCTTCGTCTCCCGATCGACCTCGCAGTCGAAGAACGCATAGAGATTCTCGCTGCTGGGCCGGCCGCCCTTGCTGACGAAGTGCGAATGCTCGTATTTGGTCTGGGGATAGGCGGCCTTCATCCGCTCGAACACGCCCCGCTTGATGAGCATGAAGCCGGAGCCGCCATAGTCCGTCTTGGCGAAGCCGTTGACAGATTGCAGCCGGATCGACGTCGCCAGGGGGTCTCGCGCCGACAGCACATACTGGAGCGAGGAGGCCTCGAGATTGGCGACGCCGCTCGACGCATTGGCGCGCACCCGCTCCCAGTCGATTCGCTTCAGTGGACAAACGCCGCAAACAACGTCCCGATCGAACTCCGCCATGCGCAGCACCTGCGCGACACTGAAGCCGGTGTCGGCATCGATGAAGAACAGATGGGTGAAGGCGGGATGGTCGAGGAAATTGGCGACGATGGTGTTGCGGCCGCGCGGGATCAGGCTTTCACCGGCCAGCGTCACCAGTTCCAACCCGATGCCGCGCCGGTCGCAGGTCTTTTGCAATTCCAGCAGGCATTGAAGATAGGCCGGCGTGAGGTTGCCGCCATAGCAGGGCGTGCCGACCAGGATGTTCGTGCGCGGTTCCATCCGTGAAGCTCCTGCCTTTGGCAGGGAGGGCCCTAGCTCTTCGGGCCGACCCGCTGCATCTGCGTTCTGAAATCGCCATGGAAGGTCAGGCTGCCGATATGATCGAGGCGGCCGGCCAGATCCACCCAGATCTCGCCGCCGAGCGCCCGCCAGCGCCGGCAGAAACCGAATTCCTCGCCGCGATAGAGGCCGGTTTCCGGGTCGACCTCGCTGCCGAACAGCGCAAAGGTCGATGCCGGCATGCCGGATACCCCGCGGGTTTCCGAGGGCGCCAGCAGGCAGCGGGTTTCAGGATAGGCAGCCCGCATCCGTTCCAGCAGTTCGCGCTTGATCAGCATGAAGCCGGCACCCGCCGTCTCGGCGCGCGCGAAACACTTGGCATCCTGGACGGGGGCCGAAGGAATGCCGGTCCTGTCCTGCGGCAGGCCGTAGTCGAGCGACGAAGCTTCCAGATCCTTGACACCGCGGGCGGCATTGACGCGCACGCGCTCCCAATCCAGCGACGTCGCCGGGCGCAGGCCGCAGACCAGGTCGCGATCGAGGTCGAGCATCCTCAAGACCTGCTCTGCGCGCCAGCCGGTATCGGCGTCGATGAAGAACAGATGGCTGACATCCGGCCGGTCCAGCAGGACGCCGACCAGCGCGTTGCGCCCGCGCGCCATCAGGGTCTCGCCCGGCAACAGCATCAGCTCCAGCAGCAGGCCCCGTTTGTCGAAGGCGCGCTGCGTCTCCAGGAGGGAATGCGCGAAATTGCTGGTGACGGTACTGCCAGGGCAGGGCGTGCCGATCAGCACCTTGATCGAGCCGGCGGCCATGACCTTCCCTCCCGCTGGAACGCGTACCGAGAACGGCACCTCGCCGGTCGGGGGCAACGCTATCCGGAGGGGCCGAGTCGGCGCCAGCGTGAGGCAGCGACCGTCCGGCCGCCAATGCTGCGGGGGTCGAGCGCGGCGCCGCGGCTACTCCGCCGCGACCGCGGCCAGCGGCGAGGCGTCGACCTTGGCGGCACAGAACTTGAATTCGGGAATCTTCCCGAACGGATCGAGCGCCGGGTTGGTCAGGATGTTGGCGGCGGCTTCCGCATAGCAGAACGGGATGAAGATCATGCCCGTCGGCACGTCGCGGTCTGAGCGCAGCTTGATGTCGATGGCCCCGCGGCGGGTGGCGACCCGGATCATCTGGCCGGGCCGGAAGCCCCTCGCCTCGATATCCATCGGCGACATCATGGCCGTCGCTTCGGGCTCGATCTCGTCGAGGGCCGAGGCCCGGCGCGTCATGGCGCCGGTATGCCAATGCTCGAGCACCCGGCCCGTCGACAGCACCATCGGGAACTGCGCATCCGGCAGCTCGGCCGGCGGCACGATCCGCGCGGGCACGACCTTGCCGCGACCGCTGGCGGTCGGGAATCCGGTCGCGAAGATGATCTCGTTGCCGGGCCGGTCGGGGCTGTCGGCGGGATAGGTCACCGAATCCTCGCGCGCGACGCGATCCCAGCTGATGTTCTTCAGCGACGGCATCACCTGCGCCATCTCGGTGAAGATCTCGCTCGGGTGGCTGTAGCTCCAGCCGCAGCCGAGACGGTTGGCGATCTCCTGGATGATCCACCAATCCTGGCGGGTGTTGCCGGGGAGCGGCAGGGCGGCGCGGCCCATCTGCACCTGGCGGTTGGTGTTGGTGAAGGTTCCGTCCTTCTCGGGGAAGGCCGAGGCAGGCAGCACCACGTCGGCATGGAACGCGGTCTCGGTCAGGAAGATGTCCTGCACCACGAGATGGTCCAGCATGGCCAGGGCCTGGCGCGCGTGATGCGCGTCCGGGTCCGACATGGCGGGATTCTCGCCCTCGATATACATGCCCCTGATCTGGCCGGCATGGATCGCATTGATGATCTCGACCACGGTCAGGCCGCGCTTGGGATCGAGCGGCTGGCCCCAGAACTCCTGGAACAAATCTTGGATCTTGGGGTTTTCGACGCTCTGATAGTCGGGATAGACCATCGGGATCAGGCCGGCGTCGGACGCGCCCTGCACGTTGTTCTGGCCGCGCAAGGGATGAAGGCCGGTGCCCGGGCGCCCGATCTGCCCGGTGATGAGCGCCAGCGTGATCAGGCAGCGGGCATTGTCGGTGCCGTGGATATGCTGCGAGATGCCCATGCCCCAGAAGATGATCGAGGCGCGCGACTTGGCGTAGAGTCGCGCCACCGTCTTGATCGTTTCGGCCTCGACGCCGCAGAGCGGCGCCATCTTTTCCGGCGGGAAATCGATGACATTGGCCTTGATCTTGTCGAAGCCCTCGACATAGCCCTCGATATATTGCTGGTCGTAGAGCTTCTCGGCGACGATGGTATGGATCATCGCGTTCAAGAGCGGCACGTCCTGCCCCGGCTTGAAGCGCAGATTGTGAGAGGCGTGCCGGCTCAGAGCCGAGCCGCGCGGATCGATCGTGATCAGCTTCACGCCGCGCTTGACCGCGTTCTTGATGAAGGTCGCGGCCACGGGGTGATTCACGGTCGGATTGGCCCCGATGACGATCACGACCTCGGCATCCTTGGCGGCCATGAAGGGCGCCGAGACCGCGCCCGAATTGAGGCACTCCATCAGCGCCGCCACCGACGAGGCGTGGCAGAGGCGGGTGCAGTGATCGACATTGTTCGAGCCGAAGCCGGTGCGCACCAGCTTCTGGAACAGATAGGCTTCCTCGTTCGAGCCCTTGGCCGAGCCGAAGCCGGCCAGCGCCAGCGATCCGTCGCGGTCGCGCACGGTCTTGAGGCCGGCGGCCGCCCGGTCCAGAGCTTCCTCCCAGGTCGCTTCGCGGAAATGGGTCCAGGGATTGCCGGGGTCGACATAACTATCCGCGTCCTTGGCCACGCCCTCCTTGCGGACCAGCGGCTGGGTCAAACGGTGCGGATGGCTGATATAGTCGAAGCCGAAGCGGCCCTTCACGCAGAGCCGCTCCTGATTGGCGGGGCCATTGCGGCCATCGACCCAGAGCAGCTTGTCGTCCTTGATATTGAAGGTCGTCTGGCAGCCGACGCCGCAATAGGGGCAGAGCGATTCGACTTTCCGGTCGGCATAGCCGGTGCGGACATTCCGCTCGTCGACCACGGTCGCCGGCATGAGCGCGCCGGTGGGGCAGGCCTGGACGCATTCGCCGCAGGCCACGCAGGTGCTCTCGCCCATGGGATCGTCGAAGTCGAACACGATCTTGGCCTCGTGCCCGCGATAGGCCATGCCGATCACGTCGTTGACCTGCACCTCGCGACAGGCGCGGACGCAGAGATTGCATTGGATGCAGGCGTCGAGATTGACCGCCATCGCCACATGGCTGCGGTCGGGTGCGTGACCCTGGCGCTTGGGAAAGCGGCTCACCTCGACATCCATGGCGTCGGCCCAGCGCCAGAACTCCGACTGGGGATCGTGCGCGATCTCCTTCGCCGGCTGGTCGGCGACCAGCATTTCGATCACCATCTTCCGCGCGGTCTTGGCGCGCTCATTGTCGGTGGTGACGACCATGCCGGCCGTCGGCTTGCGGATGCAGGAGGCGGCCAGCACGCGCTCGCCCTTGATCTCGACCATGCAGGCGCGGCAATTGCCGTCGGCGCGATAACCGGGCTTGGGCTGCCAGCAGAGATGCGGGATCTCGTTGCCCTGGCGGTTCGCGACCTGCCAGATGCTCTCGCCGGGCTCGGCCGTTACTTCCTGGCCATCGAGCGTGAAGGTGATGCGCTCGCTCATGCGAGATCCTCCGGGAAATGCTTCATCACGGTGCTGAGCGGATTGCAGGCCGCCTGGCCCAGCCCGCAGATGGAGGCGTCGTTCATCGCCTGAGCCAGCTCGGTCAGCAGATCCCCGTCCCAGCGGGGCTGGCTCATCAGCTTGACGGCTTTCTCGGTGCCGACCCGGCAGGGCGTGCATTGTCCGCAGGATTCGTCCTCGAAGAAGCGCATCAGGTTGAGGGCCGCGTCGCGCATGCTGTCCTTGTCGGACAACACGATGATCGCGGCCGAGCCGATGAAGGCGCCGTGCGGCTGCAGCGTGTCGAAGTCGAGCGGGATATTGTCCATCGAGGCCGGCAGGATGCCGCCGGAGGCGCCGCCGGGGAGATAGCCCTTGAAGCGGTGCCCGTCCTGCATGCCGCCGCAGAATTCGTCGATCAGCTCGCGCACGGTGATGCCGGCCGGGGCCAGCTTCATGCCGGGATGCTTGACGCGGCCGGAGACCGAGAAGGAACGAAGGCCCTTGCGGCCGTTGCGCCCATGGCTCGCAAACCATTCGGCGCCCTTCTCGACGATGTCGCGCACCCAGAACAGGGTCTCGACATTGTGGATGAGCGTCGGGCGGCCGAACAAACCGACCTGGGACGGGAAGGGCGGCTTGTGGCGCGGCAGGCCGCGCTTGCCCTCGATCGATTCCAGCATCGCCGATTCTTCGCCGCAGATATAGGCGCCAGCGCCGCGGCGCAGATCGATGCGGGTCCTCCTGGTGAGGCCGGCCTGCTCGAGCTTCGCGATCTCGACCCGCAGCAATGCCAGCACGCCCGGATATTCGTCACGGATATAGACATAGACCTCGGCCGCCTCGACCACCCAGGCCGCGACCAGCATCCCCTCGAGGAAGCGATGCGGATCGGTCTCGAGATAGATGCGGTCCTTGAAGGTGCCGGGCTCGCCCTCGTCGCCATTCACGGCCATGAGCCGCGGGCCGGGCTCTGCGCGCACGAACTTCCATTTGCGCCCCGACGGGAAGCCGGCGCCGCCCAGACCGCGCAGGCCCGAGTTCTCCATGACGGCGATCAGATCTTCGGGCTTGCGCTTGCCGTCGAGGCATTCGGTGAGCAACGCATAGCCGCCTTCTGCGCGATAGGCGTCGAAATCCTTATAGGCCGGCGCGTGGGCATGGGTATCGCCCGATTTGACGGCCGCGAGGATCGCTTCGGGTGTCGCGTGGCGGATGTGATTGTGACCGACCTCGGCGACGGGTGCCGTGGCGCAGTGGCCCATGCAGGGCGCCCGGACGACGCGGATCTTCTTCGGATCGGTCTGCTGCTTCAGGGCGGACAGGAGCTGCTGCGCACCCATCATCTCGCAGGTGAGGCTGTCGCAAACGCGGATGGTGAGGGCGGGAGGCGGCGCCTCGTCCTCCATCACCACGTCGAAATGGGCGTAGAAGGTCGCGACCTCGTAGACCTCGGTCAGGGCGAGGCGCATCTCATGGGCCAGCGCCGCCATGTGGCGCGCCGAGAGATGCCGGTAGCGGTCCTGGATCAGGTGCAGGTGCTCGATCAGCAGGTCGCGCTGGCGCGAACGGCTGCCCAGGAGCGCCTGGATCTCGGCCAGGGCCCGCGGGTCGATCTGGCGGCCTTTGGGGGTGTTCATGCCCTTGCGGCGGCCGGCGCCGGGATGCATTCGCGGCTGCTGCAGGGTCGGGGTTTCGCTCATGCCTGATTCACGCATTTCACAGCAGGGTTAATGTCTCGGTAAGGATTGCCGGCGCTATCTGTCGCGGCGAGCCTTTTCGTCGGTTTCGGACTCGAGCCCGGCCAGGGTGAGGGTGACGATATCCGAATTGATCAAGAGCTTGCCGGCATGTTCGAAGTTCACGGTGATCCGATGGCCGACGATCGACTGTATCTGGCCCATGCCCCAGTCCGGATGATCCGGATGGCGCACCCAGGCGCCGGGCACCAGATTGTCCACCATTATCATCGGTTGCCGCCTTTTCGACCAGGGCTTTAGGCCTCTGGATCGTATAAGGAATTCGAACGGCTGCCAAAACGCAAAGAACGACAGGTAAGGGCACGGAGACGACATGCTGGCACAACCAATCCAGAGCCAATCGCGAGCGAGCGACCCCATGACGACGGATCCCCACGCAGTGAACGAATTCACGGTCGCCGATTTTCTGGCCTCGCGCCTCTGCCATGACCTGGTTGGCCCGATCAGTGCCGTTGCCAACGGACTCGAGCTCCTGTCGGAAAGTCCGCAGATGGAGGAGGAGGCTGTCGGTCTCGCGCGCCGGTCGGCCGCGCGCGCGACGGCGCTGGTGCAGTTCTTCAGGCTCGCCTTCGGCAATGCCGGCAATCAGATCGTGCGTCCGCAGGAGGCGCAGGCTGCCGCCCTGGGCCTGTTCCAGGACGGCCGCGTGAAGCTCGACTGGTCGATGTCCCCGGAGACTCTGGCCCTGCCCGCGGGGGCCGGCAAATTGCTGCTCAACATGATCCTGATGGCGGCCGACGCGCTGCCGCGCGGCGGCCGGATTCTGGCGCTCACGACCGGCGAGGCGGGAGCGATCCGTTTCGTGGTCCGGGCGATGGGGACGGATGCGAAGCTCACCGACGACGAAGCGGCCGCGCTTGCGGCCCAGACGCCGCCCAACGATCTCACGCCGCGCACCGTGCAGGCCTATCTCGCCGGCCGGCTGGCCGCGCGCTTCGGCGCCCATCTGAAGCCGCAGGCCGTGGCACCGGGCGAGGTGCTGTTCGAAGTCAGGATTCCGTCGGCCTGAGAGCATCGGGTCCGGGGGAACCCGCGGCGGCCGAACCGAAAAGCTTGTGGATAATCGCGGGGGCCCCCGCAAACGAGGATCGCGAAAGCCGCGCCCGCACGGGCCGGCTTTCCTTGTTTTGTCCGCCGGTTGCGCCGGCCTTTCCCCGACAGGCCCGAACATTTCGCGAGTTCAAGCCTTTATGGGTTTTTAAGCAGTTTCTGAGAGCGTGACGGATGGCTGGCGGCGGGTCCTTTCGGTGGGAAAGGCTTCGGCCGCGCCAGACGCGACGACCCCGAATGTATCGGGGCCATCTGAAGGGCGCTTCCTCATGGACGACTTGCTGCGCGAATTCTTGACCGAGACCACCGAGAGCCTGGCCGTTCTCGACGTCGAGCTGGTCAAGCTCGAACAGAATCCGAACGATCCGGAGCTTCTCGGAAACATCTTCCGGCTCGTGCACACGATCAAAGGCACTTGCGGCTTCATCGGTCTGCCCCGCCTCGAGCGCGTCGCCCATGCGGGCGAGAACGTGCTCGGCAAGGTCCGCGACGGCGAGCTCGAGGTCACGCCCGAAGCGGTGTCGATCATCCTGGAATGTCTCGACCGCGTGCGCTCGCTGACCGCGACCCTCGAGGAAGCCGGTGCCGAGCCCGAGGGCGACGACAGCGATCTCATCCGGCGCCTCAATGCGCTCGCCGACGGCGCCTCCGCGCCCAAGCCCGTCGCGGCCCCGAAAGCCGAACCGAAGCCGGCGAAGGCCGAGGCGAAATCGGCGAAGAGCGGGTCGCTCTACGACCGCATCGGCGGCATGTCGGTGATCGATTCGGTCGTCGAGGTCTTCGTCGGCCGCGCGTCCGCCGACGATCGCCTCAAGACCTTCTTCGAAGGCGTCAATCTCGACGTCCTGCAGGGCAACCTGCGCGAGTTCTTCTCGAACAAGGCCGGCGGCCCCGACAGCTACAAGGGTCCCGCCCTGCCGGAAGCCAAGCAGCATCTCAATGCGCGCGGCCTGACCGACAGCCTCTGCGATGCGGCCTTCGGTCATATCGAGGCCTCGCTGACGACGCTCGAGGTCGCGGCCGCGACCCGCGCCGAGATCCTGACCCTGGTCGCCGGCCTGCGCGCCGAGGTGCTGGAGGCACCGGCCGCCGAAGCGCCGGCAAAGCCGGCGCCGGCACCCAAGGCGACGGCCAGGCCGGCCGCCAAGGCCGAGGGCGAGAGCGAGGAGAACAAGAAGGAATCCGCCGTCGCGCAGCAGTCGATCCGCGTCAATGTCGATCTGCTCGAGAACCTGATGACCATGGTCAGCGAGCTGGTGCTGACCCGCAACCAGGTGTTGCAGATCCTGCGCACGCAGAAGGACAGCCCGTTCGCCGCGCCGCTGCAGCGCCTCAATCACGTCACCTCCGAGCTTCAGGAAGGCGTGATGAAGACCCGCATGCAGCCGATCGGCAACGCCTGGTCGAAGCTGCCGCGCCTGGTCCGCGACCTCTCGCTGGAATGCGGCAAGAAGATCGATCTGGTGATGCTGGGCGCCGAGACGGAGCTCGATCGCCAGGTGCTCGAGATGATCAAGGATCCGCTGACGCACATGGTGCGCAATTCGGCGGACCATGGCCTCGAGACCCCGGAGGAGCGTCGCCGCGCCGGCAAGAACGATACCGGCAAGATCACCCTGAACGCCTATCACGAGGGCGGCCATATCATCATCGAGATTGCCGATGACGGTAAGGGCCTCTCGACCGACAAGATCAAGGCGAAGGCCCTGCAGAACGGGCTTGCCTCCGAGGCCGAGCTGGCCGAGATGAGCCTGCAGCAGGTCCAGCAGTTCATCTTCAAGGCCGGCTTCTCCACCGCCGCCAAGGTGACCAGCGTCTCCGGTCGCGGCGTCGGGATGGACGTGGTCCGCACCAATATCGAGAAGATCGGCGGCACCATCGAGATGCGCTCGACGGAAGGCTCCGGCACCACTTTCGTCATCAAGATCCCGCTGACGCTCGCGATCGTCTCCGCGCTCATCGTCGAGTGCGCCGGCGAGCGCTTCGCGATCCCGCAGATCAGCGTGGTCGAGCTGGTCCGCGCCGCCGCCAACTCCGACACTACCGTCGAGCAGATCAAGGACACGCCGGTCCTGCGTCTGCGCAACCGCCTCCTGCCGCTGGTCTCGCTGCGCAAGCTGCTCAAGCTCGACAGCAACGACGAGCAGGCGAACCAGACCGGCCAGGGCAGTTTCATCGTCGTGGCCCAGGTTGGCACCTACTCCTTTGGCATCATGGTCGACCGCGTGTTCGACACCGAGGAAATCGTGGTGAAGCCGGTGGCGCCGATCCTGCGCGACATCTCGATGTTCTCCGGCAACACCATCCTCGGCGACGGCAGCGTGATCATGATCCTGGATCCGAACGGCATCGCGTCGGCGTCGGGCCAGATCAACGCGACCCATGGCGATCAGGCCGAGCAGGCCCAGGTCCGCGACGGCCACAGCGGCGAGAAGGTGCCGTTGATCCTGTTCCGCGCCGGAACCGCGGCGCCCAAGGCCGTTCCGCTGGCGCTGGTGGCCCGTCTCGAGGAGATCGACCGCAAGACGATCGAGCGTTCGAACGACCGCCATATGGTCCAGTATCGCGGCCAGCTCATGCCGCTGGTGGCGATGCAGGAGGGCATGGAGATGCCGGCCGACGGCCGCCAGCCGGTGCTGGTGTTCTCGGACCGCCAGCGTTCGATGGGCCTCCTGGTGGACGAGATCGTCGATATCGTCGAGGACCGGCTCGAGGTCGAGCTGTCGTCGGCGAACCCCGGCCGTCTCGGCAGCGCCATCGTGGCCGGCAAGGCAACCGACATCATCGATACCGGCTACTACCTGAACCAGGCCTTCGCCGATTGGTTCGGCGACAAGAACGCCGTGTTCGGCGAGGAGACCAGCCGTCGCCTGCTGCTGGTGGACGACAGTCCGTTCTTCCGCAACCTGATCGCGCCGCTGCTGTCCTCGGCCGGCTACGATGTGATGACGGCGTCGAGCGCCGACCAGGCCCTGAAGCTCTGCGATCAGGGCGAGCAGTACGATGTCATCATCAGCGACATCGAGATGCCCGGCATGAGCGGCTTCGAGTTCGCCGAGGCCCTGAAGAAGAACGAGCGCTGGCGCGATACGCCGCTGGTCGCCCTTTCCTCCCATTCGTCGCCCAAGGACATCGCCCGCGGCCGCAAGGTCGGCTTTGACGACTATGTCGCCAAGTTCGATCGCGATGCGCTGCTGCAGACCCTGTCCGAGGCCTTCTCCGAGCTCAAAGGTGCCGCATGAACGCCGCCACTCCCACAGCCTCCAAAAGCGTCGGCAAGAGCACCGGCGAGGGGCAGCACGACTTCGTCTCCTTCACCGTCGCCGGCCAGCTGTTCGGCATCCCGGTCCTGAAGGTCCAGGACGTGCTGGGCCCGCAGCGCATCACCCGCATTCCGCTGGCGCCGAAGGAAGTGGCCGGGTCGCTCAATCTGCGCGGCCGCATCGTGACGGCGATCGATCTGCGCCTGCGCCTCGGCCTCGATCGTCGCGAGAAGGGCCAGAACTCGATGAGCATCGTCGTCGAGCAGAACGGCGAGCTCTACAGCCTGATCGTCGATTCGGTCGGCGAGGTGCTGAGCCTCGAGGGCGCCGCCTATGAACGCAACCCGCCGACGCTCGACCCGCGCTGGCGCGACTTTTCGGATGGTATCTATCGCCTCAACGGCTCGCTGCTGGTGGTCCTCGATGTCTCCCAGCTGTTGCAGTTTGCCAAGGCGGAAGCGGCCTGAGGAAGTGACGGGGGATCGGGGCCTCGCGGGCCCCGATCGGATAACGGGAGAAGAACATGAAGCGCTGTCTCGTCGTGGATGACTCGAAGGTCGTCCGAATGGTCGCGCGAAAGATCCTCGAGAGCCTGAATTTTCAGATCGAGGAGGCCGAGAACGGCCAGGCCGCGATGGACATCTGCAAGCGCGCCATGCCCGACGCGATCCTGCTCGACTGGAACATGCCGGTCATGAACGGCATGGATTTCCTGAAGGGCCTGCGCCGCATGGACGGTTCCAAGCAGCCGGTCGTGGTGTTCTGCACCACCGAGAACGACCTGAAGCACATCCAGGAGGCGATCACGGCCGGCGCCGACGAATACATCATGAAGCCCTTCGACAGCGAGATCATCGAGTCGAAGTTCAATCAAGTCGGCCTGCTCTAGAACCCGATCATCATCACCTCAATGACACTGATTTCCCCCATCGCCCCGCCGGCCGAATCCCGCACCCAACCCGTGCGGGTCATGGTCGTGGACGACTCGGCCGTGATCCGCGGTTTGATTTCGAAGGCGCTCGAGGCCGACGCCGGCATCAAGGTCGTCCATTCGGCCAGCAACGGCCAGATGGCGGTCGACATCGTCGGCCGCTCGAACGTCGAGGTCGTCGTCCTTGATATCGAGATGCCGGTCATGGACGGCATCACCGCCCTGCCGAAGCTCCTGGCCGCCAGGCCGGGCCTCCAGGTGGTGATGGCCTCGACCCTGACCCGGCGCAACGCCGATATCAGCCTCCAGGCGCTGGCGGCCGGAGCCGCCGACTACGTGGCCAAGCCCAGCTCGTCGGAGCTGGTGACGGCCGAGAGCTTCAAGCGCGAGCTGACCTCGAAGGTCAAGGAACTGGGCCAGGTCTACCGGCGCAAGCATCCGGAGAGCGCCAATGCGGCGCCGACGCCGGCCCGCCGGACCGCGCCGGCCGCGCCCGCGGGCCCGCCGGTACCCCTCAAGCTGCGCCCCGAGGCGACCCTCCAGCCGGAGATCCTGGCCATCGGCAGCTCGACCGGCGGCCCCCAGGCGCTCTTCAAGGTACTGGGCGGGCTGGGTGGCAAGTCCGACCTGCCGATCCTGGTCACCCAGCATATGCCGGCGACCTTCACGGCGATCCTGGCCGAGCATATCGCCCAGGCCAGCAAGATTCCGACGGCCGAAGCCCGCGACGGCGAGCCGGTCATGCGGGGCCGCATCTATGTGGCGCCCGGCGACATCCATATGACGGTGGCGATCGAGGACGGGAAGAAGATCATCCGTCTGGTGAAGACCGCGCCCGAGAATTTCTGCCGACCGGCCGTGGATCCCATGCTGCGCAGCGTCGCCGCCGCTTATGGCGCGCGCTGTATGGTGCTGATCCTGACCGGCATGGGTTCCGATGGCCAGAAGGGCGCCTCCACGGTGGTTGCCGCGGGGGGCTCGGTCGTGGCTCAGGATGAGGCTACCAGTGTGGTCTGGGGCATGCCCGGCGCGGTGGCGAAGACGGGGCTTTGCAGCGCGGTGCTGCCTTTGCCCGAGATCGCTCCCTATCTGCGCCGGCTCGCAATGAGGTCAGCAGCATGAACCGCGACGATTTCGATATGATCTGCCGGCTGCTGCGCCAACGCTCGGGCTTGGTGCTCTCGCCGGACAAGGCTTATCTGATGGAGAGCCGCCTCCTGCCGGTGGCGCGCAAGTGGAAGCTCGCCGGGTTCGAGGACCTGGTGAAGTCGCTCCGCAGCAAGCCGGACGAGGCCCTGATCCGCGACGTGGTCGAAGCCATGACCACGAACGAGTCCTTCTTCTTCCGCGACATCAAGCCGTTCGACCAGTTCAAGGAGCTGGTCCTGCCGGCGATGCTCAAGAACCGCACCGGCCAGCGCCGCCTGCGGATCTGGAGCGCCGCCTGTTCCTCCGGCCAGGAGCCCTATTCGCTCGCCATGATCCTCTCGGAAATGGCGGCGCAGCTCGCGGGCTGGACCATCGAGATCGTCGCCACCGACCTCTCCTCCGAAATTCTGGCGCGCGCCAAGGAAGGCGTCTATTCGCAGTTCGAGGTGCAGCGCGGCCTGCCGGTGACTCTGCTGGTGAAGTATTTCGCCCAGTCCGGCGATCGCTGGCAGATCAGCCCGAAGATCCGCTCGATGGTCGATTATCGCGAGTTCAACCTCCTGACCGACCCCACGGTGCTCGGTCGCTTCGATGTGGTCTACTGCCGCAACGTGCTGATCTATTTCGACCAGGACACGAAGGCCAAGGTGCTCGACCGCATCGCCAACCTGATGCCCGAGGACGGCTTCCTCTTCCTCGGCGGCGCCGAGACGGTGCTGGGCCTGACCGAGCGCTTCAAGCTCATCAACGGCCAGCGCGGCGTCTATGGGGTGGTGCCGAAGAGCGAACAGGCACGCATCGCCGCGGCGGGATGAACGCCGGCGGCGACGTGATCGCGACGAAATGGAAACGGCGCCCCGAAAGGGCGCCGTTCTGCTTTTAGGAGGGGGAAGCTGGCACCGACTTTCTTCACCAGGCCGGTGCGCATAAACAAAAACGGCGCCCGCGAGGGCGCCGTTTTGCACTTGGCGACAGAAGCGGCTGGTCAGGCGCTGGCAGCAGCCGGGCGCCGGGCCAGGGTCTCGTTGGCGGGTTCCACCGGATCGCGCAGCACATAGCCGCGGCCCCAGACGGTTTCGATGTAGTTGTCGCCGCCGGTCGCGGCCGAGAGCTTCTTGCGCAGCTTGCAGACGAACACGTCGATGATCTTCAGCTCCGGCTCGTCCATGCCGCCATAGAGATGATTCAGGAACATCTCCTTGGTGAGCGTCGTGCCCTTGCGCAGGCTCAACAGCTCGAGGATGCCATATTCCTTGCCGGTGAGATGCAGCGGCTGGGCCTCGACCTCGACGGTACGCGTGTCGAGATTGACCTTGAGCTTGCCGGTGAGGATCACGGAGTCGCTATGGCCGCGCGAGCGACGGACGATCGCCTGGATTCTTGCGATCAGTTCACGTTTGTCGAAGGGCTTGGTGAGATAGTCGTCGGCGCCGAAGCCGAGACCTTTGATCTTGTTGTCGAGCTCGCCGAGGCCCGAAAGAATCAGGATCGGCGTGTTGACGCGCGCCGCGCGGAGCCGGCGCAGAACCTCGTAGCCCTCGATGTCGGGCAGCATGAGATCCAGAAGGATAATGTCGTAGTCATAAAGCTTACCGATCTCGAGGCCGTCTTCGCCCATGTCGGTTGCATCTACGACGAAGCCTTCGGACTTCAGCATGAGCTGAATCGATTGGGCCACTGTGGTGTCGTCTTCAATCAGGAGTACGCGCATTGGTAGCCTCTGTCGCCGTTGAGACCAGGTTAACCTATTAACCAATGTGGCGCGAGTTTATTAACAATTCCTAAAGGCGGAGCGCCCGGCTGTGATTTTCTGAAAATGATCACCCGGCCCGATTCATGGAAGCTTAGGAATGACCGGGCATAATCCGACTAACCATCGGATATAACGAATGAATTCTCAAACTGCCACGGCCGGGACCGGCACCGCCGACCTGAGCTACCTCCTTGAAGAAATTGCACGTTTGCCCTCCGCCCGGCTCTATGGGCGGGTGGCATCCCTGCTGGGCATGCTGGTCGAGGTGGGGGGGATCGCCCGCCATCTCTCGGTCGGCGCGCGCTGCGACCTGCTGGGCCAGGCCGGCCGGCGGGTGCCCTGCGAGGTTGTGGGTTTCCGTAATGATCGGGCCCTGGCGATGGCCTTCGGCGGCCTGGAGGGCATCGGGCTGGGCTGCAAGGTGGAGCTCGCCGACAGCGAGCCTGCCATCCGCCCGGCCCCCAGCTGGCTCGGCCGCGTCGTCAATGCCTTCGGCGAGCCGATCGACGGCAAGGGGCCGCTCATGCCGGGCGCCCGCGGCTATCCGCTGCGCGCCTCGCCGCCGCCGGCCCATGCCCGCAAGCGGGTGGCCGGCAAGGTCGACCTGGGCGTCAAGGCGATCAACACCTTCCTGACCTGCTGCCGCGGCCAGCGCATGGGCATCTTCGCGGGCTCCGGGGTCGGCAAATCTGTCCTTCTCTCCATGATGGCGCGCTACACCACGGCCGACGTTAACGTGATCGGCCTGATCGGCGAGCGCGGCCGCGAGGTGCAGGAATTCCTTGAGGACGACCTGGGCCCCGAGGGTCTGGCTCGCTCGCTGGTTGTAGTGGCGACCTCGGACGAGCCGCCCCTGATGCGGCGCCAGGCGGCCCATCTGACCCTGTCGATGGCCGAGTTCTTCCGCGACCAGGGCCATGACGTGCTCTGCCTGATGGACAGCGTCACGCGCTTCGCCATGGCCATGCGCGAGATCGGCCTCAGCGCCGGCGAGCCGCCGGCCTCCAAGGGCTATACCCCGTCGGTCTTCGCCGAGCTGCCGCGCCTCCTCGAGCGCGCGGGGCCCGGCACCGGGACCGGTAGCATCACCGGCCTCTTCACCGTGCTGGTGGAGGGCGACGATCACAACGAGCCGATCGCCGACGCGGTGCGCGGCATCCTCGACGGCCATATCGTGCTCGACCGCAACATCGCCGCGCGCGGACGCTATCCGGCGGTCGATATCCTGCGAAGCCTGTCGCGCACCATGCCCGGCTGCAACAATGACGAAGAGAACGCGGTCGTCAGCAAGGCGCGCCGGCTGATGGCGACCTATGAGAACATGGCCGAGCTGATCCGGCTCGGCGCCTATCGCGCCGGGAGCGATCCCGAGGTCGACGAGGCGATCCGCTATCACGAGCAGCTCGAGAGCTTCCTCAAGCAGGGCAAGACCGAGAAGGCGAGCCTCGCCGGCTGCTACCGCGCGCTGGAGGAGATCCTGGCCGCCAAGGCAGCGGCCCCGGCCGCCGCTGCGCCCGCACCGGCACCCGCGGCAAAGCCCGCGGTTAAATCCGCCACCAAACCCGCCGCCGGCGCGAGGGCCGCATGAGCGCGGTCGATCAACTGGTCCGGCTCCATCGCTGGCGCCTCGAGGAAGAGCGCCGGAAGATGGGCGAGCTGCAGCGCCTGGCCGAGCGGCTGAACGACCAGATCAGGACGCTCGACGAGTCCGTCGAGCGCGAGGCGGCCGCCACCAAGGAACACAAGACGCTGGAGCTGTCACGCGCCTTCGCCGCCTTCGCCGATCTCGCCCGGATGCGGCGCGAGAAGCTGGTGCGTTCGCAGGCCGACGTCACCTTCCGGATCGAACAGGCGCGCGAGGCCGTGCTCGAGGTCTATCGCGAGCTCGAGAAATACGAACAGGCATTGAAGAGTCGCGAAGAGCGCAAGCAGGCCGAGATCAAGCGGCGCGAGCGCATACGCGAAGATGAAATCGGCATGGAGCTTCATCGCCGCCGGCGATAGGGACGAGAATGATGCTGGGTCGCGCCTTCTGGGGCGGTGTGATCGAATGCGCCCGATGGTTCAGTTCAGGCGGCTTCACGCTGTGGGGCCTCGCCCTGATCCTGCTGGCCCTCCAGGAAACGGATTCGTTCGCGGCCGGCGCCCATGCCCGCACGATCTATGCCCTGCCGCTGGGCGCCATCCTCGTCGCCGTGGGGGCGCTCCTGTTCCTGCAATTCGGCCGGGCCAAGCGGGCGCTGCTGCGGGAAGGATGAGCTGTTTCGTCAGGCGCGATCGATCAAGCCCGCCACCGTGTTGGGACAATCAAGCATCAGGAAATGACCGGCATCGGGCAGGCGCGTGAAGGTCGCGCCGGGCGCCAGCTTGGCGAAGCGTTCGCCTTGCGCGATCGGGATCCAGCGATCCTCCTCGCCCCATAGCACCGACAGCGGCACCGCGACTTTCGGATAGAGCGTCTCCAGCCGTGCCGTGAAGTCGTGATCATATTGCTCGACCTGCCGGTAATAGGCCTTCTGGCCCTTCTCTCCGAGCCAGGGAGCCAGCAAGGGTGCGAACTCGGCGTCCGGCAGATACCGGCTGGTGGTGCCGCGCAGATGCTCGGCCATGGCCGCGGCATGAATATGCGGCGGGATCTGCTCGAACACCTTGATGTTCTGCTGGATCAGCAGCGAGTAGGGGGTGCCCCAGGGGTTGAGCACGACCCCATCGGCGATGACCAGGTCGCGGACCGGGCAACCTTCGACGAGATGGGCCCCCATCACGGCCGCGGCGCCGAAGTCGTGGCCGACGATCCGCGGCCGGTCGAGGCCCCAATGGCGCAGCAGCTCCGCCAGCACCTTGGCCTGGCTGCGCAGCCGCACATCCTGGCCTTCGAACTGGTCGGAGATCCCGTAGCCCGGCAGGTCAAAGAGAAAGACCCGCCAGTTCGCCTGCAGCTTCTCGGCCACGCGGCGCCAGACATAGGAGGAGGCGGGCGTGCCGTGCACCAGGACGAGGTCGGGCCCGGACCCGACTGTCCAATGGGCCACGCGCCCTTGACTTGAATTGAAGTATTGCGGTGACGGTCTCATGATCGGATCCCTATCCGGAGGTTTCATGGAAGGGATTTTGAGCGTTCGGACCCGCGCTACAATTGACAACGAAATCCAAATACATGAATCGTATTCAAGTCATGGAGTCGCCTTTGGCCGAACCCGATGAGATGCGGCGTCTGCCGCTGAACGCGATCCGCAGCTTCTATCTGGCGGCCCAGGCCGGCCGCTTCCGCATCGCGGCCGAGCTTCTCGGCGTCACCGAATCCGCGGTCAGCCATCAGGTGAAGCGTCTCGAGCAATTGCTGGGCGCGGCCTTGTTCGAGCGGCAAGGCCGCGAGATGCACCTGACGCCGGTCGGCAGCCGCTATTATGCGAGCGTGAGGCGGTCCTTCGGCGAGCTGCTGCGGGCAACCGCGGAGGTCTCCGGATCGCCCGACCAGGCGCGCGTCACGCTGACCCTGCCGACTTCGCTCGCGGCTTTCTGGCTGATCCCGCGTCTCGACGCGCTGCAGCGGCGCCAGCCCGGGATCAATCTGCAGCTCCTCACCACCAATCGGAAATGCGACTTTGCCCGCGAGAATATCGATCTTGGCATCCGCTACGGCCTGGGCAGCTGGCACGGCTTCCAGTCGACACAGCTGTTGTCGGAGCAGTTCTTTCCGGTGGCGACGGAGGCCTTCATGGCGAAGTGGAAGAGGATGGAGCCCGCGGACCTGATCCGGTCGGCGAGGCTGATCGCCAACGGGCTCCATCCGGGCGAATGGGAGGAATGGTGTCTTGCGCACCGCATTGCGCCGCCGGTGGGGCAGGCGCTGGTGCTCGACTCCTCGGAGCTGACTCTGCAGGCGGCATTGGAAGGCGTCGGGATCGCGATGGGGCGGCGGCCGATTGTGGATCGCCTGCTCGCCAGCCGCCGACTGATCGCCCCGTTCGAACGCGAGGCCCAGAGCGTTGCCGGGTATTACCTGGTGCGGATCAAGGGCGAGGCGCCGACCGCGGCGGCGCGCAAGGTGGAACGCTGGCTGGTGGAGGAAGCAGCGGTCGCGGCGCCGGCCGCTCGCGAACGCCGTCGCGCCGCCCGATCGAAATAGGGAAGCAGAAAGGGAAATGGCGGGGCGGCTCGCAGCCCGCCCCGCCATCCCGGCGAGGAGCCTAGGATTTGACCGACAGTTCCTCGCCAAAGATGAACGACGTCGGATGCATCCGGAATCCCTGCACCTTCTTGTCGTAGAAGGTCAGCACCGGGCGCCAGAAAGGCTGAACCACCGGGCCCCGCTGCTGCATGATGACCTCGATCTTGGCCATGATCTTGCGCCGCTCGTCGACATCGACCGTGCCTTCGGCCTGGGTCAGGAGATCGTCGAACTCCTTGTCCGACCATTCCGGCGCGTTCCACGGCACGCCGGTCCGATAGGCGAGGCTGAGCGTCATGAAACCCAGCGGGCGGTGATACCAGACGGTGTAGCCGAGATCGACCTTGTCCCAGACATCCCACCATTGGGCCGAGGGGATGACGTTCAGCTTCACGCGGATGTTGGCCTCGGCCCATTGCTGGGCCATGACCTGGGCCGCGACCGATTGCCAGGTGGGCTCGGCCGGCAGGGTCAGGGTGGTGTCGAAGCCGTCCGGATAACCCGCTTCCGCCAGAAGCGCCTTCGCGCGCGGCACATCGCGGGTGAAGGGCGGCAGCTTGGCGTATTCCGGATGGATCGGGCAGACATGGTGATGCTCGCCGATGACGCCGGCGTCGCCTTCGGCGAGGCTCATCACCTGGGCCTGATCGACCGCAAGCCGCATCGCCAGGCGTACCTTGGCATCGTCGAAGGGCTTGCGCGTGCATTTGCCATGGATGACCGCGGTCTGCGAGGTCGCCACCTCATAGACCTGCAGGCTCTCGATCTTCTCCAGAGCCGGCTTCTGGGTGAGATCGACCTCATAGGCGCCGTCGACCTGCTTCGAGGCCAACGCGGCGACGACGGCCGACGCATCGTCGCCGAGATCGACGAATTGCAGCGTGTCGAGCGAAGGCACGGTGTGCCAATGCTCGGTGCGGGCCTTCAGCACCGCCTTGCGGCCGGCCTCAAACTCGACCAGCTCGAAGGCGCCCGTGCCGTTGGAGCCGATGGCGAACTTGCCGTCCTCGGCCGGATCGAGGATCGCCATCGGGTAGTGGAACAGATGCTCCGGGATGGCGAGCTGCGCTTCCTGCAGATTGAGCCGGATGGTGCGGTCGTCCACCTTCTCGATCGCATTGGCGTCCCAGATTTCCACGCTCATCTTGGGATTGCCCTTGTCGTCCTTCTCTCCCTTGTCGACTTCCTTCAGCATGTAGGCCTTCATCAGGCCCAGCATGGAGGAGCCGACCTTTTCGTCGAGCACGCGCTTCAGGTTCCAGATGACCTGGTCCGCCGTGAGCGGCCCGCCCTTGCGCCAGGTGACGTCGGACCGGATGGTGAGCGTCCAGGTCTTGAGATCGGCGCTGGGCTCCCATTTCTCGAGCAGATAGGGCCGGGTGATGTTGTCCTGGCCGGTCCGGGTCAGATATTCGCAGACCTGGCGCGTGATGTTGCTGGGCTCGGCCCAACTGAAAGTGTGCGGGCTCTCCACCGGATGGACGCGCTGGGCGACCCGGACCGTGCCGCCGCCCGCAGCGGCGTGGGCGACGCCGATCGACATCGGATCGACCAGGCCCGCCAGCGAATAGGCAGTGCCGGCGCCGACGCCGAGCAGGGTCGCGAACCGCAGGAAGTCGCGGCGATCCATCCGACCGTCCTGAAACTGCTCCCCGACCTTCTTGAAGAGCGGGTGTGATTGTCCTGATCGCATCATGATCTCCCTGGGATCGTTTCGTTTCGTTGTTGTTTTGATGGGCTGGCGGACATCGCTTCGCGGTCCCAATGCGGCGCATCGAGGCCTTCCGCCCGAAGCTGGAACTTCTGGATCTTGCCGGTCGGCGTTTTGGGCAGCGCGGCCTCCAGACGATAGAAGCGCGGCACCATGAACTTCGGCAGCGTCTCTTCCAGGAACCGATGCAGCGCCGCGAGCTCCAGCGCGTTGTCGGGCTTGGCGACGACGGCGGCCATCACTTCCTGCTCGGTCAGAGCGGAGGGGACCGGATAGACGGCGCATTCGAGGACGGCGGGGAATTTGAGGATCCCGTTCTCGACCTCGATCGAGGAGATGTTCTCGCCGCGGCGCCGGATGGCATCCTTGATGCGGTCGAGGAAATAGAAGTTCCCGCGCCTGTCGCGCATCATCAGATCGCCGGAATGGAGCCAGAGATTGCGCCAGGCCTCCAGCGTCTTCTCCGGCTGGTTGAGATAGCCGGCCATGACGATCCAGGGAACCTTCGGCCGGACCACCAGCTCGCCCGGAACGCCCGGCGGCACCTCTTCGTCGTTCGGGTCCACGATTCGCACTTCGAACCGGTCGCTGACGATCCGCCCGCAGGAACGGGTGTCGACCAGGTCGAACAATTTAGGTTTCCCGGCCCGGAAGCCCGAGCGTAGCGGCACGCCCACCTCGGTCGAGCCGTAATTTGTCGTGACGCGGATGCCGAAGCGCCGCGCGAACTCCCTCACCTGCGGAAACAGCGGAACGACCAGCACCTTGTCGAGCGGATGTTTGCGATCCCTGGCGGTGACGGGCGTGCGGTGCAGCAGATTGGCCATCGCGCCCAGCAGCAGGGTGACGTTGCATTTCTGGTCGCGGATATCGTCCCAGAAGGCGCTCACGCTGAAGCGCGGCTTGAGCACGACCGTGGCGCCGGCAATGAGGCAGGCGAAGACCGCGGCCCACTGCCCCGCAATGTGGAATAGGGGCAGCATGTTGTAGTAGCGGTCGCCGGGCTTCAGATCGAGCACCTCGACCACGCAGCGCGAATATTCGAGCGCATGGGCGAAGCTGCAGCGCACGCCCTTAGAGGCGCCGGTGGTGCCCGACGTGTACATGACCGCCATGATCTGGCGCGGATCGGTGATCTCGGCGATCGCGGGTGGCTTGGTCGGCAGCCGGCCGGCGGCGATGAGGTCGGCAAAGGCGAGCTGGCGCAGCCGCGACAGGCGAGCGGGCAGGGCCGCAGGCGGTTCGCCGCGCAAGATCAGGGTTTCCAGCGCGGCGCCCGCCATGATCTCGTCGCTGAAGCGCGCGGCATAGGCAGCGTCGGCGATCAGGACGGTGGCCGAGGAATCCCGCACCACATGCTTCAGCACGTCGCCGAGATAGGCCGTGTTGACCGGCACCTCGATGGCGCCCAGCCGCGCCAGGGCGAGCCAGCAGAGCAGGCTGTCCGGATGGTTGTCGAGCATCAGCAGGACCGTCGTGCCCGGCCCGATGCCTTGCGCGGCGAAGACGGCGGCCAGGCGCCGGCTGTCCTCCTCGAGCTCGCCATAGGTCAACGAACCCTCGTCCGAGACGATGGCCGGACGCCGGCGCATCGTCCGGGCGCGCTCGGCCAACAGGGTTGCGATCGTGTAGTAGCCTGCCGCCAGGGAACGGGGAGAGGAGCGCGCCATGGAGCCCCTATGCGCCGAAGACCGCCCGTTGCGCATTGTCGGCGAGGAATCCCTGCATGTTGGCAGGCTTCAGGGGCAGCGACCGCGCTTCTTGCACGGTCCTCGCCAGCGGCAGCAGCGGCCAGCCGCTGCCGAAGATGATCTTGTCGCCCAGCACGGAGTTGCCGTAGGTGAGCAGCGGCTCATAGCCGCTGTTCGGCTTCAGCAGCAGGTTCGGCCGGACCGATTCGATGGCGATATAGACATTGGGGTGGCGCCAGGCGACGCCGATCAGCTCCTGCACCCAGGGCCAGCCCGGCGGGCCGCAGATGATGCGGAGGTCGGGAAAATCCACCGCGACCTCGTCCACGGCCAATGGATGGCCGTAGCGCATCAGCGACTTGGTCGAGAAATTGATCGAAGCATGCAAATTGACCGGAACATCGAGCTCGACACATTTCTCGTAGAGAGGATAGATCATCCGGTCGTTGGCGGTCAGTTTCAGCTCGTAGAGCTGCAGATTGAGACCGCGCAGGCCTTGCTTGCGGATCGCATGCTCGAATTCGGTGACGGCGATCCGGCCCCGGTGCGGATCGGCGCCGGCGAACCCGACCACCCGGTCGGGATAATCGGCGACCAGGCTGGCCACGGCCTCGTTGGGGATGATGACGTCGAAGGTGGTGCGGATGTCGCGTGCCTTGACGCAGATCTTTCCGATCCCCTGGGAATCCAGAAATTTGAAGAACTTCGACAGCGGCTTGCCGCGATATTCGGAAAGCTCCCCGTGATCGGTGGAGTTCCGATAGACCCGCTCATAGTTGGCGAGATGGGGCGGGTAGGGGTGATACCCTTCGACGAGCTCTTCCGTGGGCGCAGTAATGCTATAGTCGAAGATCGTCGTCACCAGAGGCTCCTGTCGAGTATTTTGTTATTATTATAGTACGGGCCGGAACGGCCAGTGATCGATGGTACTGACACGCGTGTCACTATATGGGCGACCCCGGGTCGAGTCAACGGGCGCGGCCGCCCGGTGCCGGCTGCGAACGGCGAATGAGGGATGTTCGGATGGCTGACGAGACGGACGGCCCCAAGCCGGCGAGCTATATCGAGCAGTTGGAAGCGCAGCTCGCCGCTGCCGGCAGCGCGCGGGCGCAGACCCGCGCGCGCATCCTGCTCGGTGTGGCGCAGCTGCTGGATTCGGACGGTTACCAGGACGCCATCGTGCGCCATGTCTGCGAGCGGTTGGGGATCTCGCGCGGCGCCTTCTATCAGTATTTTGAGAACAGAACCGACGCCGTTGCCGAGGTGCTGAACGGATTCTGCCGTTTCGTGTTCGAGATGTCGGTCGGCGTCGCACGCGGCAAGTCGGATTTCGAGCGTATCAACGAGGTCACCTACTTCTATCTGCAGATCTATCAGCGCAACAAAGGTCTCTTCGCCGTGCAATACAAGCTTGCCCGCGAGAAGTCGGTCTATTCGGAGGGCTGGCGCGAGCTGCAGGACAAATGGCGCGGCCGGCTCGCCCGATATATCGTGCGGGTGACCGAGGCCGATGAGGGCGCGCTGCAGAGCGCGCTGGCACTCTCTTACATGCTGACGTCGCTCGCGGACGATTTTCTCTACCGGCTGATCTTCGAGGACGAGGAGCAGTTGCGCTGGCTGCGCCGCCATCCGCGCCGGGTCGCGGCCCTGATCTCGGTCGTCTGGTATCGGGCGATCTTCGGGAAGAACCCGGCGGCGGCGCTGGAGGAGGACTTCCAGCTCAAATATTCGGGCCTGTTGCCGATCGCGCTGGTGCGCTAGAGCCCGATCTCCTCAAGTCGAATCCCTTCGAGACGTGAATCAGCCTTTCATTCGCGGAAAGATCGCTCAGGCGATCAGCCCGCCCGCATGGGAGGGCACCGGCGCGTTGGCGTCGGGCGAGGCGAAGACGGCCGCCACCTGGAAATAGATTTCGCCGGTGATGCCGGTCACGGACTTCGCTTCGGCGAAGAGCCGCTGGATCTCGTTCTGCATGACGCCGTCGAGCGGCTTGTGCGTGCGCAGCATCAGATCGAAGCGCTTGCCGCGGACGAGCCCGTCCAGCTGCATGGCGCCCATCCGGCTCAGCTCCACATCGAGCAGGAAATGGACGCTCGCCGGCTTGCCGTCCTTGGGCTGGTCGCCCTTGCCCGGATCGCGGCGGATGGCGAGGCGCGCCTGGTGCAGCGCCTGCTCGTCGAGCAGCGGCAGCACGATCGTCTTCCATTGTCCGTCCTGGCTGGTCGAGGGCGCGGCGCGCGCCAGCTCGGCGAAGCCTTGTTCGAGCTTCGCGACCAGCTCCGGCCGCCCCGCCGATTGCAGCGCCTGGCGCAGCTCGGCGCTGGGCCAAGTCACCGGCTTGTCGGAGAGACGGGCGCGAATGAAGCTGGCGAGGCCGGCGGCCAGATGCGAGCCGACGCGCGGCAGGTTCTGCGCCAGGATGTCGTTGGTCTGCGTCGGATTGAGAAGGGCGGGCGGCGTGTCTTGCGCCGTCGCCGTCGCCGCGGCGGTCGGCGCACTGCTCGCCGGCGGCGCGAGGCCCGCCGGTGCCGCGAGGACGGGTCGCTCGCCCTCGAGAAGTGCCGCCGTTTCCAGCAGCGCATTGAAGATCTGGGCCGGCCCCGGATGGGCTTCGGGCAAGGTCGGGGCCTGGGGCGTGGGCAGCAGCAGCAGCCGCGTGCCCACCGGCCCTTCGATCGGGCGATCGAGGGCCACCAGCCCTTCCGGCGTCGCGAGGATCGCCTGGCCGTTGGGCGAAGGCGTGCGCAGGGTGGCCAGCACCGCGGTCTGTGGTCCCGAGGCGGGGTTGGTTGCCGCAATGCCGCTCGCGCCCGTGCCGACGGGTGGCAGGACCGAGACCAGCTCGAGCGGAACTCTCGTGCCGGCGCTCGGCGCGGCGGGTGCGTTGCTGGGGGGCGTGGGTGCTGCGGCAGCGCGCGGCGCAGCCGGCGTCGGGATTTGCGGCTCCACGGCGCGCAAGATGGTCGCGACGAGACGCGGACCTGCGGGAATAGCGTCCCGCGATCCGGGGCTGATCGCTGCGGGCAGCGTGAGGACCAGGCGCGTGCCGGCGGGCCAGCGCGGCGCGGGCTCGGGCGTGGCTTCGGCAGTGGCGGCGTTGCTCGGCGTGTTGGCCGGCACCGGCAATGGCGAGCTGGGCTTGCCGGGCGACGGCGGAAGCGGTGCCGCCTCGGCGGATCTGGCCGGCAGCGACGCTTGCGGCGCTGCGGCTTCGGGCGGACGGGGAATGCGGATGGTGCCGAGCGGGCTGTCCAGCACCAGTTCGCCCTCGGGTGTCTGCTGGCGCACCGTCGCGATGAAGGCCTGGCGCGGCGCTTCCTCCACCGCGGCCGTGACGGCCTGCGTCACCGGGGGCAGGATCGCCGCCAGATGATAGGGCAGCCGCTGACCGGCTTGAGCGGGCGGCGCATTCGGTAAAGAGGGTTGGGTCGCCGGCTTGAGATCGTTCGGGCGCAGCAAGGTCGCGACCACGCGGGCGCCGACGATGCCGGCCTGATCGGCCAGAGGCGGGAGCGGCACGGCCGGAAATGTGGGACCTGCGGGCGCACCCGGTCGAGAGGCTGCCGCCAGATCGCCGGCCTGCGTGACCGTTCCCTTGCCGGCATCGAGCAGCGTCAGGAGCCCGATCTTCGGTCCGCTCAGCGGCTGATTGGCGGTCGGCTCGCCATCGACCGACAGCAGGACCACCTGCATGCGGGCACCAGTGCTGCGCAGCTCGAGCATGACCTTGCTGCCGATAGCGGCTTCGAGGCCCCCGGAGAGGGCGAGCACGCCGCGATCGGTGCGTATCGTGAGCGTGCCGTCGGCAGAGCGCTCCATCACGGTGCCGGAAAGAATGTCGCCGGCACCCATCTGGCTCAGCAAGGCCAGATTGTTCTGGCCGGTCCCCGCCACCGCCATCGATACCGGCCGGGCCGCACTGGGGCCCGTCGCTGGCGTCGCCGGCGTGACCGGGGTCAGGTTCACGGCCGCGCCTCTTTGAGCTTGCGCGCCAGAGCCATGACATCGGCGGCGGCGGCGCTGTCGGGATGGCGGATCGCGACCGGCGTCTGGGCGCGGATGCTGTCCTTGACGCGGGCATCGCGCCGGATCACGCCGGCCAGCGGCGGTTCGATCTTGAGGAAGGACTGGCAGGCGCGCAGCAACGTCGAATAGGTGCGCTCGCCTTCGGCGAGCGAGCCTGCCATGTTCACCGCGATCCGGAGATCGCCGATATCGCCCTGGCTGACGCCGAGCTTGATGAAGGCATAGGCATCGGTGAGCGCGGTCGGCTCGTCGGTCGTGACCACCAGCACGCTGCCGGCCCGCCGGCAGAGCTGGCGGACGGTACGCTCGACGCCGGCGCCCAGATCGAGCAGCAGGCGGTCGTATGCGGCGGCGGTCTGGAACAGCTCGTCGCCGAGCTTCGCCAGGCGTTCGCCGCTCATGGCGGCGAGCGAGGCGGTGCCGGCGCGGCCCGCGACCACGTCGAAATTGCCGGGCGGGTAATTGGTGATGGCCTCGGTCATGGCGCGGCCGCGTTCGACCACGGCGCCCAGATCCGAGCGCGGCATCAATCCGAGCTGGATGTCGACATTGGCGAGACCGAGATCGCCGTCGAACAGCAGCACGCGCTCCTGCAACTTCGCCAGCGCCTGGGCCAGCGAGATCGCCAGCCAGGTCTTGCCGACGCCGCCTTTGCCCGACGCGATGGCGAGCGCGCGCAGACGCGAGGGCCGTCCGACGGGTTGAGGGCCGGAACCTTGGGAGACAGAAAGGGGACGGGCTGTCGCGGTCATTCGGCGGCTTCCATGGCTGCAGGATTAAGCGACGGCAGCTCGATGCGCTCGCCCATCAGGAGGCGGGCAAGAGAAACCGGGTTCATAGGCACGAGCCCATCGCCGATCTGGGGCGACAGGCCGAACTCGCAGAGCGCAAGGCCGCCCGCTGCCGCTGCCGCCAGGAGGCTGCCGAGCCGGCGCACGGTGTCGAGCTTGGTGACGATCAGGCGCCTCGCGCCGAGGCGGGCATAGATGCGGGCCTGATCGGCCGTTTCGGCGGGATCGCCGCCCGCGGCCAGGACCAGGACCGGTTCGGCATCGCCGGCCGCGACGAGGGCCGAGATCTCGGCGAGATCGCTTTCGCTCTGCGGATTGCTGCCGGCGCTGTCGATGAGGCGCAAGCCCTCGGCCGGCAGCGAGGCCAGCGCCCGTGCCAGGGCTTGCGCGTCGCGGGCGCGGAAGGCCGGAATATCGAGGCGGCGGGTATAGGTCGCAAGCTGGGCTTCGGCGCCCGCGCGCAGCATGTCGCAGGAGACGGCACCCACGGCGACGCCAGCGAGCCGGGCGCGAATGCCAAGTTTTGCCAGGCTCGAGGTCTTGCCGGCGCCGGGCGGACCGATGAAGAGCAGGGGCAGGGCCGGCGCCTCGTCGATGAGCGGCGCGAAGGCAAATTGCGCGTCGAGCGCTGCCGCCAGCGCCATCGTCGGATTCTCGGTGGAGAGCTCGGCCGCGGCATTGAGCAGGCGGTCGGCGATCGCGGCCGGGACGTTGTTGAACTCCAGCCGTGCGGCGATGCGGTCGAGCCCGTCGAGGGCGGCCGTGTCGTTCTGCGGCAGGTCGCGCGGCTGGGAGGTCGAGACCTCGGCCGGCGGCGCGTCCTCGAGGCCGGCGGTGACGAGGACGCCGCTCTTGCCGTCGCGCTTGGTCGAGAGGATGACCGCGTCCTCGCCCAGCTCCTGGCGAACGCGGCGCATCGCCTCGTCCATCGTGCCTGCGCTGAAGGTCTTGAGCCGCATGTCTCAGGGCTCCTAGATCTGCCCGACCGTCTTGATCCGCGCGCGCGCATAGATCTCGTTCTGCGACATCACGACGGTGACGGGACGGAAACGCTCGACGATCGAGCGCACGAAAGGCCGGATGCCGGGGCTGGTCAGCAGCACCGGCGTCTCGCCGCGCATGGCGTGACGCTCGAACTGCTGGCGCACGGCATTGATGAATTGCTGCAGCTTGGTCGGCGGCATGGCCAGTTGCTTGTCGTCGCCGTCGCCGCGCAGCGATTCGGCGAAGGCCTGCTCCCATTCGGGCGAGAGCGCCACGAGCTGGATCACGCCCTCGGCGTCCGCCACCGAATCGCTGATCTGGCGCGAGAGCCGGGCCCGCACATGCTCGGTGATCTGGTTCACATTGCGGGTATAGCCGCAGGCCTCGGACACGCCCTCGAGGATGGCCGGCAGGTCGCGGATCGAGATGCGCTCGGCCAGCAGGTTCTGGAGCACGCGCTGGATGCCGCTCATCGAGATCTGCGCCGGGATCAGGTCGCCGATCAGCTTCTGATGCTCCTTGCCCAGATCCTCGACCAGTTTCTGCGTCTCGGCATAGGACATGAGCTCCGCCATGTTGTCCTTCACCACTTCCGTGAGGTGGGTGGTGACGACGGTGGCGGGATCGACCACGGTATAGCCGCGGAACATCGCCTCTTCCCGCATGGCGGGGTCGATCCACATGGCCGGCAGGCCGAAGGTGGGCTCGACGGTCTCCTCGCCCGCGATCGTGATCTTCTCGCCGCGCGGATCCATGACCAGGATCATGTTGGGCCTGAGATCGCCGCGACCGGCTTCGATCTCCTTGATGCGCACGATATAGGTGTTGGCCGGGAGCTGCAGATTGTCCTGGATGCGGACCGCCGGCAGCACGAAGCCCATCTCGCGCGCCACCTGGCGGCGCAGCGCCTTGATCTGGTCGGTGAGCTTCTGGCCTCGCTCGGTGCCGATGAGCGAGAGCAGGCCATAGCCCAGCTCGAGGCGTACCGTGTCGATCTGCAGGGTCTGCTGGATCGTCTCCTCGGTCGGTGCCGCGGCCTCTTCCTTCTGCTTCACAGCGGCCTGGCTCTTGGCGAGTGCCAACTTGCGCGTCAGCATCCAGGCGCCGGTGCCGGCCGCGCCCGAGAGCGCCAGGAACGGGATGGTGGGGATGCCGGGCAGGAGCGCCATGGCGCCCATCAGGAACGAGACCAGGCCCAGGGCCGCCGGATAGCCGCCGAGCTGGGCGAACAGGGCCTTGTCGGTGGTGCCGCTGATGCCGGCCTTGGAGACCAGCAGGCCGGCGCCGGTCGAGATGATGATCGCCGGAATCTGCGTCACGAGGCCGTCGCCGACGGTCAGGATCGTGTAGCTGTGGGCGGCCTCCGTGAAGGACAGGCCTTCCTGCCCGACGCCGATGATCATGCCGCCGATCACATTGATGAAGGTGATGATCAGGCCGGCGACCGCGTCGCCGCGCACGAACTTCGCGGCGCCGTCCATGGCGCCGAAGAAGCCGCTCTCGTCCTCGAGCGTCTTCCGGCGGAGCCGCGCCTCGGCCTCGTCGATGAGGCCGGCCGACAGGTCGGCGTCGATCGCCATCTGCTTGCCGGGCATGGCGTCCAAGCTGAAGCGCGCCGACACTTCGGCGATGCGCCCCGAGCCCTTGGTGATGACGATGAAGTTCACCAGCACCAGGATCGCGAACACGATCACGCCGATGACGAAATTGCCGCTCATCACGAAATTACCGAAGGCCTCGATCACATGGCCGGCGGCGGCGGTGCCTTCATGACCATGGGAGAGGATCAGGCGGGTCGAGGCCAGGTTCAATGACAGGCGCAGGATCGTGGCGATCAGCAGCACCGTCGGGAAGGAGCTGAAGTCGAGCGGCTTCGAGATGAAGAGCGACGTCATCAGCACGAGGACGGAGATGGTGATCGACAGCGCCAGCGAGATATCGAGCAGCCAGGCCGGCATCGGCAGGATCAGCACCACCAGGATGCAGATGACGCCGAGCGCCAGCGCGATCTCGCCGCGCTTCAACGCGGTCGAGAGCTGGCCCCAGATCCGGTTCAGCCCGGGTCCCGACATCGCTTCCTGAAAGGCGTTCGCCATGTCTTAAATGATCGTCCTTGTTTCGACGGTCGTCGGCACCCGGCGGATCAAACCGCCTGGCGCTCGCCTTCGTTGGCGGCGCGGCCGCCGGTCAGCAGGATGCCCTCTTCGCTGTACTGCTTGAGCTTGTTGCGCAGCGTGCGGATCGAGATGCCGAGGATGTTGGCGGCGTGGGTCCGGTTCCCGAGGCAGTGATTGAGCGTCTCGAGGATCAGGTCGCGCTCGACATCGGCGACGGTGCGGCCGACCAGGCCGGCGGTATCGGTCACCTGCGCCTTGGCGGTCTCGATCGCGGCGACCGCACGGGCCTCTGGCGTCGAGGGCGCGCCGCGCTGGCCCGTCAGCATGATCGCCTCGGGCCCCAGCTCGGAACCCTTGGACAGCAGTACCGCCCGATGCATCGTGTTCTCGAGCTCGCGGACATTGCCGCGCCAGGAATGGGCGACGAGGATGGCCTCGGCACCGGCCGAGAGGGTCGGCGGCTGGATGGCGTTGGCGGCGGCGTATTTCTTGATGAAATGCTCGGCCAGCGCCGGGATGTCCGCCGGCCGGTTGCGCAGCGATGGCAGCTCCAGGGTCACGACATTGAGGCGGAAATAGAGGTCCTCGCGGAAATTGCCGTTGCGGGTCTCGATCTCGAGGTCGCGGTTGGAGGTCGCGATCAGGCGGATATCGACCTTGATCGGCTGGGTGCCGCCGACGCGGTCGATCTCGCGTTCCTGGATGGCGCGCAGCAGCTTGGCCTGGAGGCGCGGATGCATCTCGCTGATTTCGTCGAGCAGCAGGGTGCCGCCATTGGCCTCCTCGAACTTGCCGACGCGCCGGGCGATGGCGCCGGTGAAGGCGCCCCGCTCGTGGCCGAACAGCTCGGATTCCAGCAGATGCTCGGGGATGGCCGCGCAATTGACCGAGATGAAGGGGCGGGTGGCGCGCTTGCTGTGGCTGTGGAGATAGCGCGCCATGACTTCCTTGCCGGTGCCGGATTCACCGGTGATCATCACCGAGGCATCGGAGGGCGCGATCTGGTCGGCGAGGCGCAGCACCTCGCGCATGACGGGATCGCGATAGATGAAGGCGCTGCTCTCCTCGGCGACGGCGGCGAGGATGGCGGCGATCAACTCGGCGTCGGGCGGCAGCGGCAGGTAATCCTTGGCGCCGGCCTTGATGGCCCGCACCGCCACGTCGGTCTCGGTGCCGATGCCGCAGGCGACGACAGGCAGGCTGATCCGCTCGGTCTTGAGCTGGGCGATCAGGCGGGCGATGTCGTGGCGCACGTCGCACAGCAGCAGATCCGCGCCCTGGCCGGCCCGCAGGGCCTCCATAGCGCCGTCGATATCGCCGACCTGCGCCACCTTGGCCCCGCGCGAGAGCGCGATCTTGCCGGCGGTGGCGATCGGGCCGTCGAGGGATCCGACGATCAAAAGGCGCATCTTTATCTACTCCCGTGGCAAAGGCGGTTGCGACCCCGAGCGGGATCTCAGCCGAAGAACCGGATTTGCTGCCAAGGCGGCAGCACGCTGTTGAGCAGGATCTCGAGGCGGCGAGGATTTTCCTGCCGCGCCATCGACACCGCCCCGATCAGGTAGATCTGGCGCAGCACCGCCTCGGCCGAGGCGTTGCGCTCGATCTTGGCCGCAAGCGGCCCGAAGACGATGTTGGCGAGCAACGCGCCGTAAAGGGTCGTGAGCAGGGCCAGCGCCATGGCGGGCCCGATCTTGGAGGGCTCGTCGAGGCTGCCCAGCATCTGGACCAGGCCGATCAGCGTGCCGATCAGGCCCATGGCCGGCGCCACTTCGGCGGCACGGCGCAGGATGCTGGCGCTGCGCTGCATCCGCTGCGCGCTCGCATCGGCGTCGGCGGCCATCACCGCCTCGATCTCATCCTGCGGGGCGGCATCGACCACGAGGCTCATGGCGCGATGGAGGAAGGGGTCGCTCTTGAATTGCGGGAGCTGGTCCTGGAGCGCGAGGGGCCCGTGGCGGCGGACCATGTCGGCCAGGGTCATCATGCCGCGCGCGGCGTCCATCGGCTCGGGCGTGGCGGTGGTCAGCGCGCCGACCATCGTCGGGTGGGCGCGGATCACCTCGCCGGCGGAGAAGGAGACGCAGGTCACGGCGAAGGTGCCGCCGACCACCATCAGGAAGGAGGGGAAATGGAAGAACGCCAAGGGCGATCCGCCGAGGGAAATGGCCAGCGCCACGAGCGCCACCGCCCCGATCAGGGCGATCGGCCCCAGCGGATCGGCCGCGGCTCCCGCCCGCACGGTGCGGGCGCTGTCGCGCAGGCGTCTGTTGCTTTCTGTCTCGACGGCCATCATTCCCCCTGATTTCAGGCGCGTTCGGATTTGATGATCTCGGTCATGGTCACGCCCAGCCGGTCTTCGAGGATCACGACCTCGCCGCGTGCGACCAGGCGGTTGTTGACATAGATGTCGATCGCCTCGCCGACCTTGCGGTCGAGCTCGACGACGGCGCCGCGGCCGAGCTTCAGCAGCTGGGCCACCTGCATGGTGGCCTTGCCGAGCACGGCAGAGACCTGCACCGGAATGTCATAGACCGCTTCGAGCTCGCGGGCGTTGGTAGGGGCGGGAGCGGGCTGCGGGGGGGCGACCGGCTCGCCGGTCCCTTCGCCGTTCAGCTCGTTCAGATTGAGGTTGTCATCGGCCATCGAGCACTCCTGTCGGATCGGCTGCAGTCATCAGTCTCACGCGGTCCGCGCCTCGGGCAACGCCTGGGCGTCGTCCGCGGCATGGCTGTCGGTTCGTCCGGCGCCCGCCGACAAGGCGGCCAGGCTGCGGGCAATACGCTGTTCGATTTCGACCCAGGTGCGCTGGGCCTGACGCTCGATGCCGCCATCGGCCCATTCGAGCCGGCAATCGCCGGGCCCGAGCCCCTCGTCGGCGATCAGCAGCAGGCGCCCGCCGAAGCCCGCCTGCTTCGCGATCTCGGCGATGCGCGGGCGAATCTCCTCGATCAGCGTGTCGGGCAGGCGCAGCACCACGCGCGGCTCTTCCTCGAGGTCGCGCAGGGTGGCGATCGCCATCTGCTCGATCTCGATCACGCTCTGCATCTGCTCCAGGGTGGGGTAGAGCTTGCGGACCATGCCCAGGGCCGCGGTCAGCGCCCAGCTCAGGGTCTGCTGCTCGATCCGCTCGCACATCGGGGCGAATCCCTGCAAAGCCTGCGCCACGGCCGGCAGCGTGCGTGCCGCCAGCTCCTCGCGCTCGGCGCGCGCCTCGGCGCGGCCGGCGGCGCGGCCCGCGGCATGGCCTTCCTCGCGCGCCTGGCGCAGATCGTCTTCGCCGAACTTGGGCGCGGGCGGCTTCTCCGGCTTCGCTTCCATGGGCGAATCGAAGGAGGTGTCGAACAGAAACTTGCCGGAAATCGCCATAACGTCCGTTCGTCAGTGGAAGCCCCGAATTCCGCCGCGGGCCGGACCGGCCCGAAGCGATCGGATCCTAGTAAATGAGCTCGTCTTCGCCCTTCTTGTCCGACAGGATGATCTCGCCCTTGGCCGAGAGATCCTTGGCGATCTGGACCATGGCCTGCTGCGCTTCGTCGACGTCGCGCAGGCGGACCGGCCCCATCGCCGCCATGTCCTCGCGCAGCATCTTTCCGGCGCGCTCGGACATGTTGGAGAAGAAGAGCTCGCGGAGATCCTCCGACGCGCCCTTGAGGGCGGTCCCGAGCTTGTCCTTCTCGACCGCGCGCAACAGCGTCTGGACGCCGCCGGGATCGAGGTTGCCGAGGTCCTCGAAGGTGAACATCAGGGCCTTGATGCGCTCGGCGGAGTCGCGGTTGCGCTCCTCGAGCGACGACATGAAGCGGCCCTCGGTGTTGCGGTCGAGGTTATTGAAGATCTCCGCCACCAACTCATGCGCGTCGCGCCGGTTGGTGCGGGCGAGGTTGGTCATGAATTCGTTGCGCAGCGTGCGCTCCACGTCGTCGAGCACGTCGCGCTGCACCGCCTCCATGCGCAGCATTCGCATGACCACTTCCATGGCGAAGGCTTCGGGCAGATGCGTCAGCACGCGCGCGGCGTGGTCCGGCTTGACCTTGGACAGCACGACCGTGACGGTCTGCGGATATTCGTTCTTGAGGTAGTTGGCGAGCACCACCTCGTTGACGTTGCCGAGTTTGTCCCACATGGTCCGACCCGCGGGACCGCGGATCTCGTCCATGATGGCGTTGACCTTGTCCTTGTCGAGCACCTTCATCAGCAGCCGCTCGGTGCTCTCGAAGGAGCCGTGCAGCGAGCCGGTCGAGGTCATGCGGTTGGCGAATTCGACGAACAGCTGCTCCACCACGGAGGAGTGGATCATGCCGAGGTTCGCCATGGTCTGCGAGACTTCCTTGATCTCGTCCTCGTCCATGAGCGCGAACAGCTGCTGAGCCCCTTCCTCGCCCACGGACAGCATCATGACCGCTGCCTTCTGAGCGCCGGTGAGACTGTCTAGCTTCGAAATTTCCGCCACGTCTTGTTACCTTCGATGGGCGCAGGTTGCGTTGCTCAAAAGCCGAATCAGGTATCCTGGTACATCCAGCCGCGCATGATGCCGACGGCTTCCTCGGGGTGCTTCGCGACGAGCTCGCTGATCTTCCTGATCGAGGAGGCGCGCACCTGGCCTTCGATCTGGCCGATGTCGATCATCCGCTCGATCTCGTCGCCGATATTCGGGCCCGCCGCCACCGCGGTGCTGCCGTCGGGCGAGGGCAGGGCCATCTGGCCGGCCGTCTGGTCGGTGATCTGGCCCGCGGCCGCGGGCTTCGGCGGCGAGAGCAGGCGATTGAGGAGCGGGCGCAGGCCGAACATGATCGCCAGCGCGCCCAGCAGGGCCAGCACCAGCATCTCGACGATCCGCACCAGGTCGGAGCGGCTGAAGCCCATGATCAGGCCGGCATTGGCGTCGCTGCCGATCTCGGTATTGTCGGCGAAGCGCATATTGACCACTTCGACCTTGTCGCCGCGCTTCTCGTCATAGCCGATGGCGCTCTTGACCAGCTTGCCGATCTGATCGAGCTCCTCGGCCGAGCGCGGGGCATAGGTGCTGGTGCCGTCCGCCGCCGTCGTATAGGTGCCGTCCACCAGCACCGCGACCGACAGCTTCTTGACCTGGCCGGTCTCCTGGATATGGACCTGGGTCTCCTTGGAGATCTCGTAATTGACGGTCTCTTCCGTGCGCTGCGAGCTGCTGGCGCTGGTCGCTCCGGACGGCGCGGCGCCGCCCGTCGGATTGGGCAGGTTGTTGGCGACCGTCACCTGGTCGCTGGGTTGCGCATCTTGAGAGTTGTTCTTCTCCTCGACGGTCTGGGTCGAGCGCACCACCTGACCGTCCGGATTGTAGGTCTCGGAGTTCGTGGTCACCCGGTCAAAGTCGAGATCGGCCGTGACCTCGGCGCGGATCTTGCCGTAACCCAGCGTGCGCTGAAGCAGTTCCTCGATGCTGCGGCGGATCTTGTTCTCGTAGCCGAGGCGCATCTCTTCCGACGAGCCCGAAAGTCCGGAATCGTCGCCGTCGCCCGAGCCCGCCGCCAGCAGCGTCCCGGTCGAATCCACGATCGAGACGGCGTTGGGCTTGAGGCCCGGGACCGCGGCCGCGACCAGATGCTCGATGGCGGAGACCTGCTGCTTGTCGAGGACGGCGCCGCCCGCCATCGTGAGGATGATCGAGGCCGACGGGGTGGGTTGTTCCTTGGCGAAGAGCTGGCGTTCCGGAATCACGAGATGGACGCGGACATTCTTGACCAGGTCGATGGTCTTGATGGTGCGTGCCAGCTCGCCTTCCATGGCGCGCAGCTTGTTGACCTGCTGCTCGAAGCTGGTGGTTCCCAGCGGCTGCTGCTGGTCGAAGATCTCGTAGCCGATCGAGCCGCCGCCGGGCAGGCCTTCCTGCGCCATGTTCATGCGGAGCTTGAGCGCCTGGTCGGCGGGCACGCGAATGGAGGTGCCGTCGGCGCCGATCTGGTAGGGCACGCCCATCTGATCGAGTTTCTCGACGATGTGGCTGCTGTCGGCCGGGTCGAGATCGCCATAGAGCAGCGCCATGTCGGGCGTCGACATGCGCATGCCGATAAAGGCGAAGAACGCCAGCAGCAGCAGGGCAATGCCGCCAAGCGCACCGAGCTTGACAGGCCCGAGCTTGCGCAGGGTCTCCATCATGACGCCCTCGCGGTCTGACGATCGGGAGCGTGGCAAATCAGACAGAATTTCAGGGACATTCGCGCCGTGATGCGTGGGGCCTATCGATCGTCCCGACGCTAGGCGCGCGAAGTGAAAAAGCTATTAACCGGCGGCAGTTTTTGCCGGGTGATCCGGCAAGTTCTGCCGGCCCGGTGATTCATTCGTTGTTAGCGTTCTGCGGGCTTTCCGTTCCCGGCCTGTGGATAACAGGCCGATCACGGATAGCGGGCAGGCTCGCGATAATCCTGGAGCCGCGTGACCCTCAGTCCCTTGATGCCATGGGCGTCGATCTGGCGCTGCCAGCTCAGGAACTCCTCGACGGAAAGCTGATAGCGCTCGCAAGCCTCCTCGAGGGTGAGAAGGCCCGCGCGCACGCCGGTGACGACCTCGGCCTTCCGCCGGATGACCCAGCGCTTGGTGCCGGGAGGCGGAAGATCGTCGAGCGACAGCGGCAGCCCGTCGGGGCCGATGATCCGATGCGTCCTACCTGGGCGATCGAGCGTCATAGTGTTTCGCTCCGTCTTGGACCGATGGTTGCGGTCGTCAATGTCCGCGACCTGTCCAGAGCGTAACGCCAACCGCTTTAAGGAAGACCTAAATCGCACAGTTAAACAGAGCTGTATCCAGGCACTCCGGCCGTCACACACCCTGCCCGGGTGGTGACGGCCGGCGCTTTTGTCAATGTTTCGTCAATGGCTGTTAACGGCTTGCGCTATTAACGCCGGATCTGCAGGAGCTCGCTCAGCATGTCGTCGGCCGTCGTGATGACCTTGGCGGAGGCCGAGTAGGCGCGCTGCGTGATGATCATGTTGGTGAACTCCTCGGCCAGGTCGACCGTCGAGGATTCCAACGAGGAGGGCGAGACTTTGCCCGCGCCCGCCGTATTAGCCTCGAGCAGCACCGGATCGCCGGAGTAGGTCGTGGTCTGGTAGGCGTTGCCGTTCTGCGCGGCGAGGCCGTTCGGGTTGCGGAAGGTCGCTACCGGCAGCTTGAAGATGTCGCGCTGCTCGCCATTGTCGAACAGGGCCGTCACGATGCCGTCCTCGTTGATCGAGATGCCGGTGAAGGAGCCATAGGTCAGGCCGTCCTGGGCATTCACCTTCGCCGCATATTCGCCGGCGAACTGGGTCACGCCGTCGGGCATGCCCGGCGTGCCGAGATCCAGCGTGACCTGCTGGCGATCCTGCGTCGAGTTGGTGAGCGGATCGTTGTCGTAGTCGACCAGGAAGTTCAGGTGATTGTTGGTGTCGACCGTGGCATAGGGCGCCGTCGGGACGATGCCGCCCAGCGTGCCGTCGGCATTGAAGGTCACGGTCGCCAGCGGCACGCCGTTGGTGGCGTTGTTCTGGAAATTGACCGTGGTGAAAGCCGCACCCAGATTGGTCGCGAGGGTGGTGCGGTCGCCGGCCACGTCGAGGTCGTAGGTCGAGGCACCGTTCAGATCGAGGGTGAAGCTGCCGCCGGCACCGTCGGTGAAGGTCAGGGAGTCCGTGTTGGTCAGATCGTTGCCGGCCACGGTCGGTACCGTGGCCGTGAAGGCCGTAGCGCCGATATTGACCGTAATCGTGGTGCTGTTCGGCGGCGCGCCGCCGGGCGCATTGACCGTGAAGGGACCGACCAGGCCGCTGATGTTGCCGGTTGCGGAGGTGAGACCGAAGTTGGATGTGTCCGACAGGGTCGCCGTCGGGAAGTAGTTGGTGGTGGATGTGGCGAAGGTCGCGGCGCCGGTATCGTCCGAGGCGTAGTTGCCGCCGCCTGCCAGGCTGCCCAGCAGCGACCAGGTATTGGCACCGGTCTTGGCCCAGGTCATGTTCATGACCTGCGTCGTGCCCTGCTTGTCATAGAGCTGCACCGAGGTGTCGTGCGTCGTGCCGGTGACGTCGTTGGCCGGCAAGTTCAGGGCCCACTGGATGTTCGAGGTCGGGCGCGCGGTGCCGGTCAGGTTCGAGACGTTCACCGTCTCGAGGCTCTGCAGCAGGTTCGTGTTCGGCGGCAGGTTGCCCTGGTTGTCCAGGCGCCAGCCCTGCAGGAAGTACCCGTTCTGGGTCAGGTTGCCGTTCGAGTCCGTGGTGAAGTGGCCGGCGCGCGTGTACATGTAGTTGTTGCCGACGCCCGGATTGGCCGCGTCGTTCACGACGAAGAAGCCGTTGCCGACCAGCGCCACGTCGGTCGGCGAGGACGAGCCCTGCAGCAGGCCCTGTCGGTCGATCATCTGGAACGGGGTGGAACGCACGCCGCCGGGCGAATAGGTCGAACGCGACGCGGCTTCGGTCACCAGGGTCTGGAACTGGGCCTTGGTGCCCTTGTAGCCGACGGTGTTCACGTTCGAGATGTTGTCCGAGATCATGCCCAGCGCCTGGCTCTGCGCCGCGAGGCCGGAAACGCCGGAAAACATTGCGCCGTAAATGCTCATTTTTTTCTCCTAGAGTCTTCTTCTGAAGGCGTGAGGGGGTAAGGCAATCAGGTGGAGCTGCCGCTGGCCGTTGGCGAACGCACCGATCCGACCTTGCTCAAAGGCACGTCCAGGTCCCCGATCGAAAGATGGAATTCGCCGTCGATGCGCTGGACGGCGTCGACCTTGCCGCGCGTGCCCGTGGTCACCGCGAGCTGCACGTTCTTGTCGTCGACCGCCTGGACCGAGATGTCATAGACGCCGTCATCGAGCTGGTTGCCGTTCTGGTCCTTGCCGTCCCAGGTCAGGTCATGCGTGCCGGTCTTCGTGTCGCTGAGAGGAATGGTCCGCACGGTCTGGCCGTCGGCATCTTTGATGACCAGTGTCGCGGTCTCGGCATCGCTCGAGAGGTCGTAGGAAATCTGCGCCGATCCATCCTGCAGCATGACCTGGTCGCTCTGCGCCTCGATCACATTGTTGAGGAAGCTGAGCGCCGCCATGGCCTGGTTGTCGGACTGCACGCCCAGGAGCGAATCCAGCTTCTGGTTGGTCTCGATCTGCTGCTCGACGCTGGTGAACTCGACCAGCTGCTGGGTGAACTGGTTGGTGTCGAGCGGCGACAGGGGATCCTGATACTGGAGCTGCTTGGTCAGCAGCGTCAGGAAGTTGTCGAAATTGTTGGAGAAGGACGACAGGGCATTGGTGCCCCCATTGGAGCTGGTGCCCGTGTTCGTTCCGACGCCGTTGACGGTGGTCATCTTGCCTTGCTCCCTTTATACGGCGATGTTCACGCGGCCGTCGGCGGCGGCGCGGATCGCATCGGCTGTGCTGGCAATGCGGTAGGTCGGGCGGTAGCTGCGTTCGGCCTCGTCCGCGACGGGGGTCGCGGCCTGCCAGGCGGCCGGGCCCGGATTGTTCTGCTGATTCTGATACTGCTGGCGCTGGTCGCCCTGCAGATTGAAGCTGAGCGAGCTGCCGTCGGTCTTGAAGCCGGCATCCTGGAGCGCGCGCTCGAGGCCGCCGGCGTCGCGGCGCAGCAGTTCGAGCGTCTGCGGCCGGTCGGCGGCGATGACGGTGTTGATCGTGCCCGAGCGGTCGAAGTCGAGCTTGATCTCGATGCGGCCGAGGTCGTGCGGCACGATTTGGATGGTGATGTGGTCGCGCCCGTTGGCGACCGCGCGCTGGATCTGCAGCGGCAGCTGGTCGTCCTGGGTCAGGAACTGGCTGAGCTTGTCGGCGGGCACCTGGATGACGGTGCGGCCGGCCGTATGCGCACGCGGATCGACGGCGGCCGTATTCGTGGTCGCGTTGCTGTTGCTGGCGCTGTCGGCTGTGTCGTTGGTGCCGGCGGCCTTGTTGCTGTCGTCGGGCGCCGCCTTGTCGCTGCGATCGTCGCTCGCGGTGGCGGCCGGCGCCGGCTCGGGTTTGGGCCCGGCCTTCTTGTCGTTATCCACGGCCGCGACCGCCGGGGTCGCGTCGCGCGCGTCCGGCTTCTTGGTCTGGGGTGGCGCAACCTCGACCTTCTGGAACGGGCTGGCGGCGGGATCGGGCGTCTTGGCGGGCGGCGCTTCGCCATCCGGCAGGGCCGTCGCGGCCGAGGTCTTGCTGTCGGTCGTCGCGCCGTCGACGTCGCTGGACGGGGTGCCATCCTCCGACGGCTTGTCGCTGTCGGGCTTGGGTTCGAGGCTGATGAAACTGCCGGCCGCGACGGCCGGATGGGCCGGCGAGGTGGGCGGCGTCGGCTTGTTGTCCGTAGGCGCGACCGGCGCGGTCGTGGCGGAGGGGTCGAGGCCCAGCGTGCCGTCCTGGATCAGCGGCATCTGGCTGGGGCCGGTCGGGGCGGCGGGGGGCGCCACGTCGGATCTGGACGTCGTCGCCTGCCCCATACCGTCCTGGGTGAAAGCGGGCTTGCCGTTGTCGGCGCCGAACTTGGCGGCCGCGCGGGCACGCAGTTCGGCGAGGATGGCGTCGAGATCGGCGGGAGACACGGTCTGGCCCGGCGCCGTCTGATCGCCCGCTTGGTGGGGGGCGGTCGCATCGGCCGCGCCGCCGGCATCGGCCGTGTTGTCGCCGCCGGTCAGTGCCGAGACATCGCCGTTCTTGGCATGGGCGAGCGCCTGCGCCAACAAGGCCAGCTTGTTGCGGTCGTTGAGCTGGGAGAGATCGAGACCGTTGGCCGAGGCGATGGCGGTCAGCGGATCCGATCCGCTGTCGCCGATCAGGTTTTGATCGCTGGTCGAGCCATTGGCCATCGTGGGATTGAACAGGGCGAGGAGACCCTGCAGGCCGGCCGCGGCGTTGGTGGCGCCATCGCCCGTCTGCTCGGTTTCCTTGCCATTGCCGACCTGGCGTCCGACCAGGGCGAGCAGGGCGGCGAACAAGCCGCCGCCCTTTCCCACTTGACCCGCAGCCTTGCCGAAAAGGCCCTGGGCGGTGCCGGTCGCACCATTATCGGTCTGTATCGCTTCCATGGAGACGTCGCCTTCCTGGCGCCGTTGATCGGGGATTGGAGATCAGACGGCGGCGCGCAGCTCGGCGGTCGACATCGAAACGAGGCCGGTCATCCCGGCGAGCTCGTTCCAGGAGTCGCGCAGCGGCTCCAGCATGTTCACCATCCGCTCGGCCGTCTCGGTGTCGTTATAGACATTGACGCGCGGCAGCTGGGCCATGATGTGGGCATAGATCGAGCCGAGATTGGCGGCGACTTCGCCGCCCTGCGCGGCATCGAGCGTCACATAGAGGAAGCCGACGATCTCCATCGCCGCGGTGACGGCGTTGCAGCGACCCTCGATATCCCCCGAAGCGGCCGCCATGCCGGCGATGCGGATGGCCGCGATGGCTTCGTCATAGAGCATGACGATGCGGCGGGCGGGTTCGGCTTCGATCAGGCTGTCGATGTCGCAGTGGCGAATGATGGTCATGACGGTCGTCCTTTTTCTTTTTGTTCTGGCTGTCGTAACGGGTTTGCGGGATCGGCCGGCCGTTACTGGAACAGCTTGAGCAGGTCCTGCGGCATCTGGTTGGCCTGCGCCAACATCGCCACACCGGCCTGCACCAGGATCTGTTTCGAGGTGAAGGTCGTCATTTCCGACGCGATATCGAGGTCGAGGAGGTTGGATCGGGCCGCTTCGGTGTTCTCCACCGCCGAGGAGATGTTGGCGGCAGCGAATTCGAGGCGGTTCTGATAGGCACCGACCGCGGCGCGCGACGTATTAAGGATGTCGATCGCGTTGCCAAGAAGGTCCGAAGCCGCATCCGACGTGGTCACGGTCGTGATATCCGTGCCGTTGATGCCTAGATTGGCCCCGCTGATGCCGTCGATCGCGACGTTGATGACGTCCTTGGTCTGATCCGTACCGGTGCCCACCTTGAAGCTGAAGGTGGCTGAGCTGGAGCCCGCGAACTGCAGGCCGTTGGCGGTGCCCGCGGCGACCGTGGTGGCCGACTGGAAGGCGGTGTTGAGCGAGAGCACCAGGTCGCCGGTGTTCGTGCCGGTGGGGAGCAGCTTGACGCCGGCGCCGGTGATCATATTGCCGGTCGCGTCGAGTGCACTGGCCGCGATCGCACCTGTGTAGCTGCTGGTGCCATCCGACAGCGTAAAGGTGGCGTTGCCTGAGCTGTAGCTCAGCGTGTAGTTATCGGCGGACGCGGTCGAGAGACCATGGCCGGTTATGCTCGACACGCCATCAGCGGGAGAGAAGGCGCCGCTGGTGTTGAGGGCGGCGCCGCCCGTCGTCAGCGAACCGTTGACCAGCTGGTTGCCGTTGAACTCGGTCGAAGCCGCGATGCGGTTCACTTCGGCCAGCAGCAGCTGGTACTCGGTGTTGAGCATGCTGCGTTCCGTGTTCGAGAGCTGGCCCGAACCGGCCTGGACCGACAGCGTCTTCATGCGCACCAGCACGTCGTTGATGCGGGCCATGGCGCCATCGGCGACCTGGAGCATCGAGACGCCCTGTCCGGCATTGACGCTGGCCTGGCGCAGACCCTGCACCTGGCTGTTGAGGCGCGAGCCGATCGCCATCGAGGCGGCGTCGTCCTTGGCGGACACGACGCGGCTGCCCGAGGAGAGTTTCGCCAGCGACGAGGTCGCGTCCATATCGGACTTCTGCAAATTGCGGTGCGCGACGTTGGCGGCGTAGTTGGAAATAGCGTTGAGAGCCATCTTTCGTCTCCTGAACTTCAGGTGCCTGCCGTGCCCTTTTCGGGGCCCATGTCACGGCGTCGGCGTGTCCTAAAACCCGATGCGGCGCTGCCGCCCCTTCCTTGTCGGTGGCGAACCGTCCCTTGGGATGGACGACGCGCGCGACGGGTCTTTCAGAGGGAGATAAGGCAAGCGGCGGGCCAACTGCCGGGCCAAGCTTTAACTGATTGAAAAATCTGCGATATTTTTCGATGGTTGGCGGGCCGACCGAAGATCGATCCAAACCGAGGCAAGTTTTTCAGGGCGATGTCGGCAGTTTCTGCCGTGGGACCGGCCGCTTCCTGCCGGGGTGGGCCCTCGAAATCCCTGCCAAGCCAGGATCAGCCGGGGACCAGATCCCGGGCCGAGGCTCAATCAGCAATTGCCCTGCCAATATGGTGAAGGAGTGAGGGGGTAGATCGTTTGGGTGGCGGCATGGGGTGCCGTCATCGATCCTGCGCGCCTCGTCACTCGGGCACGCCATCGTCACCGCCACACCGCATGGCTGCTCCGCGCTCCATTGTCACCCCCGCGAAAGCGGGGGCCCATGCCGATCCAGCGGTGTCGGTTGAGAGTTGGGTCCCCGCTTTCGCGGGGATGACCATGTGGGGAACGCGAAAAGCCGCCGCTCCTGCAGGGCAGGGCGGGCCTTCTCAAAGGCGGGAGTCAGAACGTCAGGAGAAGGAGGGGCTGTACCCTCAGGCCGAGACCGTCATGCGGCGGTCGGGACCGGCGTTGTCGCTCGGATTCGGGCGCTGGGCCGCGGCGGCCTGGGCCTCGCGCTGGACCAGCTCGTGCCAGGAGCGGCGGAGCGGCTCGAGCAGCGTCGCCACCTCGCGCGCGGGGGCGGGATCGTTCTTGAGATCGACCTGGGTCAGGCGGTTCAGCATGAAGCTGTAGAGCTTCTCGAGGTTGGCCGCGATCTCGCCGCCCTTTTCGAGGTCGAGCGTGCGCCACAGGGTCTCGATGATGTTGGTGGCGCGCTGATTGGCGTTCCAGCGGCCCTGGATGTCGCCGCGCTCGATGGCCTGGACCGCTTCGCCGAGGGAGCCGATCGCGCGGTCGATGAGCATGGCCACCCGCTTGGCGGGCGAGGCCGCCGAAAGCTCACGAGCGAGATAAGCCGTCGTGCCGTTCATGGTTTAAGAGCGCCTTTGCCTCGAACGCGTTCTATCGGGACGAACTATAGAGTCGATCCCTTAACGGGGCGTCACTCCCGCGTTTAGTTGTTCTTCTGCGACCAGGCGTCGGTGGTCTGCTTGATGCTGTCCAGGATGCTCTGCATCTGGGCGAGCTGCGTTTCCATGTTGGTGAACTTCTCCGTCAGCAGCGTCTTCTGATAGTCGATGCTGGCGAGCATGGAATCGACCCGTGTCTGGGTCTGCGTATTCTGGTCGGTCAGCGCGTCGACCTCGCTCTGGATCGAGCCGCTGCTCGCATCGAGCGCCGACTGCAGGTCGAAGAACATCTGTGTGGCTGCGCCGACCGTGAAGTTGATCGACACGTTCGAAAGGTCGCCTGTGCCCGAATAAAACAGCTTCAGGCCGTTGGCACCGGTGGCGTTTGTGGCCGTGATGGTGTTACCGCTGAAGGTGGTCGAGCCGGCGACGCCGTTGATGTCGGCGCCGGTGAGGTTGGTGCCGTCGTCGGTCAGGTTCAGCGTGTAGCCGGTCTGGCTGTAGGCCGTCGCGCCGTTGAAGTCGAGCAGCGAGACGCGCGGATCCGACGAGGAGAAGTCGAAGGCGAACATCCGGCGGACATCCTCGGGATTCGCGGTCAGCATCGAATCGAGCTTGGTCTCGTCGAGCTTCAGCGTGTCCTTGTCGAGCGGGTCCGTCACGGTGTTGTTGTCGACGAAATCGATGCCGATCTGCGCGATGACGGAGAACGCCTTGCTCACGCCCTGGGTACCGTTGCCGATCACGGAGCTCAACGCCTGCGCGATCGAGGACAGGGTGCGCGATCCGTAGAGCGGGCCGGCGTCGGCGCTCTTGGCGCCGGTGCTGCTGTCGGTCTGATTCTGCTCGTTCACGAAATGGCGAACGGCATTGTAGGCAGTGACGAAGGATTCGATCTGCGTCTTGACCGCGCTCAGGTCGCGATCGATATCGAGCTTGACGGTCGTGCCGGGCTCGGCGCCGTAGAGGCTCAGCGTCACGCCGTTGAAGAGGTCGCTGATGGTGTTGCTGCTGCGTTCGATCAGCAGGTTTTCCTTGGCCGGCGCGGTCGCCGTCAGGAAATTGCCGGTGTCGCCGCCGAACGCGATCGAGGCACCGTCGGTCTTGACGATCTGCAACTTGTAGCCGCCGTCCGACTGGACGACGCTGGCCGTCACGCCCAGGCCGCCGGCGGTGATGTTGCTCGCCAGGGTTTGCAGGCTGTCGGTGTCGCTGTAGCTCACCGTCTGGATCACGGCGCCGCTGGCGTCGCGGATCTCGAAGCTATGGCTGCCGGCCGAGACGCCGCCCGAAGCCAGGGTCGCGGTCGGGCCGGAAAACGCCTTGGTGTCCCATTTCGAGGAATCGAGCAGGCCGTCGGCATAGAACAGGGCGGTCTGCGGCGCCTGCAGCTGGTTCGACAGCGTCGTGCCGCCGTCGTTCGAGATGCCGAGGCCGGAGAGCACGCCGCCGGTCTCGTTGCTGAAATGGATGGTCTGGCCGGTCTGATCGGCGGTCAGGACCAGATAGTTCTGGCCGGTGCCGACCGAGACGATGCTGGCGGAAACGCCCGTCGCCGAGGAGCCGGTGTTGGCCGCGTTGATCCGGTCGCGCAGATCCTGCAGCGTGTCGGTCGCGGAGATCGTGAACGTCTTGCTGGGGCCGCTGCCGACCTGCATATCGAAGCTGCCAGCGAGGCCAAGGGCCGTTGCGGTGCTGCTGACCGCCTTGGTGCCGAGCTTGTGCGAGGTGGCGGTGCGCTGCACCTCGATCGTATGGCTGCCGAGGGTGGCGGCGTTGGTGACCGTCACGCCGACCAGGTTGGAGGCGCTCGACGGAGCCTGGCCGTCGGCGCGCGTGGTCGAGGCGAACACGTCCTTCGCCTGGAACACGTTGGTCGAGCCGTCGACCGACACGGCGCCGCGCAGCTTCGAGAGCGCGTCCTGGAGGGTCTGCAGCAGCGACTTCAGGTCGTTATAGGCGGTGATCTTTTTCGTGTTGTCGGTGATCGTGGTCTTCAGATTGTCGACCGGAACGGTCTTGGCGGTGATGATGCCGTTGATGATCGACTGGTAGTCGAGTCCGGAAGAGAGCCCGGAGAAGGTGACCTTCCCGGTGGTGCTGTCGACACCGACATTGCTGAGATTGATTCCGGACGTGGTCGTCATGGTCAGGCCTCCGCCTTCATCAGCTTGCCCAGCAACTCGCGCGAGATCGCATAGAGCTTGAGCTGGGCCTCGGTCGGATATTCGGCGACCATCTTGCCGTTATTGCGGTCGACGATCCGCGCCACGTAACGCTGGGCCGCGCGATCGACGCTGAGTTCCGCCCGGGTCAGGGGCAGCTTGGGCATTTCCATCGCCGGCGCCGTCGAGACGGCATCGGTCAGATCGCGCTCGGCAACCGCCTGGCGCTGAGCGGTGAGAGCCTCGGAACTGGCCGCGCCCCCGCTCGGGAGGGACGACGGATCGTTGCTTTGCGCCGGGGCCGGGAGGGGAGAGATTCCGCGGATTTCCATGACACGTTGCCTCGATCTAGGATCCTTGCGGCCGGCGCGGCCGGAGGGAACGCCCCTCCGGCCTTGCCTGTCGCAATTACTGGAACAGTTTCAGCAGGTTCTGGGGCATCTGGTTGGCCTGGGCCAACATCGACACACCGGCCTGAGTCAGGATCTGCTTCGACGTGAAGGTCGTCATTTCCTGGGCGATATCCAGGTCGAGCAGGTTCGAACGAGCCGCTTCCGAGTTTTCGATCGCCGAGGCCAGGTTGGCCGAAGCGAACTCGAGACGGTTCTGATAGGCACCGACCTTCGAACGCGCGGTGTTCAGCGTGTCGATGGCGGCGCTGATCAGGTCCGATGCAGCGTCGGCGGTCGAGGTGGTCGTGATGTCCGTGCCGGCCAGAGCGAGGTTGGCGGCATTGATGCCGTCGACCGACACCGTGATCACGTCCTTGGTCGCATCCGTGCCCGCGCCGACCTTGTAAGAGAAGGAGGTCGTGCTCGAGCCCGTGAAGTGGATACCACCATTGGTCGCAGCAGCCGCCACGCTCGTACCCGCCGCGAAGGACGTGTTGAGCGAGATGACCGCATCGCCGGCGGCGGAGGTGCCGACAGCCGTCAGCTTCACGGCCGCACCGGTGGCCATCCCACCCGAGCTGTTGATGGCGCTCGAGGCGATCGAACCAGTGTAGCTGTTGGTGCCGTCATCCAGCGTGAAGGTGTTACCCGTCGTGCTGTAGGACAGCGTGTAATTGTCGGTCGCGGAAGTCGACAATCCATGCGCGGTGAAACCGGAAACACCGTCGGCAACGGCAAAAGCGCCGCCGCTGACAGCCGCACCGGCCGTCGTGAGCGAGCCGTTCACAAGCTGCTGACCGTTGAAGTCGGTCGCCGCCGCAATACGGGTCACTTCCGACACCAGAGACTGGTACTCGGTGTCGAGCATGCCACGTTCCGTCGCGGAGAGCTGACCCGAACCGGCCTGGACCGACAGGGTCTTCATACGCACCAGAACGTCGTTGACGCGAGCCATGGCGCCGTCTGCGATCTGCAGCATCGACACGCCCTGGCCGGCGTTCACGCTGGCCTGCTTCAGAGCATTGACGGTGCTGTTCAAACGCGCACCGATCGCCATCGCGGCGGCATCGTCCTTGGCCGACACAACGCGGCTGCCCGAAGACAGCTTGGCCAGAGACGAGGTCGCAGCCGCATCCGACGTCATCAAATTGCGATGAGCGACGTTCGCGGCGTAGTTCGAGATAACGTTCATAGACATCTGGAGATCTCCTACATGGATGAGTTGCGCCGTAGCTTCCTGCCACGGCACCAGAGTCCTGTCCCTGCATGGGAAGGGACTCCGGCGGGAAAGACGCAGCAAGTGAGATGCCAATCTGCCCGAGGACGCCTTATCAGCGGGTTAACTCGGGTAAACGAAGCGCCTTGCGGCAAAATCTGCCGGGTGGCGGCAGAAAGGACCCGGCAGGATTTGCCGGGTTCGGCAAAAGCTGCCGATACGTCCGCCGGTCGGCTTCATCGTCGACGCCAGGCGTTAAAGCCTCCTCAACCTTACTCGACGCAATATCCTTCGGGAATCAGGAGGGATTTTCGAGCATGGCTTTCGGCGCGCAAACGTCATTCGAGAACAAGGGACGAGGGCCCATTGGTCGAGGCACCCACGCCGTCCCTCCCGCCCAACGCGCGCTTTCGCCTGCGGCCATCGCCAGACTTCAGGACGCTGTCTCCAAACACCAGGCCGGCGATCTCGATGGCGCTGCAGAGCTCTATCAGGCGGTACTGAAGGAGCGGCCGAATCAACCGGACGCTCTTCACCTGTTCGGTGTGATCCATCATCAGCGCGGCGACAGCCAGGCTGGCGTCAGACTCATCCGCAAGGCCCTCAAGTTCGATCCCGGCAATGTCAAGGCGCTCATCAATCTCGGCGCGGCCTTGACCGCCGTGGGGAGCTACGATGAGGCCGCGCAGGCGCTGGAGCAAGCCGCCAGCAAGCTGCCCGACAGTGCCGAAGCCCATGGCAATCTGGCGGCGGTCCGCGAGAATCAAGGGCGTAGCAAGGAAGCCGCGGAGCATTATCGCACCGCTGCGGAACGCAATCCCGCCAATGTGAAATACTTCAAGCGATGGGCCGAGATGGCTTTCGCCGCCGAGGACTGGACCGGGGCCGTCGCCGCTTTCGGCCGCTATCTTGCGATGGTTCCGCAGGATTCCGCCGCCCGCAACGATATGGGGCTGGCGCAGCAGCGGGCCGACCGTTCCGATGAGGCAATCGCGACGCTGCAGCAATCCCTGTCGGAACTGCCCGACAATGCGATGGTGCATGCCAATCTCGCCAATGCTCTTGCGCAGTCAGGCCATCTGGCGACGGCGGAGCGCCATTTCCGGCGCTCGGCAGAGCTGGCGCCAGACGACTGGAAAATGCAGGTCAATCTGGCGAATTTTCTTTGGGAGACGGCTCGCATCGAGGAGGCCAACGCGCTCGCCGAGACGATCATCGCCGGCCGGCCCGACGATGCCATCCTGATCGAGAAGATCGCGACTCGGATGACGAGCGTCCGGCATTATGCGCGCGCCGAGGAACTGCTCCTGGGAGCCCTGAAGGGCAATCCAGACGTGGCGGCGCTCCACAATGCGCTCGGCAACGTCCACGCCCTGCGTTTCGAGTATGGTACCGCGGTCGCGCATTACACCAAGGCGACCGAGCTCGATCCCAATCACCTGCTCGCCCATCTCAATCTGTGCATGACGCTGTTGAAGATGCATCGGTTCGACGAGGCCGCCATCCGCACCTATGGCCTGCGGATGCAGCCCGACTATGGCAAGCATGAATCGGCGACCCTGAGCCGCATCATCCAGATACTGAAGATCGTCGCGGACTTCGACGGCATCGAGTCATTGGGCGACTATTGGACGCCGTTGGAAAGGGCGGCGCTGGAGCACCAGACGCCGGCCCTGCTGACCATGATGGCTCTGGCCGAAGATGACGGACAGGTCGAGCGGATGGTGCGGTCCGTCCGGCGGATCGGTGCCGACCTGGAGGCGAAAGTGGCCTGGAAGGCCGATGCCGCGCCACATGTCACGAAGCCGCATGATCGCATTAGGATCGGCCTCGTGTCGGCGGATTTCCGCAACCATTCCGCCGCGCGTTGCATTCTGCCCCTGTTGCAGAACTACGACCGCAATCGGTTCGATATCCGCTGTTACTCCGTCGTCTCGACGACGCAAGATAAGATACAACAGCAGATCATGGCGCTGGCGGACGGGTTCATCGAAATAGACGCGATGGACGATCCGACGGCGTCCGACCGGATCCGCTCGGATGAAATGGATGTGCTGTTCGACCTGTCGGGCTGGACCGCCCATTCGCGTCTGCCGCTCTTCGCCTACAAGCCGGCGCCTTATCAGATCTCCTGGCTTGGCTGGCCTTTCACCGCCGGCCTGGCTTCGATCGGGCATTTCCTGGTCGATCGCTTCAATTTGCCGGCGCGCGACGGGCTTCTGGTTGAAAAACCCTTGGTGGTCGATGGCGCCTGGGTCTGCTTCGAAGGTTCGACGCAGGTGCCCATCGGTGAGTCGCCCTTCAAGCGAAACGGCCATATAACCTTCGGAACGCTCAACAACACCTATAAGATCTCACCCAAGCAGGTGGCCCTTTGGGCGCGCATCATGGCCGCTGTGCCCGGCTCCCGTTTCCTACTGGCACGCGCCGAGGCGCGCTCGCTGATGTTCTGCCGGAATCTGATGGTCGAGTTCGCCAAGTACGGGATCGGGGAGGATCGGCTCGAGCTTATCGGCCAGAATCCCGGCGTAACCCATTTCGAGTTCTACAATCACTTCGACATCTCGCTCGACACCTATCCGGTGGTAGGTGGCGTCACGACCATGGACAGCCTCCTGATGGGCGTCCCGGTGGTGGCCATGTATGGTGCGGCCTTCCATCAGCGGGTCGGCCACAGCATCCTCAATCATTGCGGGCTCGGCGAGTTCAGCGTGCCGACGCCCGAAGCCTTCGTCGAGACCGCCTGCCGCCTCGCCGCCGACACCGATCGGCTGGCCGAGATGCGCGCCGAGCTGCGCGCGCAGGTCCTGGCCTCGCCCTTGTTCGACGGACCCGGCTTCGCCAAGCATTTTGGTGCGGCAATGATGCGGCTCGTCGGCGCTCCAAACTGAACCCCGCAAGCGAGAACGGGAGAGGCCCACCCATGAGCACGGATCCGGTTGAACGGCTGATCGACGCCTTGGGCGCGATCGGCAAAGACGAAGAGCTGCGCGTGCGTTTTGTCCAGCTGTTGCGGCAGGCCGAGGTGCGCCTGGCGCGGCCTGGGCTCGATGTGCGCGACGAGGTGACAGGGCCGATCGTCGACGCGCTCCATCAATGCCTCGGGCCGATGCATAAGCGGCTCGCTTCGGGCGTCGATTTCCACTTCCATTACCGCTCCCGCATCGCCCGCGAGTTCGTGCTGGCGCAGGACGCGCAACCCGACCATGTCTGGGAGCCGCAGGCGACGCGCCTGCTGCTGCAGCTGGGCCGCGCCGCGCACAATGTGCTGATCGGCGGCGCCAAGGGCGGCGACCAGGCCGTGCCGCTGGCGCGCGAGATCCGCGGCTTCGGCGTGGTCCATTGCTTCGAGCCCGATCCCGAGCAGATGACGATGTTGCGCCACAACGCGGCGGTCAACGGGCTCGACAATCTGCGCTTCAACCGCCTCGGCCTCTGGGGCAAGGATCAGGCCAATCTGCGCCTGCTGCGCGAGAAGGGCGTGACGCGGCTCGAGCCCGCCGCACCGGGCAGCGAGGACGCGTTCGCCTCGGCCACCATCGTCACCTATGCCGGCGCGCAGCGCATCGACAAGCTCGAGCTGATCAAGCTCGACATCGCCGGTGCCGAGCTCACCACCCTCATCAGCGCCGAGCGCTTCCTGTCCCAGCCCAAGGGCAAGGCGCCCAATCTCGTCTTCAAGGTGCACCGCCATCACACCGACTGGTCGCGCGGCCTCGACAATACCGAGATCTGCCGCTACCTCTCGGGCTTCGGCTATCACCTCTTCGCGGTGCGCGACTATGAGTCGAACGTGCCGATGAGCCGCCAGGCGATCGAGCTGATCCGCCCCGAGGAGACCTATCTCGACGGTCCCCCGCATGGCTTCAACATGCTGGCGGTGAAGGACGAGGCGATCATGGCCAACCCCCTGTTCCGCTTCGTCTCCGGCGTCAGCCCGCGGCTGCTGAAGCACAGCGACCCGAGGCTGCATCAACCGCTCGCGGGCGCGGCGTGACGCCGATGTGCCCGACGCCATGACCGGCAAGCTTTCCGTCGCTCCGGAATCGCCATCCGATGCGCTGGCCGTCGCGCCGTCGGCCTGGATCAGTCCGGATGCACGCATCTTCCCCTCGGTACGGGGAACGCGGATCGCGATCGGTGCCGACTCCAGGCTGTTCGAATTCGCCGTGATCCGCGCGGTGGGCGGCAGCGGCGATGTCGTCATCGGCGAACGCTGCATGATCAATCCCCATTGCGTGCTCTATAGCGGCAGCGGCATCGAGATCGGCGACGATGTCGCGCTGGCGCCGGGCGTGCAGATCGTTCCGGCCAACCATGCCTATCATCGTCGCGACATTCCTATAGCTCAGCAGGGCTTCCTGCCCTCCAAGGGCGGAGTGAAGATCGGCGACGATGTCTGGATCGGTGCCAACGCCGTCCTGCTCGACGGCGCGGTGATCGGCAAGGGCGCCGTCATCGCCGCCGGCGCCGTGGTGAGCGGCAAGGTGCCGCCCTATGAGATCTGGGGTGGTGTCCCGGCGAAGAAGATCGGGCTTCGGAGCGAGGAGACGCGGCAGGACTGCGCGCCGTAACGGCGTTTCGCTCCGTCAGCGCTGTGCCAGCATCGAGCTTGGGCGCGGCGTACCTCGGAATCAGCGCGGCTGCGGCGCCTGGGCGGTGAGGCCGCCATCGGCGGTGAAGAGCTGGCCGGTGACGAAAGCCGCCTCGTCGGAGGCGAGCCAGAGCGCGAGGTTGGCGATGTCCTCCGGCCGGCCGGTGCGGCCGGCGGGGTGGATCTGGGCGATGCGCGCCCGGGCCGCCGCGGGATCGGGCAGGCTCCGGTAATAGGCCTCCAGCATGTCGGTCTCGATCCAGCCGGGGCAGATCGCGTTGCAGCGGATCCCGTCGCGCCCGTGATCGACCGCGACCGCGCGGCTCAGCGCATGGACGCCGCCTTTCGAGGCGCAATAGGCGGCGAGATTGGGATCGGCCACGAAGCCGTCATAGGAGCCGATATTGACGATCGACCCGCCGCCGCGCCGGCGCATCGCCGGGATCGCGGCGCGGCTGCAGAGGAACACCGATTTGAGATTGACCGCCATGACGCGGTCCCATTCTTCCTCGGAGGTGTGCTCGATCGTGCGCTCGAGCTGAAGGCCCGCATTGTTGACGAGGATATCGACGCCGCCGGCGCGCTCGGCCGTGGCGAAGAGGTCTTCGACGTCCACGGCCTTCGAGACGTCGGCCTGCAGCCACTGCAGTTGCGGGGTCCTGGGCCAGGACGTCTCCGGCTCGCTGCGCGCGGCGGTGACGACCGTGGCGCCCTCCGCCAGAAACCGCGCCACGATCGCCCGCCCGATCCCCCGCGACCCGCCGGTGATGATCGCGATCTTGTTTTTCAGGCGTGACACAGCTCGGAACTCCCATTGCCAGTCTTCTCTGCGCCACAGTCGCGGGGAGAGGCACCGCCATCGTCACCCCCGCGAAAGCGGGGGCCCATGTCTCAACTCAACGCGTTGGATCAAGATGGGTCCCCGCTTTCGCGGGGATGACAATCTGAGCGTCACCCGATATCCCCCAGCGCGCGCAGCACCTTCACTTGGAAGTCGTGCACCGCATGCTCGCTGATCTCCGAGCGTTCGGCGTCGACGACGAAGCGGCCCTGGCGGTATCCCAGGCTGTGCTGGCCCTGCTGCACGCTCTCGCAGATGGGGATGTCCTCGAGCCGCACGCCATGGACGAAGTCGATGACTTCCTGCTCCTCGCGCGTCGGCGGATCGTTGGGGAAGTACCATTCGACCTTCTGGATCGTCTGCTCGGGACCGACGGGCACGTGATGGAACACCGTCAGATTGCCGCCCGGATAGACCTCGATGCACCAGTTGGGCCAGAGCAGCCAGCTGCCGAACTCGTTCTGCTTGGCCGCCTGCTCGGTTCGGGTGCCATAACCCTGGTTGGGACCCTTGTCGCGACTGCGATGGCTGTGGTGATGCTCGTGGGTCGTCACGCGATAGGAGGGATAATCGAGCGCACCCTCGACCAGCGTTTTGTGCGAGATCGGGCAATGGAAGCATTCGGAGAAGTTCTCGACCGAGTTCTTCCAATTGGCCTGCAGCGGATAGTCGCGCCGATAGACGCATTTGAGGTCGGCGGCCTGGGGCGAGAAGCTGGCCAGCTCGGCCGCCAGCCCGCCCGCCACCTTGGCGAAGGGCTCCGCCTGGCCGTCGAGATTGACGAAGAGGAAGCCCAGGAAGGAATCGAGCCGCACCGGCTCCAGCGAGAATTGCGTCTTGTCGAAGTCGGCCATCTTCTCGCTGCCGCGGGCATTGCGCAGCATGCCGGCGAGGTCATAGGCCCAGGCATGATAGGGGCAGGTGATGACCGCGGCATTGAGCCGGCCCTCGCCTTCGAGCAGGCGATGGGCGCGATGCTGGCAGACATTGAAGAAGGCCCGGATCTGGCCCTCGCGGTCCTTGAGCAGCAGCACGCTCTGGCCGGCGATCTCGCGCACGATATAGCTGCCGGGGTTGGGCAGCATCGAGCGGTGGCCGACATATTGCCAGGTGCGGTGGAAGATCGCCCGCTTCTCGCGCTCCCAGATGCCGGGGTCATAGTAGTAGCGGCCCGGCATGCTGCGCGAGCGCAGCGGGTCGCGGTCGAAATGCTGCAGCGAGGCCGGCATCGTCGCCGGCTCTGCGCTATCGCGTGGGATCATGGGTCACCTCTCCCGGCAGGCTGGACCCGCCAAGTCTAGAGGGGCGGCCGGGGCGGACAAAGGGCACTCAGTTGTGCCGGGAGGCACCAGGGAGGCCAGCCTGGCACCAGTTCAGAGCCGGAACAGGTCGGCCAGGATGTCCTGCTTGGAGGTCTTGAAGACGGGCTTGCGGTCGGCGTTGAAGACCAGGCAGTTGCCGGGGCTGTCGGCGTCGATCAGGGAGCAGCCTTGCGCGATATAGCTGCGGGCGCCGACATGGCAGTCGCCGATGATGGCGCTGCCCGGATACATCACGATGCCCTCCTCGAGCACGGGGGCCGCGCCATGGTTCTTGCCGACCGTGCAGTTCTGGTAGATCGCGAAATATTCCGGGTATTTGAGCCGCACCAGCACGATGCCCAGCGAATGGCCGACGAAGAAGCGTTCGGGCAGGTCGGTGTCGTAGAAGCAGTGGAAGCCGTTCAGCGTCTTGTTGAGATAGAACAGCTTGGTCGCGAGCGTCGCGTCCTGCCGGTTGCGCCAGACCGTGTTGGCGAGATAGGCCAGGAAGATCGTGTTCTGCTCGGAATGGAGATAGTGGAAGCGATCCTGCGGCCACATCTTCACGGCGTTGATACAGCGGTTGAGCCGGCCCAGCGCCTCGCCCAGGTCGCGCGCGATGCCGGCGCGGGTCTCGGCGCCGTCCGGGAAGAAATGATCGAGCTGGCGGGCCAGATAGTCGGCCAGCCCGTCGCGCGTGATGCCGGCGAGCTCCATGGCGCCTCAGGCCGCGCCAAGGGTGGGCTTCTGGCGCATCATGGCGGGCAGCCGGTCGTGGAGGAATTTGGGGCGCAGGTCGAAATCCTCGACAATGGCCGAGACGTCGATTGTCGGCGCCTCTTCGCCGGAAGACAGCCGCGTGGCGACCAGTTGCCAGCCGGTCAGGCGGAAGAGCAGCTTGAAGAGGTCCGCATTGGCGACGTTGGCGCCGCTGGCGACATTATAGAGCGGCCGCCGGCCGCGTTCGGCAATGGCGAGCAACAGCGGCAGCACATCCTCGATATGGACATAGTCGCGCGCCGCGTCGGGGCTCACATCCATTTCAAGCGGGCCGCCCTGCCGGGCGGCGAGGATCGCGCGATGCAGGAAGATGTCGGCTTCGAGATCTTCGGCGTAAACGCAGGAAAGCCGCACGGCGCGGACATTCTTGCGCCCCGCGGTCTGGCAGAGATTCTCGCCCAGCGCCTTGCTCAGATCGTAGAGATGGCGCGGCTCGTTGGGATTGAGCTCGAGCGTGTCCTCCTCGTTCCCGACCGGGCCGCCGCTGTCATAGAGCCGGGTCGAGGAGAGATAGGTCATGCTCTCGAAGGCGGCCTCCTTGAGCAGCCGCGCGAACAGCGTGACATGGGCTTCGACGGTATCGAGGGGCCGCTTCAGGAAGTCGTTGGTGAGGCCCGCGCAATAGAAGACATGGCCCAGCGGCCGCGAGAACAGGGCAGGACTGCCTTTCTCGGGCGTGAAGGGGGCCACCTTGCGCGTCCGGGTCAGGTAACGCGTCAGATGCGAGCCGATGAAGCCGTGGGGGCCGACTACGGTGTACATACCGCCTCGGGCATGCTGGCGAGATGGGGCAGCGCGAGATCGCGCGCCGAGATGATGCGCGCGCGGGCCTGCGGCCATTTGATCGCCAGGGTGGGATCGTCCCAGCGCAGGCCCCGCTGCAGGTCGGGACGGAAATTGGCGGCGATCTGGTAGAAGACTTCGGAATCGGGCCCGAGGCTCTGATAGCCATGGGCGAATCCGGCCGGCGCATAGACCAGGCGGCGGTTGTCCTGGTTGAGCTCGGTCCCGAACCATTGCCGGTAGGTCGGCGAGCTCCGCCGCAGATCGACGATCACGTCGAAGATCCGGCCGCGAGTGCAGCGGATGAGCTTGGTCTCCGGCTCCTCGTCGGCCTGGTAATGCAGGCCGCGCAAGGTGCCGGGCAGCTTGTTGAAGGAGGTGGCGCAGTGGTCGAACTCGGTCGCCAGCCCGCGCTCGCGGAACTCCTTGACCGACCAGGTGCGCGCGAACAGCCCGCGCTCGTCGCGGTAGGGCTCCGGATCGATCAGATAGGCGCCGGCGAGGCCGATCTCCTGAAAGATCATGGCCGCACGGCGAGACGCGGAATCGCGGTCACGAAGCGCCCGCCCCATTCGCGGATATGACCCATCGACTGCTCGATCTCCGGTGCCAGGTTCCAGGGCAGGATCAGCACATAGTCGGGCCGGGTCTGCGCCAGCATATCGGGCGCATGGACCGGGAGCCGGCTGCCAGGCAGATAACGGCCCTGCTTGTGCGGGCTCAGATCGACGACATAGTCGAGCAGATCGCCGCCGATGCCGCAGCAATTGAGGAGCGTGTTGCCCTTGGCCGCGGCGCCGTAGCCGACGACATGCTTGCCCGATTCCTTGGCATCGATCAGGAAGCGCAGCAGCTCGCGCTTCACCTTCGCGGTGCGCTCGGCAAAGCCGCGATAGGCCGAGATGTCGATGATGCCGGACTTGGCCTCTCGCTGGCGCAACGCGACGACGGCGGCGCTCGGGAGCGCCGTGCCGCGATGCTGCGCATAGATCCGCAGCGAGCCGCCATGGGTCGGCAGCTCCTCGACGTCGGTCACTGTCAGGTCGTGCGCCGCCAGCACCTTCTCGGCGGTGGTCAACGAGAAATAGGAGAAGTGCTCGTGATAGATGGTGTCGAACTGGCAATCCTCGATCAGCCGCAGCAGATGCGGGAATTCGAGGGTGAGCGTGCCGGTCGGCTTGAGCGCGATCGCGAGGCCTGCCGTGAAATCGTTGAGATCGGGCACATGCGCGAAGACATTGTTGCCGATCAGGAGGTCGGCCTGACGGCCCTCGCGCACCAGCTGACGCGCGGTCTCGCGGCCGAAGAACAGGCTGACGGTCGCGATCCCGCGGCCGCGCGCGACGGCGGCGACATTCTCCGCCGGTTCCACGCCCAGGACCGGGATGCCGGCGCCACGGAAATATTGCAGCAGATAGCCGTCATTGCTGGCGATCTCGACGACCTGGCTCTCGGCCCCGAGCTTGAAGCGCTCGATCGCATGGGTCGCATAACGCCGGGCATGATCGAGCCAGCTCTGGGAGAAGGAGGAGAAATAGGCGTAATGGCCGAAGATCTCGTCGGGCGTCTGGAACGCCTCGAGCTGGACCAGGAAGCAGCGCTCGCAGACATGCGCCTTGAGCGGGAAGGTCGCTTCCATGCGGCCCAGCGCCGCCGCGTCGAGATAGGCGTTCGAGGGCGGCTGGGCGCCCAGATCCACGAACAGATGGGCCAGCGGCGAGCCGCAGAAGCGGCAGCTGGGCAGGCTCTCCGGGGCAGAGCGCGGGTCGCGCTTCGCCTTCAGTCGCATCGAGCTAGGCAGCATCGGCATATTCCTCGATCTGGTCGAGTGACAGGCGTCGCATGGGGCGATCGCCGAGTTGGGCGCGGTACCAGGGGACGGTGCGCTGCAGCGCTTCCTCGACATTCCAGCGCGTGCGCCAGCCGAGCTGGCTCGCCGCCTTGTCGGCATTGACCGCGAGCAGCTGCTCCTCGAACGGTGCGTCCTGGCGGTTCTCGAGATGCCAGGCGGCGCCATGTCCCCAGAGTTTCGTCATCTGGTCGGCGATCCAGGCGACCGACTTGTTGTCGTCGTGATTGGGCCCGAAATTCCAGCCGCCGGCATTTACCTCGGGCTGCTCGACCAGGCGCTCGGCCAGGGTCAGGTAGCCGCAGGCGGCCTCCAGCACATGCTGCCAGGGGCGCGTCGCGTTGGGATTGCGGATCCGCAGCGCATTGCCGGCCTCGAAGGCGCGCACGGCGTCGGGTACCAGCCGGTCCAGCGCCCAGTCGCCGCCGCCGACGATGTTGCCCGCGCGCGCCGTGGCGATCGCCGGGCCGTTGGTGCCGAAATAGGAATGGCGATAGGCCTCGACGACGATTTCGGCGCAGGCCTTGCTGGCGCTGTAGGGCTCGCGCCCGCCGAGCGGATCGTCCTCGTGATAGCCGCGCTTGAGGCCGCGGTTGAGATAGACCTTGTCGGAGGTGACCGCCACGACCGCCTGGACGCTGTCGACTCCGCGCAGGGCCTCGAGCAGGTTGACCGTGCCCATGACGTTGGTGGCGAAGGTCTCGACCGGGGTCGCGTGGGCCTGGCGCACAAGCGCCTGGGCCGCGAGATGGATCACGATCTCGGGCCGCGCCACACGCACGGCGCTCTCCAGCATGGTGCGGTCGCCGAGATCGGCAATGTTGGAGATCAGGTCGCGCTCGAGCTCGAGCGAGGCGAACAGCGACGGTGTCTGGGATGTCAGCGCATAGCCGGTGACCTTGGCGCCCATATGGGCGAGCCACAGGCTGAGCCAGCCGCCGGTGAAGCCGGTATGGCCGGTGACCAGAACGCGCCGGTTGCGCCAGAAGTCGGGATCTAGGCGCTGAGCCGATTGCCGCTGCATTCCTGCCAGACCTGCCAGGGCGCATTGCCCTTGGCCCACATCTCGTTGAGGAGACACATCTCGCGATAGGTGTCCATGCATTGCCAGAAGCCGCCATGCTGGTAGACGGCGAGTTCCTGGCGCTGGGCCAGCATCTCGAGCACGCCCGCCTCGAGCGGCAGATTGTCGTCGGGACCGATGCTGTCGAAGGCGCGCTTCTCGAACACCATGAAGCCGCCGTTGATCCAGCCTTCGGTGACCTGCGGCTTCTCCTGGAACGACCTGACGAGCCCGCCGCCGATGGCGAGCTCGCCGAAGCGGGAGGAGGGATGGACCGCGGTCACGCTGGCCGCGCGGCGCTGCCGGCGGTGATGGGCCAGGAGCGCGTTCAGATCGACATCGGCGAGGCCGTCGCCATAGGTCGCGAAGAAGCTGTTGCCGCGCACGAATTTGAGGGCGCGCCGCAGGCGCTGGGCAGTCTGGGTCTCGGCCCCCGTCTCGGCCAGCACCACGCGCCAATCCTCGGTCTCGCCGGCGGTCAGCGTCTCGAGCGCGCCGCTGCCGAGGTCGACCGCGAAATCGCTGTTGCGCATCCGGTAGTTCAGGAAATAGTCGCGGATCATGTCGCCGCGATAACCCAGGCAGAGCACGAAGTTACGCACGCCGAAATGGCGATAGAGCTTCATGATGTGCCAGAGGATCGGCCGCCCTCCGATCTCGACCATGGGCTTGGGCTTGAATTCGGTTTCCTCGCGCAGGCGCGTGCCCTGGCCCCCGCACAGGATCACGGCGGTCATGTCGGCGACCCCGCTCGTCGGGCGGTCGAGCCGTTCGATCGGTTCGGCGGGAGGGTCGCTGGCGCGCATCATCTCTTCCACGGTCGGCTTGGCGCCCATGGTCCACGCCCTCCCTTAAAATCGCCTTAACCTTAAGCGTTTCTGACCGGACTCCCGGCCGCTTACGCGGCGGCCTGGGCCGAGCCGATGGCCTGGCGGACGGGGTAGGTCGGGTTGGACAGCACCACCTGGCGCGCGACGTGCCGGCGCGTGTCCATCAGCACCGGGGCCCGCAGATTGGCCGAGAGCTCGACCAGGTCGCCGACCGTGCGCACGGTCACGATCAGCATCAGCTGCAAGTCGTCCAGCGGGATCGCGATCGCGGTGCAGGCGTCGGCCAGGTCGGCCTTCAGCACCGGCCCGCCGTCGGTGGGGCAGGGCATGACGATGAAGGACAGGTCCGCGTCCTCCAGGCTCTGCATCAGGCGGAACTGGGTGAGCTTGGGGTTCGGAACCGTCAGCAGGGCAAAGCGCCGATGCTGCGTGAAGCCGAGCGGGCCCTGCGGCATCTCGATCACGTCTTCCCAGCGCCCGGCGATCGGGCCGAAGCGGGTCGCGACGGTGAAATCGCCGGCGATCGCTGCGGGGTTCGTCGCGTCGGTGGCGAGAGCGGCTTCGGGGGCGGTCATGGCGGGGTCTCCTTCGTCTATCGGGCCAAGTCTGATTCTTGATGCGGATGCTATTTCAGATAGTTCAGCAGGCTGAGCTGCGAGATCTGCGAGAGCGTCATGTAGGAGGCCTGCAGCTGCGTCGTGTAGCTGCTGACCTGGGTCAAGGTCTGGGCGACGTCGACGGTCTTGACGTCGGCGATGCCCTGCGTGAGATAGATCTGGAAGTCGCTATGGCGGCTGTTCGCCTGGTCGATGCTGCTGCGCGAGGTGCCGATCTGCGCCTGGATATCGGCGATGTCCTGCGTCAGGGGCAGGGTGCCGCGGGCGGCGTTGCCGGATTCGGTGCCCAGCGCCGTGTTGATGAGCGACAGCGCCGTCTCCATCTCGTCCTGGCTGGGCGTCGGGCCGGCGGTCTGGATGTAGTTGGCCGCGCGCAGCAGATATTCGAAGGCGGGATTGTCGGCGGTCACGCCGTATTTGATATTCAGGCTGGTGTCGATGTCGGCCGACATCACCTGGGAATCGCCCTTGTAGTACTCCGCCGTGTAGGTCGGCAGCGGCAACGTCAGAGGCGGCGTCAGGGTCGGCGGCGTGCTCCAGCCATTGAGGTCGACCGGCTTCACGTCGGTGCGCGAGCCGGCGAAGAGATAACGGCCATCGACCTGCACATTGAGCAGGTTGGCGACCTGCTGGCGGAAATTCGCCGCCTCGGTGTCGATCGACAGGTCGCCGGCGTTGTTGTTGTTTTCGGCGTTCAGCAGCAGCGTGCGGAAATTGGTGGCGGCCTTGAAGATGTCCGAGACGCTCGACTCCATGGTGGTCAGGCGGCTGTCGATGCTGGCGTTCGTCTTGACGTACTGCGCCGTCTGGTCCTGCGCGACCTGCAGGCTGATGAGCTGATGCGCGTCGGCGGCGATGCCGGAGTAGGTCTGCGCCTTCTGCCCGCTCGAGGCCTGGATCTGCAGGTCGGCCAGCCGCTGCTGCACGCCCAGGGTCTGGGACTGCAGGAAGTTGTTGAGGGCGTAATTGGAGACGCGTGTCATGATTTGTCTACTCCCCGTCCTCAGCCGTTTCCGAGGTTGATCAGGACGTCGAACATCTGCGACACCGTCGTCATGATCCGGCCCGATGCCGCATAAGCGTTCTGCAGCACGATCATGTTCGACAGTTCCTCGTCGGTGTTGACCCCGCTCTCGGAGCCGAAGCGGCTCTCGATCTGCGACTTCAGGGACTCGGTGAAGGAATGGTCGTTGTCGACCTGCGCCGCCGCGCTGGCATTCTGCGACAGGATATTGGCGGCATAGTCGGCGAAGCTGGTGGACGCGGCCGGCAGATTGCCGGTGGCGGCGAAGGCGGTGCCGGTGGTGAGCTTGGCGGCGAGCGCGGTGACCACGCTGGAATCGCCGGCGCCGACATACCAGTTGAGCGCGGCGTCCTGCTGCAGGGCGCCGCGCGACAGCAGGCTGGGGTTGGTCTGGATGTCGTCGCGCACCTTGATCACGGCCGCGAGATCGACGCCGGTGGGGTCGGTGCCGACGAAGAAATCGTTGAGGTGCAGGTAATCCGAGAGGTTGGTCGTCGCGGCCCCGCCGCCGGGATCGACCGTGCCGCCGGTGATGGCGACGCCATAGGTGCCGCCATTGAGCATCACGGTGCCGGCATTGTTGCTGGCCGAGGCGCCGACGCCGAAGCCCGACAGCACGGTATTGAAGGCGGCCGCGAAGCCGGCGGCATCGAGCGTGCCGGGCGCCGGCAGGGCGCCGGAGAAGGCGGCGGTACCGTCCGGATTGAGCAAGGTCACCGTGACCGTGCCGGTGAGCGAGGCGGCGTTGCCGGTCTGGGGCCGGCTGCTGGTCAAGGTCGTGGGCGCCGGGAGGCCGGTGCCCTGGTTGTGGATCTTGTTGACCTCGTCGCGGAGACCGGTCGCGAGCTGGTTGATCTCGGCCGTCATGTTCGGCAACGTCGTGTCGCGCAGATCGACCAGGGCCGCGATCTTGCCGGAGCCGATCTCGTCGGTGATGTCGGCACCGTTGACCGTGATCCCGTCGATGCCGCCGGGATAGGTCACGGCCGCCTGCAGCGAAGAGGCCGGCGTGTGAACGAGCAGCGAGGGATTGCCGTCCAGCAGGGTCCGCCCGGCCTTGGTGAAGATCACCATCTCACCGTTGTCGCGGGTATAGGTCGAGACATCCATCTGCTCGGAGATCTTGGACACCGCGAGGTCGCGCTGATCTTCCAGATCGCCGGTCTCGATGCCGCGCAACTTGGCCGCCACGATCTGCTCGTTGAGCTTGTCGATCGTCTGCAGCTGCGTGTTGACGATGCCGACCGCATCGGAGATCTGCGAGTCGGCCTCCTGGCGCAGCTGCTGCGTGTTGGCCGACATCGAGTTCAGGTTCTGCGCGGTGCGCTGGGCGTTGGTCACCACGTCGAGGCGCAGCGACACGCTTTCCGGGTTGGTCGTCAGCGCCGTCATCGAGGTCGAGAAATCCGACATCATCGCGGCCAGCGAGCTGTTCGAATCGGGCGAGCCGAACATGTCCTGCATCCGCTGATAGAACTGCTGGCGGACGTCGAGGCCGTTGAAATCGGAGGTGGTGTTGCGCAGCTGGACCTGGAGCGCCTGATCGACATAGCGGTCGATCGAGCCCATCTGCACGCCGGCACCCGTACCCGCGATCACCCGGCTCTGCAGCTCGGCGATCTTGCGCGTATAGCCCGGCGTGTTGGCGTTGGTGATGTTGTTCGACAGCACCCGCATCGCAGACTGGTTCGTCTGCAGGCCGGTCAGCGCGGTATAGAGCGAGCTGGTGAGGGACATGATGCTGTCTCCCTCAGAGCCGCTGATCGATGGTCACGGCCGAGACCGTGCCGGCGCGGCGGTACGGCGCCGCCGGCGGCTTGGCGCCGCGGCCGGTATAGCCCACGGGCTTGCCGCGGCCGGTCTCGATCGCGTCGACCATGGCGGTCAGGATGCGCTCGTTGACCGCCTTGGCGGCGCGCAGCGCGCGCTCGTTCCTGGCGACGCAGAGCTGGAGATGCTGGGCCGCCGCCGTCAGGCCCTGCAGCCGCGCAGGCTCGATCTTGCCCAGCGTGACCTGGTTTTCCTTGAGCTGCTTCATCTCGGTCTCATAGGCCAGGGTGAGGCGGCTCTTCTCGCGCTGGAGCTCGGCCAGGGCCGCGACCTGGCGCTGGCTCAGCAGCACCGTCTCGCGCTCGAGGCAGTCGGCGAGCTTCTGCGTCAGCAGCAGCAACGCATCGAGGCGGTCGTTGATCTTCATGGCTTCTGGGCCTCCTGCATCCGCAGGATCTCTTTCTGCACCATGTCGGCGATGCCGATGCCGCCGGTCTTGGCGGTCTGCTTGCCGTATTCCTGGAACAGCATCGAACGGAACACCTTCTCGCCCTGGCCGCCGCCGAACATGGAGTCCGGTTCGACGTCCTGGAACATCTGCTCGAAGGTCTGCGAGAGATAGAAGGCCTCGAAATTCTCGGCCGCCGCGCGCGCCTTGGCGGCGTCCGCGGTCTTGGCCATGCTGGGCGCGCGCGGTGCGGCCAGCTGGGCGTAGTCCGAGGCGGTGGCGGCGAGGCTGGTCATTACCGCACCTCGATATCGGCCTGGAGGGCGCCCGCGGCCTTGATCGACTGCAGGATCGAGATCATGTCGCGCGGGCCGATGCCCAGCGCGTTGAGGCCGTTCACCAGTTCCTGCAGCGTCACGCCGGCCGGCACCACGGCAAGCTTCTGGCCGTTCTGCTCGTCGACCTGGATGTTGGTGCGGGGCACCGTGGTGGTGGTGCCGGTGTTGGAGAAGGCATTGGGCTGCGAGACCTGCGGCGTCTCGGTGACGCGGATCGTCAGGTTGCCCTGGGCGATGGCGACGGTGCTGATGCGCACATTCGCACCCATCACGATGACGCCGTTGTTCTCGTCGATCACGACCTTGGCGACCTCGTCCGGCTCGACCGGGAGCTGCTCGATCTTGGTGAGCAGGGCGACCGTGTCGCCGTTGAAGGTCGGCGGGATCGTCACCTGGACCGTGGTGGGGTCGAGCGGCCGCGCGGCGTCGAGGCTGAGATAGCCGTTGATGGCGTCGGCGACGCGCTGGGCGGTCGTCAGGTCGGGGTTGCGCAGCGTGATCTTCACGTTCTGCATGCTGTTCATGGCGAACCCGACCTCGCGCTCGATGATCGCGCCATTGGCGATCCGGCCGCTGGTGGGAACGCCCTTGGTGACGGTGCTGGCGTCGCCGCTGGCGGTGTAGCCGCCGATGGCGACCGGCCCCTGAGCCACGGCATAGACCTCGCTGTCGGCGCCGAGCAGCGGCGTCACCAGGAGCGTGCCGCCCTGGAGGCTGTTGGCGTCGCCCAGGGCCGCGATCTGGATGTCGATCCGGGTGCCCTGGCGGCCGAAGGGCGGCAGGGCGGCGGTGACCATGACGGCGGCCACATTCTTGGTATCGAGCTTGGTGTCGCGCGCATTGACGCCGAGGCGCTCGAGCATGCCGATCAGGCTTTCGCGCGTGAACACCGACTTCTTGAGGTCGTCGCCGGTCCCGTTGAGGCCGACCACCAGGCCGTAGCCGACCAGCTGGTTGTCGCGAACCCCCTCGAAATCGGCGATGTCCTTGATCCGGGAGGTGGCAAAGGCCGAGACGGGCAGCAGCAGGACCGCCACCAGCATCAGGCCAGCCATGAGCAGGGGCATCCCACGGCGGCGGCGCTCGAAGAAGCGGCGCGCGGCAGGCGGGGCGGAGATCGAGCAGGTAATGGGTCCCATCATAGCGCCGAAACTCTAGCGCGAGCCGTGCCAACTGCCTGTCAGGCCCGCCGGCCGCCGGTTTCGGCGGTTTCCGGCCGTTCCGGCGAGCCCTGGCCCCGGCAAATTCTGCCGCGACGGCCGGCAGGAGATGCCGGGCTTAAAGGCTTGTTTACCGAGCTGCCGGTAGCGTTTGCCCATGGATTCAAGGCAACGCTCCCGGAAGCCGCAGGGCCTCACGACATGAAGATCGACACCGGTGCTCCGGTCCGGTCGGCCTCGGCGTCGCGCCTGCGCGGCGGTGCTGCGGCGCGTTCGGGCGTCGGCTTTGCCGAGCTGCTGTCGGAACCGGCGGCACCCAAGACGGTGACCGGGGCGGCGCCCCTCAACGGGGCCGATGCCATGCTGGCCCTGCAGGAAGTGGCCGACGCCACCGAGCGGAACCGCAAGGCCCGCGAGCGCGGCAACGCGATGCTGGACCGGCTGGAGGCGATCCGGGTCGGGCTCCTGGACGGGGTGGTTTCGAGCGAAACCATCGCCGAATTGGGCAAGCTGGTCCGGGACCGGCGCGACGGGGCGGGGGATCCGCGACTCGCCGGACTCCTGGACGAGATCGAGCTCCGGGCCGCCGTCGAGCTGGCCAAGCTTGAACAGAGCGCCAAGCCGTAAAAAAATCTTCTTAATTCTCAATGGTCTACGGAGTCGCATCCCGCCGCCTGGGGCTTGCTTGGGGCGTCGAAATTCATATACTCCCCACCGCTTCACGGTCGTGGCCGTCGATGCCGCTGGACCAACCTCCGGGGAGCGCGCATGCGCATGAATGAGAAGAGCCCTTCGATGAACGAACGAGTGATGCCGATGCGGCCCCTGCTGCCGCCGGACTACCGGCCTACCGAGAAAGAACCGTTCATGAATCCGATGCAGCTCGAATATTTCCGCCAGAAGCTTCTGGGCTGGCGCGCGGAGCTGCTTCAGGAGTCGACCGAAACCCTTCAACACCTCCAGGAAGAGAGCCTGGCCGAGCCCGACATGGCCGACCGTGCCTCGCTCGAGACCGATCGTTCGCTGGAACTGCGGACGCGCGACCGCGAGCGCAAGCTGATTGCCAAGATCGACGAGGCGCTGCGGCGCATCGAGGACGGCAGTTACGGCTTCTGCGAGGAGACCAACGAGCCCATCAGCCTGCGCCGGCTGGAGGCCCGTCCGATCGCGACCCTGTCGATCGAGGCGCAGGAGCGCCACGAACGCATGGAGCGCACGCACCGGGACGACTGAGGGCCCGACGCCCGGCGGGGTCATCGCGACCTGCCGGGCCTGGGTGCGGAATGCGAATGTGACAACGGGCCACCCGCGAGGGTGGCCCGTTGCATTTGCGGTCCGAGGCGCACGCATACCTGCTGGCCGCCTGCGGTATCCGCCGGTTCTACATGAACCCGAGGGCAAGGTCGGACCCGCTTCTCGCGCCGCGGGTCCGTGAATCTTGCCCTCCAACATTTGGCTCAAGGTCGGACCCGCTTCTCGCGCCGCGGGTCCGTGAATCTTGCCCTCCAACATTTGGCTCAAGGTCGGACCCGCTTCTCGCGCGGCGGGTCCGTGAATCCTGTCCTCCAACATCTGGCTCTAGAACGGGAACAGGATGTCGTAGATCTCCTGGCCGTAGCGCGGCTGCTGCTGGTCGCTGATGATGCCGCGTCCGCCATAGGAGATCCGCGCCTCCGCGATCTTCTCGTAGCCGATGGTGTTGATCGCGGTGATGTCCTCCGGCCGGATGATGCCGGCCACCTGCAGCTCGCGCACCTCGGCATTGACCTTCACCTGCTGGGTTCCCGTCAGCACCATGTTGCCGTTGGGCAGCACCTGGGTGATGACCGCCGCGACCTTCAGCGTGATGTCCTCGGTCCGGTTGATCTGGCCGTCGCCGACATGCGCGCTCTTGCTGGCGCCGTTGACGAGCTGGGTCGGGTCGATCGCGTCCGGGAAGATCATGTTGAGCTTGGATTCCAGACCCAGGAAGTTCGACAGGCCCGCCGATTCGTTGGCATCCTTGCTGAAGTCGGTCGTGTTGTTGAGCTTCGCGTTGTCCTTGATCTCGACCAGCACCGTCAGGATGTCGCCGACCCGGCTGGCACGCTGATCCTTGAAGAAGGCGCGGCTGCCCGGGCGCCACAGCGAGTTGGCCTGGCGCTCGTCGACCCCGGGGGCCGGCATCGGCAGGCTCACGGGCTGATAGCCCGCGGCTTGCGTGGGGTTCTGGATCGGGGCGACCTGGGGGGTGTCGCCGACATCCGCGAGCCGCTCCAGCGTACGGCAGCCGGGCAGCGAGCCCATGGCGAGGCCGAGGCAGAGCAGGGAAACGAGAGTCCGAGGACGAAACATGGGTCAGTCTCCAATCAAGGCGCCGAAACCAGCCGGCAGGAGTTTGCGATCGGCGCGGGTTCGGGCGGTCATTCGGTCGAGGTCGGCGACGTCACGCTCACGCGCGAGGAACTGACGACGATGGCGTCGAGGGTGCGGTTGCTCTGGGTGTTGACGACCCGGATGGACTCGCCGATGGCACCGTTCTGCAGCGCCTTGCCCTGGATGGTGAGCGTCATGTTGCCCTGTTCCAGGGCGACGGTGATCAGGCTGCCCTTGGTGATGGCGATGGCCTGGATCAGGTCGCCCGAGCGGACCGGCTGCTGCGCCTTGATCGGACGGCGTGGCGTCTTTCCGGTGAGGTCGGCGAGCTCGGTGATCACGCCCAGCCCGACCCGGTCGGCCGGCATGGTGATCCAGGCGACGTCGGCCTCGGTGATGGTGTCGCCGGGCGAGATGCGCCGGTTGAGGACCGGCACGTCGATCATGCTGTAGGCGCGGCCGGTGATGGTGGCCGTCGCCTCCGCCGGGCCGAAGGCCGGGGCGGCAATCGCGGCGGCGAAACGGCCGCTCGAGGGATCGTAGGTCATGGTCTGGACCGCGACCGTGGGCTCGGCGTTCGTCGGCAGCATCAGGCGCGGACCCTCGCCGTCGAAGGCGATGTCGAAATCGCCGCTGAGGCCGCGGGCATTGAGCGCCTGGAGCAGGGCGACCTTGACGGTGCCGGGCTCGATCGCGATGCCGCTGCGGGTCACGCGCACCTGGTCGAACCGCGTCTCCGGCTGCCAGGGCAGCGCCACCTGGCGCGCCATCGCCGCCAGCCAGTTGGCATCCAGGGTGACGCTTTCGCCGGGGGCTGGGGCCTCGGCCACGGGCCGGTTCGGATCGGTGACGGCGCCGGTGAAAAGGTCGCGCAGGCGGATCAGATGGTCGTCGACCTCGACCTCGTTGCGCAGCGACAGGCCGGCGGAGGCGGTCTGCGGCGCAGCGACGGCGTCGTCGGCCCAGGCCGGCCCGGTCGTGCCGATCAGCAGCGCCAGCATCAGGAAAATGGACCGCAAGCGGTTGGCGATCATGGCGAGAGCGCCCCTTAGCGCAGCTGGGTGAGAGTGCCCATCATCTGGTCGGAGGCCTGGATCACTTTCGAGTTCATCTCGTAGGCGCGCTGCGCCGTGATCAGGTCGGTGATCTCGGAGACCACGTTCACGTTCGAGGTCTCGAGGAAGCCCTGCTGGATCGTGCCGAAGCCTTCGGTGCCGGGCGTGGCCGTGATCGGCCCGCCCGAGGCCTGCGTTTCCAGGAACAGGTTGTCGCCGATGGCCTCGAGGCCGGCCTCGTTGGGGAAGGTCGCCAGCTCGAGCTGACCCAGATTCTGCGGCGCCACCTGCCCGTCCAGCGTGGCGAACACCTCGCCGCTGGAATCGACCGTGATCGCCACCGCATCGTCGGGGATGGTGATGCCGGGCAGCACGGTGTAGCCGTCGGGGGTCACGATGGTGCCGTCGGAGCTGCGCTGCAGCGCGCCGGCGCGGGTGTAGGCGGTGTCGCCGTTGGGCAGCTCGACCTGGAAATAGCCCTTGCCGGAAATGGCGAGGTCGAGCGGGTTGTCGGTCACCTGCATGTTGCCCTGCTCGGTGATGCGATAGACCGCGGTCGGCTTCACGCCGACGCCGATCTGGACGCCCGAGGGCACGATCGTGCCGCTGTCGGAGGACTGCGAGCCGACGCGACGATAGTTCTGATAGAGCAGATCCGCGAACTCGGCCCGGCGGCGCTTGAAGCCGGTCGTGCTCAAGTTGGCGATATTGTTGGAGATCACGTCGACATTGAGCTGCTGAGCCAGCATACCCGTCGCGGCGATACTCAATGAGCGCATGATGCTACTTCCTCATCCGTAATCCGGTTACGCCCCGCCGACAATTCCGGTGATCGCCTTGCGGATGCGATCATGCTCGGACTGCACGAGTTGCTGGGCGGCTTCGTAGTTGCGGCTGACCGACATCATGTGGGTCAGCTCGACGATCGGCTGGACGTTCGACTGCTCGAGCGCGCCCTGGACCAGATGCGCGTTGGCGACCGGCGTCGGCGTCACCTGGGGTGCGGCCTTGTAGAGGCCGGCGGCTTCTTCCTGGAGCGTCTGGGGATCGGCGAAATTGACCACGCGAAGCTTGCCGATGGTCGTCGTCTGGGGCGAGCCCGGCTGCTTGACCGAGACGGTGCCGTCCTCGGCCACGGTCACGTCGATGGCATCCTGGGGCACGCTGATCGGCCCGCCGTCGCCCTGGATGGGCGCGCCGTCGGCCGAGACCAGCTGCCGGTTCGCGTCCATCTCGAAATGGCCCTTGCGGGTATAGCGCGTGCCGTTGGGCGTGCTCACCACGAAGAAGCCGTCGCCATGGATGGCAATATCGAGCGGATTGCCGGTCGAGGTCAGCGGGCCTTCGCTCCAGTCGCGCGGCATCGCCGCGTCCTGCACGTAGGAGAGCTTGGTCCCGTCCTTGGCGCGATCGAGATATTCCTGAAAACGGACCGTCTGCCCCTTGAAGGCAGGCGTGGTCACGTTCGCGAGGTTGTTCGCGATCACGTCCATCTCTCGGGTCAGGGACATCTGGCGCGAGAGCGCGATGTAGCCGGCGTTTTCCATCGACCGTCCGGTGGTATGAAACCTTCCGCCCGCGCCCCCCGACCGAAAGCGGAACGGGGGCCACTGGCGCGAAGGACCATGCAGCCATCGTGCCAGTCGCGTTTTCGGCGCATTTACCGGAGTGAACGCCGGATTGACGGCACTCCTTGGGGATGAGAACAGGAAAATTCTGCCGATCGGGCAGGGCAAGGATGCTCCGCCTTAGCCCTATGTTAACCGCGTCTGCCTAGGGTGACCCGGTCAACGAGTTCACGGCGGGTTCACCGAATGGCCAAGGCTCCACAACCCAAGGGGAAAACCCCCGAGGCCGAAGAAGCGCAGGACGCGGCCGCCGGTGCGGAAGCGCCGAAAAAGAAGAAGTTCAGCGGCAAGAAACTGGTCCTGTTCGTCGTCCTCCCGGTGCTTCTGCTGGGCGGCGGCGGTGCCGCGGCCTTCTTCATGGGATTGCTGGGCGGCGCCAAGACCGAAGAGGCGGCGCATGCCGAAGCGCCGGCCGAGACCGGCCCCTCCGTCTATTACGAGATGCCGGAGATGCTGGTGAACCTCGTCACCACCGGCAAGAAGCCGAGCTACCTGAAGCTCAAGGTCAGCCTCGAGCTGAAGGACGAGGAAGCCTCGAAGCAGGTCGACGCGGTGCTGCCGCGCGTCGTCGACAGCTTCCAGGTCTATCTGCGCGCGCTGCGGGTCGAAGACCTGCAGGGCTCCGCGGGCATTCTCCGCCTGCGCCAGGAACTGCTAACACGCGTCGCCGACGCGGCCAAACCGACCGAAGTGCGCGACGTGTTGTTCAAGGAAATGCTGGTCCAGTAAGACCGCGGGAAACATGGCCGAACCCAACGAAAATACGGACGCCCCCGCGGGCGACGAAGAGCTTTCCGAGGAAGAGAAGGCGGCTGCGGCCGCGTGGGAGAACATGGCGGAGGAGGAGCCCGAAGCTCCCGGCGCCACCACCCGTTCCGCCCGCGTCCTCGACCAGAACGAGATCGACAGCCTGCTGGGCATCAGCGGCGGCGGCGGCGGTGCCGCGGCCGAATCCGGCATCCAGGCGATCGTCAACAGCTCGATGGTCTCCTACGAGCGCCTGCCGATGCTCGAGGTGGTGTTCGACCGCCTCGTGCGCATGATGTCGACGAGCCTGCGCAATTTCACCTCGGACAATGTCGAGGTCTCGCTCGACAGCATCAGCTCGATCCGCTTCGGCGACTATCTCAACTCGATCCCGCTGCCCGCGATGATGGGCGTGTTCAAGGCCGAGGAATGGGACAATTACGGCCTGCTGACGGTCGACAGCTCGCTGACCTATTCGATCGTCGACGTGCTGCTCGGCGGCCGGCGCGGCACGGCCGCGATGCGGATCGAGGGACGTCCCTACACCACGATCGAGCGCAACCTGGTCGAGCGCATGATCACGCTCGTGCTGGCCGACCTCTCGACCACCTTCGAGCCGCTCTCCAAGGTCAATTTCCGCTTCGATCGGCTCGAGACCAATCCCCGCTTCGCGACGATCGCGCGCGGCGCCAATGCGGCGATCCTGGCGCGCCTGCGCGTCGACATGGAAGACCGCGGCGGCCGCCTCGAGCTGATCCTGCCCTATGCCACGCTGGAGCCGGTGCGCGAGCTCCTGCTGCAGATGTTCATGGGCGAGAAGTTCGGCCGCGATTCGATCTGGGAAGGCCATTTGACGACCGAGCTCTGGAACACCGAGATCAAGGTGGACGCCGTGCTCGACGAACTCACCATGCAGCTCGGCGACGTGATGAACTGGAAGGTCGGCACGCGCGTGGAGCTCAACACCCAGCCCAGCTCGCTCATCCATATGCGCTGCGGCGATGTTCCCATGTTCCGCGGCCAGATGGGCCGCAAGGGCAATCTGATCGCGGTCCGCATCCAGGACCGGAACCGGTAGGCACTCGATGTTCGATCTCTCGCTCCTGACTGACGCCGCCAGATTCATGACCCTGCCGATGCTGTTCGACGGCGGGCTGGTCCTGCTGCTGGGCGTGACCCTGCTCTATGTCGGGCGGCTCAACCGCCGGATCGGCGAGCTCAGGCGCGAGCGCGCCCATTTCGATGCCGCGATCGAGCGCTTCGCGGGCGCCGCTGCCGACACCCACCGGGCGATGGCCGAGCTGCGCCAGATGGCCGACGGGGAGGGCCGCCTCCTGCAGGATCAGGTCAAGAAGGGTGCCGGCATCGCCGAGGATCTCGAATTCCTTATCGGCCGCGCGACCTCCGCCGCCGACCGCCTCGAGGGCGTCATCGGCCATTCCCGCCAGGCGGAGCCGCGCAAGAGCGAGGCCCGGGGCGCCGAGCCCAAGGGCATGGCGTTCCCGGCCCGCGAAACGGCCGCCGCCGCGCCCAAAGCCATGGCTTTCCCGGCGCGCAACCTGACGGCCGCGCCGTCCAAGGATATGCCGCACACGAACCCGCGCGACCTGTCGAAGGCGACGGCGTTGGCCCGCGCGATCGTGGGCGACCGCAACGAGCTGGAACGCAGCGCCGTGCGCGGCGGCCCCTCGACGGTGACGCGCCGCCCGATCGCGGTCGAGAACCTCCCGGAAGGCGAACGCGCCTTGCTCAAGGCCCTCGCGGGCCTGCGCTGAACCCCGAAACCCGCACCGGATCGGTCGATCCGGTGGCCCGAGCCTAGAGAGTGCCGCGATCCATGCGCCTGCGCGTCCTTCCCGTTCTGCTGTTCTTCGGCACCGCGCTCTTCACGCTGCGCGTCGGCACGATGTGGCAGGACGCGTCACTGATGGCCGGCAGCCCGACCGAGGCCCAGACCCCGGCGGCCCCGCTTTCGACAACCACGCCGCCCGCCGCGCCCGCGACGACCGCTACCGTGCCGGCGGCGACCGCGCCGGCCGCCACGACCCAGACGGCGGCGGCACCTGCAGCAACGACCGCTCCCTCGACTGCGGCGCCTGCCGCCGCGGCGCCCCCGGCCGCCACCCCGACCGCGGCGGCGCCCGCAACCACAGCCGCCGCCACGGCGCCTGCAACCACGCCGCCGAGCTCCGCCGGGACGCCGGCGGCAGCGCCGGCGCCCGCGCCGGTCGCGGCGGCGGGCCCGGCGCAACAGAGCCTCCTCGGACAGCCGCAGACGGCCTCCGCCGCCGCGCCGACCGGCGTCGACGGCGCGCCGCCCGATCCGACCGGGGACACGGCGGAACAGGACAATCCGTTCAATTATTCCGACAGCGAGATCGAGTTGCTGCAGGATCTCGCCAAGCGGCGCGACGAGCTCGACAAGCGCGCGGCGGCGCTCGACCAGCGCGAGGCGCTGCTGACCGCGACCGAGCAGCGCATGGATCAGAAGCTGGCCGAGCTCAAGGCCGTGCAGACGCAGATCGAGTCCGGACTGCAGCAGCAGAAGGACGCCCAGGACGCGCAGTATAAGAGCCTGGTCAAGACCTACGAGACCATGAAGCCCAAGGATGCGGCGCGGATCTTCGACAGCCTCGAGATGGCGGTCTTGATCGAGGTCACGCAGCGCATGAAGGAAGCCAAGCTTGCACCGGTCCTGGCCGCCATGGATGCCACCAAGGCCCAGGCCGTGACCGTCGAGCTGGCGGCGCGGCGCGCGCCCACGGTGCAGTGAATCCTTTCGGGATCGGAGCCGAGATCGCAGCCGTTTACGGGCACTTAACCAGCGGCCGGTAGTCTCTTATCCGCGACCCGCCTGCCTTTTCTAACGGCCCAATCGAGGAAGCTGATCGATGTCCATCGACATGCATATGCCGATCCTGATCGTCGACGACTACAAGACGATGCTCCGGATCATCCGCAACCTGCTGAAGCAGCTCGGCTTCGACAATGTCGAGGAAGCGACCGACGGCAGCATGGCCCTGACCAAGCTGCGCGACAAGGGTTTCAGCCTGGTGATCTCCGACTGGAACATGGAGCCGATGACCGGCATCCAGCTCCTCCGCGAGGTCCGTGCGGATTCGAAGCTGAAGGATCTGCCCTTCATCATGATCACGGCCGAGAGCAAGAGCGAGAACGTGATCGCGGCGAAGGAAGCGGGCGTCAGCAACTACATCGTGAAACCGTTCAACGCCGCGACGCTCAAGCAGAAGCTGACCACCATCCTCGGCAATTTCTAGGCCGGGATCATCATGGCGCGCAACAAACCCGCTGCCGACAAGGAACTGGCCGCCAAGCTCGCCGCCGTCGAGCAGGAGCGCAAGCCGGTCGACGCGCGCGAGCTGATGGCCATGGTCGAGGGCATCGTCGCGTCCATGGAGGGTGATCTTTCCCCGATGAGCATCAAGCTTTACGCCGAGCTGGAGCAGCTCGCCAATTTCATCCAGAAGGCCAAGTCCGAGATCGCGCAACTGCGCCCGGACGAGATCCGCGACCAGCATCTGCAGACCGCGACGGACGAGCTCGAGGCCATCGTCGGCGCCACCGAGGGGGCGACCAACGGCATCCTCAGCGCGGTCGAGCAGATCGAGAACCTCACCAGCGAGATGCCGCCGGAAGTCGCCGAGAAGGTCTCCGAGGCGGTCACGCAGGTCTACGAGTCCTGCAACTTCCAGGACATTACGGGCCAGCGCATTTCCAAGGTGGTGAAGGCGCTGCAGCATATCGAAGCCAAGGTGGACGGGCTCCTGGCAGCCTTCGGCGACGAGATGACGAAGCATCGCAAGGACGAGGCGGCGCAACCGGAGGCATCCAAGCAGGATGCGCCGAGCGACCAGGCCCTTCTCAACGGACCTCAACTTCCGCAGGCAGCGAAGGGCCAGGCCGACATCGACGCGCTCTTTGCCAGCCTCGGTTGACAGCAGGGCGAGCGCGAACGGCCCCTATCCGACTGCCGGCTCCTCCGGGACCCGGGCGCCGCGGACCCACGCGCTGGCGCTGGGCCCACATGCCGCGGCGCTGCACCGCGCCCGCCACGGCCATCGGCAGACGACGCCGCCCTGGCTCATCAGCTATGCCGACCTCATCACGCTGCTGCTCTGCTTCTTCATCCTCCTGACCGGCGCCAGCCGCGTCGAGCAGCACGATCTTCAGCCCGTCATGGCCAGCCTCGCCGACCAGTTCTCGGGCGTGCTCGATCGCGGCACCCAGACCCAGGAGGATGGCGCCAGCTCGATCGGCGACGTCCGCCTGGTCAAGGAGCGGGTCCAGTCGCTGATCGCCAATGCGATGCCGCTGGCCCGGATCCGTCACTCCAGCGAATCCAACCGCCTCGAGGTCGAGTTGCCCGAAAGCCTGCTGTTCCAGCCCGGCGCGGACGATCTGAGCGCGCTCGGCCGCTCGCGCCTCAAGAACCTGCTGGCGGTGATCCAAGTGGGCGCCGCCGCCACGCCCTATCGGCTGGAATACCGGCTCGCGCAGACGGACAGCGCCGCGCACTGCGCCGCCGTGCTCGGCAGCGAGACGATGGCGGCGGGGACGAAGGCCGCGGGCGTCGGCGTCGCCATCGACAAGGCCGGGACGGCCGGCAACCTGATCCTGCGCATCGAGCTCGGCGGCAAGGCCGACGAAGGAGCGGCTCCATGACTCTCATGTCGCGTCACAATTTCCGCAACGAGGGCCAAGCCAGCCAGGCGCGCACGCTCTGGCTCTACACGCTCAGCGACCTGATGAGCCTGCTGCTCTGCTTCTTCGTGCTGCTCTTCGCCATGTCGCAGACCGAAAGCGGCAAATGGCAGCAGGTCTTCGGCGTGGCCGAGCATGACGACGTCGCCATGACGGCCGAGCAGCGGGCCGACAAGGAGGCCGACCGCAATGCCGTTGCCCTCTCCGAGGCGCGCGATGCCAATTATCTGCAGGCGCTGATGACGGAGCGGTTGGCGCATCTCTCGATCGGCGTGCCGGTCGCGATCTCGCGCGTTCCCGAGGGCGTGCTGCTGACAATGCCGTCCGATCCGCTGTTCCCGGGCGGGCCCGCGCGCGACAATGCGGCGCTCGCGACCCAGCTGGCACCCCTGGCGGGCCTGCTCGCCAGCGTCCCCAACAACCTTTCGGTCGTTCTGTCCTCGCCCCGTTCCGCGACGCCCGAGGCCTGGCGCTCGGTGCTGGCGCGCGGCCAGGCCTTCAGCGATGCGCTGGGCCATGCCGGCCTCGATCATGTCGGCGCCATCGAAACCCGCGACCTGCCGGGCGCGGGCGCCCAAATCGCCCTCCTGCTGCATGACCGGAACAACGCGCCATGATCCTGCGCCGCCGGCTCGCTCGTTTCCTGATGGGACTGCTGCTCGCCGCCCTGGCGATGGCGGCCACGGGCGCGCGCGCCGACGAGACGGTCCGGACCCGCGGCTGGGTCCATGAGAAGGAAGGCTTCGGCCGCCTGGTGTTCGACTGGGCCGGCGCCGTCGGCTACAGCGCGAAGATCGACGGACAGACCCTGACCGTCGAGTTCGACCGGCCCGCCAGCTTCGCGACCGACCGGGCCCTGAAGCTCCTCGCCCCTTACATCGCCGGCATCGCGGAACAGACCGACCGGCGCCTGGTGCTCACCCTCACGGGCCCCTGGAAGCTCAAGAGCTTCTATGACGGCACCAAGGTGGCGCTCGATCTCTATGGCACGCCGCCCGCGCTCGCCAAGACGGCACCGGCCAGTGTCGCCGCACCGGCGCCGTTGCCGGCCGCGGTCGCGACAGCCACGCCCTTGGCCACCCCGCCGCCGGCCGACAGCAAGATGCCGCCGCCCACGGCCGCGACGACGGCGACTCAACCCACGGCTCCGCCCGCTAACGCCACCACCGCCGCCCCGGTGGTGAAGCTGCGATTCGGGCAGCATGACGGCTACACGCGGCTGGTCCTCGATTTTCCCGAGACCGTTCCCTATCGCGTGGACCGCCAGGGCGACGACGCGCATATCGTGATCGGCGCGCCGGCGCGCCTGGCGCTCGACGGCAATGTGAGCTCCTGGCCGGCGCCGCTGAAGGATCTTCATGCCGATGGCAGCGAATCGAAACCGGTCCTGACGCTCAATCTGGTGCCGGGAACGACCCTCAAGGATTTCCGCGACGGGCCGCGCATCGTGCTCGATCTGGCGCCCGGCACCGCCCCTGCGGCTTCGTCGGCGGCGCCAGCGGTGGCACCCGCCGCGGCTCCGACGACCACAGCCGCGACGACCTCCGCCGCAACGGATCATGCCAATGCGGCGCCGGCGACCGCCGACAGCGCCGCGCCGCCGGTCGACAATGCCGGCCAGCCCAAGCCGCTGCTGCCGCCCAATGCGATGACCGCAGCCGATCTGCTGAACGGGGCCTCGACCGCGACGCCCATAGCGTCCGCGGCGAACGCGAAAAACGGGCCCGAGATCGACAGGCTGCCCGCCGATCCTGGCGCGCCGCCCTTGACGGTCGCGGTCGTTCAGGCGGGCGATGGCCCCACGCTCACATTCTCCTGGAAGGATCCGACCGGCCTCGCGGTCTTCCGGCGCTCCGGCGCCTTGTGGCTGGTGTTCGACAAGCCGGCCCGCTTCGATCTTTCGGGCTTCTCGGCACCCGGCCTGGACGCGTTCGACAAGGTCGCCCAGCTCGGCGGCACGCCGGCGGCCCTGCGCCTGGTCGGTGCCGACGACCTGGCGGCCCTGCCCCGTCGGGAAGGCAATAGCTGGATCGTCGATCTGCGCCCGCAGGCCGAGGGGGCCGCGACGCCCATCCCCGTCACCTCCGAGCCCGACGCGGCGCCGCCGCGCACGGTGCTGAAGCTGGTTTCCGCCGGCGAACCGATGACGCTCAGGGACCCCGAGGTCGGCGACCAATTGACGGTCGTCACCTCGACCGAGCCCGGCCTCGGTGTCGAGCCGGCGCAGGGCCTCCCCGCCTTCAAGCTGCTGGCGACGGTGCAGGGCATCGCCGTCGAGCCGCGCCAGGACGGACTGCAGATCGTCAAGACCGCCGAAGGCATCGCCATCACGACCGGCGCCAATCCGACCCTGGCGCCGGTCGCCTCGGCGGCGAAGCCGGATGCGGCCGCCGACGACACCCCGCCGGACGGGCCGGCGGCGACCGAGCGGCTGTTCGATTTGCCGGCCTGGCGGCGCGAGCAGGAAGGCGATTTCGCGACGGTCGAGGCCAGGCTCAAGGCCGCGGTCGAAGCGGCGCCCGAAGACAAGCGCGAGATCGCGCAGCTCGATCTGGCGAGATTCTATTTCGCGCACGGCCGCGCCGCCGAGGCGGGCGGTCTCATCGATCTGATGGGCGACGAACGCAAGGAGCCGCTGCTCGATCCCCAGCCTCTTCTGATCGAGGCGGCGTCGGCCTTCCTGACCGGCGATCCGGTGGCCGCCGGTTCGGCGCTCAATCAACGCGCGCTCGATGGCGAGCTCGAAGCCGATCCCTGGCGCGGTGCGCTCTCGGCGCTCAAGGGCGACTGGGCCAAGGCCGCTGCCGACTTCCAGGAATCCGAGGCGCTGATCGACGACTATCCGCAAGCCGTGCGGTTCCAGCTGCAATCGCTGGCGGTCGAGTCCGCGATCCAGACGCAGGATGCGGCGACCGCCCATGACGGGCTCGACAAGCTCAAGGCCGATCACCCGACGCCGCCGCAGGAAGCGCGCATCGCCTTCCTCGAAGGCCTGCTCGCGCGCAGCGAGGGCAACGCCCAGGCGGCGACCGCGGCCTGGGCCGGCATCGGTCCCCAGGCCGACGCCGACACGGCGGCACGCGCCGAGTTCGCGCGGGTCGATCTCGCGCAGGAGACCGGCGCCATCACCGACGCCGAGGCGATCAAGCGGCTCGAGGCGCTGCGCTTCGCCACGCGCGGCAGCCTGATGGAATTCCCGCTGCTCGAACGGCTGGGCGAGCTCTATCTCGCCGACGGCAGGCCGCGCCAGGGGCTCGAGCTCCTGCGCCAGCTCGCCAGCCATTTCCCGCAGCATCGCGACCTCAACAAGGTCATGGCCGCGATGACCAAGGGCTTCCGCGACGCCTTCCTCGGCCCAGCCGCGAAGAAGCTCAAGCCGCTGGAGGCGATCGCGCTCTATGGCCAGTTCAGCGAGTTGACGCCGCCGGGCGCCGAGGGCGGCGAGATCGCCATGGCGTTGGCCGACCGCATGATCGATATCGACCTGCTCGACCGCGCCGACGCGGTGCTGCTCGACCAGGTCCGCCACAAGCTGACGGGCGTCGACAAGGCGCGGGTGGGGGCCAAGCTGGCCGAGGTGCGTCTCCTCGACGAGGATCCGGACCAGGCGCTGGCGGCCCTGAAGGAAAGCGGTGCGCCCGATCTGCCGGCCCCGCTGGCGGCCGACCGCCGCCGTCTCGAGGCGGAGGCGCTGCATCGCACGGGCCGCAGCCTCGAGGCGCTGGCGCTGCTGGCGAACGACCAGGACCCCGACGCCGGCAAGCTCAAGGCGCGGATGTATTGGGAAATGAAGGAATGGGCCCTGGCCGCGCAGGAGTTCGACCGGCTGCTCGCCGGCGCCGACGCGCAGCAATTGACGCCCGATCAGGCCGAATGGGGCCTCGCCGACGCGATCGCGCTCTCTCTCGCCGGCGACAAGTTCAAGCTCGCCGAGCTGCGCCAGAAGATCGGCCCCGCCATGAAGGAAACCGCGCAAGGCCCGACCTTCGCGATGCTGACCGACCCCGACAGCGATCCGGAATCGCTGCTGGCCACCAAGCTCGCCGGCGTCGCGCGCTTCGAGAGCTTCATGACGGACTACAAGGCAAAGCTGAACGCCGCGGCGCCGAGCACGAGCCAGGCGCCGGGTACTGCGCCGGCGGCGACCGCGGGCGGGTAAACTGACGCATAGGCAAATGATCCGGTTTGGATTGTAGCTATGGCGATGTTCATTCCAGGAATTCGGTGTTCAATCAGCGGACGGGCTATTCCGTCTGCCGACCAAGCCGTTGCCTTTCCCGCTTTCATCGCGAACGAAGCAGACCCTCTATATGTTTTCAGCGATGCTGTGGTCCATATAGATGCATTTCGTGCGCATCCACTCTCTGCGTTGGTGCAGTCACGTTACGAAGAGGCGCGAGTAAGATCAGCGCCCGCGAATCGTCAATGCGTCATTTGTCAGAATCTAATCCGAGACCCAAAGGATTATTTGGGCCTGGGACATCTGGTTAGCGAACCAAACCATCCGCTGTCGGGCTTCAACTATGCCCATTTTCATAGGCACTGCCTTTCTCAATGGACGGTCTTGCCGGATTTGATTGCCCGATTGAACAGCCTAGAAGACTCCGGAGCATGGAAGGGTCATGCGCTGAAGCGGCTAATCAGTCAGCTTCGTGCCCCGTTGCATAGATCCGCGACAACCGGTACCAGATTCTGGAACACGTTCTAATGAAAGACAGATGGGCTAGCGCAATTCTGGTCAACGAGTCCTCCCGCGCCGATTTACCTGGCGATATCACATTATTTCACTCGCCTTCTGCTGCGGAATCCAAGTTGGAGGCGGTAGATGTGCGAAATGGTGAATACTTCGCGTTCACACTCGCTGGGCGTCGACTTAATCTCTCGCTGGACGGAGGCATGGTCAAAATTAGGGCCGCTCAGGACGACAGCGACTACACAAAAACGGTCCGGCAGCTCCTAGAGGTCATAGGATATCGGGTGTTGGATGCCCGGCGGAGAGAAAGCAAAGAACAGAGCCTCGACGTGTCCATCCTGTCGACAGACGGGTTGGTAGAATTAATTGGCTTCTATAACAGGGAATGAGTTGCTGAATTGGCACGCTTGTTCTGAGATAGAAAGCGCTTAGGTTACCCTACGGCCTGTTGGCGGATTAGGTGGCCGGTGCCAGCCCCTGGGCGAAGTGCTGAAAATCTCGATGCCGGTCTCGTTCATACCCATGGAATGCAATCCGCGGTAGAGATGTCACATGCGATGGAAAGTCGCCTGCATCGTTGCGGTCCTATTGCTCGTGGGAAGCAACCTCTTCTGGATCTACAACATGGTAGATCTCGGGGTCACCTATTCCTATCAGCAGGACGCCTTGGATGGTTATAAGTCCAATGCGGAGACGCTGGCCCGCATCACGCAGGCGTTGGCGCCGAATCTGAGCAGGGACGAGTTTCTCGCATTGACGCATCGGCTTTATGCCGACGCGGACATCCTTGACAAGGACGGAGCGATTTGGGTGGCTGGCGTCGGGTTTGTGTTCGACGGTGATCGGCTGAGGAAGATCAACGCGGCTCCATGGGTAGAATGACAAACGATTCGCTCTTGGCTCCGAAGCTCGCCAGCGTGGCATGCTGCAAGAGCTCACGCCCGACCAGGCCGAATGGGGCCTCGCCGACGCGATCGCGCTCTCTCTCGCCGGCGACAAGTTCAAGCTCGCCGAGCTGCGCCAGAAGATCGGCCCCGCCATGAAGGAAACCGCGCAAGGCCCGACCTTCGCGATGCTGACCGACCCCGAGAGCGATCCGGAGTCACTGCTGGCCACCAAGCTCGCCGGCGTCGCGCGCTTCGAGAGCTTCATGACGGACTACAAGGCGAAGCTGAACGCCGCGGCGCCGAGCACGAGCGAGGCGCCGGGAACGGCGCCGGCGGCGACTGCGGGCGGGTGAGTCGGCGCACCACTGATATCATCTGGCCGATGCAATAACAGCGAGCCGATTGAGATGGCAAGAATGCCCATTCAGTTGTCGGCCACTTTGACTATTGGAAGATGATCGGTTGCTGACGTTGCAAAGCGAGGTCCGCCAATTCTTGAATGCGCTGAAGCAGAAATTCGCCATCTACGTCTATGAAAGACTCAAAGGCATTTCTTGGATTGAGACCACAGGACTTTGCAACGGCCCTTTGCCAGTCGGATGCATACTGGACTGTGGGTCGCATTTTTAGATTTCGGATGATCTCAGCAAGTTCGCCGCGAAGTTTTTCACAGTCGGCAACTGACCACTCACCGTCGCAATCGGAATGCAAGATGAGCGTTGGAAATCTGGAACCAGCTCTCTGCGTTTCCAGTTCACGAACAATAAAATCGCGCAACACGTTAAAGTCTGAGTAGGAGCCCACATCGACTCCGCCTACGTCTTCATCGTTCTCGAAAATGCAAAGATAGAGGCCCATACCTTAGGTTTTTTCCACACTGATAATTTTCGGCAGTACCTTGGCGAGATTCAGAAGTGTAGGGTCAACTACGCAATGTTTCGGAACGACAATTACTAGTTTCTTTGCAGTTTCCGTCGCCCTGAATGCAAGCAATTTCACCTGATACGTCGCCCGAATCCTGGATAAGTTTTTTATCAGTATAATTTTCTCCGACGTCTCCGCGTCGGCCCGCGCGCCGCAAGGCACTTGGTGTCTGGTGTATCTGAACTGCATCGCGTCAAGATACCCTTGGGTTGGATTTGAGCCGCGAGCACCGCGCCTTCGCGGTAGCTGACAATAGCCGGTCGGTCCGCGCTTGAGCCGGCAACTGCGCTTCCATTCCATAGGCGGTTGGTGCCAGCCCCGGGCGAGGCCGTAAGGATTTCGACGTCGCTCTTGGCCTCTTCAATGGAATTTTACCGCACCGACAGCGACTTGTCGCGCGTCACGGCGGTTCAATGGTCGCCCGGGGCGCTTCGACGTTGAGCATGTCGCTCTTTCCGCCGTCGGCCTATTCCGCCGCTGTCGCGGCCTCCGCCGGTTTGGCCTCCAGCGCCCCCGCCACGGCATCATCGACCTTTTCCAGCCAGATGAATTCGAGTTTGTTGCGGGCGTCTTCGGGGATGTCCTCGTAATCCCGGCGGTTGCGGGCCGGCAGCATGACCCGGGTGAGCCCGGCGGCTGCGGCCGCGACGACCTTCTCCTTGATGCCGCCCACGGGCAGGACCAGGCCGCGCAGGCTGATCTCGCCGGTCATGGCCGTGTCGTTGCGCACCGTCCGGCCGGTGAAGAGCGACGTCAGGGCGGTGAACATGGCGACGCCGGCGCTGGGGCCGTCCTACGCCACCGATCTCGCTTCCACCGGATAGGGCGGCCGGCGCCAGCCCTTGGGCGAGGTCGTGAAGATCTCGACGCCGGTCTCGGTCACGCCCACGGAATGCTCGAACGGGGCCGAGAGCGAGCGGCCGCGCGTCGCGACGCTCTAACGGTCCTGATCGGCATCTTGCGATCCTGCCATCCACATGTCCCCTCACCGAGCCGCTATGTCGGCGGATGAGCGGTCCGACAGCAAACATGTTTGTGCTGTTACAATGACCGGGCACCGATCCGGCATGAACGGAGAGGCTTGAAGTGCGCTCTCGAAAGAGGGAAGCTGATCTCGTGAGTGCATCGCCCCATTGAGATGATCCCCTCTGCTTGAAGAGGGGTCCGATCGAGCGCCCGACATGGCCGATATTCGATCCAAGAGATTGATGGGCTCCGTCCGCAGCCGCGGCCTGGTGGCAGGCGCGTCGCTCCCGGTTTTCTCATTGAACGCCGCTGCCATGCGCTCGATCCGCGAGACGGCGGCAACGCCGTTCCGCGCCGGCAAGATGCTGGCCCTCACGGACTCCAGCCCGCATCTCTGGTTCAGTCCCTGACGAAGCGCCGGCCGTCTCCCGGCTGAATCCACCGTCTTCAGCCATTACCGTTTGACCGTTTCAGGACAACCGACTCCTCTCGGGCAGTGGGGCAACGCTTCCTATTGCCTGCGGGTCGGCTTCAAGGAGGCAGCAATGCAGGATTATTTACGGAAGCAGATCGACTGGCCGCAACCCTTCTCGGGCCAGGAATATGCCGACCGCCTCGCGCGCGTCCGGAACGCGCTGCAGAACGCCAAGCTCGACGCGATCTATGTCACCACGCCGGCCAACCTCACCTGGCTGACCGGCTACGATATGATCTGGTACCACACGCGATGCCTGACCGGCCTTCTCATCCGTGCCGACAGCGACCATGCGGTCTGGTTCGACAGCGTTGGGCATACGACGATCGTATCGCTCACGCCGACGATCAAAGACGTCGTCTGGTGCCGCAGCGAGAATGTGACGGAGCTGGTGCGGCTCGTCGTCGACGAGATCGGCAAGCGGATCTCCGATAAGTCGAAGATCGCGCTCGAACCTTGGGGATATTCGCCCCATGCCGACGTGATGAACGCGGTGAAGTCCGGGCTCGAATCGAAAGGCAAGACGACGTCCGACGCGTCGACGCTGATCGAGCGCCTCCGCCTGGTGAAGTCGCCGGACGAGATCGCGGTCGTCCGGCAGGCGGCGACGCTGGCGGACAATGCCATGGCGGCGGCCCGCGACATCCTCGCGCCGGGGATCATGGAAACGGAGATCGAAGCGGCCATCATGTCCAGCCTGATGCGCCAGGGCGGGGGCTATCCCGGCATCCGCAGCATGATCGGCTCCGGGCCCCGGGCAGGGACGCATCACAGCGCCGCGACGCAGCGCAAGGTCAAGAAAGGCGATCTCGTCTTCGTCGACTTCTGCAGCTCGCTGCATCGCTATCATGTGAATCTGAATCGGACCTTCACGCTGGGGAAACCGGATTCGCGCTGGGGCGATCTGATGAAGGCCTCGGCCGGCTGCGTCGACAAGATCCTGGCCAGCGTCAAGCCGGGCGACCCCTGGAGCAAGGTCGCCACGGTCGGCGAGGACTATCTCGTCAAGCACGATATCCACAAATACATCTGGTGGCAGGGCGGCTATGCGCTGGGGATCTCCGTGCCGCCGGACTGGGTCGGCTCGTTCTTCGCCGATCCGCTTGCGGGCATCGACGACCAGCCGCTGCAGCCCGGCATGGTCTTCAACTACGAGAACCAGTTCGATGTCTGGGAAAATTGGGACGGCGGCAGCGGCGCGGCCTATATCGAGACGCTTCTCGTCACCGACAGGGGCCTGGAGGTGCTTTCGAAGCTTCCCCGCGATCTCATCCTGGTCTAGCCGAGAACGACGAAGAATCCGGGAGGTGCGCGGCCGGGCTGCGTGCCTCCCCGGTCTCTGACTCCGACTTCGCCTCGAGGAGCCGACAAAGAATGAGCAACGACCCATCATCGCGCGACCGCCTGTTTCCCCGGGAGTTGGCCGACGAGTTCCGTCACCATGTCTTCGGCCCGCACAGCCCGGCCCTTCGGGTGATGCTCAACCGCCTGCGCAGTCAGCAGGGCGAGGAGGTCTTCGTCCTGGTCTGCCTCGAGCCCTTCAGGAAATGGGCGCTGGCCCGGAAATCGCCGAAACGGGGCGCGCCGGTCGCCCTGGTCCCCGGCGTCACCTTCGCCAGCGCTGCAGAAGCCGAGTGGGAGGTCTTCAAGCGGCTCTGGCAGCAGCGGACCGGGGAGGCGCTGTCATGAATACGCAGCTCCCGAAGAAGCGGCTGGTGGGATATGCCGACCGTCACAGCCTGCGCGCCGGCGAGACCATCCGGTTCAAGGTGTCGTCCGACGGCATTGCCCGCTATCGCGCCGAGATTGTGAAGCTCGTCTCGGGCGACCATCATCCCGACGGTCTGGGCTTCATCGAGAAGCCGGTCGAGACGCCAATCACCGGCGACTACGTCGGGCGCCACCAGGTTCTGCGCGCCGGGTCCTATGGCATCGTCCCCGCGGTCGAGGATCTCGACCGCATGGAGAGTTTCACGATCCAGGCCATGATCTGGCCGACCGCCCCCGGAGGGCGCCGTCAGGCGATCGCCTCGCGCTGGATCGATGCGTCCCGGCGCGGCTTTACCCTGCTGCTGGACGATCATGGCGCGCTGGCCTTCGAAGCCGGTGACGGAACGCGTGTCGAGCGGATCGGCACGGACCGGCCTCTGCCGCTCCGCCAATGGACATTCGTCGCCGCGGCCTATGACGCGGAATCGCGGACCCTGCGTCTTCACCAGGACAGCGCCGCGAGCACGGGATGGAATCCGGCGCCGATCACGACGGAAGCGGTCCTCCCGGTGGTGCCGCAGCCCGAAGCCGGATCGCCGCTGCTCATCGCGGCCTGTCTGGAACGGTGGACGAACGGCGCGTCCGTCGCCACGGCCCATTACAACGGCAAGATCGACGCTCTTCGGCTCTCCGATCGGGCGTTGACCCGTGCCGAGATGGAAGCTGTCCTGCGCCCCACGGGCTTGCCCTCTCACCTGCGGGGATGCTGGGACTTTTCCAAGGCGATGACGACCGATCGGATTCTCGACATCTCGGCCGATCGCCGGAACGGGAGGCTCGTCAATCTGCCGGCAAGAGCGATGAAGGGCTTCAACTGGGATGGTTCGCAGTTCGATTGGAAGGTGGCGCCGGAGCAGTACGGCGCCATCCATTTCCATGACGACGATCTCTATGACGCGGAATGGGAGACCGATTTCGAGTTGACCGTTCCCGCCGGGCTGAACAGCGGGGTCTATGCCGCCAAGCTCACGGGCGAGGGCGACACCGAATATATTCCCTTCGTCCTGCGCCCGACGGCGGGTAGGGCATCCGCCGAGACGCTCGTCCTGCTGCCCACGGCCAGCTATCTGGCCTATGCCAATGAGCGCGCAGGCCTCGAGGGCGGCGGCCGGCTCCATGCCTTTGCCAATCACCTCACGTCATTCGGCGCCGGCGATCTCTGGCTCAACGATCATCCGGAAGTCGGCGGGTCGCTCTACGACACGCATAGCGATGGAAGCGGCGTCTGCTACAGCTCCCGGCTCAGGCCCATCATCAATTTCCGGCCGGGGATCACGAATTCATGGATCGGCTCGGGCGGCGGCGCGCCCTGGCAGTTCAACGCGGATCTCGCCTTGATCTCGTGGCTGGAGGCGAAGGCCATTCCCTATGACGTCGTCACCGATGAAGACCTCCATTATGGCGGCTACCCGACGCTTTCCGGCTATCGGGCCGTCCTGACCGGCAGCCATCCGGAATATTATTCGAAAGAGATGTATGAGGCGCTGGAGACCCATCTCGGTCGCGGCGGCCGGCTGATGTATCTCGGCGGCAATGGCTTCTACTGGCGCATCGCCTTCCATTCGTCACTGCCGGGCGTCATCGAGCTTCGGCGCGCGGAGGACGGCATTCGCGACTGGGTCGCCGAAGGCGGGGAGTATTATCACAGTTTCACCGGCGAATATGGCGGCATGTGGTCCCGCATGGGCCGTCCGATCGCGGCGCTGGCCGGCGTGGACATGGCGGCGCAGGGATTCGATGTCAGCTCCTATTTCCGCCGGATGGCGGCGAGTCGCGATCCCCGGGCGGCCTTCATCTTCGCCGGTATCGAGGACGAGATCATCGGCGACTTCGGCACGGTCGGGGGAGGAGCTGCCGGAATCGAGCTCGACCGGTGCGATTTTTCAAATGGATCGCCGGCGCATGCCCTGGTGGTCGCCGCCTCGGAAGGGCATTCGGACACTTATTTCCCATCGCCGGAGCATATCAACAATGCCAATCCCGCCATGGACGGCACGCAGAACTCGGATGTGCGGGCGGATATGACCTTCTACGAGACGTCGTCGGGGGGCGCCGTATTCTCGACGGGATCCATTTCCTGGATTGGTAGCCTCACCTTCAACGGCTGCAGCAACAATGTGTCGAAGGTGACGGAGAATGTGCTGCGGCGGTTCCTCGATCCGACGCCATTCTCCCATCCGCTGGATTGAGGCCCATGTCGCCGAGCGCGCTTCCACCGGATAAGGCGGCCGGTGCCAGTCCTTGGGCGAGGTGGTGAAGATCTCGACGCCGGTCTCGGTCATGCTCACTGAATGCTCGAACTGGGCCGAGAGCGACTTGTCGCGTGTCACGGCGGTCCAGCCGTTGGAGATCTCCTTCACGTCCTATTCGGCTGCGGTCGCGGCCTCTGCCGATTTGGCTTCCAGCGCCGCCGCCACGGCGTCGTCGACCTTTTCCAGCCAGATGAATTCGAGTTTGTTGCGGGCGTCTTCGGGGATGTCCTCGTAATCCCGGCGGTTGCGGGCCGGCAGCATGACCCGGGTGAGCCCGGCGGCCGCGGCCGCGACGACCTTCTCCTTGATGCCGCCCACGGGCAGGACCAGGCCGCGCAGGCTGATCTCGCCGGTCATGGCCGTGTCGTTGCGCACCGTCCGGCCGGTGAAGAGCGACGTCAGGGCGGTGAACATGGCCACACCGGCGCTGGGACCGTCCTTCGGCGTGGCGCCCGCCGGCACATGGATATGGACATCGTTCTTCTGGAACAGGTCCGCATCGATCCCGAGCAAGGCGGCGCGGTTCTTGACGATGCTGAGCGCGGCCTGGGCGCTCTCGCGCATGACCTCGCCCAGCTGACCGGTGAGAATGAGGGCCCCTTTGCCGGGCGTTCGCGTCGCCTCGATGAAGAGGATGTCGCCGCCGACCGGGGTCCAGGCCAGGCCCGTCGCCACGCCCGGAACGCTGGTCCGCATGGCGACCTCGCTCTCGAAGCGCGGCGCGCCCAGGATCGTCGTGATGTCGGCGGGCGTGATCCGCACGGTCGAGGCGCTGCCTTCCGCGACGCGCACGGCGGCGTGGCGCAGCGCGCGGCCGATCTCGCGTTCGAGGCTGCGCACGCCGGCCTCACGGGTAAAGTCGTGGATGATGTGCCGCAGGGCCTCGTCGTCGATCTCGACCTGCTCGGGCTTGAGCCCGTTGGCGTCGAGCTGCCGGCGGACGAGATAGCGGCGCGCGATCTGCAGCTTCTCGTTCTCCGTATAGCCGGCTAGGCTGATGACCTCCATCCGGTCGCGCAGCGGACCGGGGATCGTGTCGAGCATATTGGCGGTGGCGATGAACACCACGCGGGACAGATCGAACGGCACGCCGAGATAGTTGTCGCGGAAGGTCGAGTTCTGCTCGGGGTCCAGCACTTCCAGCATGGCGGCCGACGGATCGCCCTGGATGCCGCGGCCCATCTTGTCGATCTCGTCCAGCATCATCACGCTGGCGCGCGACTTCGCCTTGCGGATCGCCTGGACGATGTTGCCGGGGAGTGCCCCGATATAGGTCCGGCGATGGCCCCTGATCTCGGCCTCGTCATGGACGCCGCCGAGGCTGACCCGCACGAAGGGCCGCCCCATCGCGCGGGCGATGGATTGGCCGAGCGAGGTCTTGCCCACGCCGGGCGGGCCGACGAAACAGAGGATCGGCGCCTTGCTGTCGGGCGCCAGCTTGCGGACGGCGAGATATTCGACGATGCGGCTCTTGATCTTCTCCAGCCCGAAATGGTCCTCGTCGAGGATCCGCCGGGCTTCGGCGATGTCGATCGGTTTCGACTCCGACAGCGCCCAGGGCAGCTCGATCAGCCAGTCGAGATAGGTGCGGACCATGCCCGCTTCCGCAGCCGCTTCTGGCATCCGCTCGTAGCGCCGCAACTCCTTGCGGGCGGTCTCCTCCACCTCGGCCGGCATGTGGGCCTTGGCGATCGCCTCGCTCAACTCCGCCGCCTCTGCCGCTTTGCCCTCGCCCTCGCCGAGCTGGCGCTGGATCGCCGCCATCTGCTCGCGCAGGATCACCTCGCGCTGGCGCTCGTCCAGGGACGCCTTGGTCTGGCGGCCGATCTCCTGCGTCAGCCGCAGGACCTCGATCCGCTGGCCGAGGAAGCGCGCGGCCTTCTGCATGCGCGCCGTCACGTCGATGGTCTCCAGGATCTCCTGCTTGTCGTGCGGCGTGATATCGAGATAGGCGGCCACCAGATCGGCGAGCAGGCCCGGCGACTCTGCCGATTGAATGGTCGCGATCAGTTCCTGGGGGACCTGGGGCAGGAGCTGGAGCGCCTCCAGGGCCTGCTGGCGCAGATGGATCATCCGCGCCTCGATCTCCGGCGTCCGGGTCTCCGCTTCCTCGATCTGCTGCACGCGGGCGGCGAAGAAGGGCTGCTCGCGGATGAAATTGATCACGCTGAAGCGCCGCTTGCCCTGCAGCACCAGGTGGTGGCTGCCGTCGGGCGCGGTGACGTAGCGCAGGATGCTCGCGACCGTGCCCATGCGATGCAGGTCGATCGGCGCCGGGTCGGCGACCTCCGCGACCTGCTGCATCAGGACGCCGACCGGCCGCTCCTCGCGCAAGGCCTGCTGGGCGGCGAGGATCGAGCGCTCACGCCCGATGGTGACCGGGAACACCGTTTCCGGGAACAGCACCATGTTGCGCACGGGCAGGATGATCAGGGCATCCGACGGGAGGCCGGAAGGCTGCGAGGTCTTTGCGCCGGCCTCCGTTCCGGAGTCGGCGCGGAGAGTATCGTTGTCGGCTGACATTCGCGTTTCCTCTCAGGCGACTTTCAGAAGGCTGACGATCACGCAGCCATTCGCGGCGCTGCGGCGCACTGCCCCGTAAACGCCGGGCGGCAGCGGCACGCGCCGCTCGAAGCGGCCCTGCGGCAGCTCCAGGCGGTGGATGACGGCGGCGCGAAGCTCGGGCGGGGCCGAACGCCAGCCGGCGACGAGAAGCGCGTGTCCCTCGATCATGACCTCGACCTGGTCGGGATCGATCCCCGGCAGGGCCACCAGGATCAGGACCTGGTCCGAAAGCTCCAGCACATCGACCGGCGGCTCCCACACCACCTGCGGCGTGGCCTGGCGCGGCTGGAAGAATTGCCGGTGCAGGCGCTCCGCCCGCGTCAGCATCTCGATCGCCTCCGACCACATCCAATCCCGGGGCTCGTCATTCTTCATGCTGGCTGCTCCGCTTCAGTCTTTCGCCCTCACCCTCAGGCTCGTTCCAGTCGTCTATGTGGGTGAGGTCGATCCTAATCCCTCCGCCCGGCGCGGTCGAAGGGGCGTCGATCGAGCCGAAGAGCGGGCCGCGCACATCGGGACCAGGGGCTCGAGGGCCCGGATCGGGAGTGTGGCTTGTCCCCGTTTCATTCATAAGCGCGCGACGATGGCAGGGGGCCGATCTCGGGACGAGTACAGGTTTGACATTTTCGTCATGGTTTCGGGCAACGCGCCTCGCGCGGGAGGGTCCCGGGCTCATCTCCCAACCCTAGGCCCCGGATTTCGGCGGCGGTTGAGACTTTTGTCTGTCAGCCGGGCCTTACGCTGCCGACCGCGCTTCCACCGGATAAGGCGGCCGGTGCCAGCCCTTGGGCGAGGTGGTGAAGATCTCGACGCCGGTCTCGGTCACGCCCACGGAATGCTCGAACTGGGCCGAGAGCGACTTGTCGCGCGTCACGGCGGTCCAGCCGTCGGAAAGCACCTTCACCTCATGGCGGCCGGCATTGAGCATCGGCTCGATGGTGAAGATCATGCCGGGCTCGAGCGCGACGCCGGTGCCGCGCTTGCCGTAATGCAGGACGAGCGGCGCGTCGTGGAACACCTTGCCGACGCCATGGCCGCAGAAATCCTCGACCACGCTGAAGCGCTCGCGCCGCGCGATGGTCTCGATCGCATGGCCGATGTCGCCGAGATGCGCGCCCGGCTTCACCTGTGCGATCCCCGCCATCATCGCTTCGTAAGTGGCATCGACCAGGCGACGCGCCTTGATCGCCGGCTCTCCCACCCAATACATGCGGCTGGTATCGCCATGCCAGCCGTCGAGCAGCGGCGTCACGTCGATATTGAGGATATCGCCCTCGCGCAGGACCTTGTCGTCGGCCGGAATGCCGTGGGTCACCACATGATTGACCGAGATGCAGCTCGCATGGCGGTAGCCCTTATAGCCGATGGTGGCGGGCACCGTGCCAGCCTCGCGCATGAACTGCTCGAGCTTGCGGTCGAGCTCGGCGGTCGAGACGCCGGCCTGGATGTGAGGCGCGATGAAGTCGAGCGTCTCGGCGGCGATGCGGCCGGCGCGGCGCATGCCCTCGAAGCTTTCCTCGTCATGGAGGAGGATCTCGCGGCCCGTCTGGTCGCGTTGACTCGAATGGCGCAGCATCAGGCGACGCGCCTCCCGCCGCTGCGTTCGATCTTCCGATCGGGTTTGTTGCCGTCGAGGCCGCGATGCATGTCGGTGATCATCTCATCCAGGTAAGGGGGTGGGCTGCTGTCGGCCAGCAGATGCGGGCGCAACAGCGCGATGGGTCCGTCGAAAATCAGGAACTTCGCCCGGGCCATGGCTTCGGGCGGCGCGGTGCGATCCTTCGTCTGCTGCGAGGCCAGATAGGCGTCGAAGGCCTCGTCGAGGACCGCCTGCTGCTGCTGCACGCGTCGATGGAGCGGCTCCGGTACGGGGTCTTCCAGCAGCGCTTCGATCTCGTTCAACAACAGGAAGCGGGCGCGCCGGCGATGCAGCCTTGCCCAGGCCGTGACTGAAAGCGCGGCTTCCAGCCCCTGGCCGGCGCGCAAGGCCGGAGTAAGGGCTTCCGCAAAGCTCTCATGACATTCGAGCCAGGCCGTCGCCAGGATCGCGCTGCGGGATTCGAAGCGGTGATAGATCGAGCCGGTCGGCGCGCCCACTTTGCGCGCGATCGCGGCCATCGAGGCCGCGGAAGGGCCGCCCTCGGCGACCAGCGCCAGGGTGGCTTCGACGAAAACGTCGGCGGAGAAACGGGCGAGACGAACCATCCAATTAGAATAGGTATTCTAGAATGGATCGTCAAGGAGAGGCGGCGGCGCAGACGGCGGCCGCCCTCTGTTTGCCGGCCCTCGTTTGCCTGTCATTGCCGGACTTGATCCGGCAATCCAGTGGTTCGGCCCGCAACCAAGCCGATGGGCATGCGCGCTGGGCCCCTGGATTGCCGGATCAAGTCCGGCAATGACAACGAGGGGAGGGCGATGACGATGGGAGGGGCGGCGACAGGGGAAGGGTGGGGGGTGGCGAAATCACGGAGGCAGACGGCGGACGTCGCGCTACCGGAACCTCACCCCTGCCCGAAGCTCCGCACGAGGCTGCCGACCACGAGATACCAGCCATCGACCAGCACGAAGAAGATCAGCTTGAAGGGCAGGGAGACCTGCACCGGCGGCAGCATCATCATGCCCATCGACATCAGGATCGAGGCGACCACCATGTCGATGATGAGGAAGGGCACGAACAGCAGGAAGCCGATCTCGAAGGCGCGCCGGAGCTCGCTGATCATGAAGGCGGGGATGAGCGAGGTCAGCGGCGCCTGGGCCGCCGGCGTGTTCGGATCGACCTTGCCGATATCGAGGAAGAGGGCGAGGTCGTTCTCGCGTACCTGCGAGAGCATGAAGGTGCGGAAGGGCGCCACGCTGCGGTCGAAGGCGGTGGCCTCGTCGAGCTCGCCGCGGATATAGGGCGAGACGCCGTTGTTGTAGGCCTCGGTGAAGGTCGGCGCCATGATCGCGCCGGTGAGGAACAGCGCCAGGCTGATCATCACCATGTTGGGCGGCGTCTGCTGGATGCCGAGGGCGCTGCGCAGGAACGAGAGCGCCACCACGATGCGCGTGAACGATGTCACCATCACCAGGATGCCGGGCGCCAGGCTCAGCACCGTGATGAGGGCGAGGATCTCGAGGATCTGGTTGGTCGCCGTCCCGGTGCCGCCGAGATCGACGGTCACGCTCTGCGGGAAAGCGGGCGAGGCGAGGAAGGCCGTCGCCAGGCCGGCGCCGATGCCGAACGTCCGTCTTGCCCAGGGATTGCGCCGCATGAAGATCCGCCGCGGCGAGGTCGCGATCTCGGTCATGATGCGGAGGGCGGCGGATTGGTGAAGCGCGGCTCGAGACTGCGATCGCCGGGAACCGGCGCCGGAGCCGGCGTTGCGCGCGCGCCGATACCGGTTTCGACCACGAGGTCCGCGGGTCCGCCCACCAGCAGCAGATGCTCGACATCGTCGCGGCGCACCAGCACCAGCCGGCGGCGGCCGTCGAGCGCGATCGCGGCGCTGATGCCGAGGCGTTTCTGCGCCGACCGGGGCGTGCGCATGCCGCCCCAGCCCACGCGCTTGAGGATGAAGGCGGCGATCGCGATCAGCGCGAGGACGCCGGCCAGCGCCAGGATGAAACGAAGATAGACGGAAATGTCCACGGGGGCGGATCGCTACTCGGGGTCTCGGCGGTGAAGTCGGATTTCGTCAGCGGCCTCGGGCACCGCCGCCGGTCGCGGCCCCGCCATAGGCGCCGGCCGCGCGGCGGCGCTGCGTCACGGCGCTGATCTCGGTCATGGTGCTGTCGCGGCTGGCCTTGAGCTCCGCTTCGAGCAGGTTCAGCTCGCCAACCAGCGCCAGGAACGCAGCCTGCAGCGTCTGCCGGTCGGGACCGGTGATGGTTTCGAGCCGGGTGCAGAGCGTGGTGCAGCGCTCGTCGAGCGAGGTCAGGTCCAGCAGCTGGCCCTCCTTCAGGCGGCGGCGGGCGGCTTCGGTGATGCCGGTCAGATAGACGAGCTCGCCGACGAGGGTGGGCGTGTCGGTCATGGACGATGAGTCCCTTGCTTGAGGATGGCGGGAAGGCGGCCGTTGGCGCGATAGACATAGGCGAGGATCTCGGCGACGGCGACCAGTGCCTCGACCGGAATCTCGCAATCGAGATCGACCGCGGCCAGCAGGCCCGCAAGGTCGGGATCTTCATGGATCGGAATATTGTTGGCGCGCGCCACGGCCAGAATCTGTTCGGCGATGGGACCGCGTCCGGCGGCACTCACGCGCGGGACACCCGGGCGCGTCGGATCGTAGGTCAGCGCGGCCGCAACGGGCCGCGTGTCGCTGTCGCCGCTGGAGGGGTTATTGGGAGCCACCGCCTGCCGTCCTTCGAGGGCGGGCCTTGCGTGCGGCCGTCAACAGGACGGCGCGATCGAGCCTTTGCCTCGACCGGCATTTTTTACCGGGTAGCGTTAAGAAAGATTGAAGGAGGCGCGGAAGTCGGCGTGATTGCTTCGCTTTGCTTTAAGGCTTGAAGCGCGATCGATGATCGGCATCGGCGCTCTATCCTGAAGCAACCCCTCCCCCTCCCCCTACCCCCTCCCGCAAGGGGAGGGGGCTGGAAGAAAAACGAAGTCGCGCTCTCTCAATTGCGATGAGGAACAGAAGACATGTGAGGGAGAGGAAAAAGACCCACGCCCCCTCCCCTTGCGGGAGGGGGTAGGGGGAGGGGCCCCTCGCGTGAGTTCAGCCGGGCTTCTTGTCGGTGAGCGCCACCAGCCGCGCGCTCGATTCAGCGGCGGCCTGGTTCTCGGCTTGGATCCGTTCATAGATCTCTCGGCGCAGCACGCTGGCATCGGCGGGGAAGGTGAAGCCCAGCTTCACCGACTTCCCTCGAACCTCGACGACGGTGACTTCGATATTGTCGTTGATGACGACGGATTCGCCGACTTTGCGCGTCAGATAGAGCATGCAGCCTGTTTCTTCCTGACCCAGGGCAAGACCCGACCGGGATGGCCCCGATTCGGGCTCTTTTTACCGCTTAACCCGCAAACCCTAACGCTTTTACCCCGCGTTAACAATGCCGGCGTCATGCTCTGGACTGAACCTGTCCCAGGAGCAGGCCCGGCCGCCGGCCGGGCTCCCGTCGGGCCAGGCGGGCGACCTCGCGCATGAATCTCGGCAGCATACCCCTGTTCTCACTGGCGCTGGACAAGATGGCCTGGCTGAACAAGCGCCAGGAGGTCTTGGCCCACAACATCGCCAATGCGGACACGCCGAACTTCCAGCCGCAGGAGCTGGACCTGCTCGACACCCGCGCGGCCTTGAGCTCGGTGGGGGCGAGGACGACGGGGCAGTTCACCCTGATGCCGGTCGCGACCGACCCGGCGCATATCATCGGGCCCTCTGGCGCCCATTCCGGAGAGCCGAGAGTCGAAGGCGAGAAGAAGCCCTACGAGACCACGATTTCCGGCAACCAGGTCGTGATCGAAGAGCAGATGGTGAAGGTCGCGGAGACGCAGGCCAATTTCGAGATGGCGACCAACCTCTACAAGAAATACATCGACATGATGAAGATGGCGCTGGGGCGCGGCGGCGCATGACGATGCGTGAGTCCAAGCGCGCGCGGCGCGCAGGAGAGCAGAGATGGATCTGACCGATTCACTCAAGATCTCGGCTTCGGGCCTGAAGGCGCAGGGCACGCGCCTGCGCATCATCGCCGAGAACCTCGCCAACGCGGATTCGACCTCGAAGAGCGCGGGCGGCGATCCTTACCGGCGCAAGGTCGTGACCTTCCGCAACGTGCTCGACCGCGAGCTCGGCGTGGACATGGTCGAGACCAACAAGCCGGCGCTGGACAAGACGCCGTTCGAGACCCGCTACGATCCGTCCAATCCCGGCGCCGACGACAAGGGCTATGTCAAGCTGCCCAATGTCAACACGCTGATCGAACTCGCCGACATGCGCGAAGCCGAACGTTCCTACGAAGCCAATCTCAAGGCGATCGAGGCCTCGCGCACCATGCTGCAGAAGGCCATCGACATCCTGCGCTAAGTAGGCGCCGGTCCCACAGAGGAGTTTCGACGTCAGGTAGGCGTCTTCCCAAGAGGAGACGTTATCCATGCGCAGCGATTTCGCCGCCGCCGCAAATTTCTACGAGCAGGTCGCCCAGACGGCCAAGCCGCTCGGCAATGGGATGGAGCCGCGCCCGAACGAGGGCCCGAGCTTCTCCGATTTCCTCAAGCAGGCCGGCGTCGACACGGTCACCAGCATGAAGCAGGGCGAAGCCCAGTCGATCCAGGGATTGGCGGGCAAGGCCGAGCTTTCCGACGTCATCGCCGCCGTCAGCCAGGCCGAGGTCTCGTTGCAGACCGTCGTCGCCGTGCGCGACAAGGTGATCGCGGCCTATCAGGACATCATGCGCATGGGCATCTGACGCGGGGCTGACCCCGCCTCGGACGCCCGTTCGCCTGCTCATTCGTCTCGCCTCCAGCATCGAAGGCCGGTTTCTCCCGTGGACCAAGCTGCCATCCTCGATATCGCGCGCGAAACCGTGTTCGTCACCCTCAAGCTGGGGGCACCGATCCTGCTGCTGGCGCTGGTGGCCGGCGTGGCGATCTCGCTGCTTCAGGCCCTGACGCAGATGCAAGAGATGACGCTCTCCTTCGTGCCCAAGATCCTGGCCATCCTGCTCTCCCTCATCGTCTTCCTGCCCTTCATGCTGACCACGCTCACGGATTTCACGCACGAGCTGATGGACCGCATCGCGTCCGGCGGCTGAGAGCGGAGGGCGGAAGCGTAGCGCGGGCGATGCTGGAGCAGATCCTCACCACCAATCTGTTCGCCTTCTTCCTGGTGTTCGCACGCATCGGGTCGGCGGCGATGCTGCTGCCCGGTATCGGCGAGAGCTATGTCGCGGCGCGGTTCCGGCTCTGCTTCGCGCTGGCGATGTCGATGGCGCTGATGCCGCTGCTCCAGCCCCATCTGCCGCCCGCACCCCAGGGCGCCATCGCGCTCGGGCTTCTGCTGGGCGGCGAGATCATCATCGGCCTCTTCCTCGGGACCCTGGTGCGGATCCTGCTGCTGGCGCTCGAGATGGCCGGCATGATGATCGCGCTCCAGATCGGTTTCGCCAGCGTGCTGTCGCAGGATCCCGCGACCGCGCAGCAGGGCTCGGTCATCGGTAATTTCCTGCTGTCGCTGGGCGTGGTGCTGATCTTCGCCACCGGCATGCATGCGCCCATGCTGCGCGCCGTGGTCGATTCCTACGGCGTGTTTCCGGCCGGCGGCGCGCCGCCGGCGGGCGACATGGCGATCACCGTCGCCAAGACGGTGGGGCAGGGCTTCGCCCTGGCGGTCGAGTTCTCGACGCCCTTCGTGCTGCTGGGCCTCCTGTTCAATCTCGCCTTGGGGCTGCTGTCGCGGCTGATGCCGCAGCTCCAGGTGTTCTTCGTCGGCCTGCCGGTCCAGATCCTGGCGGGCTTCGTTCTCCTTGCGGCAGGGTTGGCCTTTGCCATGACCTGGTTCCTGGGTCGGCTGGGCAACGCGCTGCCGGGCCTCTTGTGATGGGAGACCGTCGCTAGATGGCCGAGGAAGAACAGGACGATTCCCAACGAACGGAAGAGCCAAGTCAACGAAGGCTCCAAGAGGCGCGGGAAAAAGGCCAGGTCGCGCAGTCGCGCGAGGTCCAGCATTGGATCGTGATCCTGGGCGTGACGCTCGCCATCTTCATCTTCGCCACCCAGGTGACGAACGGGACGGCGCGGCTGCTGCTGCCCTTCCTCGAACGGCCGGAGACCATACCGTTCGATTTCGACAGCCTGCGCCAGATCTTCGCCGGCATCGTCTTCGGGCTGGTCAAGATCGCGGTGCTGCCGATGCTGGTGCTGATCGCCGCCGCCATGGCCGGCGGGTTGATCCAGACCGGCTTCATCTTCTCGGGCGAGCAGCTCACGCCCAAGCTCGAGCGGATCTCGCCGATCGAGGGCGCCAAGCGCCTGTTCTCGAGAAAGACCTTCGCCGAGTTCGCCAAGAACCTGGCAAAGCTGGGCGTGGTCGGCACCGTCGCGGTGATGATCCTCTGGCCGATGGCCAACGACGCGGCCCGTCTGATCGGGCTCGACCAGGGTGCCATCCTGGGCCTGCTCAAGCATGACAGCATGCGGCTGCTGATCGCGCTGCTGTCGATCATGGCGATCGTCGCGGCGCTCGATTATCTCTATCAGTATTTCGAGCATATCCGGCGCTTGCGCATGTCGAAGCGCGAGATGCGCGAGGAGATGAAGCAGTCGGAGGGCGATCCGCTGATCAAGTCGCGCATCCGCCAGCTGCGCATGGAGCGCGCGCGCCGGCGCATGATGGCCCAGGTGCCCAAGGCCGACGTGGTGATCACCAACCCGACCCATTTCGCGGTGGCGCTCAAATACGAGATCGGCCGCATGGCGGCCCCGGTCCTGATCGCGAAGGGCGCGGACGCCGTCGCCTTCAAGATCCGCGAGGTCGCCGAGGCCAACAAGATTCCGATCGTCGAGAACCCGCCCCTGGCGCGCGGCCTGTTCGCGGCGGTCGACCTCGACGAGGAGATTCCGGCGGAGCATTACAAGGCCGTGGCCGAGGTCATCGGCTACGTCATGCGGCTGCGGACCGGGCGCCCGCAGGCGCCGATGGTGGCGCAGCGTTAGACAGGGGCGAGATCCCGGCGGGCGCGACGAGCGGTCCCGCAGGGCAACAAGAAACTGCTAAGGTAAGGATGCGAGATGGCGGGGCGGGGGATGACGAGCCAGGGGACGGGCAGGCTGAGGCGTTGGGGGCGCTGCGCGGCGATGACCGCGGCGGCGCTGATCGGCGTCTGTCCGCCCGCCATGGCGCAGATGACGCTGGACGTGCCGGGTGGCATGGCCACCTTGCTGGCGGCACCGATTTCCGTCTGCCTCCTCATTCTCATCAGCTACTGGCTGGGCCGGCGCTCCCTGCGCGGCGGCGCCATCGGCGAGCGCCAGCTCATGCTGCTGCTCGACCGGGCGCCTCTGGGCTGGTACGCGGTCGATGCGAACGGACGCATCACCTACATGAACGGCACCATGCGCGAATGGCTGGGGCTGGGCGAGGTGACCGACAATGTGCGGCTGCATGATCTCCTGGCGGAGATTCCGGCGGGTGCCGCGCCCGCCAGTCCCTTCGGCAGCTCGATCGTCGGCGAGGGCGACGCCTCCTTCCGCAATCGTGCCGGCGAGCCGATCTCGGTCCATCTGCGCCAGCAGGCGCTGCCGCCCGGCACGCGCGGCGGCTCGGTCGCCTGCGCCGTGGTCCATGATTTGCGGCCGGCCCGCGCCCGCGAAGCCCAGCTCCAGGTGTTCGAACGCCGCTTCCAGCGCTTCTTCGAGCAGGCGCCGGTCGGCATCGCGCTGGTCGATGCCGAGGGACGGCTCGAGGAGGCCAACAAGGCCTTCCGTTCGATGGTCAAGATGCGCTCGGCCGAATTGCGCAAGCAGCGGCTGCTGGATCTCATCGCCGAGGCCGACCGGCCGCAGGTCGAAGCAAGGCTGCGCATGGCGCTGCAGGGCGAGGAGATCGGCGAACGGCCGCTCGACCTGCAGATGGCCGCCGGCAAGGGGCGCAGCGCCACGCTCTATGCGGTGCGACGCGAGGACGAGGCCGGCGGCAAGCCCGGCCTGATCGTGCAGTTCATCGACACGACCGAGCGCAAGAAGCTCGAGCGCCAGTTCGCGCAGTCGCAGAAGATGCAGGCGGTGGGCCAGCTCGCCGGCGGCATCGCCCATGACTTCAACAATCTGCTCACCGCCATGATCGGTTTCTGCGACCTGCTGCTGCTGCGCCACCGCGCCGGCGACCAGTCCTTCGCCGACATCATGCAGATCAAGCAGAATGCCAACCGCGCCGCCAATCTGGTGCGCCAGCTCCTGGCCTTCTCGCGCCAGCAGACCCTGATCCCGCGCATCCTCGACGTGACCGACGTGCTGGCGGAGCTGTCGCATCTGCTGCGCCGCCTGATCGGCGCCAATATCGAGCTGCAGATGGTCCATGGCCGCGAGATGTTCCCGGTCAAGGTCGACCATGGCCAGCTCGAGCAGGTGATCATCAATCTCGCGGTCAATGCGCGCGACGCCATGCCCGAGGGCGGCAAGCTGCTGATCCGCACCTCGAACGTCTCGAACCAGTATCCGGTGACGCGCGGCGCGGAGACCATGCCGCCCGGCGACTATGCGCGCATCGAGGTGGTCGATACCGGCACCGGCATCGCCCCCGACATCATCGACAATATCTTCGAGCCCTTCTTCTCGACCAAGGAGGTCGGGGCCGGCACCGGGCTCGGCCTTGCCACCGTCTATGGCATCGTCAAGCAGACCGGCGGCTTCATCTTCGTCGACAGCAAGGTCGGCGAGGGCACCGGCTTCTCGATCTATCTGCCGCGCCACGCGGCGGCCAAGGGCGAGGCGCTCGCCGCCAAGCAGGAAGGCGATCCGGGCCAGCCCCGCGACCTGACCGGCATGGGCACGGTGCTGCTGGTCGAGGACGAGGATGCGGTCCGCCTGTTCGGCGCTCGGGCCCTGCGAAACAAGGGCTACAACGTGTTCGAGGCGCGCAGCGGCGAGGCGGCGCTCGAGATGATCAAGGCCGGCAAGCAGTCGATCGACCTCCTGATCACCGACGTGGTGATGCCGCGCATGGACGGGCCCACCCTGATCAAGGAAGTCCGCCTGATCCGCCCCGAGCTCAAGGTGATCTTCATCTCAGGCTATGCCGAGGACGATTTCCGCAAGCGCCTCGGCGAGGGCGCCGAGATCCATTTCCTGCCCAAGCCCTTCTCCCTCTCGCAGCTGGCCGAGAAGGTGAAGGAAGTGATGCGTGCGGCATGAGCCGGGTCCTGGTCGCCCGCAGCGTTGCCGGCGGCGATCGCTTCTCCGAAGCCAATGCGATCGGGAGGTCCAGCCTCTTCCCGCTGGAGCGCGACCTGCTGGACGCGATCGTGGGCCAGGCGCTGGGCGGCAACGAGATGTGGCGCCGGCAGATCGGCCATCTGCGGGTCAGCCGGCGGCGCTTCTCCGCCACGGGCTTTCAGAGCGTCTTCACCCTGAGCGATCCCGCCATGATGGTCGTGCCCTTCGTGGCGAACGAGGTGGTGAGCGGCTGGATTCGCACCGACCTGCCGGGCGGCCAGGGCATCGGCCATGTCCTCTATATCGAGCGGGGGATGATGGTGATGCTGGAAGGCGCCGTTCCGGGAGAGGATTTCCCCGTCGAGATCGGTGCCTATGAGATCGTCGACGATCGCGACGGCGCCCGGAAATCCAGGGCCGGCTGAGCCGGCCTTTTCCAAATATTTGAAAAATAAGGCGAATCGGGAGAGCTTTCCGGTTCCCGGCGGCCTCTTTGCCCCTTAGCCCGGCTCAGGGATCGTTCTGTGGATATCACCTTTTTGTTCTCTTTTTGATCCAGATTTTGCTTGCGACCATGAGAACAAACTGCGTACTCTGCCCCCTCAGTTGTCGGCCCGAGAGGGCTATGAAATAAGGGGAGCGCCCGATGTCTAACCCGGCATTGAAGGTCGTCGGCAAGGAAAACAGCATGGATCGCAACAAGGCGCTGGATGCGGCGCTGAGTCAGATCGAGCGCGCCTTTGGCAAAGGCTCGATCATGAAACTGGGTCAGAACGACAAGGTCGTGGAGACCGAGGTGGTTTCCACCGGGTCGCTCGGGCTCGATATCGCGCTTGGCATCGGCGGACTGCCGCGCGGGCGTATCATCGAGATCTATGGGCCGGAAAGCTCGGGCAAGACCACGCTCGCTCTCCATGTCATCGCCGAGGCGCAGCGCGCCGGTGGGACCTGCGCCTTCGTCGATGCCGAACATGCGCTTGATCCGTCCTATGCCAAGAAGCTCGGCGTCGATCTCGACGAGTTGCTGATCTCCCAGCCCGATGCCGGCGAGCAGGCGCTCGAGATCGCCGACACGCTGGTGCGGTCCGGCGCGATCGACGTGCTGGTGGTGGACAGCGTCGCGGCCCTGGTGCCGCGGGCCGAGCTCGAGGGCGAGATGGGCGATACCCATGTCGGGCTTCAGGCCCGGTTGATGAGCCAGGCGTTGCGCAAGCTGACCGGCTCCATCTCGCGTTCGCGCTGCATGGTGATCTTCATCAACCAGATCCGCATGAAGATCGGTGTGATGTTCGGCAACCCCGAGACCACCAGCGGCGGCAACGCGCTGAAATTCTATGCCTCGGTGCGCCTCGACATCCGCCGCATCGGCTCGATCAAGGATCGCGAGGTCGTCACGGGCTCGCAGACCCGCGTGAAGGTGGTGAAGAACAAGATGGCGCCGCCCTTCCGGGTGGTCGAGTTCGACATTACCTATGGCGAAGGCATCTCCAAGACCGGCGAGCTGATCGATCTCGGCGTGGCGGCCGGCGTGGTCGAGAAGTCGGGCGCCTGGTTCTCCCAGGGCGGCCAGCGCATCGGCCAGGGCCGCGAGAACGCCAAGCAGTTCCTCAAGGAAAATCCCGCGGTGGCGGCCTCGATCGAAGCCGCGATCCGCCAGAATGCGGGCCTCGTCGCGGGCGCCATGATGACCGGCGGCAGCGGCGACAAGGAAGGCGCCGAGGACGAATAATCCGATCGAGAGAGCCGGGCGCTCCGCGTTTCGCGGGCGCCCGCCCACCTGATTGATAATTCGTGGCCGGCCCTCTCGCGGGTTTCCCCTAGACCCTTCCCGCCAATTTCCGGTCACGAGTGAAGAGACCGCCGCCGATGGTCCCCCTGTCGACGGCGGTCGCTTTTTTGGCAAATTTGATTCGGGCCCTTGTTACCGGAGTCTCGTCTGCTCCCCGCATTTTGTGTCAGGGCTGGCATGAGGCTTCGGCAGGTGACAGCGGGATTGCCGCGATGGGAAGATCGGTTCCCAGACAGGTTTTGACCGGGAGAGTCGGACGATGGTGACGCAGGCGGAGAAGGCGCGGAGCTTCAAGGCGCTACATGACAAACCCGGTTGCTTCATCCTGCCCAACCCCTGGGATGCGGGCTCGGCCAAGCTGCTGGCCGGCCTCGGTTTCGAAGCGCTGGCCACCACCAGCGCCGGCCTCGCCTTCACGCTGGGCAAGCCCGATGGCGTCGGCCGGGTGACCCGCGACGAGACCATCACCAATGCCCATGCGATCGTGGCCGCGACCGATCTGCCGGTCACCGCCGACCTCGAGGACGGTTTCGGCAGCAAGCCCGAGGCGGCGGCCGAGACCATCAAGCGGGCGGTGGCGGTGGGCCTGGTGGGCGGTTCCATCGAGGATTCCACCCGCGAGGGCGACAAGCCGGTCTATGACATCGCCCATGCCGTCGAGCGCATCGTGGCGGCGGCCGAGGTCGTGAAGAGCCTCTCCTTCCCCTTCCTGCTGGTCGGTCGCGCCGAGAACTATCTCCATGGCCGCGCCGATCTGGGCGACACCATCCGCCGGCTCCAGGCCTATCAGCAGGCGGGGGCCCAGGTGCTCTATGCCCCGGGCCTGCGCACCCGCGAGGAGGTGGCGACCCTGGTGAAGTCGGTCGACCGGCCGGTCAATGTGCTGATGGGGCCGGGCGGCGCCACGGTCGCCGATCTGGCGGCCCTGGGCGTGCGCCGCGTCAGCGTCGGCGGCAGCCTCGCCCGCGCCGCCTTCGGCGGCTTCCTCAAGGCCGCCCGGGAGCTCAAGGAACGGGGGACCTTCGGCTTCACCGCCGAGGCCACGCCCCATACCGAGCTCAACGCCGCCTTCGATTGACCGGGACCGGGCGAGGGGCGGGAAGGGGCGCCTTGGAAAGCCGGGCCGCCGGCCCCAAATCCCAGTCCCAGCCGTTCCTGGACAAGCCTCTTAAGCGGTTGGTAAAAGCCCTCTAATCTAGGGTGCATTGCGGGATGATCCGATCCGCCTGTCGCGGGGCGGAGGGGATCGCTCGCCCTTGGAACCGGACCGGCCCCTGGCGCCGGCCCGCATGGTCTTCCTGCCAGCCGACCGGAGCATTCGAGCCTCATGACGTCCAACAACCCTGGGCCGACGACCCCCGGCCATATGCCGACGACGAACGAGATCCGCACCAGCTTCCTGGAATATTTCCGGAAGAACGGGCACGAGGTCGTTGCGTCCTCGCCGCTGGTGCCGCGCAACGACCCGACCCTGCTCTTCACCAATGCCGGCATGGTGCAGTTCAAGAATGTCTTCACCGGCCAGGAGAAGCGCGACTATGTGCGGGCCGCGACCGCGCAGAAATGCGTGCGCGCCGGCGGCAAGCATAACGACCTCGAGAATGTCGGCTATACCGCGCGCCATCACACCTTCTTCGAGATGCTGGGGAACTTCTCCTTCGGCGACTATTTCAAGGAACGCGCGATCGAGCTCGCCTGGAACCTGATCACGAAGGAATTCGGCTTGGCCCGGGACAAGCTCTGGGTGACCGTGTTCCACACCGACGACGAGGCGTTCGGTCTCTGGAAGAAGATCGCGGGCCTGCCCGAGAGCCGCATCGTCCGCATCCCGACCTCGGACAATTTCTGGGCGATGGGCGATACCGGCCCCTGCGGGCCCTGCTCGGAAATCTTCTTCGATCATGGTCCGGGCATCCCGGGCGGCCCTCCCGGCAGCCCCGAAGCCGATGGCGACCGCTATATCGAGATCTGGAATCTCGTCTTCATGCAGTTCGAGCAGGTGACGAAGGAGGAGCGCGTCAGTCTTCCGCGGCCCTCGATCGACACCGGCATGGGACTGGAGCGCCTCACCGCCGTGCTGCAGGGCAAGCATGACAATTACGATATCGACCTGATCCGCTCGCTGATCATGGCCTCGGCAGACGCGACCAATGTGGCGCCGGACGGGCCCCAGGCGGTGTCGCATCGCGTCATCGCCGACCATTTGCGCTCATCGAGCTTCCTGATTGCCGACGGCGTGCTGCCCTCGAACGAAGGCCGCGGCTATGTGCTCCGGCGCATCATGCGCCGCGCCATGCGCCATGCGCACAAGCTGGGGGCGGTCGATCCCCTGATGTGGCGCCTCGTGCCGGCGCTGGTGCAGCAGATGGGCCAGGCCTATCCGGAGCTGATCCGCGCCCAGGCGATCATCACCGAGACGCTCAAGCTCGAGGAGACGCGCTTCCGCGCCACGCTCGAGCGCGGCCTCAAGCTGCTGGAGGAGGAGACCGGCAAGCTCGGCTCCAGCCAGGCGCTGGCCGGCGATGTCGCCTTCCGGCTCTACGACACCTACGGCTTCCCGCTCGACCTGACCCAGGACATCCTGCGCGGCCAGGGCCGGAAGGTCGACAATGCGGGCTTCGAGCGCGCGATGGAAGAACAGCGCGCGGCCGCAAGGCGCGCCTGGTCGGGCTCGGGCGAAGCCGCGACCGAGAAGCTCTGGTTCGAGCTCAAGGAGAAGCTCGGCGCCAGCGAGTTCCTGGGATACTCGACCGAGACCGCCGAAGGCGTGGTCGCCGCCATCGTCAAGGACGGCAAGCCGGTCGATCGCGCCAGGGCCGGCGACGAGGTCCTGCTCATCGCCAACCAGACGCCGTTCTATGGCGAATCCGGCGGCCAGATGGGCGACAGCGGCATCTGGTTCAACGGCTCCGGCCTTGAGATCGCGATCGCCGACACGCAGAAGAAGCTGGGCGACCTCTGGGTCCATCACGGCAAGGTGGTCCGGGGCGAGGTCAAGCTCGGCGACGCCGTCGAGATGCGGGTCGATGGCGAGCGGCGCAACGCGCTGCGTGCCAATCACTCGGCGACGCATCTGCTGCACGAGGCCCTGCGCCGGCGCCTGGGCGATCATGTCACCCAGAAGGGCTCGCTGGTCGCGGCAGAGCGGTTGCGGTTCGATTTCAGCCATCCCAAGCCGCTGACGCGCGAGGATCTGGAGATCGTCGAGGCCGAGGTCAATCGCCGCATCCGGCACAATGCCGAGGTCGAGACCGTACTGATGACCCCGGATAACGCGGTCAAGGCCGGCGCCCTGGCGCTCTTCGGCGAAAAGTACGGCGAAGAGGTCCGCGTCGTCTCGATGGGCGGCCAGGAGGAAGGCGAGCATTTCTCGACCGAGCTCTGCGGCGGTACCCATGTGCGCCGCACGGGCGATATCGGCGCCTTCAAGATCCTGTCGGAGAGCGCGGTCGCGTCCGGCGTGCGCCGCATCGAGGCCCTGACCGGCGTCGGCGCGGAGAAGCATGCCCGCGAGCAGGAGGCGCTGGTGGCCGAGGCGGCGGCGGTGCTGAAGACCAAGCCCGCGGATCTGCCCGCGCGCATCGCGAGCCTGGTCGAGGAGCGCCGCAAGCTCGAGCGTGAGCTCGCCGAATCGCGCAAGGCGGCGGCGCTCGGCGGCGGTGCCGGGACCCAGACGGCGGCGCCGCATCGCGAGATCGGAGGCATCAAGGTCGTCTCGCGCCTGCTCGACGGCGTGCCTGCGAAGGAGCTCAAGGGCATGGTCGACGAGATGAAGAAGCAGATCGGTTCGGGCGTCGTGGTGCTCCTGGCGCGCGAAGAGGGCCGCGCCTCGCTCGTGGTCGGCGTTACCGCCGATCTCACGGGCCGCGTCAACGCGGTCGAGCTGGTGAAGGCCGGCAGCAAGGCGCTGGGCGGGCAGGGCGGCGGCGGCAGGCCCGACATGGCGCAGGCCGGCGGGCCCAATGCGACTGCCGCCGAGGCGGCGCTGGCCGCGATCGAGCAGGCGTTGGCGAACCTCTCCCGCGCCGCCTAGAAGCGGCTCGGTCGGAGGCCGGGGGAAAGGCGATGACCGGGACTTCAAGGGCGCTGGCGTTCCGGTTGGTGGGAGACACGACCTCCCATCGCGGCCTGCGGCTCCTTGTCGATGTCGTGCTCATGGCGAGCATTCTGGCGGCGGTCGCCTGCAGCTTCGTCAAGAGCCTCCCGGATGCCTCGGCCGCGCAAGTCGCGCTGGCGCAGGCTCTCGGGCTGATGGCGCTCCTGGTGTTCACCCTCGAATATGCCGTCCGGCTCTGGATCGCGCCCGAGCAGACCTCAGGCCGCTACAGCCGAGCCGCGCGCCTCTTCTATGCCCGCTCCTTCCTCGGCATCACCGATCTGATCGTGATCCTGCCCGGATGGTTGGCCTTGGTCCTGCCGGTCAATAGCGGGGTGGTCGAACTGGTCGATCTCCTGGCGCTGCTGAAGCTCGCGCGCTTCGCGCCGGCCCTCGGGCTCGTGGGCACGGTCCTCCAGAACGAGGCGCGTTCCCTGTTCGGCGCGCTGATGGCAATGGTCGTGGTCCTCGTCCTCGCCTCCGGCGTCATGTATCTGCTCGAACGAAGCGCGCAGCCGCAGCTCTTCGACAGCATCCCGCACACGCTCTGGTGGGCGATCGTGACGATGGCCACGGTCGGTTACGGCGACATGGTGCCGGTCACGGCGGCGGGTCGTGTCTTCGGCGGCATGATCATGTTGCTGGGAATCGCTCTCTTCGCCGTGCCGACCGGCATTCTCGCCACGGGCTTCGCACAGGAAATCCGGCGGCGCGACTTCACCGTGAGCTGGCAGGCGGTCGCGAACGTGCCGCTCTTCGCCGGGTTGGATGCCTCGCGGATCGCTTCGATCACGCGGCTCCTGAAGCCGCAATCGGTGCCGCGCGGCTTCGCCATCGTCCGTCGCGGCGATTCGGCCGACGCGATGTTCTTCGTTCTCAAGGGTGCCGTGGAGGTGGAACTGAAGCCGGAGCCGGTCAGGCTCGGACCGGGTCAGTTCTTCGGTGAGATCGCATTGCTGAAAGATGTCCAGCGGCTTGCCACGGTCACCGCCGCCGAGGACACGCAACTCCTGGCCCTCGACGTCGACGATTTTCGTCGTCTCATGGCGCAGATGCCGGATCTCAAAGCCAAGATCGAAGCCGTGGTCGAGGATCGGCTCCATATCTTCGATCAGGCCGTCGCGAAGCCGCCCGATTCCGACCCGCCCCGCTAGGCCAGGCGCATCGAACGGTGGCGTCCCGCATCAGGTCCGCGCCGCGCCCGAGATCAGAGCGCGAACATCCCCGCCGCGACGAAGAGCGCGACGAACAGCGTAAAGAGTCCGACCAATTGTGCCATTTCCAGCCTCCTCCTGCCCGAGTGACCAGAGCCCATCCGCATCGGGGCGTTCGGATGCCCCTCCCATTCCGTACCGTGAATCGGCCGGTTGCTTCTCTAACATAAGCTAGCGCTTCGGGTTCCGAGGCAAAGGGGCAAAGATAAAGGACCAGCTTAAGGCGCTCATGAGGAATTCAATCTAACGCGTTGCTGCAACCGGGGATTCGTCCGTTAAGCTTGTTCCTTAAACTGTAAGGCATTTAATGCGGATTGGTTTCCTTGACGCGATCGCATGACGCGACCTCGTTAACGAGTGTTATCAGCCGCCTCTCGAGCACAGCGACGTGGAGGAGGGCGCAAAGAAAAAGGGGCCCCGTGAAGGGCCCCTTGAATCTGCCGTCGCGAATTCGAAAGCGCCTATTGCTTGACGTCCGCAGCCACCTGCATGCGGATGATCTTGTCCGGGTTGTTGACCGCGCCGCTCTGGGGGTCGCCCTTCTTGATCTTGTCCACGAACTCCATGCCTTCGGTGACATGGCCCCAGACGGTGTATTGACCGTCGAGGAACTCCGCCGGCGCGAAGCAGATGAAGAACTGGCTGTCGGCGCTGTCGGGATCCGCGGCCCGTGCCATCGAAACCGTGCCGCGCAGATGATGCTCGCCGTTGAACTCGGCCGGGAGCTTCTTGCCGGAGCCACCGCGGCCGGTGCCGGTCGGGTCGCCCGTCTGCGCCATGAAGCCGGCGATCACGCGGTGGAAGACAACGCCGTCGTAGAAATGCTGGCGCACCAGCTCCTTGATGCGGGCGACGGTCTTGGGCGCGAGGTCGGGGCGCATCTCGATGACGACGCGGCCGTCCTTGAGGTCCATGAAAAGGGTGTTTTCGGGGTCATAGGCCATGGCTTTGCCTCCGGCGAGGGTGAGAAACACAAGGGCCAGAAGCCCCACGAGAAAATGACGCATCGTAACGAATTCCTTGTGATGACGTCGGGGTGAAGGAAGCGGACAGGGCGCGGCCGATGCGGCCGCGCCCTCGCGATCAGGCCAGTACCTTCTTCAGGTTTTCGTCGAGCTTGGCCAGGAACTGCTGGGTCGTCATCCAGGTCTGATCCGGGCTGATCAGGAGCGCCAGATCCTTGGTCATGTGGCCGGCTTCGACCGTATCGACGCAGACCTTCTCCAGCGATTCCGCGAAGCGCTGCAGCTCCGGCGTGCCGTCGAACTTGCCGCGATACCAGAGGCCGCGGGTCCAGGCATAGATCGAGGCGATCGGGTTGGTCGAGGTCTCCCGGCCCTTCTGATATTCGCGGAAATGCCGCGTGACCGTGCCATGCGCCGCCTCGGCTTCGACCGTCTTGCCGTCGGGCGACAGCAGCACCGACGTCATGAGACCGAGCGAGCCGAAGCCCTGGGCGACCGTGTCGGACTGCACGTCGCCGTCATAGTTCTTGCAGGCCCAGACGAAGCCGCCGGACCATTTCAGCGCGCTCGCCACCATGTCGTCGATGAGCCGGTGCTCATAGACCATTTTCCGACTCTTGAATTCGGTCGCGAATTCCTTGTCGAAGACCTCCTGGAACAGATCCTTGAAGCGGCCGTCATAGGCCTTGAGGATCGTGTTCTTGGTCGAGAGATAGACCGGCCAGCCGAGCCCTAGCGCATAGTTGAAGCAGGCGCGCGCGAAGCCGCGGATCGAATCGTCCAGATTATACATGGCCATGGCCACACCCGAGCCCGGGAAGTCGAACACCTCGTGGCGGATGGCGGCGCCCCCGTCGCTGGGCTCGAAGCTGATGGTGAGCTTGCCCTTGCCGGGCACGACGAAGTCGGTGGCGCGATACTGGTCGCCGAAGGCATGGCGCCCGATCACGATCGGCTGGGTCCAGCCCGGCACCAGGCGGGGCACGTTCTTGCAGATGATGGGCTGGCGGAACACGGTGCCGTCGAGGATGTTGCGGATGGTCCCGTTGGGGGACTTCCACATCTTCTGGAGGTTGAACTCCTTCACCCGCGCTTCGTCGGGGGTGATGGTCGCGCATTTGACGCCGACCCGGTACTGCTTGATCGCATTGGCCGCGTCGACCGTGATCTTGTCCTGGGTCTTGTCGCGGCTCTCGATCCCGAGGTCGTAATATTTCAGGTCGATATCGAGGTAGGGAAGGATCAGGCGCTCCTTGATGAATTGCCAGATGATGCGTGTCATCTCGTCGCCATCGAGCTCGACGACCGGATTCTTGACCTTGATCTTCTGCATCTGAACCAAATCCCTACGAAGAGGTGAGACGGGGGAGCCGCGGAGAGGGCCGCGCGGGATCGGGACCCTGAGAAAAGGCGCCCGAACATAGCATCGAGATCGGGGCGCGCAAGCGCCGGGGCAGGCTCCCGAACGGCCAGCCCACCCTACCCCGGCGCGGTGTCCGGCCTCGGGGTAGGCCCGGAGTGCCAAGACCGCGGGGAGGTGATAGTTTGCCCGGTAAGGGCGGAGAAGGGCTATACAAAGTCTGGGGGTGCCGAAAATGCGTGAAGCGCGTGGGTTGAGCGGAGGATATCGGATCAAGGCGGCGACCGGTTCGCTGGTACTCGCGGCGGTTCTCCTTGTGTCCGCCTGCGGCGAGAAGCAGCAGGCTCAGCAAACGCCCCCCGCGCCGCCGGCCGTCGGCGTCATGGCGGTGACCAGCAAACCCATCAATCCCAGCACCGGGTTCACCGGACGCGTCCAGGCGATCGACAAGGTCGACCTGCTGGCTCGGATCAATGGCTTTCTCGACAAGCGGCTGTTCCAGGAGGGCCAGCATGTCAACGTCGGCGATCTCCTGTTCGTGATCGAGCAGCCGCCCTACCAGGCCCAACTCGACCAGAAGGCCGCCGAGCTCGACAGCGCGGAGGCCGCCCAAAAGAACACCGCCGTGCAGTTGGCGCGCGCGCAGCAGCTGGTCAAGACCAACAACATTCCGCAGGCCACGCTCGATCAGCGCCAGGCCGAGGACACGATGGCCAGATCCCAGATTCTCGAGGCCAAGGCCGCGCTCGAGCAGGCCCAGATCAATTTTGCCTACACGGAGATCAAGGCGCCGATCTCGGGGCGCATCGGCCAGTCGACGTTCACCGTCGGCAGCTACCTGACGCCGCAGTCCGGCACATTGGCGACCATCGTCAGCCAGGATCCGATCTATGTAACCTTTCCGGTGGCGCAGCGGATCGTGACCGACTATCGGCGCCAGCACCCGGAACCGGGCGCGACCGACGCGATCGCCGTGAAGCTCAAGCTCGCCGACAACTCCGATTACAACCACATAGGCAAGATCGACTTCATCAATGTCGAGGTGGACCGGGGTACCGACACGGTGCTGGTCCGCGCCGTGTTCGACAACCCCGACGGCGTGCTGGTGGATGGCCAGTTCGTCAACGTCGCCGTCGAGACGGGCGAGGGCCGCATGGGGCTGTCGATCCCGCAGACGGCGATCCAGCTCGATCAGGCCGGTGCTTACGTGTTTGTAATCGACGCGGACAACAAGGCGGAGATGCGGCGAATCAAGATCGAGGCTGGATCTGGCGGCGAGAGCACGGTCCTGGAAGGGTTGAAGGAAGGCGAAAAGATCGTGGTGGACGGCATTCAAAAGGTGCGGCCCGGACAGCCCGTGACGCCGACCGACGTCCAACCCGCCATCAAGAGCTGAGCAGCGCCATGCTGTCAGCCATCTTCATCGACCGCCCCCGGATGGCGTTCGTCATCGCCATCGTCACGGTCATTGCCGGGTTGATTGCGATTTCCTCGATTCCCGTGGCGCAGTTCCCGAACATCGTGCCGCCCCAGGTTCAGGTCACGGGATCCTATCCCGGCGCCAGTGCCGCCGTGGTCGAGCAGACCGTCGCCCAGCCGATCGAATCGAAGGTCAACGGCGTCGACAAGATGCTCTATATGAAGTCGACCAGCGGCAATGACGGAAGCTACACGCTGACGGTCACCTTCGCTCTCGGCACCGACCCCGACATCAACACGGTGAACGTGCAGAACCGGGTGAACCTTGCCCAGTCCAAGCTGCCGCAGGAGGTGTCGCGTCAGGGGCTCACGATCAAGAAGAAATCCTCGGCACTGCTGCAGATCATTTCGCTGTACTCGCCCAACGACAACTTCGACGCACTCTTTCTCAGCAACTATGCCACGATCAATCTGATCGACGTGCTGGCCCGGATCAACGGCGTGGGTGACGTGTTCATCTTCGGCCCGCTCGATTATTCGATGCGGATCTGGATCTCCAGCGACAAGCTGACCAGCTACGGCCTCTCGCCCAACGACGTCATCAGCGCGATCCAGAGCCAGAACGTGCAGGCCGCGGTCGGGCGCATCGGCGCGGAGCCGATCGGCGCCGACCAGCAGTTCCAGCTCAACATCCAGACCCAGGGCCGACTGGTCACCGAAGCCGAATTCAGCAACATCGTCCTGCGCGCCAATCCGGACGGTTCGGTGGTCAAGGTCGGCGACGTCGCGCGGGTCGAACTCGGGGCGACGACGTCGGATTCCTTCGGGCGTTTCAACGGCAAGCCCGCCGCCGTCATCGGCATCTACCAGGCGCCGGGCTCCAATGCGGTCGCCGTCGCCGAGAAGGTTCAATCGACCCTTGCGCAGCTCTCGAAGCGGTTTCCCGAGGGCGTGAACTACAAGATCGTCTACGACACGACGAGCTTCGTAAAGGAATCGATCAGCCAGGTGCTCCATACGCTGGTCGAGGCCTTTATTCTGGTCGTGCTCGTGGTCTTCCTGTTCCTCGGATCCTGGCGCGCGACCCTGGTGCCGCTGATCGCGGTTCCGGTCTCCCTCGTCAGCACCTTCGCAATTCTGCTGGTGCTCGGATTCTCGGCCAACATGATCACGCTGTTCGCGCTCGTCCTGGCGATCGGCATCGTGGTCGATGACGCCATCGTCGTGGTCGAGGAAGTGGAACGGCTGATGGAAGAGGAGAAGCTGGGCCCGAGGGAGGCCGCCAAGAAGGCGATGACCGAGATCACCGCGCCGATCATCGCGATCACGATGGTGCTGCTGTCGGTGTTCGTACCCGTCGGTTTCATGCCCGGAATCTCCGGCGTCCTCTTCAGCCAGTTCGCCGTCGCGGTCTCGGTGGCGATGCTGTTCTCCGCGATCAACGCGCTGACGTTGAGCCCGGTTCTCTGCGCCCTGCTGCTGAAGCCGACGCATCGCCGTCGCGGCCCGATCAAGTGGATCATGGCCGGCATCGACAAGACCCGCGACGGTTATGCGTGGGTCGTTCATCGCCTGGTTCGCGTGGCGCTTCTGAGCCTCCTTGCGGTCGGCGGCGCCGCGTTCCTCATGGTGGCGCTGTCGAAGATGACGCCGTCCGGGTTCCTGCCTGAGGAGGACCAGGGTCTGTTCTTCGTCGAGCTGCAGCTGCCCGACGGCGCCTCGGTCAACCGCAGCAGCGCGGCAATGTCCCATATCGAAGAAGTCGTGAAGGCGATGCCGGGGGTGGAGGACGTCACCAGCGTCGTCGGATACAGCTTCCTCGCCGGCCTCAATCAGTCGAACAGCGCCATGTTGTTCGCGTCCTTGAAGCCATTTGAGGAGCGCACCGCCAAGAACGAGAGCGTCCAGGCGATCATCGCCGCGATCCGGCGGGAGGGCGCCACGTTCCTGGCGGCCAACGTGATCCCCTTCAACCTTCCGGCGATCATCGGACTCGGCTCGACCGGCGGTTTCGAGTATCAGCTTCAGGACCTGGAAGGGCGGGATCCTCAGGACCTGGCCGCCGTGATGCGGGGCCTTGTCGTTGCCGGCAATCAGGATCCCAACCTCAGCGCCGTCTTCAGCACGTTCACCGCCAACACGCCCCAGCTCTATCTCAACATCGACCGCTACAAAGCTCAGACGCTGGGGGTGTCGATCAGCGACATCTTCAACGCGCTGCAGGCCACGCTCGGCGGCTACTACGTCAACGACTTCAATCTTTTCGGCCGCACTTGGCAGGTCAAGATCCAGGCCGAGGGAATCGATCGCGCAAAAGTCGACGACATCTGGCGCATCTATGTCCGCAACAATCAGGGCCAGATGGTGCCCATCCGGAGCCTGGCGAGCGTATATCCGGTCCTGCAGCCACAGGCCATCATTCGCTACAACAACTATCGCAGCGTGACCGTCAATGGTTCGCCGGCGCCCGGTGTCAGTTCAGGCGTGGCCCTGACCGCCATGGAGAAGGTCTCGGACGCCACCCTGCCGCAGGGCTATGGCTACGAATGGACCGGCACGGCGCTGCAGGAGAGCCAGGCCGCCGGTCAGACGGTCATGGTTTTCAGCATGGCGATCTTGTTCGCCTATCTGTTCCTGGTGGCCCTGTATGAGAGCTGGAGCATCCCGGTCTCGGTATTGCTCTCGGTGACGGTGGGCCTGGCCGGCGCCATGGCCGCGATCATCGTGGCGGGTCTCAGCCTCGACCTCTACGCGCAGATCGGCATCGTCGTGCTGATCGCGCTGGCCAGCAAGAACGCCATCCTGATCGTCGAGTTCGCGATGGCGCAGCGCGCCAAGGGCGTCGCCATCTCGGAAGCAGCGGTCAACGGCGCGCGCCTGCGATTCCGCGCGGTGATGATGACGAGCTTCGCCTTCATCCTCGGGCTGGTGCCGCTGGTCATCGCGAGCGGCGCCGCCGCCGCCAGCCGTCGCGCGGTCGGCACCGCCGTGTTCGGCGGCATGCTCGCGGCCTCGGTGCTGGGCATCTTCGTGATTCCCGGTCTCTATGTCGTGTTCCAGCGCTTCCGCGAATGGGTCCACGGGCTGGGCAAGCGCAAGGAGAAACCGGCGCCCGCCTCGGCACCGGCGCCAGCGCCGGCCGAAGGTGGCCACTGAGCCGAACGGGCTCGGTTGCGGTCGATCCATGAGGGGATGGGGCACCCGAGGGCCCAGGCCTCAGCGGCCTGCTACCCGGGACGTCCGCCCTCAGCCGGCGCGCGCCACCCGCGTCAACTCGCGCTCCATCGCCTCGACATGGGCCTTGAAGCTGTGCTTGCGGTGCAGGACCACATTGCCGCTCTGACCCAGCCGCTGGGCCAGCTCGCGATCCTCATAGATCATGCGGATATTGCCGGCGAGCACCCGGAAATCGTTGACCGGCGAGAGCAGGCCGCTGCGGCCCTGGATGATGGTCTCGGGGATCGGCCCGAAGTCGCTCGCGAGCACGCATTTGGAGAAGCTGAGCCCCTCAAGGATGGCAAGCGTGATCAGATCGTCGCGGGTGGGAAAGATCATCGCGTCGCAATGCTGGATATAGGCCGCGACCATCTCTTCGGGCACCGAGCCCGGATAGAGGATGTCGACGCCGCTCTCGAACAGCCGCGTCGCGAAGGGATCGTTCTCCTTGCGCCCGCCCAGCATCACCAGCGTGATGTTGGGATTGCCCAGATGGGCCAGGGCCTGGACGCTGAGATCCTGCCCCTTGCGCGGGTCGATGCGGCCCAGATGCAAGAGATAGAAGCGCTCGGGCTTCTTCTCGAAGGGGCAGGGGCGGGGCGAGAGATCCATGCCGATGCCGTAGGGCACCACCGTCCAATTGTCGCGCTTGAGGTAGCGGCCCCAGAGCCATTGGGCCTGCCATTGGGTCGGGAACACGATCCGGTCGGCGGTGCCGAAGGCCTCGGGCTTGAAATCCGCCATCTTGGTGTAGCCCAGCCCGAATTTCGGCTCGTGGATCCACCAGACCAGCGGGCAGCGTCCCGCCGTCTGCATCACGATGCCGGAGGCGGTCACGGTGTTGAACAGCGCGACGTCGTAATCCTTGAGCTTGACCCCTTCCTTGAGCGGAATGCCGTAGCGCTCGAATTCGGCCTCGAGCGGCTCGGTCGGGCGGGTCAGCTTCAGGACATGGATGTCGTGACGCTTGCGCAGCTCGCGCAGCAGGCGCAGCAGAATGATCGGCGCACCCTCGCGCACGAAATTATGGCTGTAGGCCAGGATCCGCATGCGTCTTTCCCCCTATGGCGCGAGCCTTGCCCCCAGCGCCCCCGCCGTCATCCCCCGATGACGGCTCCTCTTACATCCGTCCGACCGCGCCGACCTTCGTCGGCGCCGGCTGGCGCGACAAGGCCGGAATCACGTCGTCGACGCGATCGACCACCGAATAGAGCGGCGCCGGATCGGCCATGAAGCCCTCCTGCCGGCCATGCTCGACCAGACGCAGCAGCGGATCCCAATAGCCGCCTTCGTTCAGCACGACGATCGGCTTGTCATGCTGGCCCAGCTGCCGCCAGGTGATGACCTCGAAGAATTCCTCGAGCGTGCCGAATCCGCCCGGCATCATGCAGAAGCCATCAGAGAGCTCGAACATGAGCTGCTTGCGCGCATGCATGCTGTCCACCACGCGCAGCTCGTCGATCTCACGGTTGCCGATCTCGCGGATCTCGAGGAAGTTCGGGATCACGCCGGTGACCTGGCCGCCCGCGCTCTTGACCGCATCGGCGACGACGCCCATCAGCCCGACGCGCCCGCCGCCATAGATGAGCCGCACGTCGTTCTGCGCGATATGCCGGCCCAGCCGCTGGGCGATGTCACGATAGGCGGGCCCGCGGCCTTCGGCCGCGCCGCAATAGACGCACAGGGATTTGATCGAAGCCGTCATGAGTTCCGGTGGTTATATCGGTTGGGGGCCGCGACATCGGCGGCGCCCGGTAACAAAGGCCGGCGACCATAGCCCCGTCCGGCCTTCAGGGCCAGTTGAAGCGGCGCGGGGGCCGGGCGGCATTTTGCCCGCCCGAATCGATCGCCCAAAAAAGGGTAGCCGATGATGGGGGCCGAGGGGCAAAACCCCGCTTTCGAGGCGGATATTCAAGGGTCTGGAGGGTAATGGTGCCGAACAATGCTTGCGAAGGGCTGAATCGGCGGGCGGCCTTTGCCGGCCGGGCCCGCTACCTGGCATTGGCGCTGCTGGGGCTGGGCCTGATGGCGATTTCGGGGCCTGCCCGAGCGGACAGCAGTGCCGACACCACGACGCAGATCGGGCGCGGGGCCTATCTCTTCGCCGCCGGCGGCTGCAATGCCTGCCACACCGACAAGAAGCATGGTGGCGCGCCGCTGGGGGGCGGGGTGGCCTTGGACACGCCCTTCGGCCGCTTCTATACGCCCAATATCAGCGCCGATCCGGACCACGGCATCGGCCGCTGGTCCGAAGCGGATTTCCTGCGGGCGCTGAAGCAGGGCATCGCGCCCGATGGCAGCTATTACTACCCGGCTTTCCCCTACACCGCCTACACCAAGGCCAATCCCGACGATCTCCTGGCGATTCGTGCCTATATTCTTTCCCTGCCGACGGCCCCCACCGCCAACAAGCCCCATGAACTGAGCTTTCCCTTCAGCTGGCGCGCGCTCCTCGGGGTCTGGCGCCTGATGAATTTTCAGGAAGGCGGTGCCTGGGTGGAGGACAACAGCCACGATGCGAGCTGGAACCGGGGCGCCTATCTGACCGAGGCGCTCGGTCACTGCGCCGAATGCCATACGCCGCGGGGATTCCTGGGCGGGCTCGAGCGGAGCCTCGCCTTTTCGGGCACCGCGGCGGCGCCGGGCGGCGGCAAGGTGCCGAACATCACGCCCGATCCCCAAACCGGAATCGGCAGCTGGTCGAAGGAGCAGGTGGTCCGTGTCCTGAAGGACGGGGCCCTGCCGAATTTCGATTATGTCGGCAGCGGGATGGGCGAGGTGGTGAGCGAAAACACCAGCAAGCTCACCGACGCAGACCGAACGGCCATCGCCGACTATCTGATGTCGCTGCCGCCCATTCGAAACGACGCGGCCAAGGCGACACAGCCCGGCAATTGAGGCCCGCGGCCAGCCGCCGAGGTCGCGAAAACCCCGCAGGCACGCCGGGTTGTGGCTGTTAACCCTTCCGGTTCAGCGGCATGACAGGGCCGCGCTCGGCTGTTACGCTTGGGCGTCAGCGCTGGCGGAGTCGCCAGGCCGCGAAACGCCGACCGTGATGGCCCGTTACGAGAGTCGAATTGAACCGCGTTCTCCTCATTGTGATCCTAGGCGCGGCTGTCGTGGCGGCGGCGCTGGTGCTGCAATTCACGATCAACCGTCAGAGCAGCGACGAGCCGCCGGCGACCGTCTCCAGCGAGCAGACGGCGAGCGCGCCCGCAGGCGAGACCGCGACCGAGACCGCCACGACCGAAACGCCGGCACCCGTCGAGCTCAAGCCCAGCTTCGACGTCGTCCGGGTGAAGCCGACCGGCGAGACGGTCATCGCCGGCCGCGCGCCGCCGGGCGCGGAGGTCACCATCAGCGACAATGGCCAGGTGCTGGGCAAGGTGACTGCCGACGAGCGCGGCGAATGGGTGTTCCTGCCCGAGAAACCGCTGGCGCCAGGCAATCATCAGCTCTCGCTGTCGGCAGTGCCGCCGGGCGGGGGACCGGCGACGGAATCGGACGACGTGGTGGTGGCGGTCGTGCCGCAGCCCGGCACGACGCTCGCGGGCCAGACCGGCGGCAGCACGGGCGAGGCCCTCGCCGTCATCGTGCCGCGCAATGGCGGCAGCGCCACGCAGGTGGTGCAACTGCCGTCGACCGCGCCCTCCGGCACGGCCACGCCCGATGCTCAGGCACCGCGCATGGGCGCCCTGTCGCTCGACACCGTGGACTATGACAATCACGGCGACATCATCGTCGGCGGTCATGCCGAGCCCGGCGCTCAGGTCATGATCTATCTCGACAATGGGTTGCTGGGCCAGGCCCTGGCCGGCGCCGACGGCCGCTGGGAACTGCGTCCCCAGCTGCCCGTGCCGCCGGGCCTCCACACGCTGCGCGCCGATCAGCTGAATGGCGAAAGCAAAGTGACGGCGCGCGTCGAGACGCCGTTCGAACGGGCCAAGCCCGGCGATCTCGCGGCTGCCGATTCCGCGACCGGGAGCATCGTGGTCCAGCCCGGCAACAGCCTGTGGCGGATGGCGCGGCGCACCTACGGCAGCGGCTGGCAATATTCGGTGATCTACGAAGCGAACAAGGAACAGATTCGCAATCCCGACCTGATCTATCCCGGTCAGGTCTTCAAGCTGCCGCAAGCCAGCACCAATTGACGGCGCTGGCGGCGCGCTTTCAGGCGGCGTTCTTGCTCGCCCGCTTGGGCGGCAGGAACTCGGCCACCAGCGCCAGATAAGGCATCAGTTCCAGCAGCAGGACGGTGGTGGCGCCGATCAGACGGCCGGCGGTCAGCGGGCGTTCGACCGGAATTTCGCCCACGGCGCGGACGCTCATATTGGCGCCGGTCATGAGGCGGGTGTGCGGCAGCTGGCGGGTCGCCTGCAGGAGGGCCAGCGCGCGCTGCCGGCGCTCGCGCGATTCGATCGAGTAGGGCAGCGGCAGGAGATCTGCGCCGATCGTCAGCCGGGCGCCTGCCTGCGTGGCGAAGGCCTGGCCGCTGAACCGATGGCCGAGGAACGCAAAGCGGAAGGCGACCGGATTGTCTTCGCCCCGTTCTTCGATGATGCCTTCCGCGCTGACCGAGACCGCACTGATCTCGATGGGCAGCGCCTGGCGCGCGATCTGGGCGAACATTGTCTGCGCCATGGGGCTCGGAACCTTATCGGGAAACTCGCTCAGAAAGGCGTATCACGGGCGCTTTTAAGGATAAGTTAAATGCCCAGAAACATTGGCAGAATTAGGGGCAATCAGGGGTTTGAACCCGGACCCCCGAGGCTGCCGGCGAGTCCCAGCCTTTGCGTTCTGGGACTGCCCAGCCTGTTGTAGATTGCCGCCATGACCGAACAATCCGTGAAACCCGCCGCCTCCGAACGACGCTATCGCGCCAATCTTCAAGGCGAAGTGGATGGCGCCCAGCTCTACCGCTCGCTGGCCGATGCCGAGCCCGACCCGAAGATCGCCGAGGTCTATCGGCGGTTGTCGGCGGTCGAGGAGGCCCATGGCGAGTTCTGGGAGCGAAAGCTCGAGGGGCTGGGAAAACGCATCAGGCCCCTGCGTGCCGGCTGGCGCACCCGGGCCCTGGGCTGGCTGGCGCGTCGCTTCGGACCGGAATTCGTGCTGCCGGTCATCAGCGGGCTCGAGCGGGCGGATGTCGGCAGCTACGACAGCCAGCCCGATGCCGTCGCCGGTGGACTGCCGCAAGCGGAGCGCTCTCACGCCCGGATCCTGGCGGCGATCGCGGGCGGTCCCAAGGGCGGGCTGCCCGGCTCGACGCTCGGGCGCATCGAGGGGCGCCATCGGACCGGTGGCAATGCCCTGCGGGCGGCCGTGCTGGGCGCCAATGACGGGCTGGTCTCCAATCTGAGCCTGGTCATGGGCGTGGCGGGCGCCACCGTCGACTCTCACACCCTGCTGATCACCGGTCTCGCCGGCCTTGTCGCCGGTGCCTGTTCCATGGCCATGGGCGAATGGCTGTCGGTCAACAGCGCGCGCGAGCTCTACCAGCAGCAGATCGACACCGAGGCCGGCGAGCTGGAACAGGCGCCCGATGAGGAGAAGGAAGAGATCATCCTGATCTATCAGGCCAAGGGCCTCGACGAGAAGCAGGCGCGCGCGCTGGCCGATCAGTTGATGGCGAACAAGGACACGGCGCTGGATACGCTGGTGCGCGAAGAGCTGGGCATCGATCCCGACGAACTGGGCGGGTCGGCCTGGACGGCGGCCGGCACCTCGTTCTGCCTGTTCGCCTTCGGCGCCGTCTTCCCGATCCTTGGGCTGTTCTTTCTCGGCGCGGAGGCGGCGCTGCTGGCTGGCTTGATCGCCAGCGGCGCGGCCTTGTTCGCGATCGGCGCGGGCACGAGCCTCTTCACGGGGCGCGGCGTTCTGTTCTCCGGATTCCGCCAGCTGCTGATCGGGTTCGCCGCTGCCGGCGTCACCTTCCTGATCGGGCGGCTGGTCGGCGTCAGTCTCGCGGGTTGACCCCTAGGACCATGCTCTCCAAATATCCGCTCACCTCCCTCAATCATACGAGAAAGAAACTCGACGTGACCCAGCAGAGCGCATCCGGCCGCTACGTCTTTCCGCCGCCGTCACAGCCAAGCCTGCCCGTCCGCGGCACGACCCAGCTCTTTCCCGTGCATCGCATCTATTGCGTCGGGCGAAACTATGCCGAGCATGCGATCGAGATGGGCCACGACCCGAAGCGCGAGGCGCCGTTCTTCTTCCAGAAGAATCCCGACACGCTGGTGCCCGACGGCGGCAGGTTCCCCTATCCCGACCGATCGACCGATGTGCATCACGAGCTCGAGCTGGTGGTGGCCCTGGCCAAGGGCGGCAAGAACATCGCGCCCAAGGACGCGGCAGCCTGCATATTCGGCTATGCGGTCGGCCTGGATATGACGCGGCGCGACCTGCAGGGCGAGGCCAAGAAGCTGGGCCGGCCCTGGGAGGTCGGCAAGGCGTTCGAGCAGGCGGCGCCCTGCTCGGCCATCGTGCCGGCGTCGCAGATCGGCCATCCGGCCAAGGGCGCCGTCTGGCTCGACGTGAATGGCGAGCGGCGCCAGACGGGCGATCTCAGCCAGCTGATCTGGTCGGTGCCGGAGATCGTCGGCCATCTTTCGGCGCTGTTCGAGCTGAAGCCCGGCGACCTGATCTTCACCGGCACGCCGGCGGGGGTCGGGCCGGTCAAGCGCGGCGACCGGCTCCATGGCGGCGTCGAGGGCGTGGGCGAGCTCCGGATCGAGGTCGCCTGAGGCCGGGGAGTTCCGCCCCGGATGCCGATATATCCCTTGAAATAGCAGGGTAAAACGCCGATCTGAGAGGGATCGGGAGAGGGCGTGGCGGGCCGCCGGGAATGCTTACCCCCTCGGCAACCGCCCGAGGATAGAATGCGCGCCGCCCGGCACCCGGCCGTCACGGCAAGCCACAGGACCTTTTCCTTGCTCGATCGCATCCTGGTTCCCATTCATCGCGAGGGCTGGCGTTTCGCGGGCCTGTTCGCGATCGCGACGCTGCTGCTGTGGTGGCTCTGGTCGCCGCTCGGCTGGGTCGGGCTGGTGGCGACTTTGTGGTGCATCTATTTCTTCCGCGACCCGCCGCGGGTGACGCCGATCCGCGCCGGGCTGGTGATCGCGCCCGCCGATGGCGTGGTGCAGGCAATCGAGCCCGCCGTGCCGCCGGCGGAGCTGGGCATGCCGGCCTTACCGCTGATCCGCATCAGCGTCTTCATGAATGTGTTCGACGTGCATGTGAACCGCATGCCGGTCGACGGCACGGTGCTGTCGCTGGGCTACCGGCCCGGCAAGTTCTTCAACGCCTCGCTCGACAAGGCGAGCGAGTTCAACGAGCGCCAGTCGGTCCGGCTACGCAGCGCGGACGGCCATGAGTTCGCGGTGGTCCAGATCGCGGGCCTGGTGGCGCGGCGGATCCGCTGCGATATCGAGACGAACCAGGCGGTGCGCGCGGGCGAACGCTTCGGGTTGATCCGCTTCGGCAGCCGCGTCGATGTCTATCTGCCCGAGGGCATCGCGCCGCTGGTCGTGGTGGGCCAGCGTTCGGTCGCGGGCGAGACGGTGTTTGCCGACCTGCAATCGGCCGAACCCATGCGAAGAGGAGAGATGCGCTGATGCGTAGGCGTCCTACGGTCGCGCGGCTGCGCGACCAGTCCTTCAACCGGTTGATCCCCAATATCCTGACCTTGCTGGCGCTCTGCGCCGGCCTGACCAGCATTCGCTTCGGCTTGCATCAGCATTGGGAAGCGGCCGTGGTGTCGATCCTGATCGCGGCCATCCTCGATGCGCTGGATGGCCGGATCGCGCGCCTGCTCGACAGCACCAGCAAGTTCGGCGCCGAGCTGGATTCGCTTTCCGACTTCGTCAGCTTCGGGGTGGCCCCGGCGCTGCTGCTCTATTTCTGGAATCTGTCGGAGACCGGGGCGCCGGGCTGGGTCGCGGTGCTGCTCTATTGCGTCTGCTGCGGCCTGCGTCTGGCCCGCTTCAACACCAAGCTCGACAACACCGACCTGCCGGCCTGGACCGGTCGCTTCTTCATGGGCGTGCCGGCGCCGGCGGCGGCCGGCCTGGTGCTGGTGCCGATGGTGGCCGACCTCGCCGTGGGGCCGGGCTATTTCGACAATCCGTGGCTTGCGGGCATCGTCGCGGTCGCGGTCGCCGGCCTGATGGTGAGCCGGCTGCCGACCTACTCTTTCAAACGGATCAAGGTGCCGCAACATTTCGTTCTTCCTACCCTGTTGATGGTAGGGGCGTTGGCGGCCTTCCTGGCCTCGAGCCCCTGGCTCACCTTGCTCGGCATCTGCGGCCTCTATCTCTGCTCGATGCCGCTGAGCTGGCTCTCCTATCGTCGCCTCGCGGGCACGACGCCGGTGGTCCCGGCCGCAGGCCCCGCCGCGATGGAAGAAGCCGATCTCGACGAGCCGGATGAATTGCCGCCTCACTGACCTTTCGAGCAGGCAGGCTCGGGGATTGCCGAACTCGGGGATTGCATAATGTTGGGGTGGAAATGCTGGACCCGAAATCGGGCTCCAGGCATTGTCCCCAATGTCCCTCGCTGTTCGAGCCTGCACCATGAGCGATGCCCCGATCTCACGCCGCGCGTTGCTGGCCGTGATCCGTCCCTGGATCGCCAGTGCCGTGGTCGTGCTCGCGCTGGCGCTGGCGGCGCGGTTCCTGGTGATCGAGCCGCGCGGCATCGGCATCGCCTGCCTGGGCGAGCCCGCGCCCTGGTGGTGCGGTCCGCGCGATCTGCTGGTGGTGATCTCGCGCGGCGGCGGCTGGGGCATGGCCTCGCTCGGCGTCGGCATATTGGCGCTGATCACCGGCTGGCGGCCTCTGGCTGTCCTGGCCTGCGCGTTGGGGCTCTGGGGCGTCGTGCTCTATAACGCCGGCGCCGCAGCCTTCGGTCTGCTATTTGGCCTGCTGCGCCTGGTGCGCGCCGATACCGGGCTCAGCGGCCCCGACCCGGAGCGCCCGCAAGGCCGGCAGCAGCGGTAGCGCCAGCAGCAGCGCGGTGGCGGCCCAGCCCAGCGCCACGAAATTGAGCGGCCCTTCGCGGATCGCCACCAGCAAGCCCGCCAGGAACAGCAGCCCCGAGAGCAACGCCTCCTCGCGCCGGTCGGCCTTGCGCGCGGCCGCGATGTCGCGGGCACTCCAGGCGAGCCACGCGAAGGCGATCGCCGGCGTGAGCAGCGCTGCCAGCGGAAAGTCGCGATAACGCGGATCGAAGATGAATCCGAGCGACAGCGCCAGCGCCGTGACCACGGCGGACCCCTGCAGCAGCGCCAGGATCGTCGGGAGATCGAGGCGCTTGCGCCAGGGACGGCACAGCCAGGCGAGAGCCGAAGAGAAGGCGGCGATCTTGAAGCGCCCGGTCGCCTGCGCATGAAACACCGCGAGCGCGCTGCCGGCGGTCACCAGCAGCAGCAGGGCTTCGGCGGCATAATCATAGGAGGCCATGGAAGCGAGCAGCGAATGGCGAACCTGCAGCAGGAGCGCGCTGCCGGTCGCTTCGGCAATCAGGCCGGCCAGGATCCAGTCGCCGATAGTGCCGCGATAGCCCCGGAGGAAAGCGGCGCCGAGCAGGACGAAACCGAGCCCACTGGCGATCGCGAAGTCGGTCTGCCATTGCGGATATTCGCTGACCGGGCCGCGCCAGGGGAACTTCGCCTGACGATCCGCATCGAAGATGCCCCAATAGCCCCCGACCGTGCCTTCGAGCGCGCGTTTCCAGGGCTGGTCGAAGGCCTCGATCAGATTGTAGTCGAGCCCGGCGCCGGCTCCGGCCACATAGGCCATGAACTCGCGCAGGTAACGGGCCTGGTTGACCAGGCTCGGGGTTGCGTCCTCGCGCTCTCGGCCCTCGCTGGGCCAGCCGGTTTCGCCGATCAGGATCGGCTTCGCGGGGAAGGCGGCGCGAACCTTGTCGACGATCGCCTCGAGATGGGCGAGGCCGGCCGCGACCGGCTGCGGCTGGTCCTCCCAATAGGGGAGGACGTGGACGGTGACGAAATCGACGGCGTCGGCGAGCTGCGGCGCCTTGAGCCAGAACTCCCAGACGTCGGCATAGGTGACGGGCTTGCCGGTCGCCTGCTTGACCCGCGCCAGCATGGCGGCGAGGGCCTCGGGCGTCTGCTCGCCGCGCAGCAGCACCTCGTTGCCGACGATGATCGCCCTGACCGTGTCGGGATAGGCATTGGCGAGCCGGATCACGTCGCTCAACTGGCGCTCGTTCGCCAGCGGATCGCGCCCGATCCAGGCGCCGACCAGGACGGTCATGCCGTAGCGCTGGGCGATCGGCAGGACCTGGTCGAGGCCCTGGTCGGTCGCGTAGAGCCGCACGCAATCGACGTCGGTGCTGAGGATCTTGAAATCCTCCTCGATCTGCCAGGCCGGGATATGGAGCGTGGGATCGAACGGCGTCTGGCTGCCGCGGAAGGGCGTGTAGGAGACGCAATGGATCTTGCCGGGCGGCGCGTCGGTGAGGGTGACCGGCCGGCCCATCTGCCACCAGAAGCCGAAGCCGGCGAGGCCGGCCAGCAGCAGCGCCAGGAGAGGGGCCAGAAAACCCGACCGCTGCGCCGCCGGTTGGCGGTTCACCGCTGGCTCGCCCATGTCAGCCCGAACGGGCTATTCGGCGGCAGGCGATTTGGCCTGCTCCGCGGCACCCAGCGGCAGCGCCACATGGCGGCGCTGGCCGAAGGGCAGGGCATTGATCATGGACAGCACCAGCGCCGAGGCGAAGGGCAGGGCCTGCACGAAGAGCAGCATGGCCCACAGCTTGGCCGCCGGTTCGACCACGCCGCGGGTCATCATGATGAGGACGCCGAAGCCGACCAGGAGCGCCGCGATCAGCGTCTCCTCCCAGGCGGCGAGCAGGCCGCGGATGAAGGCCGGCTGGTTCTCCAGCTTGGGCGTGCGCATGAAGGGCAGGTTGGTGGTGAAGGCGCCGCGCCAGACCGCCTTGGCGACGGTGTGGCCGAGGGCGAGCCCCGCGAGCGAGGCGCCCAGCCGCTCGATGAAGCTGCAGGGGACGCGCTGGGTATAGAGCCAGAGCGACTTGCCCACCTTGAAGGTGAACATGCCGAGCGTGACGATGAGGAACAGCGTCAAAGGCGGCTCGATGAACTGCGGCAGGACGATCATGCCGGCGGTCCAGAGGATGGCGAGGGCGACGAACATCAGCTGGAAGCCGTCGGCGATCCAGGGCAGCCAGCCGGCGACGAACTGGTAGCGCTGGGCGCGGGTGAGCTTGCGCTCGCCCCAGGGCAGCAGCTCGCGCCAATGGGTCTTCATGATCTGCATCGCACCATAGGCCCAGCGATAGCGCTGCTTGCGGAAGGCGTCGAAGCTGTCGGGGATCAGGCCCTTGCCGTAGCTCTTCTCGGTGTAGACGGCGCGGTAACCCGCCTCGAACAGGCGCAGGCCCAGCTCGGCATCCTCGGTGATGCACCATTCGGCCCAGCCGCCGACGCGCGTCAGGGCATCCTTCCGGATCAGCGCCATGGTGCCATGCTGGATGATGGCGTTGTGCTCGTCGCGGGTCTTCATGCCGAGATGGAAGAAGCCGGCATATTCCCAGAAGCAGAAGCGCTTGAAGAGGTCGTCCTTGCCGTCGCGGTAATCCTGCGGCGCCTGCACCAGCGCCACCTGCGGATCGGCGAAATGGCCGACGAGGTCCTTGAGCCATTCGCGGCTGACTTCATAGTCGCTGTCGATGGTGGCGACGACCTGGGCATCCGGGTTGGTGTGCGCCAGGGCGAAGTTGAGCGCGCCCGCCTTGAAGCCGGGCCATTTCGGCAGATGGAAGAAGCGGAAGTTCGGCCCGAGATTGCGGCAATAGACCTCGACCGGCTGCCAGCAGCTGTCGTCGGTCGAGTTGTTGTCGATGATCAGCACTTCGAAGTTCGGATAGTCGAGCCGCTCGAGCGCCTTGATGGTGCGGATCATCATGTCGGCCGGCTCGTTGCGGCAGGGGACATGGATCGAGACCATCGGCGGCGGCGTGTCGCCCAGGGCGGCGGGCGGCGCCAGGCGGCGGCGCGAGGAGCCGCGCCAGAGGCATTCCACCATCTCGATGCCCTCGGTCAGGAACACGCCGAGCAGCAGCAGCGTCGCCGGCGCGATCACGCCCAGCACGCCGATATCGAGATCGGTCAGATAGAGGCCCGAATAGGCGGCATAGACCCAGACGCCGGCGGAAACGGTGCCCTGCGCCAGGATGGCGAGGATCAGGCGGCCGCGGCGTTTCAGGCCCAGTTCCTGGCGCAGCAGCCAGAGCACGAAGGGCAGGCCCATGGCGAGGGTCGCCAGCGAAAGCCAGGGCCAGTCGGGCCGGTTCATCAGCACGCCGTCGAGCGCGGGCTTGAGCTTGCGGTCGGCGTCGAAGATGCCCCAATAGGCACCGACGCCGCCTTCCACCTGCATCTTCCAGGGCTGGTCGAAGGCTTCGATCACGAAATAGTCGAGATTATGTTCCTGGGCGACCGCGAGGAAGCGGCGCAGGAACAGGCCCTGATTGACCGGCGAGGCGACCGCGTCCTTGCGGGTCAGGCCCTCGGACGGCCAGCCGATTTCCGAGATGACGATGCGCTTGTTGGGGAATTTGCGCTGCAGATCCTCATAGCGCTCCATCACGAACTGGACCGCCTGGTCCGGGTCGATGCCTTCCCAGAAGGGCAGGATATGGACCGCGATGAAATCGACCTGCTGCGCCAGCTCGGGATGGGCGAGCCAGACATGCCAGGGTTCGGCGGTGCTGACGGGGAGCGGGGTCAGTGCCTTGACGGCGCGGATATATTGAATGAGCTCCGGCACCGTCACATCGGCGCGCAGGACGGACTCGTTGCCGACGATGAGCTGGGTGATGTTGCCGTTGCTGCGCGTCATGTCGATCAGGTTCGAGATCTCGCGCTTGTTCGCTTCGAGATCGGGCCCGATCCAGGCGCCGGCGGTGACGGTCAGGCCCTGTTTCCAAGCCAGCCGCGGCACCTGCATCATGGTGCCTTGCGTGGTGTAGGTACGGACCGAGCGGGCGACGCTGGCGACGGCCTTGAGATCGCGCGAGATCTCCTCGGGCGTCGGGTCGACCTTGGTCATGGGATTGTGGGCGTCGGTATAGGGCGCGAAGGACAGTCCGCGCAGTTCGCCGCGCCAGGGCTGCTCGTCCACCGGTCGATTGGTGATGCCCCACGCGCCAGCAAAAAATGCCGCCGTGACCAATCCAATGATCCAATTTGAAATACGCATGGTCCCTGTCGTCGCCCGTTCCGCTGTTCAACTGCGGAACTTAAAGTTTGTTCCCCGTCGCATATCACGCAGAGGTCGCTCAAATCCTGTGTCGGCGCTGTGTTCGCGCGGCTTTGCCGCACCGCAGATCGCTCTGCGTGCCGCCAAATCCCACTTGTCCCGAAAATGAAAGAGACCAGTGCCGGCTCTCGAGGAGCCGATCGCACAACCACGCGTCGCGCCGCGGTCGGTTCTGATCTTCCTTTCTTGGCTCGCCTTGTCAGCGCCCTAACGGGCACAGTTACGCCTGTAATTCAGGTAATTTGATGGCGTATTCATGCGTAATTATCGCAATTCAAATCTGCGATCAACGCACAACCCGACGCATCGTGCGATTTCTGTGGCGTAAGGATCGGAAGCGTTTCCACGCGACATGAGGCCATGTCGTCCGGGGGCAAAACCGGTGTGTGTTACGGTTCTGTAATCAGCCGGGCGATACTGCGACGAACCGCCGCGTCGTTGGCGGAAAGGCCGGGATGCGGCCGACCGGCCCTGCGTCTACCAGCGCTTGCAGGCTGCCCGCATATCCTCCGGAGCCAGTCGGATCGGGAAACGATCCCTGATCGCGGTGTCGGTCCCGGCATCTAGATAATTCGGATAATGCGACCCCAGGATCTCATGGACCCGCTCATGGGCGGCCTCGAGCACGTCCCGGCCGCCGGCTTCGGCCCAGACCGAGGCCGATTTGCGGTCGGCGATCTCGGGATAGAGATATTCGGTCTGCATCAGCTCCAGGGTCTGGTCGGATCCCAGGAAATGGCCCTGGCCGTCGACCGCCTGGCGGATGGCGTCGAGCGACAGGGTCTCGTCGTTAACCTCGATGCCCCGGAGGCTGCGCTGGACCATGCCCAGCATGTCGTTGTCGATGACCATGGCCTCGAAGGAGCAGCCCATCAGGCTGGCCAGCATCCCGGCGCATTCGCAGACATAGTTACCGCCCGCCAGCGCGGCCATCGCGACCGAGACGCCCTTCTCGAAGCCCGCCTGGTTGTCCGGCAGCTTGGAATCGGTCATGCCGGCCCCGACCGAGGCCGGCAGGTCGTAATAGCGGGCGATCTGCATGGCGGCGGCGCTCAAGATCGCCTCCTCGCCGCCCCCGCCGGTGAAGGAGCCGGTCCGCAGGTCCGAGACGAAGGGCCAGATGCCGAAGGTGGTCGGGTGACCCGGCCGCACCAGATTGACCACCATCACGGTCGCCAGCGTCTCGGCGACGGTCTGGACCAGCGTGCCGGCCAGCGCCGCCGGCGCGGTCGCCCCGGCTTGCGCGGCGATGGCGACGTCGCCGATCAGCCCCAGCCGCGTGGTCTCCATCAGGACGGCGGTCGAATCCTCGGCGAAGCGCAGGGGCGAGACGATCGGGCAGCAGCCGACGACCGCGAACGGCCGTTTGACGAACCGGCCTTCGCCGCCCATCGCCATGTCGAACAGCTGGACGATCGGCGCCACATGCTCGGCCTGGCCGATGCTGATGCCGAAGGTTTTGGCGGTTCCGGAGAGGCAGGCATAGGCGATGCTGGCCGCATGGGCCAGCGGATCGGCGATCTCGGTCGCCACGATGGTCTGGCCGAACTGATGGATATGCTCGAGCCGGTCGACCAGGCGCGCGAAGTCGTAAAGGTCCACCAGGGTCGAGGGCCGGAATCGGCGCTTCTTCAGGTCGAGCACCGTAACCGCTTCGCCGGCCGTCGTGAAATGGACGCGCTGGCCGCCGACATGGACGTCATAGCGGGAATCCGTGCGGCCATGGACCCAGAATTCGCGGGCCGCCTTGGCGATGACGTCTTCGACCAGCATGCGGGGAAAGAGAAGGCGTCCGCTCGGATCGAGCTTGCAGCCGCGCTCGAGCGCCAGCGACTGCAGGGCCGGCGGCGCATCCGCAACGCCGATCTCGGCCAGGACCGACAAGGCTGCCGCGTGGATGCGCTCGACGTCGCGGTCGGAGAGCGGCCGGTACTGGCCGCCCATGAGGCCCGGCCGGACGACGCGGCTGGAATCGCTGGTCTGGCGCGCCGCGATCCGCGCATCGCGCCCGCCCGAGCGGCGTGAGGGTCGCTCCGTCATCCCATCCCCCTGAGTTCGAGAACACCGCTTTCAAGAGTCAGGATAGCGCAACCACAAATAATTGCAAAATACCGTCGATTTGAAGCTGCGGAGATCTACCGAATTCATTCCCAGCCCGAATAGACATCGAAGCCGCGCTTGCGGATCTGGCCCGCCACCACGAGGCGCTGAATCTCGGAGGTGCCTTCCCAGATACGATCCACGCGGATATCGCGATAGAGCCGCTCGAGCGGGCTTTCGCGCATATAGCCGCGTCCGCCCAGGATCTGCAGCGCCTTGTCGATGACACGGCCGGCCATCTCGGAGCAGAAGAGCTTGAGGGCGCTCGCGCGGCCATGGATCAATTTGCGGTCGATCTTGCGATCGATCTCCCAGGCGACGCGATAGAGCATCGACTTGGCGGCGAAGATCTCGACCGCCATGTCGGCCAGCATGAACTCGATCGCCTGGAAATCGCGGATCGGCTTGCCGAACTGGACCCGGTTCGTGGCGTAGTCGTTGGCAATCTCGGCCGCGCGGATCGCCGCCCCGAGCGCATGCGACGCGATCTGCAGCCGCGCCTCGACGAACCAGTCCTTGGTCAGTTCGAGGCCCTGGCCGACGTCGCCCAGCATGCGGTCGGCCGGGACTTCGACATTCTCGAACCGCAGCTCGGCATGATCGAAGGCGAAGTTGTGCATGAATTTCGGCGAGCGCAGATGGGTCATGCCCTTGGCCGGCTTGTCGACCAGGAACAGGGTCGGCTTGTTGGGATCGTTGTCGACATGGGCATGGACGATAATGAAGTCCGACGCGTTGTAGGAGGTGACGAACCACTTCTCCCCGTTGAGCAGCCAGCGGTCGCCTTTGCGCACGGCGGTAGTCTCCACCTGGCGCGGATCGGAGCCGGCATTGGGTTCGGTGATGGCGAAGCAGCCGCGCCGCTCGCCATGGCAGGAGGGCTGGAGATAGTCGCGCTTCTGCGCGGCCGTGCCGAATTTGAGACTGACCGGCGGCCGCCAGACGCAGCTCCAGAGTCCGTTGGTCACGCGGCCGAGCTGCTCCTCGATGACGGTCTGCTCGACCATGGTCAGGCCCAGCCCGCCGTTTTCCTTGCTGTGGTTGATGCCGGCAAGACCCCAGTCGCGCACCGCCTGGCGAATGGCGGCGCGGCGCTCCATGGGCACTTCTCCATGTTCATCCGCGATCAGCTCCAGCGGCACCAAGACCTGATCGCAGAAGTCCCGACCCTTTGCAGCAAGTTCCTTCTCGCGCACCGACAATTCGAGATCCATATCCCTCGCTCCTGGACAGCCCGATAACGGGTTCTTGAATAGCGTATCGGGCCGCGGCGGGCGACGGATTTCGCCGCCTATGCCGTGTAAGGAGCAGAGGGTCGGTCAGGCCCGACCCAACCCGAAACCCGGGTTCATGAAACCCGTTCCGGGCCCCATATCGGCTTGGAGTGCGACTTCAATGAGAAACTCGCTACGCGTTCTGCGGGTTGGAGCGCCGCTGCTGCTGGCGGCGGTCATCCTGAGCGGCTGCGCCGTGAGCGCCTATCCGGCTTACTATGACGCACCGCGACCTTACTACTATCACCCCTACTACTACGGCTATCCCGGCTACTACGGTTATCACGGCTATCACGGCTATCACGGTTACGGACGCCGTTGACCCGGCGCCGGGTGCCGATGACGATCGATAAACGCAAAGAAGGGAGGCTGGCGGCGGCCAGATGATCGCCGCAACCAACACTCCCCTTTCGCTTCGACGAGAGTTTCTGGCTTCCGGGGTCTACTTGGTATGCCAGACGCCCCCGTCGGAAGTGTACTCAGGCAGCGCCTTGAGCTGATCCTCTGTCAGGCTGGTCTTGGCCTTGATCGTGTCGGCATCGCGGAAGAACTGAATCTGGTTCCACGCGATGGCGACATTGCGACCCGCCACACCCATCACGCCACCGACGGTGACGATCGCGGTGTCGACCGTGTTGTCGTTGCCGATCAGCACGTCCTTGATTTCGGCAACCTTCTCGTCGTTGGCATTGCGGATGTCCACGCCCACGAGCTGCCTGACGCCGACCTCGCCCGTCGCCGGCACCTGCGCCGAACTGGTCTGAGTGATGGTATCCGACGGCGGTGTCGGGACCGTGGTCGTGGTGGTGTCGTCCGCCCACACGACGCTGCTGCCAAGGAGCATGGCGCCGCTCGCGAGCAGGAGTGAAACTCGGTTCATATCAGCCTCCAAACATTGTTCCCACAACGGTGATCCGCATCGCGTGCGGTGACGCCGCAGCAGAGGCCAAGGCGATCTGCCGTTGCGACGATAGGGAGAGAACGGGAGCCGGTTGGCTTGGTTCCTGCGCCGGAATCGCCCGCGGTCCGAACGGCTCGAGGTCACAAGGATGCCACACGCCGACGGGGCGGCGACCCATTGGCGGGAACTCGGGCGAATGGGATTGCGTTCTTGGGGCAGCGGTCGATTGCAGCGCCGCACAACCAAAGGAGCTGTCCATGAATTGGGACACCATCGCAGGAAATTGGAAGCAGGCCACCGGCAAGCTCAAGGAAGAGTGGGGCGATCTCACCGACGACGATTTGACGCGGATCGCGGGCAAGCGCGACCAGCTCGTGGGCCGGATCCAGGAGCGTTACGGCATCGCCAAAGACGAGGCCGAGCGCCAGGTGAAGGACTGGGAGCGCCGCTACCACTAACGGGTGCCTCGCTCGGGCGGCGCGGATGCAAGTCCGGCGTTGCCCGAGGTTCCCGATCAATCGACGGCTTTGTTCATTGCCGTTCTTTTTTCATGAGGGAGAATCCCCATGCTTGGCACAATTCTTCTGATCATTCTCGTGCTGTTGCTGATTGGCGCCTTGCCGGCCTGGCCCTACAGCCGTGAATGGGGCTACTACCCCACCGGCATCTTCTCGGTCGTGCTGGTGGTGATCGTGGTTCTGTTGCTGATGGGTCGCATCTAGCGGCAGACAGCGCCGCCGGCCTGCCGGCGGCATGGTCGGTTCCGAAACTTCGAGCCCGCCGGGGTTTGGCCATGCGGAGGCCGAGCGCCAGCGGGCTTCTCTACGTCCCGATTTACCGTGGGAAGCGGCTATTCGGCGTCTCGACCCCGAGATGCGCCGGCGATGATGCCCACGGCCAGCGCCCCGGCGAGGTTCCAGAGCGGATCCTTCGAAGCGTCCGCCTCGCCCGCAGCCGTCGCCCTCTTCCTCGCGGATTTGGGATCCAGAAGATGCAGCAGCTGAGTCCAGGCGAAATAGCCGGCGGCGGCCGCAAGGACGACGGCGCCCGCGGCCGTGATCAGCAGCGCGTTGGCGCGGCCCAGATGCAGCTCGATCAGGAACACCGAGAGTTCGCCGAGGACGAGCACGGCAGTCCCGCCCAGCGCCACCGCCAGGGCAAGACCGACCCCGGCCAGTGCCAGGGCCTTCTTTGCCCGACGCTTGGCCGCCTCGGCACGCTCGAGGACGGCCACGCCAAGGAGCAGCCGGAGCAGGCCGGCATCGAGGTTCGTCATGGATTACCGCCGATCCAGTGTGCGGCCGATGACGATCCCGATGGCCAGCGCGATGGCGAGAGAGCTGTAGGGATGCTCGTTGACGGCGCTGGTCAGCAGCTTCGTGGCGCGCTCGCCCTCGCCCTTGAGATCCTCGAAGATATCCTCGGCCTTACGGCCGATATTGCCGGCGGCGCGTGCCGCCTGGTCCTTCATGGCCGCGCCGGCATCGCTCTTGAGAGTGCCGATCGCCTCCATGACGCTTTTGAGGTCCGCCCGGAGCTGATCCAGATCCTCGCGTACGGTGTTGATCGTGGCGTCGTCGGCATTGGCTTTCATGGGGTTCGGTCCTTCATCTGAAGAGAGGCCATCGGGGTGGCGGTCAGCGCCGGCTCGGCAGCGCCATGGACGCGCCGGCGATCATGGCACCAAGGCCGCCGGCGATATACCAGAGCGTGTGGTTGCTGTAGCTGCCGGTCAAGGCTTCGCTGGCCTGCGCCAGCGGCGCGTCGGAGGCATTCAATCCGAAAAAGAGAAAGACGGAGCCGGCAACGGCGACGGCGATGCCCAAGGCGCGAAACGGGGTCATAATGGCCCTCTGCTTCAGGTTCAAATGGCTTGATGAGCAATATCAGGCCGTTGCCGGTTGGCAGGGCCTGACCGAGGAACGCAATGGCTTGCCATCGGTTCCGCTCTTTCCGGCCGGTGGGGGCGTCGCTCGCAGCTCATATTTCCGGCGGGGAGGAGAAGGCGGGTCCGCGCCTGGGCCCGCCGCCGCGACTTTGAGAACATATCTGCTGCGGCGACGCCTGACGGCTCAGGCATTTCGAAGCTGGCGCAGAAAGGCCTCGCCCGCCGTCGGATGCGATCGCTTTTGCTGCCGACAGCCGGCCGCCCGGCTGACCCGGCCGGTACCGCGCTCGATCCGGCCTTGCAGCTCGGCGCGCGCTCGGAACAAGCGGCTGCGAATGGTGCCGATGGCGCAGCCGATGACCTTGGCGGCTTCTTCATATTCGAGCCCCAACGCCCCCACCAGCATCAGGACCTCCCGATGGTTGGGAGCGAGCTGCCAATAGGCAGCGGCCATCTCTTCGAACTCGATCGCCGAATCCTGAGCCGGTCCGCTGATCAGGGCCGCGTGATGGCTTGCCTCTTCGATTTCCAGCGCCGGAGTCTTGTTGCGTCGGCATTCGTCGAGAAAGCGATGACGCATGATGGTGAACATCCAGGCCCGGAAGTTCGTCCCCGGCACGAACTGACTGCGCGAGGCCCAGCCCCGGGCGAGCGTCTCCTGCACCAGGTCATCGGCCCAATCGGGGTTGCGGGTGAGGGCGCGGGCAAAGCCACGCAGATTGAGAATCGAACCGACGAATTGGTCGGCAAGATCAGGCGTCACGGACGAGTCGGAAGTCGCGGCGAGATGGCGTGTCATGGGCAAGTTCCCTCTTCCTGAAGTCAACAGCAATGAGCGGCGAGGCGGCTTCCCCCTGGCACAAACCAGGTCGCCCGCGTGGTTTCGTCTGCAGTGTTGGTGGCCGGTCTTGCCGGCATGGAGCGCAAAGAGCTTCGAGACGAACCGGACTCTTGCCGTCCTGTCTCAAGTCAGCGCCTGGTATAGAGGCGTCACCCGGATACCCTCGACCAGGAGGGCGACCCCACGCCGCAGATGAGTCGCGAGCATCAGAATGACCGCTCGCAGGATAGACCGCGCTGGCACAGGGGATAGGTTCGGAAACTACGCAGAGATGGAGGAGGTTTTGCGAGCGGGCCGATTTCCCCAGGGCGCTTGCGCGCCCCGGGGAGTGGTCGGATTCCAGGCGCCGGCTTAAGCGGCCGCGTTCAGCATTCGCAGGAACTCCTGCGTGGCAATCGAGCGGGGAGCTGGCGCGCCCTTTTTGCTCGAGGGCCGCTGGATCAGGCGCCCGGCGCCGCGCTCGATCTGATTCTGCAGCTCGGTGCGCGCCCGGGACAGGCGGCTGCGGACTGTTCCGACCGCGCAGCCGATGACCTTGGCGGCTTCCTCATATTCGAGCCCGAGAGCGCCCACCAGCATCAGGATCTCCCGATGGTTGGGCGCCATCTGCCAGTAGGCGCAGGCCATCTCCTCGAACTCGATCGCCGAGTCCTGGGCCGGACCGCTGACCAGGGCCGCATGATTGCTGACATCTTCGATCGCCAGATGCGGGCCCTTGTTGCGACGGCACTCGTCGAGGAAGCGGTGGCGCATGATGGTAAACATCCATGCGCGGAAATTGGTACCGGGGATGAACTGCGTCCGCGACGCCCAGGCCCGCACCAGCGCATCCTGGACGAGATCGTCCGCGGCATCCGCGTTGCGGGTAAGCGACCGGGCGTAGCCCCGCAGATGCGGCATCACCTCCCGGAATTGCTCGGCGATATCGAAGCTCTCGGGCTGGTTGTCAGCGAGATGGTGTGTCATGACGAACTCCCTTTTCCAAAACCTGTGATTTCTTGTTCGCGTTGGTTTACCCCCGGCTCTCGCCAGCGGGCTCGCGCGGCAGTTATGCGCGATGGGATGGGCCGCTCTTGCCGGTCTCGAGAGGATCGAGGGCCAGCAGAACGTTCGAGACACGCCGCAACATCTCTGCGGTGCTCTCACCCGGCATATACGACGGTTGGCCCGTATGCGCCGGCATATTCTCGTCTGTCGCCGTCATCAGGAGCACGAGGTCGTGCTTCCAAAGATTGAGCGCCTGAATCTTGGTCTCGTCGGCGAGGCAGGAATAGATCAGGAGATTTTCCGGAAGCCCGAACATCGCTTCGGGATCGATGAGCTCCGGCAATGGTGTCTTCGTCAAATTCGCTTCGAGCATTGGATCTGACCTCGTTTGTGATGCCGTGCTGGCGAGGATCTGGATCGTCTTGTCTCTTGTCGTCTCGACTTCAAACCATGTCGGCGAGCTTAGTGTTTTGCTAACCACGTTTTGCCTTCACGGGAACAGACTTGGCTCGAATCGCCGGAAGTGAGAAGGGTGTTTCGCGTGGGAAGGTTGTGGCATCTGCGATCTCTGCTTTGCAAACAGCGAGTTAGAAGGCAGTTATGAAATCACATAGGAATCGCGTATGATTGTAGCAGGGCGCTTTTTCTCCGACTTAAGTCGGGCGGTTTCCGACTTAGGTCGGAAACAATCGAGGATCAAACCCTCGACCATCTCGTTTAGTTCAGATGTCGAATCAGATGCGGGCTCGGGGGAGCCGCATTCTTCGAAAGAGAAATGAGGTCAAGGCAAGAGATGCCGCGCAGGGTCTCGAGTCGCGAGTTGCAGGATTATGTCGAAGGTCGCCTCGCAAAGCAGGAGGCGGCCCGCGTCGAGGCCTATCTGCGCGAGAATCCCAACGGTGCCGCGAATGTGGAGAAGCTCCGCCAGCAGGCGAACCGGATGAGGCTGTTCGGCAAGGCGCTGCTGCGGGAGGAAATCCCGCAGCGCCTGCTGGACGCCATTCCGCGCAAGGCGAAATAGCGGCGCGCGACGGATCCCATAGGGGAATCCGCCGCGAGGTTGCTGCGCATCAAGTCCCGATGAAGTAGCGCTGGAACTCGAAGTCCGTGATCTGGGCGGCCATCCAGCTGTCGAAAGCGTCGAGCTCGGCCTGACGGCTCAGCGCGTAATGCGCCTTGAACTCCGCTCCGAAGACGCGGTCGATGAAGGCGGATCCGGTGAAGCTCTCGATCGAGCCTTTCAGGGTGCGCGACAGACCCGGCCGGTTGAGCACACCGGGATTGCCGGGTGCGGCCGGTTCCAGCGCCATCTTCTCCTCGACACCGTCGAGTCCGGCCGCGAGCATCGCCGCGATCGAGAGATAGGGATTGATGTCGGCACCCGGTACGCGATGCTCGAAGCGCGCGGCATCGGCCACCGGCGTGGTAATGGCGCGCACGGCCGCGGTGCGGTTCTCGTAGCCCCAGGACGCATCCTCCGGCGACCAGGCACCGCGATCGAGCCGGCGGTAGGAATTGACCGTGGGCCGGAACAACAGATGCGATTCCGGCAGCCTTGCCAGGAGGCCCGCCAGATAATGCTGCGCCACCTCGGAGAGCTTGTTGGCGCCGGCGGCGAAGCTGTTCTTGCCGTCGCGCCAGAGGCTCTGATGGTGATGGCCGCCGCAGGCGCTCTCGCGGCCAGGGGTCTGGAAGCGGGTCATGAAGGTCGCGACCATGCCGCGCTCGGCACAGAGCTCGCGTAAGTGCAGCTTGGCCCGCATCGCGTCGTCGGCAGCCTCGAGCGCCGGCTTCGGCGCCAGCGCGAACTCGTACATGCCATAGCCATATTCGGTCACGACCGAGGCCACGCCGATATTGAGGCTGGCCAGACGGTCGATGAATTCGGCCATGAAGGACTGGTAGTCGCCGCTGCGGACCAGGTCGTAGTTGACGAAGGAATGGCCCCAGGGTTTGAGCTCGCGATAGCGCCCGGCGCGCATCAGGTCGTGATCGGCATGGAAGATGCCGAACTCGTATTCGAGCGCGAAGATCGGCTCGTATCCCAGCTTGCGCGAGCGATCCTCCTGCGCCTGCAGTATGGCCCGCGGGTCGAGCCCGCAGCGCCGTCCGTCCAGCATGAAGGAGTTGAGGATCACCGAGGCGAAGCGCGGATCCCAGCCGTGATGGCGCACGCTTGCCGGGTCGGGCAGTGCCATGATGTTGGGATAGCCATTGTCGTCGTTGCTGATCGGGCCGCCGAAGACCGGCACCGGCAGCGGATTGCCGTCGCTATGGGCGACGCAGTAGAGAATCGCGTTCAGCGCGTCGCCGTTATAGGAGAGTTTGAAGGGCGTGGTCTTGCTGCGATAGACGCCGTTGATCTCCGGCATATGCACATGGATGAAGCGGGCGCCCTTCTCCGCGAGTTCGCGCTGGAGTTCCTGAAGCCGCGCCTTGCGCGCCGAAACCGCGTTCTCGAAATCCGTCGTCATATCCTACCTCGCCTTGCTCGCATCGTTCTGGTCGCCGGGATCGCCTTGCGATCCGGAAGCCGCCTCGACGGAAGTCCGGCGGCCGAACCATTGCCGCAGCAGCTCGTCGAACTCGAGGCGGGAAATCATGCCCTTGGGACGGAAGATCATACTGAACACGATGACGCCGCCCATGGCGAGGCCGGAGAGGCCGAGCAAAGGCGGGGTCTGCCAATTGCCAATGGTGACGCCGTTCTCCAGCGTGCGGATGACCTCGAGCACGGTCGAGAGCAGCACGCAGCCGAAGACGGCACCAGAGACCGTCCGCAGGCCGCCGAGGATCAGCATGGCGAGCGTGGTCAGCACCAGCTCGAAATGGAAGGCGCGGGCATTGATGGTGCCCATGAAATAGGCGTAGAGGACGCCGCCTGTCGCGCAGAACATGGCGCCGACCACCCAGGCGATCAGGCGCAGCCGCACCACATCGACGCCGAAGGCGCGCGCGGCCAGCAGGCTCTCCGCGCTGGCGCGCAGCTGCAGGCCCACCCGGCTGTCCTTGAAGAGCCGCGCCAGTACGATCCCGACGACCGAAAGCGCCACCGCGATCTGCAGATTGACCACCTGGGGGATGCCGAAGAAGGCCTGGGCACCCTTGAACAGGTCGGTCCAATGGATGAAGACCGAGTGGACGATCATCAGGAGGCTGAAGGTGAGGATGGTCGCCGCCTCGCCCGAGACCCGCGCCACCACGATGCCGGTCAGGAACGCGACGATGCCGGCGATGCCGAGCCCGGCGCCCGCCGCCAGCAGCGGGTCGATCGCGACATGGGAAAGGCCGAAGGGCGCGTTGGGGATCGACATCTTCTTCATCGCGATCGGCGTCGCCAGGATCGCCACCGTATAGGCGCCGATGCCGACGAAGGCGCCCTGGCCCAGATTGGCGACCATGGAATTGCCCATGAAGATCTGCAGACCCAGGACGATGAGCAGATTGACATAGGCCGCGAAGGTGATGCGGACGAGATAGGCCGGCGCGAACTCCAGGATCAGGAGGCCGATGACGACGATCGGCACCGCGGTCAGGAGGCCGCCGGCCAGCGAGCGCAGCAGCGCCTTCCCGGCCGCGGGCCTGGCGGCGGCGGCCATCGGAGCGGCGGGTTCGGGAACGGCCGTCGTCATCGCATCGAGATTCCCATGGCCATCAGATCTCCTTGTCGCCGAGCTCGATCCGGCGCGTCAGCAGCCCGTCGGGCCGCCAGACCAGCAGGGCCGCGATGATCGAGTAGGTGATGGCGTCGCTGAGGCCGCCCATGTCTTGCGGCAGCAACATGACGATGGCGACATCGAGGAAGCCCAGCAGCATGCCGCCGAAGACGGCGCCGCCGAGCGAACCGAAGCCGCCGAGCACGCAGGCCACGAAGGCCTTGATCACCGGCTGGAAGCCGAAATCGGGATCGACGCTGCCGCGCCGCGCCACCATGAAGATCGCGGCGATGCCGGCGAGCAAACCTGAGAGCGCGAAGGCAGTGGCGATCACGCGGTTGGCGCGCACGCCCATCAGGCGCACGGTCGAGAATTCGCGGGTGGCGGCGCGGATCGCGAGCCCGAGGGTCGAGCGCTTGAGGAACAGGACCAGGCCGGTGATGGCGATCGCCACTGTGACCAGCTCGAGGAGCTGCAGCGAGGAGATCGCATAGGGTCCGATGAAGATGGTCTGGTTGAGGCTGGTGAGAGCCGGAACGGCGCGCGGGCGCGGCGAGACCAGCAGGGTGAAGAGATTCTGCACCACGATGCTGACGCCGAAGGCGGTGAGGAGCCCGGTGGTGGCGGGGGCATGGCGCACCGGCCGGAAGGCGATGCGCTCGAACAGCATGGCGGTGACGGCGCCGGCGATGATGGCGACCGGCGCCACCAGCCAGGGGGAATCGAAGCCGATCAGGATCGCCAGATACATGCTGTAGCCGGCCGAGGCGATGATCTCGCCATGGGCGAAATTCATCAGGTTCATGATCGAATAGACCAGCGCCAGCCCTAGCGCGATCAGCGCGTATTCGGCGCCGAAGGCGAGGGCATTGACGAATTGCTGGACCGCGTAATCCATCTTCCGCTTCACCCGCCCAGATAGAGGTCGATCAGGCGCGGGTCCTCGCGCAGCTCCTGCGCCGGCCCCTCATGGCGGATCACGCCGGAGCTGATCACATAGGCACGGTCCGCGATCTTCAGCGCCTGCATCACGTTCTGCTCGACCACCAGCAGGGTCACGCCTTCGGCCTTGAGGATGGCGATATAGTCGAAGATCTGCGCCACGATCCGCGGCGCCAGGCCGAGCGACGGCTCGTCCAGCATCAGGAGGCTGGGGCGCGACATCATCGAGCGCGCGATCGCCAGCATCTGCTGCTCGCCGCCGGACAGCGTCCCGGCCAGCTGGTTGTAGCGGCTCTTCAGGATCGGAAACAGCGTCAGATATTTGTCGAGGTCGGCGGCGAAGGCGGCGCGGTCGGTCTGGATCGCGGCGCCCAGCCGGAGATTCTCGGCGACCGTCAGGTTGGCGAAGACATGCCGGCCCTCGGGCGTCATGGAGAGGCCGCGCCGCACGCGATCCTCCGTCGGCAGGCGGACGATCTGCTTGTCCTTGAAGACGACGCTGCCCTCGGCGGCGACAAGGCCGGCAATGCCGGAAATGAGCGAGGTTTTGCCGGCGCCGTTGGGTCCCAACAGGGCGACGAACTCGCCCGCGCCCACCCGGATGGAGGCGCCATGCAGGGCGCGGATGGCGCCGTAACGGACCGAAAGACTTTCGACGGATAGCATGGGCGCTCGGACGGAGCCTGAGGCGAGGGAAAGGCGGGCCGGCAGGCAGGCGCTGTTGTCAGCACCCGCCGCCGGCCTGCCGAACCGTCACTTCAGGTAGGGGATCTTGGTCGGCATCGCGTCGGTCAGCAGCACGCGCTTGCCGTTCTCGAAGCCGATCACCGGCACCGTCTTCACCGGATAGCTCTTATGCTCGAAGAAGGAGATGGTCGGGGCGGTGAGGCCCGGATAGCCGCCTTCGGCGCGCATCGCCTCCCGCAGCTTCACCGGATCGGTGCTGCCCGCCTTCTTGGCGGCGCCCGCGACGACCATCACCATGTCGGCGCCGAGCGCGTCGAAGATGCCGTTGACCTTGAAGCCGTCGGCCTTACACTGGGCGAGGAAGGTATCGATCGGGCCGCCCATGCCGACGAGGCCGTGCGTCGCGAAGATGACCTTGTCCAGGTCTTCCGGCTTGCCGACGGTGGATTCGAGCGAGGGATCGTCGAAGCCGTCGCAGCCGACGACCCAGCCGTCATAACCGTTGGCGCGGAGCTGACGGATCAGGATGCCGACATCCGGCAGCACGCCGCAGACATGGACCACGTCCGGCTTCTCGGGCAGCGCCTTGATGCTGGCGATCTGCGGCGACCAGTCGGTGATGCCGAAGCTGTAATTGAACTTGCCCAGCACCTTGCCGCCCCAGGCGGTGAAGGCCTCGCCGAACCATTCCGGCAGCTTGGCCGACCAGGAGCCGGCATCCTCCGAGGTCAGCAGCACGGCATTGCGGCCGCCCTTGGCATAGACCACCGCCGCGGTGGCCGCGGCATTGATCGGATCGGGCACGGCACCGGCGATGAAGTTGTCGGTATCGAGCTCCTGCATCTCGACCTGCGTGTTCGGCGCGGAGAAGACCGTCACGCCATAGCTCTTGGCCATGGTGGTCATCGGGATCAGCGCGTCGGGGAAAGGCAGGCCGGCGATGACCTGGTCGCCGTCATCGAGGAATTTCTGGCCCAGCGACACGGAGAGCTGCGCGTCTGAGCGGTTGTCGGCGGTCAGCACCTCGATCTTGGGATCGTTGGGACCGGCCGCCTTGTTGAGCTTGTCCGCCATGCAGCGGGCGCCCTCGGTCTCCTCGTAGGGCGCCAGAGGGCCCGTCAAGGCGACGGCGACGCCGATCTTGACCGTGTTGTCCGCCGAGGCGGGCGCCGCGCCGAAGCCCGCCGCCAGGATCGCCAGCGCGGCCGCCGGCATGAGTCTTACCGCTTTCATGAATTCATCCTCCCAGTTCCCAGATGTTTTGCTTTGTTCGAAGTCTGTTCGTCACGCTCGGATATCGGCCGGACCTTCAGTTCATCTGGCCGAGATAGATATCGATCACCTTCGGATTGGCGCGGATCGCACCCGGTACGTCGATCGCGACCACCTCGCCCATGTCGAGCACGCAGATGCGGTCGCAGACCGACATGATGAAGCGCAGATCGTGGTCGATCACGATGAGGGCGGCTTGCGTGCGGTCGCGGATGCGCTGGACCGCATGGGCCAGCTCCTCGGACTCATAGTCGTTGAGGCCCGCCGCCGGCTCGTCGAGCAGCAGCAGCCGCGGGCCCAGCGCCAGCGCGCGGACGATCTCGAGCCGGCGCTGCTGGCCGTAGGGAAGGGTGCCGGCCGGCCGCTCGGCGACCACGTCCAGGCCATATTCCGCCATCAGCGCATCCACATCGATTGCCGCGGCGGTCTCGGGGCGATGGCGCCGACAGGTGATATGGGCGACCTCCACGTTCTGGCGCGCGGTCATGAAGGGGAACAGGCGCAGGTTCTGGAAGGTGCGGCCGACGCCCTGGCGCGCGGCATGTTCGGGCCCGCGGCCGGTCAGATCCTCGTCGCCCAGCGAAATGCTTCCCCGGCTGGGGCGCAGCACGCCGCTGATGGCATTGACCAGGGTCGATTTGCCGGCTCCGTTGGGTCCGATCAGGCCCAGAATCTCGGCCGCGCCGCAGGCGACCGTGACGTCGCGCAGCGCATGTACGCCCCCGAAACTCTTGCTGACACCCTGGACCGAAAGCACCCTGCGCCAACCCTTTCCGCGAGGCGATGGTAGGAGCCGCTTTTCCGATCCGCAAGGTGATTTTCTTTTTTGGAAAAACCACCGGTTCAGCCGGCCCGGGCGGGAGCGGTCAGCGGTGCGTCACCACCGCCGGCGGCTCGCCGTCGGCCGGCACGGTGTTGGACATCAGCACCACCGCATCACGCTTGCCCTGCGAGACATAGGAGTGGGGCATGTTGGCGTCGAACAGGATGCTGTCGCCGGGCTTGAGCCGGACCGGCTCGTAATGCTCGGTGTGGATCTCGAGCGTCCCTTCCAGCACGAAGAGGAATTCCTCGCCCGGATGATGGCGCCAGCCGCCGGCCTCCTCGACGGTCTTGGCCGTGACCACCACACGCCAGAAAACATTGCGCTTTTCGCGAAAATCGCTGCACAGCACCTCGAACTTCATGCCGGGCGTGTTGTGGACGATGCCGCCGCCGGCCCGCGTGATCGAGCGCCGCGCGACGGGGGCGGAGGTCGGGCTAGAGAGGAACGCCGTGACCGGCACCTTGAGCAGCCCCGAGAGCATCAGCGCGGTATCGAAGGTGAGGCGCGCTTTCCCGTTCTCGATTTTGGAAAGCTGCGAAACCGAAAGACCGCTGGCCTGGCTTAATTGCTCCAGAGTCAGGCCTTTGCTCTTGCGAATTTCGCGAATCTTGGCGAGGACGATGGGCCGACGCACGGGTGACGCAAGCCTCCCTTTCCGATTTGGCAAATCCATCCCCAAGCTAGCGTTGCGGTCGGCAGCCTGTCCATGGCCGCGTCGAGCGCGGAAGCCGCTTCAGGCCGGGAGCCCGGCGACGCAGGCGGCCAGCGCGGGGGCCAGGCTGTCGGCGATCTCGTCGACGCCGCGCGCGGTCGCAAGCCGGTCGTTGCGGATCTCGAGATAGAGGCAGGGAAGCTCGCGGTCGAGCGCGTAGCGGCGCAGGGTATAACCCTCGACCAGCCGCCAGTCATAGGGATCGTTGTCGCCGATGCTGTAGCGCCCTTCGCGGCGGAGCGATTCCAGCACCGATGGACCCATGCGGCAGGCCTCGCGCCAGAGCACGCCGATCTCGGTCAGTCGCGGCTTGCCGCTCACCAGGGGCGTGAAGCTGTGGATCGAGACGATGGCCGGCCGCGCCCCCGCGCGAAAGCGGGCGATCTGCACCAGCGTCGACTGGTCGAAGGGCTGGCGCGCCACGCGTTCGCGCAAGGCGCGGTCCGCCGGATCGGGGTCGAGATTGGCCGGCACCGGGATGCCGGCCAGGTCGGGGCGCATCGCGTCCCAATCGGTCTCGAAGCGGTTGATGTCGAGAAAGAGCCGCGAATAGGTCGCGAGCACCGCTGGCGCCTTCAACCGCTCCGCCAGTGCTTCGGTCAGGGCGCCCGCGCCGGCATCCCAGCCGAAATGCGTGTCGAGCAGCGATCGCGGCAGGCCGAGATCGGCCCAGGGCTCGGGAACGACCCGCCCGGCATGCTCACAGATCAGGAGAATGCCGGGCTTCGTGTCGCCATCGATCGTCCGGATCGATGAAGCCGCCAGTCTTTCGGTATCCGCCTCAGACAAAACGGGTGCGGACATGGAAGGATTTGGTCTCCGTCGATTGCAGGATGCCCTCGCGGCCATTGACCCGGCCGGTGCCCGAATTGCGCAAGCCGCCCCAGGGCAGATAGAGGTCGGCATGGTCGCATCGGTTGAGATAGACCGTGCCTGCATCCACCTGATCGAGCAAGGCCACGCCGGTCTCGCTGTCGGCGGTCCACACACTTGCAGTCAGGCCATATTCGGTGTCGTTCATCAGCTTCACCGCTTCCTCGTCGCCGCTGACGGCCTGGATCGCCGCCACCGGCCCGAAGGTCTCGTCGCGCATGACCGCCATCGAATGGTTCACGTCGATCAGCACTTCGGGCTCGACATAGGCCGGCCCCAGATCGCGTGCCGCGCTGCGGCCGGTCGCAAGCGCCTGTTTCGCGCCCTTGGCCAGGGCGTCGGCCACATGGTTGCGGATGTTCTCCGCCGCGACTGCCCGGACGACGGGACCGATATAGGGCTGCTTGCCGGTGATCGGATGGTCGAGGGTCACGTTCTGCGCCTCGGCCACGAAGGCCTCGGTGAACCGTTTGGCGATCGACTTGTGGACATAGATCCGCTCCACCGAGCAGCAGGACTGGCCGGCGTTGGAATAGCAACCCTCGACCATGAGCGGAATGGCGCGCTCGATGTCGGCATCGGCACGGATATAGGCCGGGTCCTTGCCGCCGAGCTCGAGATGGACTTGGGTGAGAGTCCCGGCCGCGGCCGCATGGACACGCCTGCCGCCGGCGAGCGAGCCGATGAAATTGACGGCGCGCAACCGGCCCGAGCCGATCACCTTCTCGGCATCGGGATGGGTCATATGGACCGCTTGGAACACGCCCTCGGGCAGGCCTGCGGCCGCGAAGGCCTCGGCCGCGATCTCCGCCGTGAGCGGCGTCTGCGGCGAATGCTTGAAGATCACGACATTGCCGGCGATCAGCGGGGCGGTCACCAGATAGCCCATCATCGCGACCGGGTAGTTCCAGGCGCAGATCGCGAGCGTCACGCCATGCGGCACGCGGCGCACGAAACGGCGGATGCCGGGGTCGGCGGGATAGCCTTCCTCGGCCAGGGCGGCACCGGCGGCCTGCGAAGCCAGCTCTCCGACCAGCTTCAGGCGCGGCGTCTCGTCGGCCTGCCAGAGCGGGCGGCCCATCTGCCAGGCCAGCGTCTCGGCCAGCTGCGGCGCGCGCTTGATCATTTCCTGGCCGAAGCGCGCGACCAGCGCCACCCGGACCTCGAGCGGGGTGCGGGCCCAGTCGCGCGAAGCGGCTTCGGCGCGGGCCAGCGCCGCCTCGATCGCCGCACCGGTGGAATAACTGCGGCGCGCATAGACCTTGCCGTCGACCGGAGAGACGACCTCCAGGGCAGGGCCCTGGGCATTGACCGCGATGTTCATGGCTGCTCCTGAAATGCCGGATCGGAAGAAGGAATAGGCCCCAAGTGTAGCGTGATTATCCGATTTGGAAAATTTTTTCGTATTCAGCCCAAAAGGCCGGATGTATGCTTTCCCTGCATGGCGGCGGTGGCCCCGCGCAGGAACGCGCGCGTTCGGCGGTTCCGCCAGCCAGGATAACGGTCAGCAGACAAAGGCAGGTTCGCGATGCTCGCCTACGATTTCAGCGGCAAGTCAGCGGTGGTCACGGGTGCGGGCGGCGGCATGGGCGAGGCGATCGCGCTGGCGCTGGCCCGGGCCGGCGCCAGGGTCACGGCCATCGACATGAAGGGCAAGCCCGACAGCTTGGCGGCCGCCGGCGACCGCATCCATTTCGCGCAAGGCGATCTGCGCGACCTCGCCTTCGTCGAGAAGACCATCGCCGGCGCCAACCAGCGCGCCGGCCGGCTCGATTATCTGGCCAATGTCGCGGGTGTGCTCTGGTTCGGGCGCGACAAGTCGGCGCTGGAGATGGATCTGGGCGTCTGGGACGAGGTGATGGCGATCAATCTCAAGACCATGGTCCATACCGCGCGGGCGGCGGTGCCATTCATGCGCAAGAGCGGCGGCGGCGCCATGGTCCATGTCTCGACCGTGCAGTGGATGCGCGGCGATCCGCATCCCCAGGACGCCTATCAGGCCTCGAAGGCCGCGGTCTGCGCCTTCTCGCGCTCGCTCGCCATGCAGCTCGCGGCCGACAAGATCCGCTCCAACTCCATCCTGCCCGGCGCCACCCTGACGCCGCTCCAGGCGCGCTGGGACACCGACGATGTGCGGCGCCAGGTGGCGGACTATATCCCGATCAAGCGCATCGGCACGGCGGAGGACATGGCGCGGGCGACGATGTTCCTGCTTTCAGATCATGCCAGCTACATTACCGGCGTCGAGCTGCCGGTCGATGGCGGGCTGCTTCTGCGGAACTGACCTAGCGGCCTTCTTCGTGACGGCGGATGAAATCCACCGTCGCGCGGGTCAGGATCTCCGGCTGATCGCGGTGGGGCGAGTGCCGGCAGGCCGGGATCTTCAGGAGCTCGGTCTGCGGTGCCTGCGCCTTGATGCCGTCGATCTGCTGCATGGTCGCATACTCGTCGTCGATCCCCTGGACCGCGAGCAGCGGGCAGCGAATGGCGCCGAGTTCCTTTTCGATGTTCCAGTCACGGAACTCGGGGCTTAGCCAGGCATCGCACCAGCCATAGAAGGCCGAATCCGGATCGACATGATAGGTCGAGAGCCGATCGCGGAAGTCGGTGGTCTCGTAAGCCAGCTTGGCCTTGGCGATACCCTTCACGCCCTTCTCTTCGACGAAATAATGCGGCGCCACGACGATGGCGCCTTTCAGCGCGTCGGGCATCGACGCCGCATAGAGCAGCGCGATCGTGCCGCCGTCGCTATGGCCGAAGAGCCAGGGTTTCTCCGTGCCGGCGCCGGCTGCCTGCAGCAGGGCGGGCAGGACCTCGCGCGCCTGGCGATGGAGATAGTCGGGCGCCCAGCGTTCGCCGGGCGCGCGTGGGCTGGAGCGCCCATAGCCGGGCCGCGAATAGACCAGGCCGCGGAAGCCGCCGGCCTCGCACAGGGTGAGGGGATAATCGCGCCAGGCCGCGATCGAGCCCAGCCCCTCATGCAAGAACACGACCAGGGGCGCGCCATCGCGCCCGCGTCCGATCCAGCGATATTCCAGCCGCAGCTGGCGGCCGTCCCACGCGATCTCGGCGAACTCGATGGTCATGAGCGGGGATTACAGCGCCTCGGCGATGATCTTGGCGGCGTCGTCGATATCCGTGCCGATGGCGCGGCCGGCGGCCTTGCCGTCGCGCTTCTTCAGGGCCTTGAGCAGCGCATGGTGATGGATCTGCGGCGGCACGGCCGTCGACTTGGCATAGGCCGCCTGCTGGATCGTCAGCAGCGGCCCGATCTGGAGCCAGAGCGATTCGATGAGGGAAACCAGGATCGGCAGGCCGGACTTCCGATAGAGATAGAAATGGAACTCGCGATTACTCTCGAGATAGCCCGGCGACTGGGTCGCGTTGGGACGCTCCATCACGTCGTTGAGGCGTTCGAGCGCCCCAATATCGGCATCGGTGATGCGGCCCGCGGCTTCTTCGGCAGCCAGGCTCTCCAGCGAAATCCGGATCTGGGTGATCTCGTAGAAGCGTTCGCGCGTGATGACGGGAAGTGCCACCGAGCGGTTGGGCAGCATTTCCAGGACCTGCTCCGCCACCAGCCGGCGCAGGGCCTCGCGCACCGGCATGAGGCTGATGCCGAAGGCGGCGGCGAGGCTGCGGATCGTCATGCGCACGCCGGGCTCGAGCCGGCCCGCCATGATCGCCTGCTTCAACTGCAGATAGACCTCGTCGTTCAGCGTGTTGCGCTGGAGCTTCGGCACTTCGAACGGACCGTTCCCGGCGCGCTTGGGGCGCGCCGCCGCCACCGCGTCTAGCGACAGGCTTGCACGGGCAGGCTTCTTGGCGGGATGCTTGGTCATCGACGAACTCCGATCGGCCCGGGCCGGCGAACTGGGGCTTGGCGCCCGGCGCCCCCCGCGAATCATCACAAGGGCCGCCGGCCGGCAAGTGCTACCGGCGAGGGTACCCAGGACTCCTGACCGGCGGGACGAGAATAATAGAATATCATGCCTTGTGATCACATGGCATTTTTGCTAATGGGTTGAGGGTCGGAAGCGGGCATCAAGACCCAGTGACCGGACATCCAACGGTCGCCTCGGACGACAGCAAGGGGGCGCGGCGCGGTTCAACGCAACCGGTCGAGCGCACCTTGCTTCGCGCGGGGCGTCGCGGTGAGCGCGGGCCCGGAACCCGCGGCCAGGAATGGGGGAGGTCGGAGTGAGCAGTCCCGAAACGCAGCAGCCCTCGGCCGCCGATGTCGGTTTCGATCCGATTCTGATGGCCGTGCTTTCGAGCCGCTTCGAATCGATCATCCGGGAGATGACCAACACGGTCATGAAGGCGAGCCGGTCGAGCGTGATCAAGAACGCGCGCGACATGTCCTGCGGCATCCTCACCTACGACCATCGCCTGGTGTCGGTCGAGGAAGCGCTGCCGATCCATGTGACCGCGCTCGAGCTGACCACCGAGCCCATCACCAAGCTCTTCGACGATATCAAGGAAGGCGACGCCTATCTCAACAACAGCCCCTTCTTCGGCGGCACGCATCATGCCGACCTGACGCTCTGCGTCCCGGTGTTCCATGAGGGCGAGCCGCTGTTCTGGACTCTGGCGCGGTCGCACCATGCCGATGTCGGCGCGCCGCAGCCCACGACCTACCTGCCTTACGCCAAGGACATCTATGAAGAGGGCATGCATTTTCCCTGCGTGCGCTTCCAGGAGAATTTCAAGGACAAGGCCGATCTGGTTCGCATGGCGAAGCAGAAGATCCGCGTCAACAACATCTGGTATGGCGACTATCGCGCCCAGGTCGGCGCCTGCCGCACCGGCGAGCGGCGCATCAAGGAGTTGATCCAGAAGTACGGCGCCGCCACCATCAAGCAGTTCATCGAAGCGTGGATGGAATATGGCAAGCGGCGCGCGATTGCGGCGATCCAGAAGCTGCCGAGCGGAACCTTCAGCTATCAGGTCCGTCACGATCCCGTTCCCGGCGTCGCCGACGAGGGCGTGCCGATCAAGGCCGTGGTGACGATCGATTCCCAGGAAGGTCTCATCACCGTCGATGTGCGCGACAATCCGGACTGCGTGCCGGGCGGGCTGAATCTGTCCGAAGCCTGCGCCGTCGCCTCCTGCCGCATCGGCGTCTTCTACAATATCGATCCGTCGATCCCGCATAATGCGGGCAGCGCCAGCCGCATCGTGCCGCTGTTGCGCGACGGCTGCGTCGTCGGTCGCCCGACCTATCCGATCGGCACCTCCTGCGCCACCAGCAACTGCAACGAGCGGCTGGCCAATGCCGTGCAATGCACCTTCTCGCAGATGGGCGAGCCCTATGGCATGGCCGAAGGCGGCGGCAATTTCTCGGCGGCCCTGGGTGTCGTCTCGGGCACCGACAGCCGGCGCAAGGAAACAGTGCAGTACATCACACAGCTCATGCTGGGCCTTTCCGGCGGACCGGGCCATAAGGGCCATGACGGCTGGCTGACCTACGAATGTTCCGTCGGCAACGGGATCATGGTGAGCGATTCGATCGAGGTCGACGAGGCCATGTACCCGATCCTGATCGAGGAGCGCCGCGTCGCGCCTGACAGCATGGGCTTCGGCGAATGGAACGGCGCCCCCGGCACGCAGGGGGCCTATCGCTCGCTCACGGGCGACATGGTGCTCGAATATTGCGGCGATGGCGGGACCTTTCCGGCGCGCGGCGTGCTGAAGGGCCTCGACGGCGCGCCCTCGGGCACCTGGAAGCGCAGCGCCAACGGCCATGTCGACCGGCTGCCGGATTTCCACCAGGAGAAGGTTCGCTCCGGCGAGGCGGTCATGTTCCGCAGCGCTGCCGGCGGCGGCTATGGCGATCCGCTGAAGCGGCCGCCCGAACGTGTGGCCCGCGACGTGAACAAGAAATGGCTGACCCCGCAAAAGGCGGCCGAGATCTATGGCGTGGCGCTGAGCCTGTCGAAGGACGGCATCGACTATGACGTCGATTTGGCGGCAACGCGCCGGCTGCGGGAAGCGCGCACTCCGGCCTGAGGCGTTGGAGGCCAGCTCGGACAGATGGGGCCGGGCCGGTCATGAAACTCGAACGATAAAAGACTTTCATAGGGAGGATCGCATCATGGGCCTGAAACTGTTCGGAACGGCCGCGGCGTTGGGCCTGGCTGCCTCGCTGCTCGCCACCGGCGCCACGCGCGCCGACGAGAAGCCGATCATCATCGGCGCCGCCATTGCACTCAGCGGCGATATCGCCCCCTACGACGACGGTCCCGCCAAGGGCATGGAACTGGCGATCGCCGACATCAACAAGAATGGCGGCCTCCTCGGCCGGCAGATCAAGATCATCTATTCGGACACCAAATCCGACATCGCCTATGGCTCGACCGCGGCGCAGGACGTGATCGACAAGGGCGCCGACATGGTCGTCGTGACCTGCGATTACGATTACGGCGGAGCGGCGGCGACGGTCGCCGATTCCAAGAATCTGATCGCCTTCTCGACCTGCGCCGGCGATCCCAAGTTCGGTCCCAGCGGCATCGGCCCCAACGCCTTCACCATGGCGACCGGTTCGCCCGGTCAGGCGGCGCTGATGGCCGAATGGGCCTATCAGAAGAAGGGCTGGAAGACGGCCTATGTGCTGCTCGACACCAGCATCGCCTTCGACGCCACCTGGGCCGCGACCTTCCAGAAGCGTTGGATCGAGTTGGCCGGCAAGGACAATTTTCTCGGCCAGGATACCTTCGGCGGCGAGGATACTTCGATCGCTTCGCAGATCACCAGGATCAAGGGGCTCGCGAAACAACCTGACCTGATTGTGATCTGCTCCTTCCCGCCGCAGGGTCCGAGCGCAATCCGGCAGTTGCGGGCAGCCGGTCTGAATCAGCCGCTGATCGGCTCGGAATCCTGGGATGGCGACTTCTGGCTCGAGGCTGTTCCCGATCTTTCCAACATGTATATCGTGACCTATGGCTCGATCTTCGGCACCGATCCGCGGCCCGAGGCGCAGGCGTTCTTCAAAGCCTTCCAGGACAAGTTCGGCGCCCGTCCCGTGACGTCGCATGCCATGACCGGATATGGCGTGATCCAGGCCTGGAGCAAGGCCGTCACCGATGCGGGGACACTCGACACCGATAAAGTTCGTGAGCAGTTGCAGAGTTTCAAGGACGTGCCGACGCTCGTGGGTCCCACGACCTATACCAAGGATGTCCATATCAACTTGCAGCGTGACATGATCGTGCTCGGCATCCAGAACGGCAAACACGGCAACAGCGAAGGCGTCTTCCGCGCGCAGGAAGTGCCGCAGTAGCGCCTGAGACCGAAGATCGGCATTCGAGGATTGGTGCTCTGCCCATGCAGGAGCGGAAGGAAGCAGGCCGGGGCCATGCCCCGGCCTCGCTCGAGACCATCGACGTGGCCGTCCATTTCCAGGGTGTGCGCGCGATCGATGGCGTGAGCCTGACGCTCAATCTCGGTGAGATCCTCGGGCTGATCGGGCCCAACGGCGCCGGCAAGACCACGCTGGTGAATGTCCTGACGGGCTTCCAGCAGCCCGCCCGCGGCTCCGTCCGGATGGGTGGAGAGGACATCACCGGTCTGGTCTCATACAAGCGCAGCCGTCTGGGGCTGGCCCGGACCTTCCAGAACGTCCTGCTCTTCGGGGGCATGAGCGTGATCGAGAATGTCGAGGCAGGCGCCATCGCGTGCGGTCTCGATCGCCATGCCGGCCGCCGCCGCGCCTGGGAAACGCTCGAATGGCTGGGGTTGGCGCATCTGGCCGAGGCCCGCGCTGACACCCTGCCCTTCGGCGAGGAGCGCCGCATCGGCATCGGTCGCGCGCTTTGCGGCCGGCCCACCTTCCTGCTGCTGGACGAGCCTGCGGCCGGGCTCAACACCGCCGAATGCGACGAGCTGCTGACGATCATCAGCGGCATCCGCAAGGAGTTCGGCTGCGGCGTGCTGTTGATCGAGCATAAGATGCCGCTGGTGTTCGGTCTCTGCGATCGCATCCAGGTGCTGGACCAGGGCCGCACCATTGCGCTCGGCGTGCCGACGGCGGTCGCGGCCGATCCGCTGGTGCGCCAGGCCTATCTCGGCGACGAGGTCGCGTGATCATGCTGAAGGTCAGCGATCTCCATGTGACCTACGGCAATGTCGCGGCGCTCCGCGGCGTCTCGATCGAAGTGCAGGCGGGCGAGATCGTCGCCGTGATCGGCCCCAATGGCGCCGGCAAATCGACCCTGTTGCTGACCATCGCGGGCGTGGTGAAGCCGGCCCGCGGCGCCGTCGCGCTCGAAGACAGCTCGATCCTCGGCATCGCGCCGGAAAAACTGGTCACGCGCGGGCTGTCGCTGGTGCCGGAGGGCCGTCATATCTTCGCTTCCATGACGGTCGCGGAGAATATCCGCCTGGGCGGCACTGGACGGCAGGACAAGCCCGCGATCGCGCAGGACCGCGACCGGGTGCTCGCCATGTTCCCGATCCTGCAGCAGCGGCTGCAGCAGAAGGCGGGCCAGCTTTCCGGCGGCGAGCAGCAGATGCTGGCGATCGCGCGCGCGATCATGGCGCGGCCGCGATTGTTGCTGATCGACGAGCCGTCGCTGGGCCTGGCACCGCTTATCGTCAACCAGGTCTATGAGGCGGTCTCGGCGCTGCGCGACGGCGGCGTCACGGTGCTGGTGGTGGAGCAGAACGTCCATCGCGCGCTCGCCGTCGCCGACCGCACTTATGTGATGAATTCCGGCTCGGTCACCATGGCGGGCCGTTCCTCGGAGCTGAAGACGGCCGAGGGTTTTCAGGAGGCCTATTTCGGCTTCCGCGCCGCCAAGGGGGTGGTCGCGTGAATTTCCTGCAAAGCCTCATCGATGCCAGCAGCCTCGGCGCCGTCTACGCGCTGGCGGCGCTCGGCATCGGCCTGACATTCTCGATCATGCGGCTGATCAATTTCGCCCATGGCGAGCTCATCATGATCGGCGGCTACACGCTCTATATGTCGGCGAGCCAGCCCTATCTGGTGATGGGGATCGCGGCCCTTCTGGTGGTGACGATCCTGGCGCTGGGGATGGAGCGCGTAGCCTTCCGGCCTCTGCGCGGCGCCAGCCCGGCCACCCTGCTGATCGCGTCCTTTGCTGTCTCCTTCCTGCTGCAACATGTCGCCATGATGATCTTCGGTGCGCGGCCGGTAGCGATCGACTTCCTCTCGCCCCTCAATCAGAGTCTCGAGATCGGCGCGTTGCGGGTGCCGTGGCTCCAATTGCTGGCGCTGGGCGTCACCCTCCTGCTGCTGGTCGGGCTCTCCAGCTTCTTCCGCTGGACCGCGATCGGGGTGCAGATGCGGGCGGCGGCCGAGGATTTCACCATGGCGCGCCTGGTGGGCATTCCCGCCAACCGCGTGATCGCGGCGGCCTTCGCCATCTCCGGCACGCTCGCCAGCATCGTCTCGGTCTATATGGTGGCGCAGACCGGCGGCGCCTCCTACAAGATGGGCGTCAATATGGTGCTGTTCGCCTTCGTCGCTTCGGTCATCGGCGGCATGGGTTCGCTCGCCGGGGCGGCCCTGGGCGGTTTCCTGGTCGGCGTCGTCTCGGTGCTGCTCCAGACCTATCTGCCCGAAGGCATGCGGCTCTATCGCGACGCCTTCGTCTTCGCGCTCTTCATCGCCTTCCTGCTCTGGCGGCCGGAAGGGTTGCTGGTGAAGGCTTCCGACCGGGAGAGGGTCTAGGCCATGGCCGAATCCTGGTCCGTCGAACGCCAGCGCAAGCTCAAGAGCTGCCTGTTCCTCGCGGCGCTGATCGTGCTCGCGGCCTTGCTGGCGGCGCTGGGTCCGCCGGCGCTGCAACGTACGGTCACCGAGGCCATCATCAAGCTGGTGGTCGTGCTCGGCATGTTCATCTTCGTCGGCAATTCGGGCGTGCTCTCCTTCGGCCATATCGCCTTCATGGCGATCGCCGGCTACAGCTCGGCCATCATGACCATTCCGCCGGTCAAGAAGGCGGTGCTGCTGAAGCTGCCGCCGGCGCTCGAAGCCCTGCAGGTGCCCGTCGCCGTGGCGGCGGTCATCGCCGCCGCGGTGACCGGGCTCTTCGCGCTCATCGTTGGTGCGCCGATCATGCGGCTCAAGGGCATCGCCCTGCCGATGGCGACCTTCGGCGTGCTGATGGTGGTCCATGTCGTCACCGCCAACTGGCAGGAGGTGACGGGCGGGCGCCAGGCGCTGGTGGGACTGCCGGTCTATGTCAATCTCTGGGTGGCGCTGGGGGCGGCGCTGGTGACGCTGGTCGTGGCCGCCGCGTATAAGCAGTCGCGGCGCGGCCTGCTGCTGCAATGCTCGCGTGAGAACGAGGTGGCGGCGACGGCGTCCGGCATCGATCCGGCGCGCGAGCGGCTGGTGGCCTTCGTCATCAGCGCCGTCTTCGTCGGTTTGGGCGGCGTGCTCTATGCGCATTTCATCGGCACGGTCACCGCCAACACCTTCTATCTCAACCTGACCTTCACCACGCTCGCGATGCTGGTGGTCGGCGGGATGCGCAGTCTGACGGGGGCGGTGGTCGGCGTCGCCGTGGTCTCGGCGGTATCGGAGATCTTCCGTACCATCGAGAAGGGCATTTCCATCGGTGACACGGTCCTGTCGGCGCCGCCCGGCCTGCAGGAGATCGCGCTGGCGCTGATGATGCTGTTGATCCTGATCTTCCGCCCGCAGGGGCTGGTGGGCGATTTCGAGCTGGCTTGGCCAAAATGGGGTCGGGGCGACCCGAAGCCGGCGGCGTCGGCGGCCCCCGACGCGAGAGCATAGAGAACCGACATGTTCGTAGGCTGCATCGATATCGGCGGAACCTTCACCGACCTCATCCTCTATGAGCGCGGCAAAGGGCTCGAGATCATGAAATCCCCGACCACGCCCGGCGAGTTCGAGCGCGGCTTCATGGATGTGCTGACCCTGGCCGCCAAATCGCGCGGGCTGTCCCTGACCGACTTCCTGGCGAAGCTCGAGCTTCTGGTGCATGGCACCACCGTTTCGACCAATGCGCTGGTCGAAGGCAAGGTCGCGACCGCGGGTCTGATCTGCAATGCGGGCCATCCCGACATCCTCACGCTGCGCGAGGCGCCGCGCAAACGCGCCTTCCTGACCAAGATCGATTATCCGGAGCCCTATATCCCGCGCAAATTCACCTGCGAGGTGCGGGGCCGGATCGACTCCATGGGCAACGAGATCGATCCCCTGGTCGAGGCCGACGTCGTGGCGGCGGCGAAGCATCTCGAGACCTGCAACGTCGCGGCGGTTGCCGTCAGTCTGCTCTGGTCGATCGTCAATCCGAAGCATGAGCTGCGCGTGCGCGAGATCCTGCAGAACGAGCTGCCCGGCATCCCCGTGACCCTGAGCCATGAGCTCAATCCGGTGCCGCGCGAATACCGCCGCACCATTGCGACCGCGATCAACGCCTCGCTCTATCCGATCGTCGGCGCCTATGTGAGCCAGCTCGACCAGGCGCTGCGCGCGGCCGGCTACAAGAACGAGCTCCTCATCGCCAATTGCGTCGGCGGCATGATGCCGCCGGACGAAATCATCGCCCGGCCGATCTACAGCGTCATGTCGGGCCCCACTTTGGCGCCGATCGCCGCGATGCATCTCACCACCGATCCCAACGTGATCGTGGTCGATATGGGCGGCACCACCTTCGACGTCTCGGCGCTGCGCGACCGCCAGCTCGTGGTCACGCCGGAGGCGACCTTTGGCATGGACATGCTGGGAATCCCCAAGATCGACGTGCGCTCGGTAGGGGCCGGCGGCGGCAGCATCGCCTGGGTCGATGCCGGCGGCCTGATCAAGGTCGGCCCGCAGAGTGCCGCCGCCAAGCCCGGTCCGGCCTGCTATGGCAAGGGCGGGACCGAGGCCACGGTCACCGACGCCAATGTCGTGCTCGGCATCATCGATCCGGACTATTTCCTCGGCGGGCAGATGAAGCTCGATCGGGGCAGGGCGGTCGAGGCGGTCGAGCGCTTCGCCAGGAAGGTCGGTCTCGGCACGGTCGAGGCGGCCTACGCGATCTACACCACCTCGAACCACAACATGATCGGCGCGGTCGAGGACATCACCGTCAATGAGGGCATCGACCCGCGCGACAGCTATCTGGTGTCGGGCGGCGGGGCCACCGCCTGCCATATCGGCGAGATGGCGCAGATCCTGGGCATCAAGCGCTTCATGATCCCGAGCTTCGCGGCCGGTTTGAGCGCCTATGGCGGCCTCATCTCCGACGTGCGCTGGGAAGAGGCGGCGACGCTGCATGAAACGCATACGGATTTCGATGTCGAGCGCACCAACGCCCTGATCGACCGCCTGCGCCAGCGCGGCCGCGATTTCCTCGACCGGGCCGGCTTCCCGCGCAACAGGCAGCGCTTCGAATATGCCTATCAGGGCCGCTATCTCTACCAGTCCTGGGATATCGAGGTGCCCTTCACGCTGCCGGGCGACCGGCTCGGCGCGGGCGACTTCCCGCGGCTGGCGGCGGCCTTCCACCAGATGCATGAGCGCATCTACACCATCAAGGATGAGAACGACGTGGTCGAGTTCACCACCTGGAAGGTGCGGGCGGTGGGCGACACCGGCGGGGCTGACCGCCGGGGCGTCGATCTGCCGAGGCAGGTAGGCCTGCCGGCGCCGAAGTCACGCCGGAAGGTCTATCTCGGCGCCAAGCAGGGCTTCGTCGAGCTGCCGGTCTATCAGGGCGACAAACTGGGCAGCGGCGCGCGCATCGACGGTCCGGCGCTGATCGAGGAGCCCACCACGACCATCCTGCTGCTCAAGGGCCAGACGGCCGTGACCGATGCGCACCGGAACTATCTGGTTGAATTGAGGGTCTGAATAAGACCGGTGCGAGGGAACATCGCCGCGTAGCAGGCGTTACGTCGTTTTCTGCACCCAGAAAGGAGCAGACGATGGCAACCCGGAAGAAGATGTCTCCAAGAAAGACCTCATCCAAGAGGGCCTCTCTCAAAACCGGCCGGCGCAAGACCAGTCCCAGCGCGAGCAAGATTAAACGCTGGTCTGCGGGCGTGATGGCTAAGAGCGATGCCCTCGACCTCACCCCGACGGTGTTCAAATGGGCGGATCCGAAGCGCATCGCCCGCTCGCTCAAGCGCTCGGCCGAAACCAGCCACCGACGGAGAGCAGGCCCTTACCAGTCCGCCATGTCGATGTTGAACTTCTATATTAATCGCGGCGGCCGCAATCTCTCGCCAGCCAGAAAAAAGTTCTCGAGCGGGCGAAGATGGAGCTGAAGGAGCTCTTTCACCGCGAATGAGTGGGAACGGATCCGCTAGGCGCGGTCGCGGAGCCTCGTCTCGCCTTTATGGCCGGCGCAGTGATTGCAGCAGAAGATGGCGCCATCGGCTTCGAGCCCGTGGCCGACGATCTTGACGCCGCAATGGGCGCAAATGGGCGCCAGGGCCTGGATGGCGCATTCGAAGGAATCGAAGGTGTGGCTGGTGCCGCCGATGATGACTTCGAACGCCTTGTCGTAGCTATTTCCGCAGGATTCGCAGGGCTTCATGGAGGGGTCTCCCGCTGATGGCGGCCGGCGGCGCCGGCCTGCTTCTCAACGGCGGGCGCAGGCGGGCGGTTCCGCGGCCTTGCGGCGGGGGCCGGTTCTTTGAATACTGGCGGTCCCAACCCTCAAGACCTCCCGGGAGTGCGATCATGGCAGCCGAGGAAGCCAAGCCGGCCGGCGGGCCCGGCAAGCTCGTCATCCGCAATATCGGTCTGCTGCTGAGCGGCGACCTGCAGAAACCCATCCTCGACGCCGACGCGATCGTCGCGGTCGACGGCCGCATCTCCGCCGTCGGCCGGGCCAGAGACCTGGACCTGTCGGGCGCGGGCACGGTGATCGACGCCAAGGAGACGGCCGTGGCGCCGGGCCTGATCGACAGCCACGTCCATCCGGTGGCCGGCGACTGGACGCCGCGCCAGAGTCAGATCAACTGGATCGACAGCTATCTCCATGGCGGCGTGACCACCATGATCTCGGCCGGCGAGGTCCATATGCCGGGCCGACCCAAGGACATCGTCGGGGTCAAGGCGATGGCGATCTTCGCCCAGCGCGCCTTCGCCAATTTCCGCTCCAGCGGGGTCAAGGTCCATGGCGGCGCGCCGGTGATCGAGACCGGCATGAGCGAGGAGGATTTCAAGGAACTCGGCGCCGCCGGCGTGAAGTATCTGGGCGAGGTGGGGCTGGGCGGCGTCAAGGACGGGCCGACCGCCCGGAAGATGGTCGCCTGGGCCCGCAAATACGGAATCCAGAGCACGATCCATACCGGCGGCCCCTCGATCCCGGGCTCGGGCCTGATCGACAAGGATGTGGTGCTGGAGGCCGACACCGACGTGGTCGGCCATATCAATGGCGGACATACGGCCCTGCCGGACGATCAGATCCGCTGCATCTGCGAGGGCTGCCAGCGCGGGCTCGAACTGGTCCATAACGGCAATGAGCGCTCGGCGCTCTTCACGCTGCGCACCGCCAAGGAGATGGGTCAGCTCGAGCGCGTCATCCTCGGCACCGATGCGCCGGCGGGATCGGGCGTGCAGCCGCTCGGCATCCTGCGCATGATCTCGATGCTGTCCTCGCTGGGCGACATTCCGGCCGAGATCGCGATCTGCTTCGCCACCGGCAACACCGCGCGGATGCGCTCGCTCGATTGCGGCCTGATCGAGAAGGGGCGGGCGGCCGACTTCGTCTTCCTCGACAAGGCGCAGCATTCGCCGGGCAAGACCATGCTCGACAGCATCCGGCTGGGTGACCTGCCGGGCGTGGGCATGACCGTCATCGACGGGATCGTCCGCACCCAGCGCAGCCGCAACACGCCGCCCGCGACCCGCATCCCCGAGCTCGCCGCGCATTGAGCGCGGCCGCAATTCCCTCATTCACGCCAGAGACGAAGCCTTATTCATGATCGATCCGAAGTCCGTGGAACCCTATCTCGATCGGGTTCTCGCCGAAGTTTCCTTCCCCGAGCTGCCCAACCATTACAAGGGCAAGGTGCGCGACAATTACGACCTGCCCGATGGGCGGCGCATCATCGTCGCGACCGATCGCCTGAGCGCCTTCGACCGGATCCTGACCTCGATTCCTCTAAAGGGCCAGGTGCTGACCCAGACCGCGCGCTTCTGGTTCGAGGCGACCGGCGACATCTGTCCCAACCATGTGCTGGCCTATCCCGATCCCAATGTCGTGGCCTGTCGGCGCCTGACCATCATGCCGGTCGAGATCGTGGTGCGCGATTATCTGGCCGGCACCACCGGCACCTCGATCTGGCCGATGTACAAGGCGGGAAAGCGCGAGATGTACGGGATCAGGTTCCCGGACGGCATGCGCGAGAACCAGAAGCTGCCGCAGACCATCATCACGCCGACGACCAAGGCCTTCGATGCCGGCCATGACGAGCCGCTCTCGGCGGCCGAGATCGTCGAGCGCAAGGTCCTGACCCGCCCGCAATGGGACCAGCTCTCCCGATACGCGCTGGCGCTGTTCGCGCGCGGCCGCGAAATGGCCGCCAGGCGCGGGCTGATCCTGGTCGATACCAAATACGAGTTCGGTCTCGACGAGGGCGGCCGGATCATCCTCGCCGACGAGATCCACACGCCCGACAGCAGCCGCTACTGGTTCGCCGACAGCTACGAGGCGCGCGTCGCGGCCGGCCAGCGGCCCGAAAGCTTCGACAAGGATTTCGTGAGGAGCTGGGTGACCGCGCGCTGCAATCCCTACAAGGACCCGATCCCCGAGATCCCCCGCGAGATGCGGTTGAAGACGGCGGCGGTCTATATCGAGGCGTTCGAGCGGATCACAGGGCAGACATTCGCCTGGCCCGATCCGAAGGTCGCGCCGATGGAGCGGATCGGGCGGGCGTTGAAGGGTTATTTGAACGGGTAGTGTCTTCTCTCCTCTCCGCCCGCGTAGCGGGGGAAGAGGGTTGCGCAGGCTTAGGCGAGACGAAGTCGAGCCTTAGCCGAAGCTGGGAGAGGTGGGCCTTTCTTGCGCACACACCCTCTCCCAGCTCCGAGTAAGTCTCCGCTTCGCTCCGACTAACTCTTCGCAACCCTCCCCTCGCTCCGTGAAGGGGAGGGAAGAAGAAGCTATTTCGCATCCGCCAGCACGAATTCCGAGCCGCGTTCGCCGATCATGATCGTCGGCGCGTTGATGTTGCCGGACGTCACGGTGGGGAAGATCGAGGAATCGACGATCCGCAAGCCCGACAGGCCATGCACGCGCAGCCGCGGATCGACCACGGACTCCTTCGGGTCCGGCCCCATGCGCGCGCTGCCGCAGGGATGGAAGACCGAATAGGCGCGGGCGCGGATGTCGGCGGCGATTTCGTCGTCGGTGGTGCCGCCCGGGCCCGGATGCAGCCGTTCCGCAATGACCGAGGCGAGCGAGGGGGCCTTCGCCAGTTTCGCCATGAAACGGATGCCCTCGACCAGTTCCTGCATGTCGTGATTGGTCGACATCAGGTTGAGCTGGATCGCCGGCGCCTGGTTCGGATCGCTCGATTTGATCTCGAGATGCCCGCGGCTGGTCGGCCGGGTGGGCGAGACGCTGATGATGAAGCCGGGGAAGGGGTCGGGGCCCATCAGCTTCTTCACGCCGGGCAGCGCCTTCTCATAGGTGAGCGGCGAGAAATAGAGCTGGATGTTGGGCCGGTCCAGATCGGGCCGGGAGCGGAAGTAACCGCCGCCCTGATTGACGCTGAGCGAGAGCGGCCCCTTGCGCGTCAGGATATATTGCAGCCCGACCCGCAGCTTGCCCCACCAGGGATAGAGAACGTTGTTCAGGCTCGGCTGCGAGGCCCGGTAGATATAGTCGTAGCAGACATGGTCCTGCATATAGCGGCCGACCGCCGGGCTCTCGTGATGGACGGCGACGCCGACCCGCTTCAGGAGCTCGGCCGGTCCGACGCCTGAAAGCTGCAGCAGCTGGGGCGTGTTGATCGAGCCGCCGGAGAGGATGACCTCGCGGGCTGCGAAGGCCCTCATCTCCCGGCCGTTCTGGCGATAGGCGATCCCGGTCGCGCGCTTGCCCTCGAACAGGATCCGGGTCGCGAGCGCGCCGGTCTCGACGCGGAGATTGGCGCGGCCCTGCGCCGGCCAGAGATAGGCGCGTGAGGAGGACCAGCGCAGCCCGTTCTTGGTGGTGATCTGGTAGAGACCGACACCCTCGATCGTCTCGCCATTGAGATCGGGCGTGTATTTCAGCCCGGCCTCCTGGCCCGCCTTCACATAGAGGTGACTCAGCGGATGGACGGCGTTTCTGATGTCGTCGACATGGAGCGGTCCGCCGGCGCCGTGGAAGGGACCGGCACCCAGCGCATGGTCCTCCATCTTGCGATAGGTCTGGAGCACCTCTTTCCAGCCCCAGCCGCTGTTGCCCATCGCCTCCCAGTCTTCGTAGTCGCCCGCCTGGCCCCGCGAATAGACCATGGCGTTGATCGAGCTGGATCCGCCCAGGATCTTGCCGCGCGGCACATAGTTGGTGCGGTTGTTCAGGCCGGGGATGGGTTCGGACTGATACATCCAGTTGAGGACGGGATTGTAGAAAGTCTTGCCATAGCCGATCGGCACCTGGACCCAGAAGCGGCGGTCGGAGGGGCCGGCCTCGAGCAGCAGCACCTTGTGGCGCCCGTTCTCGGTCAGGCGGTTGGCCAGCACGCAGCCGGCCGAGCCGGCGCCGACGATGATGTAGTCGTAGCGGTCGGGAGAGCCGGCCGGGCCGTCCTGGGATGCAGTCTGGGTCATGCGGGGTCGCGAGGGCTCCTCAGGGTCGCTGATCGGGCGCGGGGCAGCGCCTCAGCCGGGCGCACTCAAGCACAAGGAACGGGGAGTCGTCACGCCAGCTTGCGCAGCAGCTCCAGCAGCACGGCCTGCTCGCGGGAGCTCAAGGGTTCGAGGGTCTTGCGGCTGATCGCACTGGCATGCGCCAGCGAGCGCTCGACCAGGGTCTGTCCCGCCTCGGTCAGGGCCACGACACGCCGTCGCCCGTCCTCGGGATCGGCGCGGGTCTCGATCAGATGGCGCTTGATAAGGCGGTCGACCACGCCCTTGATGGTGGCCGCATCCATGGCGGTCAGCCGACCGAGGCGGTTCTGGGTGGTCGGGCCTTCCTCATAGAGCTTGGCGAGCGTCGCCCAGCGCGTGGGCGTGATGTCCTTGTCCATATGGCGCGCGAAGATCGCGACATGGCGCTGGCTGACACGACGCAGCATGAATCCCACCTGGTCGTCGAGCCGGTAATGCGCAACCGGCGTGGCCCGGACGCTCTTGCGCAGCCGGGGCGCGCTCACGCCTTCTGCGACCAGGGCAAGGGTTGCGGCGGCCCGCGGCCTCACCGCAGGCCGTCCTCGCCCTTGATCTCGGCTTTGGTCAGGCCGCCCACGCGCGGCAAGGGCCGCCCGCTGTCGGTCACCGCCACGGCGACCATGATCTCGTTGGCGCGCGGCGCGTCATGGACCCGGACCTCCATGCCGTCGAAATGGCTGCGCACGAAGGCGGCGTCCTTGTGGCCCAGCGGAATGTCGAGCGCCACGCCGAGCCCGCCGCGCTTCTTGGAGGAGGGGATGAGGGCGGCACCCTTGCCCAGCGTCTTGCGGAAGGGCGCGCCCAGCTTGGGATGCAGGATCGCCGCCGCATGCTCGAGCTCGCCATTCTCGCCCACGGCCGCGGCCTTGCCATAGCTCTCGACCTTGGCGCCAGGAATACCCAGCGCCGCGACCGCGCGTTCCGATAGCAGCCCGCCCAGTTCCTCGCCGATATCGATCAGCTCCGCGAGATCCTCGACATAGCGTCCGGCAAAGGGGTTCTCGATGATCGCGACCGCGGCGGCGCGGCGCACCGGCGGCTTCACGTCATGGCCCAGCTCCTGGCTGGTCTCCTCCACCACCGTGACGATCTTGCGGATCCTGGCTTTCATCTGAGGCCGTCCTCTCCCTTGACTTCGCTCGCCTTGAGCCCGCCGACGCGGGCATGGATACGCGGTCCCGTGGTCATCACCAGCGCCAGCAGGATCTCGTCCGCGCGCGGCGCGTCCGCGATGCCGACCTCGATGGCGTCGAAATGGCTGCGCACATAGGAGGCGTTGATATGGGTGACCGGCACGTCGAGCCGCGTGCCGGGACCCCCGACCTTCTTGGTCGAGGCCACGATGGCCTTGGCGCCGCCCAGCATCTCGCGCATGCCATAGCCGCCCGGCACGTGCCAGAGCGCGCCATGCTCGAGCTCGCCACCCGCGCCGACGATGGCGCCCTTGCCATAGCCTTCGATCGCCTTGGCATTGCCGCCCATGGCCGCGATCAGATCCTTCGCCATCCGCGTGCCGAGCGGTTTGAGATCGTCCATGAAGCCGGCGATGTCCTCGACATAACGGCCGGCAAAGGGATTGTGAATGACGGCGAGAGCGGCGCCGCGCTTCAGGGATTTGGCCGGGGCGGGGCCGCCTTCGTGATAGATCTCTTCGACCGAGATCAGATATTTGCGCAGGATCACGTCATGCATGAGCGATCGCCTTCATGGGGGCCGGGTTGAAGAGCTGCGGTACGATAGCGTCGGATGCGATGCCGATGAACCGGGTCTGGCCCTGGAGATGCAGGGCGGCTGCCACGATGAGGCTTCGCGCCTGTAACGATAGAGCGGTCGCCTGGCCGGCGTCGAGCGCCGCGGCGATCTGGCCCTGCGTCAGTTCCGGGACATGACGCGTGACCAGGCGCGGGCCCAGATCGCTGTCGGGCTGAAGGTCGGTGGCCGGCAGGCGGAGAATGCCGCGATGACCCGGCAGATCGACCGCATTGGCAATCACGGTCGCGGCGGCATCGGCCATCGCCGCGCCCGGCGCCAGCACCGTCACCGCATCGGCGATCCCGAGCGAGAAGCTGCGGCCGCGCCAGCCGCTGGTGGCGATGCCGCGTACTGGGGCTTCATGGCCGATCGTCGCGGTGCCGAAGAGCGAGGGCCGGTCGGGCCGGTCGATCATCGCGATCTTGAAGCTCTCGCCGGGCGCCAGATGCAGGGCGATATCCCCGCCGTTATTGACATAGGCTCGGGCGAGGGGAGCCGCTGCCGTCATCGCGCCCAGGATTTCCTCCGCCACGGCGCCGGCGACGGCCGCCATCGGCGTGATGAAGATCTGCTTTGAGAAGCTCGCGACGGCCTTCTGCATGCGCTGCGCCACGATGCCGGTGAGTTCGTTCCGAACCGGATGGGCGGCGGTGCGCAGTAAGGGCAGCTCGGCGCAGAGCTCGTCGAGGATCGTGACGAAGCGCTCGGCCGCGGCTCGATAGGCGGCTTCGACGTCCGCGCGACCGGCCCAGGCTTCGACGATCAGGTCGATCGGCCCGTCCTGCAGATGCAGCCGGCGGCCGTCGGGCAGGAGGGCGATGTGCGCGCGAGCCATGTTACCGGCCGCTCCCGCCGCGCACCGGCGCCATGGGCCAGGGATTCTCTGCGTGCGGCGTCACTTCGCGCCGGTCGCTGCCGCGGTCGAGCGAGGCCAGCGGCCGCACCTGGTCGAGATGCCCGCCGAGCGCCGCGTAATCCTCGAGCGTCATGGTGAATTCGATCGGCGCCACCAGGGCCGGCGTCGGCACATAGCCGAAGCCGTTCTCGGGCACGCGGCTGACATCGACCATGAAGGTGATGCCGCCGCCGGGCCAGATATAGACCGGGGCGCCGCCGCAGGTGACGCGGGTGAGGGAGTCCTCTACCGAGCGTGTCAGCCGCACCGGATTCTCGGTGACGCCGGCGCGCAGCGATCCGCCCGCACCGCCCATGAAGAGCACCGTGCAGAGCGCGGGCTCGCAATTCTCGCGGATTCGCTCGACCGAGACGCGCAAGGCCTCGGGCAGCTCTTCCTCGACCGGCTGCAGCGCTTCGTTCAGCCGATAGAAGCCATATTGCTCGCCGGTGGTGCTGACCATCAGCATCGAGGTGCCGGGCTTCGCCACCTTCCTGTCGAAGGGCTCGAGGATCGAGAGCGGATCGGAGATGTTGGTGCCGCCCCAGCCGGTGCCGGGCTCGGCCACCTGGAAATAGCGGCCGGGCGTCGAGCGCCGGCCCTTCATGCGGATGCCGGTCTCGCCGATGCCGAGATATTTGCCGGCCTGATGCTCGGAGAGCACGCCGGTGATGTGGTCGTCGACCACCACTACCTCGTCGACCTTGCCGAACCATTGGCGTGCGAACATGCCGATGGTGGCGGAGCCGCAGCCGACCCGCATCCGTTCCTCGGCCGTGCCGTTGACGACCGGCGGCTTGCCGGCCTGGACCCGCACCGAGGCGCCCTCATCGACCGTGAGCTCGACCGCCTTGCCGTTGCAGAGATCGAGCAGCGTCTCGCAGGTGACGCGGCCTTCCTTCTTGCTGCCGCCCGTCAGGTGATGCACGCCACCCAGCGACAGCATCTGCGAGCCATATTCGCCCGTCGTCACATGACCGACGGCCTCGCCCTTGGCGCGCACGATATTCCGTTCGGGCCCCAGATGCCGGTCGGTGTCGATTTTGATCTTCACGCCGCAATAGCTGAAGATGCCCTCGGTCACGACCGTGACCATGTCGACGCCGTCCATCTCGGACGACACGATGAAGGGGGCGGGCTTGTAGTCGGGATAGGTGGTGCCGGCGCCGATCGCGGTGACGAAGGTGCCGCCGCTATTGACGAGTTGTCCGTCCCAGCCGGCGCGTTCGAACGGCACCACGGTGCCGCCCTGCGAGACCGTGCGGTTCAGCAGCAGATGCGGATCGACGCGGACGATCTGGCCGTCATGATTGGCATAGCGGTCGCAGGCGCCGACAGCACCCGGTTTGATGTAGCACATGACCGGACAGGCATCGCAGCGGATCTTGCCGTCGGCCCCTGCGGGTCCCGTGGCGCTCGTCGGAGACGCAGACATGTCAGCCGCCCTCCTTTCCCATGACCCGCAACCGCGTGGCCAGGATCGCCGCGCGCACCCGGTCCGGCGTCGCCGGCGCGCGGCGAATACGGGCGCCGGTGGCGTCGAAGATCGCGTTGAAGATCGCCGGTGCCGTCGGAATCAGCGCCTGCTCGCCGATGCCCTTGGCGCCGAAGGGACCGACCGGCGAGGCATCCTCGATCAGGATCGAATGGACCTTCGGCATGTCGCCGGCGGAGGGGATCAGATAGTCATGCAGATTCTCGCCGCGGCCGGGCAGGAACTCCTCCATCAGGGCGAGCCCCAGCCCCTGCGCGGCACCGCCCTCGATCTGGCCCTCGACCAGGGTCGGATTGATCGCCCGGCCGACATCGTGGGCGGCGGTGAGCGCGGCCAGCTTCACCGTGCCGAGATCCATATCGACCTCGATCTCAGCCAGATGCGCGCCGAAGCCATAGACTGCGTAGGGCACGCCCTGGCCGTTCTCGTCGAGCCCGGTGGTCGGCGGATTGAAGGTCGCTTCCTCGGCGAACACATAGCCGCGCGCATCGACCGGCAGCGCGGTCAGATCGATCCGGCGTTCGCGAGTGCCGTCCTGGACCGTGACATGGCCGGCGTTGAAATGAATCTTGGCGTCCTCGCCGGCATTGGCGGCGCGCAATATCTGCGCGCGCAGGCCCCGGGCCGCGAGTTCCGCCGCCTTGCCGGAGACGAAGGTCTGGCGCGAGGCGGAGGTCTTGCCGCAATCGGGCGTCAGATCGGTATCGGCCGCGACGCGGTCGATGCGATCGATCGGCGCTCCCAGCGCATCGGCGAAGATCTGCAGGATGACCGTGTTCGAACCCTGGCCGATATCGACCGCCCCTTGATGCAGCGCCACCCTGCCATCGGGCTTGAGGCCGGTTCGCATCGTCGAGGGATTGGCCATCGAGGTGTTGCCGCAGCCATACCACATGCCGGCGACGCCGACGCCGCGGCGCAGCGGCGCTTTGGTGCTGCGATTGAAGGCGGCCGCCTCCGCACGGGCGGCGTGCCAGCGCGGCCGCAAGGCTTCGAGGCAGGCCTTGATGCCGACCCCTTCGCCGATCACCTGGCCGGTCGCCGTCGGCTGATCGCCGCGCAGCGCGTTCTTGATGCGGAACTCGAGGCGGTCCAGGCCCAGCTTGTCGGCGAGCTCGTCGAAAAGCTGCTCCTGCGCCAGGGTCGCTTGCGGCACGCCGAAGCCGCGAAAGGCGCCGGCGGGGACCAGATGGGTATGCACCGCGCGCGTCAGCGCCCGGTAATTCGGCACGTAATAGGGCCCCGAGGCATGGACCGGCACGCGGTTGGCGACGGTCGGCCCCCAGGAGGAATAGGCGCCGGTGTTGAAATCGGCCGCGACATCGATCGCCAGCAGCGCGCCGTCGCGCGCGGCGCCGATCTTCGCGCGGATCTTCGACGGATGGCGCTTGGTCGAGGTCATGAGGGATTCCGGCCGCGTATAAACCATCTGCACCGGCTGGCCGGTGACCCAGGCCGCGACCGCGAGGAAGGGCTGGACCGACATGTCGAGCTTGGCGCCGAAGCCGCCGCCGACCGCGGTCGGGATGATGCGCACCGCGCTCTGCGGGATCCCCAGGATCTTGGCGATGTCCTCGAGATTCATGTAGGGCGCCTGGGTGCAGACCTGGACCTCGATCCGGTCGCCGACGCGCCGCGCGAAGCCCGCCTCGGGCTCGATATAGGCATGCTCGACGAAGCCGGTCTCGAACTCGCCTTCGACGGTGACGGGCGCGGAGGCCAGCGCCGCCTCGACATCGCCTTTCACGACGCGGCCGCGCGTCAGGATGTTGCCGGGGCGTTTGTCATGGACCAGCGGCGCGGTCCCGTCGAGCGCCGCCGCCATGCTGGTGAGGGCGGGCAGGGGCTCCCAGACGACCGGAAATTTCGCGAGATCGAGCGCCGCGATCGCGGCGGGTTGGCCGACGACCGCCGCCACCGCCTCGCCGCGGAAGCGCACCTCGTCGCGGGCGAACACGGACTGGTCGGCGAAGGGGGGGATCGGTCCGTAGCAATCGACGCCCGGCACATCCTTGGCGGTCACCACTCTCACGATACCCGGATGGCTCGCGACATAGCGGTCGAGATCGCCAAAGGTGAATCGCGCGTGATGATGCGGGCTGCGGACGGCGCGCAGGAGCAGCGAATGGGCCGGCGTCTCGTCGGCGCCGAAGATCTCAGTGCCATCGGTCTTGGGCTTGCCGTCGACACGACGTAGCCGCTTGCCGACGGCGCTGCCGGCGGCGGGATCGGAATCGGCGACTCCCGGCTCGCCCTGGTCGAGGATGGCCGAGACGATCTTGCGGTAGCCGGTGCAGCGGCAGAGCACGCCGCCGACCGCATCCATGGCCTCGGCCTCGGTCGGCTGCGGATTCCGCTCCAGGAGCCGTGTCGCCGCGACCAGCATGCCCGGCGTGCAGATGCCGCACTGCGCGGCGCCATGACGAAGGAACGAGTCCTGCAGCTTTTGCGTCACGGCCGAGCTGGCGGTGAGGCCTTCGATGGTCTCGACCCGCTGGCCCTCGACCTGGCCAACCGCGACCAGGCAGGCACAGACCGGCTCGCCCTCGAGCAGCACGGTGCAGGCGCCGCAATCGCCGGCATCGCAGCCGACCTTGGTGCCGGTCAGACCCAGCTCGTCGCGCAAGGCTCGCGTCAGGCGCTGGCCGGGCGGCGTCGCGACGCTGACAGCGCGGCCATTGAGGGTGAAATCGATGCTGGTGGCGGGACGATCCATGGCGGTCAGCCCGCCACGCATTGCTCGAGCGCGCGCGCCACCAGCGTGCGCGCCGCGTCGCGGCGATAGGCGGCGGTGGCACGGATATCGTCTATCGGCGCCAGGGCCGCCAGATGCGAGGGCTCGACCCGGTTTCCGATGCCGGCGGTCATGGCGACACCCTGGAGCGCGCCCTCCAGGTCGGGCAGGCGGCGCGCGACCGCGGAGCAGGAACCCACCGCGATCCGCGCCTGCGCCACCCGGCCCTTGTCGTCCGCTTCGAGGATCGCGGCCACCATGGCGATCGAGATCACCAGATAGCGCCGCGCGCCGAGCTTGAGAAACACCGAAGGCCCCTCGATCGTGCGGGGCACCAGGATGGCAGAGACCAGCTCGTCGGGCCGGCGCTCGGTCTTGCGATTGCCGGTGATGAAGTCGCCGAGCTTGAGGCGGCGCGTGCCGGCGCGTGACATGAGCTCGACCTCGGCATCCAAAGCCAGGAGCGGCGGGACCCCATCGGCGGCGGGCGAAGCGTTGCAGAGATTGCCGGCGACGGTGCCCCGGTTCTGGATCTGGATCGAGCCGACCTCGCGCGCGGCGGCTTTCAGCGCGTCGAAGCAACGGGGCAGGGGGGTGGCGACCAGCTCGCTCCAGGTCGTGCCGCCCGCGATGCGGAACTGCGACGGTTCCTCACGGATGCCGCTCAGCTCGCGCACCGCCGTGATGTCGAGCACCGGCGCGGAGAGATGGCGGTCGCCCAGCGCCGGATAGAAGTCGGTGCCGCCCGCCAGGATCTGGATCCCGGGCGTCGCCAAGGCATCGACCGCCTCGCGCAGGCTTGTCGGTCTCAGGAACATGAAAACTTGAACATGGGGCCCGTCTCTCCACTGCCCTCGCACCCCGCGGCCCGCAGGGGTTCGTTCGTATGCAAATGATCTCCGGGAGGCCTGAAACTGTCAAGGCGGGCCTTGTTTGCCGGCCTGCCATCCCCCCATGATGGTAGCTCGCGTCAATAGTGATCGCCTTGGTCCATGCAATTCCTGGCTGTCATCTTCCTCGGGATCTGCGCCGGCTTGGCGGTTGCCAGGGCATTCGATGCCCATAAATGGCGGGAGATGCGCCGCTTCTGGATTTGTGCCGCGATAGCGGTTCCTCTGATCGCGGCCACGGCGGCGATGACGTGGAGCTTCTTCGCAAATCCGATCTTACCTGGAAGAATGAATGCTGGATTCGGTCCAGACTGGCTTTGCACCGGAATGAACGATCGTGATCTTTTTTGCATCAAGAAGAAGCCCCCATCCGTGACACCCGACGCAGGGTCGCATTGAGATCCGCCATTTGGCCTTTGCGTCTGTGGTTCGGAAGCCTCTTGTCGGTCGTCGCGGCCACTCCCGCCTGGGCTCATGCCTCCGACAAGGGCTTCGTCCTGCTGCTGCCGACGCATTACTACATCGTTGGGGGCACGCTTGCCGTGGCCGCCTCCTTCCTGTTGTTGCTTGCGGTTTCCGACAGCTTCCTGCGCCGCATCGCGGCGGCACGGTTCGATCTCGGCGTCTGGCCGGCGCTGCCCCGGACCGCGATCAGCGCGGCCAGCTTCCTGCTCCTGGTCTTGCTCCTGATCGCCGGCGTCTATGGCAGCCGCGATCCGCTGTCGAACCCCTTGCCGCTCTTCATCTGGACGGTCTGGTGGGGCGGGCTCACGGTCGCCCAGGCGCTGTTCGGCAATCTCTGGAGCTTTCTCAATCCCTGGCTGGCGCCCTATCGCCTGATCCGGCGGCTTTCGGGCGACACGGGCTCGTCGCCGGCACTTCTGGGCTATCCGCCCTGGTTCGGTTACGGGCCGGCGATCCTGTTGTTTTTGGGCTTCGCCTGGTTCGAGCTGATCGACCCGGCGCCCGACGATCCCGCGCGGCTGGCCGAGGCGATCGTGATTTACTCGGCCATTACCCTGGCCGGCATGGTCCTGTTCGGCGAGCGGGCCTGGCTCGCCAAGGGCGATGGCTTCGCGGTCTTCTTCCGCTTCGTGGCGCTGCTCGCGCCCTTGCGCGCGGAACCGGTCGAGCCGGATACCTCGACCGGTCCCAGCCGGCGATACCGCCTGACGCTGGGACTGCCGGGGCGGGCGCTCCTGCAATTTGGGCCGCTGCCCCTGAGCGGCGCCCTGTTCGTGCTGTTGACCCTGGCGACCGTTTCCTTCGACGGGCTCGACAAGACCTTCTGGTGGCTTGGAGTCTGGGGCGTCAACCCGCTCGAATTTCCAGGCCGGACCGTGCTCATGTTGCCGAATAGCCTGGGACTGATCGGGGCGTGGCTGCTGCTCGGCGCGGCCTATGGTCTGGCGATGGGGCTGGGTGGGCGCCTGGCCGGCGGCCGGATTGACATCGGCACCCTGCTCGGCGCCTTCGTCCTGTCGATCCTGCCGATCTCGATCGGCTACCACTTCGCCCATTACCTGACGTCGTTCCTGGTGAATGCCCAATATGCGGTGTTCTCGATCGACGATCCGTTCGGCTGGGGCTGGCACCTGCTGGGAATCGCTGATCCCCATGTCAGGGTTTCTTTCCTGTCGGACATGAATTCGGTCTGGCTCATCTTCTCGGCGCAGGCAGGGGCCGTGATGCTGGTCCATATCCTGGCGGTGCTGCTGGCCCATCTGATCGCGATCGAGCGCTTTCCCGACAAGCGCGCCGCCCTGGCGAGCCAGTGGCCTCTGGCGCTGCTGATGATCGGCTACACGCTGTTCGGGCTCTGGCTGCTGGCGGCTCCTACGATTGGATAGAGGGCCGGATATTGCCTTTTCCCGGGTCGCATGATTTCATTTCTATGCAAACGTTCGCCATAACAAGAACCGGTGCCCGCGCGGGAGAAGCGTGCAGGCCACCGCTCAACGCTGGGGAGGCGCGACGATGACTGCCAAGGGAACCATCAAGAAATCAAGTGGCTCGCTGATCACGCGCCGCAGCCTGGTCAAGGGGCTGGGTGCTGCCGCCGGTGCCGCCGCCGCGTCGGGATTGCTGCCGACGCCGATGCGCTTCATCCAGGCCCACGCCGCCGAGCCGATCAAGCTGGGCTTCCAGGTGCACCGCACCGGCATCGGCGCCGCCTACGGGCGCTGGTACGAACAGACCACGACCGCCGCGGTCAAGCTGATCAACGACGCCGGCGGCATCAACGGCCGTCAGATCGTGATCATCGCCGAGGACGACGGCACCGATCCGAAGCGCGGCGCCGAGGTGGTCGAGAAGTTCGCGACCAAACATAAGGTCGATGCGGTGTTCGGTACGCTGTTCTCTCATGTGGTGATGGGATCGGCGCCGACCGCGGGTCAGCTCAAGATGCCCTACTTCGTCGTCAGCGAGGGCCATCATGTCGCCTCGGGCGCCTTGAACCGCTACACCTTCCAGCCCGGCATCACCGACGTGAAATCGCAGGTGATCGCGATGGCGCCCTGGATCGCGAACAATCTCGGCAAGAAGGTGTCGATGATCTATCCGGACTACGCGTTCGGCTACGACCATCGCGATTTCTTCTCGGCCGCGATCAAGGAGCAGGGCGGCTCGATCTCGGCGCTCATTCCGGTGGCGCCGACCGAAACCTCCTACTCGAAATATTTCGCGCAGGTCCCGGCCGACACCGAGGTCATCTACCATGTGATGGTCGGTCCCGGCGTGCTCACCTTCGTCAAGGAGATGGGCGATCATTTCGGCACGACCCGGCCGCAGATCTTCGGCTTCATCGATTCGCTCGAAGCCACCGATATGGCGAGCCCCGGCCTCGAATATCTGGACGGCACCTATTTCTGGGAGGCTTTCCCACGCTACGCCCAGAAGGACCAGACCGATTTCGACAAGCATTACCGCGCCGCAGTCGGCGTCGACGACAATGGTGCCTCGACCGCCGATCCGAAGGAAGTCTCGACCTACTCCCATATGTTCGGCTGCTGGGAGACGCTCTATGTCATCAAGGCCGGCATGGAGAAGAGCGGTTACCAGAAGCCGACCTTCCATGACAAGGGCACGCTGATCGAGGCGGTCGAGGCGATGACGGTCTTCGCCGAGGGCGACGAGCATCCGCAGGGCGACAAGACCTTCAACGGCAAGCTCCACCAGTGCTACGGCCACCAGTACATCTCGAAGGTCGAGGGCGGCAAGCTGAACGTCGTCCACAAGACGGCGATCCAGGATGGGCTCTATCCGCCCGAAACGGATTACACAACCAAGCCGCTCTGACGGCATCCGAGGTCGTGATTTCCAACGGCGGCGCCCTCTCTTCCTCCGGTAAGGGTGAAGAGAGGGCGTGCGGCTTCATCGCGGGAAGCCGCGCGCCATGAGTCTCGGTCCCCATCTTCTCCTGGCCTTCCTGGAAGGAACCGCCGCCGCCTTCGTGCTGGCGCTGACGGCGCTGGGGCTCTCGCTCGTGTTCGGCGTCATGCGCATCGTCAATGTGGCGCATGGCGAGTTCTTCATGCTGGGGGCGGTGCTGGCCTATGGCTTCAGCAGCCTCGTTCCCGGCATTCCGGCCCTGGGCTTTCTGCTGGCGCTGGTCCTGAGCCCGCTGGTGGTGGGCGCCATCGCCTGGAGCGCCGACCGGCTGGTCCTCGCCCGACTCAATTACAATCCCGAGGCGACCATCGTCGCCACCATCGGCATGCTCTATATCATCCAGCAGTTGGTGCTGACCTTCTACGGACCCGATGCTCATCCGGTCGAACCGCCGATCAGCTTCCGCATTCAGTTCCCCTGGTTCGGTTACTCCGGCTACAAGCTCGTTGTGGTCGCGGCCTCGGCCGCCCTGCTGCTGCTGACCTGGTTCCTGCTGATGCGCACCCGCATCGGCCTCGTCATGCGGGCGACCCAGTTCGATCGCGAGACCGCGCAGAATTTCGGCATCCCCGTCGCCCGCGTCTATTCGATGATCTTCGCGCTGGGCGCCATGCTGGCGGCGGTCGCGGGCGTGCTGATCGTGCCGATCCAGCAGGCCCATTATCTGATGGGACTCGACCCGCTGCTGCTCTCCTTCATCACCGTCATCATCGGCGGGCTCGGCAGCCTGCGCGGCACGGTGATCGCCGCCTTCGTGATCGGGCTTTCCGATGGAATGATTTCGGTCTTCTTCTCCGGCACACTCTCCAAGATCATCGCGACCCTGCTGGTGGCGCTGGTGCTGGTGTTCCGACCGGAAGGGCTGTTCGCCCGGAGCGCCCGATGAGCGCGCCGGCCTTGCCCGCCTTCGCCTCCCGGCACGATGATCGGCGGCCGCTCTGGCTGCATCTCGGCGTGATCGCGGCGCTGTTCGCGCTGCAGTTCCTGTTGCCGGCCTATGACCACACCAATATGAGCCGGATCATGATCCTGGCGAGCTACGCCATGGGTTACAATCTGCTGCTGGGCTACACCGGCCTGATGAGCCTCGGTCATGCGATGTTCTTCGCGGCCGGTCTCTATGGCGCGGGCCTCAGCGCCTATTATCTGGGATTCGATCCGCTCTCGGCCTTCGTGGTCGGCCTGCTCACGGGCCTCGCCCTGTCGCTCGTAGTCGGCATGATCGCGCTGCGCACCAGTGGCGTCTCCTTCATGATCGTGACGCTGATGTTCGCCCAGGCCTGTTTCCTCCTGACGCTCTATTTCAACGAGATCACGCAGGGCGACCAGGGTATCGTCATCGATCTGAGCGCCTGGAGCTGGGACACGGGCAGCGAGGAGGGACCCCTGACCCTGGTCTCGCCGCCGATCCGCTATAATCTGGCGCTGCTGCTCTTCGCGATCAGCCTGCTGGTCTCGCTCTTCCTTGTTCGCTCGCGCATCGGCCGCGTGCTCGTGGCGATCCGCGAGAACGAGGCGCGGACGGTGATGCTGGGTTATCACAGCTTCCGCTACAAGTTGGGCTCGCTCGCGCTTTCCGGCACACTGTCGGCGGCGGCCGGCGCCACCTATGCGCTCCTTTTCTCTTATGTCGGCTCGACCTTCGCCGGCATCCAATATTCGATCCTGCCGCTGCTCTGGGTGCTGCTGGGTGGGCAGGGTACGATCCTGGGCCCGCTCCTGGGCACGGCCCTGATGTATTACCTGATCGATTTCTCCAGCGAATATACCTCGAGCTACATGCTGATCGTCGGCGTGGCCCTGGTGCTGCTCGTGCTCTGGTTCCCGAAAGGCATCCTCGGCACGTTGCGGCAGAAATGGCTGCCATGGCTGCCGTGACCGGCGCCGACGCGACGATTCTGTCCACGGCGAAATTGAGCCGCCAGTTCGGCGGCCTGCGCGCGGTCGACGCCGTCGATCTGTCGGTGGAGCGCGGCGAGATCCGCGCTGTGATCGGTCCCAACGGCGCCGGCAAGACCACGCTGGTCGGCATGATCTGCGGACGGATCCCGGCGAGTTCGGGACGCGTCCTGTTCGAGGGTGAGGACATCACGGCCTTGCGCCCCTGGTCGCGGGTCGAGCGCGGGATCGCCTATACCTTCCAGATCACCAGCGTTTTCCAGAACTTGAGCTGCTTCGACAATGTCGCCTTGGCGGCGCAGCGTGGCCTTCCCTGCAGAGGTGGCGAGGCCGACCTGATGAGCAAGGTCGATCGGACACTCGCTCGCGTGGGGCTCGAAGGCCGGGGGCCGGCGTTGGCCTCGACGCTGCCCTACGGCCATCAGCGACTGCTGGAACTCGCGATCGGACTGGCACTCGAGCCCAAGCTCCTGATCCTCGACGAGCCGACGCAAGGCCTCTCCGAGGAGGAGATCGTCGGGTTCTGCGCCCTCATCCGCGAGATCGCGGCCGACGCGACCGTGCTCCTGATCGAGCACAACATGCCGGTGGTGATGGATCTGGCCCATCTCATCACTGTGATGGACAACGGCCGGATCCTGGCGGAGGGAACGCCGGAGGAAATCAGGGCGAACCCCGAGGTGCAGAGGGCCTATCTCGGCACATGATCCTGACCCTCGACGCCGTGAACTGTTTCTATGGGCGCGTCCAAGTGCTGCGCGATCTCTCGCTGCGCGTGGCGCCGGGCGAGGTGCTTTGTCTGCTCGGCCGCAACGGCGCCGGCAAGACCACGACGCTCAAGACCATTATGGGTCTCATCAAACCGCGCTCGGGGCGGGTATGCCTCGGCGATGTCGATCTCGGCGGGCTGCCGGCGCATGAGATCCCGCGCCGCGGCATCGCTTATGTGCCGCAGGGCCGGCGTCTGTTCGCCGAGCTGACGGTCGAGGAAAATCTGGCGATCGGCCTTATGGCCCGGGACCGGGGCGCCTCGGTGCGCGAACGCGTCCTGGCTTTGTTTCCGGTCCTGAAGGAACGTCTGGCTCAAGCCGCCGGCACGCTCTCCGGCGGCGAGCAGGAGATGCTGGCCGTCGCCCGTGCCCTTTGCCTGGAACCGGCCGTTCTGCTGCTGGACGAGCCGACCGAGGGGTTGATGCCCAGCATGATCGCGGCGATCCTCGATACGGTCCGGCTGCTCCGGAGCCAGGGCGTGGCCACCATCCTGGTCGAGCAGCGGGTCGAGGCGGCGTTGTCGGTCGCGGACCGGGTCGCCTTCATCGAGAATGGCACGGTGAAGGAGACCTGCGATGTCCCCAGCCTCAGGTCCGATCCGACGCCCCTGCAGCGTTATGTCGGGGTCGGGTTGCGATCGATGTGATGGCTGGGCGGCCTAGGCAACGAGCCGGGCGGCCTCGCCGAGGCTCACGCCCGCCAGCTGCATCTGCCGCCGGGCCGTCGCCAGCGAGCCATTGAGGTCGATGGCGCGGCAGGCATCCAGCAGCACGGTCGTGTCGAAACCGAGGCGTGCCGCATCCAGCGCCGAATAGGCGACGCAGAAATCGGTCGCCAGGCCGACCAGGGCCAGCTTGGTCAGGCCGCGCTCGCGCAGGTAACCGGCGAGGCCCGTCGGGGTCTTGCGGTCGTTCTCATAGAAGGCGGAATAGCTGTCGATCGCCTTCCGGAACCCTTTGCGGATGACGAGCTCGGCCTTGGTCCAGGCCAGGTCCCGGTGGAACTCGGCGCCGGGGGTTCCCTGAACGCAGTGATCCGGCCAGAGCGTCTGCGAGCCGTAAGCCATCTGAACCGCAGCGAAGGGCGCCTGGCCGGCATGGGTCGAGGCAAAGCTCGAATGGCCGGCGGGATGCCAGTCCTGCGTCAGCACCACATGCTCGAAGGAGCCGATGAGGCGGTTGACGAGGGGCACGATCTCGTCGCCGCCGGCGACAGCGAGCGCGCCGCCGGGGCAAAAATCGTTCTGCAGGTCGATGACGATGAGGCCCGCATTGGGGCTCTCTTTCCTGAGGGCGGCCAAGGGGCGATCCTCTCTTGCGAATCCGATGCCGTTGCGACGTTGGTTCCCGAGTCTAAGGCCGCCCCGGAGGGAGATCAACCGATCCGCCAGTGTCAAAAGCGGAGCGTGAGGCTGAGCGCGCCGAATTTGTCGACGTTGTGCTGCCCGTCGAACTCCGGCGTCCGGAAGACATGGGTGTAAGCCAGGCGCACGGTCCGGATCGTGAAGGCCACGCCGACCTGCGCATCGCCGACAAAGATATTCCGATCGACGCTCCGGCTGTCCTGGAATGTATTGCCGTCCAGGAAAATGTTTCGCGCGACCGCCCGTCCATCCAATCCGGCGAAGAAATAGAGCCCGAAATCGTCCTGGGGTTCGAAGAAACCGGAACCGGGGAGGCTCGGCTCGATTCGCGGTGGGCCATAATCGTCCGGCAGGTTCCAGCCAAGCCGCAAGGTCGCGCCGGCGTTCGCGTAAGTGAAGACGTTGCCGACCGCGCCGCCGATATGCGGGGTGGCGTCGAAGGAGAACCCCCAGATGTCGCCGGACACGAAGGCGCGCCAGCTGCGTTCATAGGTGAGAACGATTCCGGGCTCGTTGTTGATCTGATGATCCCAGCCTTGGGGCTTATCGGCGCCGATGATCCCATGAACCCAGCTCTGGGTCTTGTCGGCGAGCGAGGCGGGTCCGACCATGCCGATCTGCAATTGCAACTGGTCGAGCCGCGTGCCGGTTTCTTCCATCAGGCCGATCGAGCCATAGAGCCAGCCCGCGTAGGGTCGGTCGTCGGCAGGCGGGTCGGCGACCGTGATATCGCTGGGGGTGTACATGTTCTGGCCGATGCCGTAGCTGACCCGGACATCGCCTTGGTCGGCGAAGAAGGGCAGCCAGCGGGCGGCGTCCACGGCCCAGGAGGGCGCTCCGCCCAGGCCCGAAGTCCAGCTCAGTTGAATGCCGTTCGTATAGTCCTGGTCGAAGCCGGAGACGAGGTCGTTCTCGAGCACCAGGTTGAAGGTGCCGTCTTCGAACTCGTCGGCGCGGGCTTGCGGGGAAATGCCAAGGCCGATCATGACGGCGCAAATGCCGGCCGCAACCGGCCGGCGCCGCATCGTGATCGCGGTGCTAATGCTGAGAAAGCGGACGGCCAGAGACGTCTCCGTACCGATGGGGCGGCGGCGGTCAGCCGAGAGTGACCGGATAGACAGCCAGGAGTTACGGGTCCAGTGATCAGGAACGGGCGGCTGGGCAGAGGCGGGCGAAAGCAGTAGTCTAACTGGGGGGACAGCCGGAAGTTCCGAGATTGTCGTGCGGGGGGGGTGGCGATAGCTCGGTGCAAGGGGTCGGAGATGGACGGCGATCTCGTTCCCAAGACCGGTTTGAAGGTGAAGCCCGTTGCAATCGCGGGCGTTCGGCTGCGACCCTTGACGCCCGCCCCCGATCTGCGTGGCAGCCTTTGCGAGATTCATCGCGACTCCTGGGAGCTGGCCGCAAGGCCGGTGCAGTGGGATTTCATCAATACGCGCCGCCATGTGTTGCGCGGTGTGCATGTGCACCGCTTGCGCGTCGACTACATCGTTGTCGTCGGCGGCCGGGCGACGATCGGTCTGGCCGATCTGCGCCGGGACGGGCCGAGCTTCCGACGGGGCATGACGCTCCAGGCCGAGGGCGAGGCGCCCCAGGTGCTGATCATCCCGCCCGGCGTCGCGCATGGCATTTATGCCCATGACCCCGTGACCTATCTCTACGGCCTCAGCGCCTATTACGATGGCGTCGACCAGGCCGGATGCCGGTTCGACGATCCCGACCTGGATATCGACTGGCCTTCGCGCGCGCCGATCCTGCTGCCGCGCGACGCCGACCTGCCGGATTTCGCGACCCTCCTGCGCCAGTTCGAGGCCGCGGGCGGGGTGCCGCGGCGGTCATGAGGCGCTGACCCGACCGCGATGCCGGCCGCAACCATCCTGATCCCGACGCACAACCATGTGGCGCCCCTGCGCCACGCGATCGCGAGTGCGCAAAGCCAGACCCTTCAGGATTTCGAGCTGTTCGTGGTGGGCGACGGCGTCGGCGACGCCACGCGGGACGTGATGCGCGAGCTGGGTGCGGCCGACCCCCGGATCCGCTTCTTCGATTTCCCGAAGGGGCCGCGCAAGGGCGAGATCCATCGTCACGAGGCGCTGAAGCAGGCCACCGGGCGCATTGTCGCCTATCTCGGCGATGACGATGCCTGGATGCCCGAGCATCTCGAGACCCTGGACCGGCTGCTGCGGGAGGTCGATTTCGGCCATACGCTTCATATCGGCCTCGACGACGCGGGCGCCTTGCGGTTTCTGCCGGCGGATCTGGAGAACCCCGAGTTCCGCCGGCTGATGCTGACGCAGCTCTTCAACCGGTTCGATTTCACCTTCGCCGGCCATACGCTGGAAGCCTACCGGAAGCTGCCTTACGGCTGGCGGACCACCCCGCCGGAATTCCCCTGGACCGACCTCTATATGTGGCGGCAGTTCCTGGCCGAGCCCTGGTGCCGCGCCCGGTCGGCCCTGGTGCCGACCTGCATCTGCACCGCCAGCAGCGCGCGGCCGAACCTGACCGACCAGGAGCGGGCCGACGAGCTGGCCGCCTGGCGGGCCCGATTCCAGGAACCCGGATTTCGAGAGGGAATCTGGCGCCAGGCCGCCGATGCCCTGGCCCGCGAGGCGGTTCGGGAGGAGCTCGACACGCTGACCTTGAAACGGGCGGCCGCCAAGAGCGGACGGCTGCTCAAGGCCGGGTTGGTGCGCCGCTGGGGAGGCCGCGGCCCCGCAACGGGCCCCGGACGGACATAGCCCCGGCAGGGGGCGGAATCGTCCCCTGAAAATGATGGGCTGGGCGACGCCCTGTCGCTAATGCCCGTCGCTATTGACAGCCGGCGCGTCTCTCATGTCCCTATCATCCCCGCGCTAAAGCATCAGTTCGGGTTTCCCGCCTTGGCAAAACGCTATTCGGCCCTCTCCCTTCTCCGCCACGCCCTCCTTCCCTCGAGCCCCTGGCCGCGCGCCTGGCGGTCGCCGGCGCCCAAATCGAGCTATGACGTCGTCATTATCGGCGGCGGCGGGCATGGGCTGGCGACGGCCTATTATCTGGCGGCCAATCACGGCATCAAGAATGTCGCGGTGATCGAGCGGGGCTATATCGGCTCGGGCAATGTCGGGCGTAACACGACAATCGTGCGCTCGAACTACATGATCGGCGGCAACACGAAATTCTTCGAATTCTCGCTACAGCTCTGGGAAGGGCTGTCGCATACCCTCAATTTCAACGTGATGCTGTCGCAGCGTGGCCAGATCGGCCTGGCGCACAACCCGTCGCAGATGGATGTGCTGGCGCGCAAGGGCAACATCATGCGCCTGCATGGCATCGATGCCGAGCTGCTCGATCGCGGGCAAGTAATGAAGCTGCTCCCCTATCTCGATTACAGCGACGCGGCGCGCTTTCCGGTCGTGGGCGGCATCATCCAGCAGCGCGCCGGCACGGTGCGCCATGACGCGGTCGCCTGGGGCTATGCGCGCGCGGCCAGCGATCTCGGCGTCGACATCATCGAGAATTGCGAGATGACCGGCTTCACCATGGAGCAGGGGAAGGTCACCGGGATCGAGACGACCAAGGGGCCCATCCGCGCCGGCAAGACCGCCATCGCAGTCGCGGGCCACAGCTCGCATGTGGCGGCCAAGGCGGGCCTGAGGCTGCCGGTCGAAAGCCATCTGCTGCAGGCCTTCGTTTCCGAGCCGATCAAGCCGCTGATCCATCACGTCGTCTCGTTCGGCGCCGAGCTCTTCTACATCTCTCAATCCGACAAGGGCGGCCTCGTCTTCGGCGGCCATATCGACGGCTTCAACAACTACACCCAGCGCGGCCAGCTGCCGAAGATCCAGACCGTGGCGGAATGCGCCGTCTCGTTGATCCCGGCGGTCTCGCGTCTGCGGCTGCTGCGGCATTGGGCCGGCATCATGGACATGACGCCCGACGGCGCGCCTTTCATCTGCGGGACGCCGATCCCCAATCTCTATCTCGATGGCGGCTGGTGCTATCAGGGCTTCAAGGCGATCCCGGCGTCGGGCTGGACCTTCGCCCATACGGTCGCCAAGGGCGAGGCGCATGAGCTCAACCGCTGCTTCAGCCTCGACCGGTTCGAGAAGGGCGGCGAGCTCGACGATCACGGCGCCGGCAACTGGAACTACAAGCAGTAAGGCTCTTCGACGATGCTGAGAATCACCTGCCCCTGGTGCGGCGAGCGCGACTACTCCGAGTTCCGCTATGGCAGCGATGCCAGCAAGGCGCGGCCCGCGCATGGCACGGGCGACCTGAAGGCCTGGCACGATCATGTCTTCCTGTTCGACAACCCCAAGGGTCCGCATCGCGAATATTGGCAGCATGTGCTGGGTTGCCGGCAATGGCTGGTGCTGGAGCGCGACACGGCGACCAACACGCCCGGCGCCGCCAGGTCCGCGCGCGAAGCCGCCGCCAAAGGCGGAGCCGGCCGATGATGAAGGGCAATTCTCATCGCCTGCCGCAAGGTGGGCGGATCGACCGCAGCCGGCCGCTCTCCTTCACCCTCGATGGCGCGCGGATCAACGGCTTTGCCGGCGACACGCTGGCCTCGGCGATGCTGGCCAATGGCGTGGCGCTGGTCGGCCGCAGCTTCAAATATCATCGTCCGCGCGGGCTGATGGCGGCCGGCATCGAAGAGCCGAACGGACTCCTCACGCTGGGTGAGGGCGGACGGCAGGAGCCGAACATTCCCTCGACCATGACCGAACTGGTCGAGGGGATCGTGGCGCGCCGGCAGAATGGCTGGCCGTCGGTCGAGTTCGACCTGATGGCGGTGAACTCGCTGGCGGCCCCGCTGCTGACGGCGGGCTTCTACTACAAGACCTTCATGGGGCCGACGCGCGGTTCCTGGATGTTCTACGAGCCCTATATCCGCAAGGCCGCGGGCCTGGGCGAGGGCACCTACGCGCCCGACCCCGACCGCTACGAGACCCGCCATGATTTCACCGATGTGCTGGTGGTGGGCGGGGGCCCTGCCGGCCTGGCGGCGGCGTTGACCGCGGGCCGCAGCGGCGCCCGCGTGGTGCTGGCCGAGCAGGATTCCGACCTGGGCGGCAGCCTGCTGTCGGAACCGAGCGAAGGCGCAGGCGCGAGCTGGATCGAGGATCGCAAGGCCGAGCTCCAGGCCCTGCCGAACCTCCGCATCTTCACCCGCAGCACGGTCTTCGGCGTCTATGACGGCAATACCGTCGGGCTGATCGAGCGGCGCGATCATCTTTCGCCCGATCCCAAGAAGGGCGAGGCCCGCCAGATCGTCACCATCCTGCGGGCCCGCGCGATCGTCTTCACGACCGGCGCCATCGAGCGGCCGCTGGTCTTTTCCAACAACGACCGGCCGGGCGTGATGCTGGCCTCGGCGGCGCGGACCTACCTCAACCGTTTCGCGGTGGCGCCCGGCAAGCGCGCCATCATCGCCACCAACAATGACAGCGCCTATCGCGCGGCCTTCGATCTGGCGGCGGCGGGGCTGAAGGTCACCATCGCCGATCTGCGCGGCGAGATCGCCCCGGGACTGCAGGCGATCGCCGCGCGCCATGGCATCGAGCTTCGCCCCGGCAACGCCATCCTCGATGTCGAGGGCGGCAAGTCGGTCAGGGCGGCGCGATTGGGTCCGGTGGGCCGCGCGGACTCGGGCGAGTTGCGCCCCTGCGATCTCGTCTGCATGTCCGGCGGCTGGTCGCCGACCGTGCACCTGACCTCGCATGGCGGCATCAAGCCGGTCTATCGCGAAGACATCGCGGCCTTCGTGCCGGGCGGTTTCGCCAAGGGCCAGTTCGGCGCCGGGGCGGTAGTCGGCACATTGGCGCTCGATGCGGCGATCGGCGAGGGCGCGGAAGCGGGTGCCAAAGCCGCCTCCCATGCAGGCCATGCGATCAGCGCCGCCAAGCCGGTTGCGCCCGCGATCGAGGGCGAGGGCGCCTACGCCATCGCTGCCCAGTGGGAGGTGAAGTCGAGCGCCCATGGCAAGGCCTTCGTCGATTTCCAGAACGACGTGACCGTCAAGGACATCGCCCAGGCCCATCAGGAAGGCTATCAGTCGGTCGAGCATCTGAAGCGCTACACCACGCTCGGCATGGGCACCGACCAGGGCAAGACCAGCAACATCAACGCGCTCGCGATCATGGCGGGTTTGCGCGACGTGACGATCCCGGAAGCTGGCACCACGACCTTCCGCCCTCCCTATTCGCCGGTGGCGCTGGGCGCGATCGCGGGGCGCAGCGTCGGCCATCATTTCCGCCCCGTGCGGCTCTCGCCGCTGCATGACTGGCATCTGGCCAATGGCGGCCGGATGACGCCGGCCGGGCCGTGGCTGCGCGCCTGGTATTACGATTGGGCCGGCAAGGATGCGGCCGAGGCTTACGTCAAGGAGATGGATCTCGTGCGGCACGGCGTCGGCATCGCCGACGTCTCGACCTTGGGCAAGATCGACGTGCAGGGCCCGGACGCGGCCGAATTCCTTAACCGCATCTATGTGAACGGCTTCGCCAAGCTGCCGGTGGGCAAGGCGCGCTACGGCGTGATGCTGAACGATGACGGGCTGGTGCTGGATGACGGCACCACCACGCGGCTTTCCGAGACGCGTTTCTTCATGACGACAACGACGGCGCAGGCCGGCGAAGTCATGTCCTGGGTCGAGTTCCTGCTGCAGGCGGCCTGGCCCGAGCTGAAGGTCCATGTCGCCTCGCTGACCGACGAATGGGCCGCGATGGCGGTCTCGGGCCCCAAGGCGCGCCAGGCACTGGCGCTGGCCTTCCCCCGCACCGAGGTCGGCGACAACCGGCTGCCTTATATGGGCGCGCTCGAATTCACCCATGACGGCGTCCCGGTGCGGCTGATCCGGCTCAGCTTCTCGGGCGAGCTCGCCTACGAGGTCTATACGCCGGCCGATCACGGCGTGGCGCTCTGGGAGCATATCCTGAAAGTCGCCGCGCCCCTCGGGATCAAGCCCTATGGGCTCGAGGCGCTGGCTTCCTTGCGCATCGAGAAGGGCCATGTGGCCGGGCTCGAGCTCGACCACCGCACCTCGCTCGACGATCTGGGGCTGGGCAAGATGGCCGGCAAGGAGAAGGCCTATATCGGCAGGGAGCTGCGCTTCCGTCCGCTGCTGCAGGCGCCGGAGCGCTGGAGCCTGGTCGGGATCGAATGCCTCGAATCCGACAAGCGGCTGCGGGGCGGCTCGATCCTGTTCCTCAAAGACGACAAGATCGAAGGCCATGGCCGCGGCTACATCACATCGGTCACCTGGTCGAACGAGCTGAAGAAATATATCGCGCTCGGTCTCTTCAGTGGCGGGCTCCGCCACGAGGGCGCGGAGATCCTCTGCGCCTATCCGGTCAAGAACGAGCAGGTGCGCGCGCGCATTGTCTCGCCGCATTTCATCGATCCCAAGGGGGAACGCCTCTATGCTTGAGCGGCGATCGGCGCTGGAGAAGGACCTGCAGCAGGGCGGCCATGAGGGCGCCAAGGGCGAGCGAGGCGTGAAACTGGGCGAAGTCCGCGGCTGGTCGCTGGTCCAGGCCTCGGGCTTTCCGGACCAGGCCGCTTCGTTCGAGGCGGCGCTGGCCTCGCTGTTGGGAGCTAGCCTGCCAGCCAGGGTCGGCGATGGCGTCTCGGTGCAAGGCCGCACCGTCATGCGCGTGGGCCCCGAGCATTTCTGGATCGTCGGACCCGAGAAGGACGATCTGGCCGAGCGTTTGTCGCAGACCGTGTCGCCCGCGGTCGGCTCGATCCTGCCGCTCTCGCACAGCCGTACGCGGATCTTCATCGAGGGCACGGCCGCGCGCGAGGTGCTCGCCAAGGGCATCCCGATCGACTTCGATCCCAATGTCTTCAAGCTCGGGCAGTTCGCCCTGACGGGCCTGCATCATACCCCGGTCCTGGTCCATCGCAGCGCCGCCGACCGCTACGAGATCTGTGCGATGCGGACCTTCGCCCACTCGATCTGGGAATGGTTCACCGACGCGGCGCTGCCGGTCGGATATGATGTGATGAGATAGAGCCAGAGTCACCCCTCCCCCTACCCCCTCCCGCAAGGGGAGGGGCTGGGACAACAAACATCTCACCCCCCTCCCCTTGCGGGAGGGGGTAGGGGGAGGGGTATTTCAGAATTGAACGCTGTGCCGATCGGCGAGCGCGCTCGAAGCTTCGCAGTAGAGCGTAGCGATCATATTTACTTCAGCGCCTTCAAGAACGCTCTCACCACCTTCGCCGCATTGTCCGACGCCAGCTGGAAGAACGTGCCGATCTCGTTCTCGCCTTCTCCCCCGCCGGCGAGGTCGGAGAGGCTGCGGAAGGCGATGAAGGGCTTGGCATTGACATAGGCGACGTGGGCGACCGCCGCGGACTCCATGTCGAGGACCTCGGCCGCGAACGCGCTTCGCGCATATTCGCGGAATTCCTTGTTGTCGACGAAGGCCTGACCGGAGACCCCGTTGCCGCCGACCACGATCCTGGGCAGATGGTCGAGGCAGTTTTGCGCGGCGCAGTCCTGCAGGACGGTCGTGCTAGCGACGGCCCTGGCGACGGCGAGGAGCCCAGGGTCGACGGGGAACCAGTTGCGCTTCTCCGTCTCGCCACCGTTGATGATCTTCACGGGCTGCGGATAGATCATGCCGAAATGGGCGGCCGGCTTATCGGCATGCGCCGGCAGCTCGTAGGTGCCGCTCTTCTCGCGGGCGAAGACCGCCTCGAGGTACTCGCTCCACTGCTCGGGAACCACCACGTCGCCGATCGTCAGATCCGGATCGACACCGCCGGCGATCCCGGAGAAGACGATCCGATCGACGGTGAAATGATCGAGCGCCAGCTGCGTCGTCATCGCCGCGTTGACCATGCTGATGCCGCTGAGGAACAGCAGCACCGGCTTGCCCTCGAGGGTGCCGGTCGCGAAGCCCGTTCCATTGACGGCGTGGTCCTTCCGGCCCTGCAGCTCGGACTGGAGTAGCACCCATTCCGGCTGATAGGCCGACATCACCGCGGTTCGCGGCGTGGTGTCGAGCGTCTCCGCCGCCGCGGGCGCTGCCGCCACGAATAGCGACAGCAGCAGCGCGGGGACGGTCAGCCATTTCAGCATCGGCGGCCTGCTCGTCAGCCGCGCATCCGCTTCGCTTCCGGGTCGAACAGCGGGTCGGTAATGATGGTCGCCTTGCGGCGTTCGCCGAGGATCTCGATCTCGAAGGCGCTCTTGGCCGTGTCGGCCGCGAGCTCCTTGGGCACATAGCCCTGGGCCAGCGACTTGTCGACATAATGGCCATAACCGCCGGACGTCACCCAGCCGATGACCTGGCCTTTGTGCCAGATCGGTTCGTCGCCCAGCACGTCGGCATCGGACGCCTCGACCACCATGGTCACGCGGCGCAGCTTGCCGCCGGTCTCCTTCTCCTTCACGGCGGCCTCGCGGCCGATGAAGTCGTTCTTGGTGAGATCGACGAAGCGGTCGAGGCCCGCCTCGAACGCGCCATAGATCGGCCGCAGCTCGCGATACCAGGTCGGGAAGTTCTTCTCGAGCCGCAGCGAGAGGAGGGCGCGCATGCCGAAATTGATCAGCCCCAGATCCTTGCCGGCCTCGTGGATCGCGAGGAAGAGGCGGCGCTGATATTCCGGCGCCACCCAGATCTCGTAACCCAGATCGCCGGAATATGTGACGCGGTTGATCATGGCCGGCAAATTGGCGATGTCCATGGAGCGATGATCCATGAACTTGAAGGCGGCGTTCGAGACATCCTCGTCGGTCAGGCGCTGCAGCAGCTCGCGCGACTTCGGTCCCGCGATCGAGAGACCCACCAGATCCATGTCGTAACGGCGGATCGCGACTGAGCCGTCGGCCGGCAGATGCTTCTCGAACCAGCGCATATGATATTTCTGCGCCTGGCTCGAGCCCCACATGATGAAGCGCTCATCGGACGCCTTGGCGATCGTGAAGTCGCCGATCAGCTTGCCTTCGGGATTGAGCATCGGCGTCAGGATGAGTCGGCCGGTGCGCGGCATCTTGTTGGTCATGAGCCGCGACAGGAAGGCCTCGGCGCCGGGGCCCATGAACTCGTACTTCGCGAAATTGGCGATCTCGGTGACGCCGACGGCGTTGCGCACGCCCAGACACTCCGCCTTGACGTGCTTGAAGTCGTTCGAGCGGTGGAAGGAGACGATGTCCTTGGGCTCGGTACCCTTGGGCGCGAACCAGAGCGGGGTCTCGAGGCCCCAGCTGTCGCCCATGACGGCGCCCTGCGCGATCATCACGTCATAGAGCGAGGTGGTCTGCTGCGGGCGCGCCGCCGGCAGCTCCTCGTTCGGGAAGCGGATCGAGAAGCGGCGCGAATAGTTTTCGCGCACCTTTTCGTTGGTGTAGGAGCGGGTCGCCCATTCGCCGAAGCGGGCGACGTCCATGGCCCAGACGTCGAAGCCCGGATCGCCATTCACCATCCATTGCGAGAGGGCGAGGCCGACGCCGCCGCCCTGGCTGAAGCCCGCCATGACGGCGCAGGCGCACCAGAAATTCTTCAAGCCCTGGACCGGGCCCACCAGCGGATTGCCGTCGGGCGAGAAGGTGAAGGGGCCGTTGATGATGCGCTTGATGCCAGCCTTGGCCATGGCCGGGAAATGCTTATGGCCCAGCTCGAGCGAGGGCGCGATGCGCTCGAGATCGGGCTCCAGCAGCTCGGTGCCGAAGTCCCACGGCGTCTGGCGCGGTTGCCAGGGGCGGCAATCTTTCTCATAGGTGCCGAGCACCATGCCGCTGCGCTCCTGGCGCATATAGATCTCGGCCTTGAAGTCGATCGCATGCGGCAGCTCGTGGCCGCGTTCCTTGTTGAAGGCGACGACCTCGGGCATCTCGTCGGTCACGAGATACATATGCTCCATCGCCAGCACCGGCAGCTCCAAGCCCACCATGCGGCCGACCTCGCGGGCCCAGAGGCCGCCGCAATTGACGACATGCTCGGCCTGGATGTTGCCCTGCTCGGTGATGACGTCCCAGCTCCCGTCCTTGCGGGGCTTGAGCTCCTTCACGCGCGTCTTGAGATAGATCTCGGCGCCGGCGATGCGTGCCGACTTGGCATAGGCGTGCGTTGTGCCGGAGGGGTCGAGATTGCCGTCGGCCTTGTCGAGCATGGCGCCGACGAAGTGCTTCGCCTCCATCAGCGGGAAAAGCTCCTGCGCTTCCTTGGCGGTGAGGAGCTCGGTCTCGAGGCCCAGATAGCGCGCGCGGGCATGCGCCATCTTCAGCCATTCCATGCGCTCCGGCGTGTCGGCCAGCATCAGCCCGCCCGAGCGGTGCAATCCGCAGGACTGGCCCGAGATCTTCTCGAGCTCGTCATAGAGGCCGATGGTGTAGCCCTGGAGCTTGGCGACGTTGGGATCGCCATTGAGGGTGTGGAAGCCGCCGGCCGCATGCCAGGTCGAGCCCGAGGTGAGCTGGTCGCGCTCGATCAGCACCACGTCTTTCCAGCCGGCCTTGGTCAGGTGGTACAGCACGCTGCAGCCGACGACGCCACCGCCGATCACGGCGACCTGGGTATGCGATTTCATCCGAGTGGTTCTTTCCTGAGTGTCGCTGGCCTGTGAGCCGCTGGAACAGTGACGGGCGCCGCACCTGGGCGACCTTGTCGGTCCCTCAGGCCGGTCGATGGGGGAGGATATCCCGGGGCGGCGGAGCCGTCCCGGGGCATCCCGGCGCCGGGGAGAATGCGTCGGCCGCTTTCAACCGGTCAAGGCGGAAGCCGGCGGGTTTCGGTCGGAAAACGCCCTCCCCGGGAAGGAGGGTCTCGCCTCAGGGAACCAGCACCGCGGCGCCTTCGATGCGTCCCTCGCGCAGCCGCGCCAGGGCATCGTTGGCCTCCGCCAGGGGAAAGGCCGTGGTCGTCGTGTGGACGGGAACCGCCTGGGCGATGGCGAGGAATTCCTCGCCATCCCGACGGGTCAGATTGGCCACCGAACGAACCATGCGTTCTTCCCACAGGATTCGATAGGGGAAGCTGGGGATGTCGCTCATGTGAATCCCGGCGCAGACCACGGTTCCGCCTTTTCCCGTGGCCCGGAGAGCGGCCGGCACGAGCGCACCCACGGGCGCGAAGATCAGGGCGGCGTCGAGCGGTTCCGGCGGCAGGCCATCGGAGCCGCCCGCCCAGACGGCACCCAGCCCGCGCGCGAAATCCTGGCCGGCCGTGTCGCCGGGCTTGGTGAAGGCGAAAACCTGCTGGCCGCGATGGCGCGCCACCTGGATGGCGATATGCGCCGCCGCGCCGAAGCCATAGAGACCCAGCTTTCCCGCATCGCCGGCGAGGCGAAGCGCCCGATAGCCGATGAGACCGGCACAGAGCAGGGGCGCCGCCTCGACATCGGAGAAGCGCGACGGGATGGGGAAACAGAATCGCTCATGCGCGACCGTGTAATCGGCGAACCCGCCGTCGATCTGGTAGCCGGTGAATCGCGCGCTGGCGCAGAGATTCTCCCGCCCGCTGCGGCAATATTCGCAAGCGCCGCAGGTCCAGCCCAGCCAGGGCACGCCCACCCGGTCGCCGGGATGAAGCTGCTCGACGCCAGGACCGGTCTCGGTCACGATTCCGACGATCTCGTGACCGGGAACCAGGGGAAGCTTGGGCGAGGTCAGTTCGCCGTCGACGATATGCAGATCCGTCCGGCAGACGCCGCAGGCATGGACGCGGATCAGGACCTCATGGGGACCCGGTCGGGGCGGGTTCGGTCGTTCTTCCAGGCGCAGCGCCGCCTGAGGTTTGGCAAGGATCATTGCGCGCATGGATCGGGTTTTCCGTAAGTCCCTGCCGCCGACGCCCATCCCATTCAACGACGGCGGAACATGACGACCAGCATACCCGCTTTACATCCCCATGGCAGCTTCCGACGCCGCCGTTTCCTTCTTCGGTTCGTCGATCTCGGTCATGGTCGCCTCCGTCAGCAGGAGCACGCTGGCGACGGAGACGGCATTTTCAAGGGCGATGCGCACCACCTTGGTGGGGTCGATGATGCCGGCTTCGACCAGATCGACATAGCGCTTCTGCGCGGCATCGAATCCCAGATTGCCTGCGCCCTCCAGCATGCGCGCGACCACGACGCCGCCGTCGACCGCGGAATTCTCGGCGATCTGCCGGGTCGGGATCTCGAGGGCGCGCCTTAGCACCTGGATGCCGGTCTTCTCGTCGCCGTCGGTCTTCGCCTCTTCCGCCGAGACGGCCTGAGTGCAGCGCAGCAGCGCCAGCCCGCCCCCCGGCACGATGCCCTCCGCGACCGCGGCCTTGGTGGCGCTGATCGCGTCTTCGAGCGCTTCCTTCTTCGATTTCATCTCGGCCTCGGCCGGCGCCCCTACCCGGATCACCGCCACGCCGCCGGCGAGCTTGGCCAACCGCTCCTGCAGCTTCTCGCGGTCGTAATCGCTGGTGGTCTTTTCGATTTCGCGGCGAATCTGCTGGATGCGGCCATCGATCTCGGCGCGCTTGCCGGCGCCGCCGATGATGGTGGTGTTGTCCTTGTCGACCACCACGCGCTTGGCCCGGCCCAGCTCCGCGATGGTGATATTCTCCAGCTTCAGGCCGAGCTCCTCGGAGATCAGCGTGCCGCCGGTCAGGATCGCGATGTCCTGCAGCATCGCCTTGCGCCGGTCCCCGAAGCCCGGCGCCTTGACGGCGCAGCTTTTGAGCGTGCCGCGGAGCTGGTTGACGATCAGCGTCGCCAGCGCCTCTCCTTCCACGTCCTCCGCGATCACGAGAAGGGGCCGCGCCGATTTCACCACCTGGTCGAGAAGCGGCAGCAGATCCTTGAGGTTGCTGATTTTGTGATCGAGCAGCAGCAGGAGGACGTCTTCGAGTGCCGTCTCCATCTTCTCCGGATTATTGATGAAATAGGGAGAGACGAAACCCCGATCGAACTGCATGCCCTCGACCACGTCCAGCGCGGTTTCGGTGGTTTTGGATTCCTCGAGGGTGATGACGCCCTCGTTGCCGACCTTCTCCATCGCGTCGGCCACCAACTCGCCGATCGCCGGATCGTTGTGGGCGGAGATGGTCGCGACCTGCGCCTTCTCCTTGCGCGTGCGGACGGGACGCGACATGGCTTTCAGCGCCTCGACCGCGACCCTGGTCGCGCGATCGAGGCCGCGCTTGAGATCGATCGCGCTGGCGCCCGCCACGACATTGCGGACGCCGTCGGCGAATATGGCATGGGCCAGAATTGTAGCGGTGCTGGTCCCATCGCCCACGACCTCGCCGGTCTTCTCCGCGGCCTGGCGCAGCATCTGGGCGCCCAGATTTTCCTCGGCGTCCTTGAGTTCGAACTCCTTGGCAATGGTGACGCCGTCATTGCAGACGATCGGCGCACCCCATTTCTTCTGGATCAGAACCGACTTGGAGCGCGGGCCCAATGTGACGCGCACCGCGTCCGCAAGCTGAGCGGTCCCGCGAAGGATTTTGTCGCGGGCGGCGGAGCGGAAGAGAACCTGCTTGTAGGCCATGGCGAATGATCCTCGACAATGGTGGTATCCAGCAGGGAGACGGCGCCAACATGATCGGAGGCCAAAGGAAAAGAGAGGGCCCGGTCGGAAGCGGGGTGGTGGTACCCAGGCGGCGCGAGCGCCGCCACCGTCCTACGACCGGGCCTCCAGTCATGAAGTCTTGATGGCAATCTTCTTTTCTTTGGGCTTCTTCTGAGCTTCGGGCGTTTTCGGCAGGGTCACGGTAAGGACGCCCTTCTTGAAGCTGGCTTCGACCTTGTCCGATTCCACGCCCTCGGGCAGGCGGAACGAACGCTCGAAGGAGCCGAATCGGCGCTCGGAGAGGTAGTAGTCTTTCTTCTTCTCCTCCTTCTCCTCGCGCTTCTCGCCCTTGATCGTCAGCATGTCGTCGGCGACCGTAAGCTCGATGTTCTTCTCATCCATGCCCGGCAGTTCCGCCGTGATCTCGTAGGCCGTTTCCTTCTCGACCACATCGACGGCCGGGGCGGAGGCCGAGAGCGCAGTGCGCCGCCAGAAAGGCTCGGTCTCGAACGGGCTGCGGCGGCTTGGCAGGCGCCAGAAGCCATGGCCGAAGTCTTCGAACAGCCGGTCGACCTCTTGCCGGAGGTTCTGAAACGGCTGCCAGACATCCGTGGACGGCGCGCGCTCGGCACTCTTTTCGCCGGGCTTTACCGGCACTTTTCCTTCTTGCTCAGCCATGAGGGGATACTCCTCGCTAGGGGGAATGATCACGAGCATTAAAGCGCCAACAACCGGTGTCCGACCTTGACATGTATCAATCCCGCCGCTGACCGGGGTGTGACGCTGCCCGATCGGGGGCAACCCAAGGCGCTGGAGCAGCCGCCGATTTCACGCCCGGCGATCGCGTGGGACGTCCGCCAGGGTCATTGTCGATCCTGCCCGGTGACTTCGCCCGCCCGGCCGACTATCCTCCCCCGGCCATCGACCGATTGTGCCTGGAAGGGATCATCATGCGGGTCTTCATTGCCGGCCTCGATACCGAGACCAATACCTTTTCGCCGATCCCCACCAGCGTGCGCGGCTTCGAGGACGGCTTCCTGGCGCGCGGCGACGCGACGCGCCGGCCCGAGAATTACTGCTCCTCCCAGCTTTTCGTCTGGCGCCGTCTGGCGGAGGCCCGGGGCTATCATGTGATCGAGGGCCTCTGCAGCTATGCCGAACCGGCCGGCGTGATCACCCGGGACGCCTATGAGGGCTTGCGCGAGGAGATCCTCGACGGCCTGCGGCAGGCGATGCCGGTCGATATCGTGTTGCTGGCGCTCCATGGCGCCATGGTCGCGGACGGATATGACGACTGCGAGGGCGACATCCTCACCCATGCGCGCAAAATTGTCGGGCCGAGTGCCGTGATCGGCGCCGAGCTCGATCTCCATTGCCACATCACGGACGCGATGGTGACGCAGGCGACGGCGCTGGTGGCCTATAAGGAATATCCGCATGTCGACATTCCGGAGCGGGCGGCCGAGCTCTTCACGCTCTGCGCCGACGCGGCCGAAGGTCATACCAAGCCCAGGATGGCGGTCTTCGACTGCCGGATGATCGGCACCTTCCGCACCACCGAGCAGCCCTTGCGCGCGTTCGTCGACAAGATGACGGCGATGGAGGGCAAGAACGGCATCCTGTCGGTGTCGCTGGGCCATGGTTTTCCCTATGGCGACGTGAAGGACGAGGGCGTCAAGACGCTCGTCATCGCCGACCATGACGAGAGCAAGGCCAAGGCGGTCGCCAAAGAGCTGGGGATGGAGGTCTTCGCCATGCGCGAGGCCATCGC